>JAFKFI010000114.1 GCA_017307285.1 Alphaproteobacteria bacterium | reverse complement strand
TGCCGCGCGCGCGGCCTTGTGGATCGCGGGCGCGCCAAGCAGCGCAATTCCGATGAATCTCCGCCGGCCGAGCCGAGCCGCGGCCCGAGCTTCGCGTCCTCTCCTGGCCATGAACAAGCCGAACGGCACCCCGAGGCGCTTTCCCGCCCCGCAGGCACGCATCTCCGTCATTCCCACCACTCGCCCCCACGCTTATCGTCAGTCTAGCGTATCGAATGGCCGCGTCCAGACCCGGGAGCCACGCAGGCCGACCAGCCAGAGAGGGCGGCCGGTTGGCCGTCATCATTCCGTCATCCCCAGCACCTCCACCCCGAGCGACTGCGCGGCCGCGCGCAGCGGCCGGTCCAGGCTCGCGAGCGGCAGACGCTCCCGATACGCGAGTTCGAGATAGGCGGCGTCATACAGCGTTAGGCCCAAGCGGTCGGCTAACCGCAACGTCGCGCCCCACGCATGAATCTCGGTCTGCGGGTCTACGGTGATCTTCAACCACCCCAAATCGGCCAGCGTCGCGTCCCGGAATGCCTCTGAGACCCGCTTGCGCCGAACCGCCATCTGCAAGCTGTTGGCGACCTCGAGCCGCCACAGCGCCGGCACCGTCGCGCCGTCATCGAGCACCCGATCGAACACCGCCCGAATGCCGTCGGTCGTCTCGTCGCCGTAGATCCAAGCCAAGGTCGCGGAGCCGTCCAGTACCAGGCTCAACGCCGACCTTCATCGCGATAGGCCTTCCATTCGGCCCAATCGAACGCACCCAGCTTTGTTGCCGCGGCACGCTCGCGGATGCGGTCGGCTGCCGCCCGGGCTTCCTCCCGACCGGATCGGGAACCCTCGGGAACCAACCGGGCGACCGCCTTGCCGCGGCGGGTGATCACGATTTCCTCGCCTTGCTCGACCCGGTCGAGCAAGGCGCCCAAACGGTTCTTCGCCTCGAAGGCACCAATCTCTCTCATTCCCATCATCCGGCGTAAGCTAGTTGACAGTCTAGCTCATTCCCCACTGCGGAACCAGAGATCGGCCCTTACCCCTCGATCCGCACGTACTCGAACTCCCCCGGCTTACCGTCCACGCCCCATTTCGGCGGCGCGATCCAGCCGGCGTATTGGCCGGGCTCTCGCACCGGCACCATCAGGCTTGCGAGATAATCGCCATCCGCGGCGTCGGGCAGGAAGCTGGCTTTCGCCGCCGACCATGCGGAAGCGGACAAAATCCGGCCGCCGAGATCGGCTTTCAATCCGGCGAACTCGCCGATGCGGCGGTTGAAGGCGACGTGCGGTAGTTGCAGGCGATACTCAAAGCCGGCGGCCTCGATCAGCCGATTCCAGCGACGCAGCCCGACCGAGGCATCGGCCACGAAATCGTCGCGCAGCCGCATGTTGAGCCCCGAGAGCGCGGGCACTTGCTCCTCGCGGATTTCTCCGTCGATCAGCCGCAACACCGGATAGGTGGCGCCCAGCAGCACGTGGTCGTCGTCGATCTGGTCCTCGTGGTAGCGGCCCTTCAACCCGCTGGAGAACGCATTGGCGGCGTTGGTCGACATCTCGTTGCCGAATAGGTCCAAGGTCAGGGAGAAGTGCAGGTTGATCTTCTTCTGCATCAGCGGCAGGTCGATCACCCCCAACGCGCGCACACGCTCAACATCGGTGGGATCGGTGATGCCAGCCTGGCGCATCGCCTGGCAGGTGCGCTCGATGATGCGCGACACGCCGCTCTCGCCCACGAACATGTGGTGCGCTTCCTCGGTCAACATGAAGCGGCAGGTGCGCGACAGCGGATCGAAGCCCGATTGCGCGAGCGCGCCCAACTGCATCTTGCCGTCGCGGTCGGTGAAGGTGGTGAACATGAAGAAGGAGAGCCAGTCGGGCGTCGTCTCGTTGAAGGCGCCGAGCATCCGCGGCGTGTCCCGATCGCCCGAGCGACGCTGCAACAGCGCCGCGGCCTCCTCGCGCCCGTCACGGCCGAAGTATTTCTGCAGGAGGTAGACCATCGCCCAGAGATGGCGGCCTTCCTCGACGTTCACCTGGAACAGGTTGCGCATGTCGTAGAGTGACGGCGCGGTGCGGCCGAGATGGCGCTGCTGCTCGACCGAGGCGGGCTCGGTGTCGCCCTGGATCACGAGGAGGCGGCGCAGCATGGCGCGGCACTCGCCCGGCACCTCCTGCCACGCCGGCTCCCCCTTGTGCGCGCCGAACGGGATTGTCCGCCCCTCCACGGCGGGCGCCAGCAAGATGCCCCATTTGTATTCGGGCATCTTCACATAGCCGAACTTGGCCCAGCCCTCGGGATCGACGCTGATAGCGGTGCGCAGATAGACCAGCGCCTCCTGGAAGCCGTCCGGCCCCATGTCCTTCCACCAGTCGATGTAGCCGGGGTGCCAGGTCTCCAGCGCGCGACGCACGCGCTGGTCCTCGTTCAGCCCCACATTGTTCGGGATGAGGCCGTCATAGTCGACGTTGATGCCGTCGGGCATGATCGTTCCTCCTCAGACCCGCTCGGGGTCGTATTCGGGTTGCTGGCCGCTGCCGTAGCGTTTCAGCGCGCCGTGCTCGCCGACCGCGCTGGGGCGCTGGAACACCCAGTTCTGCCAGGCGGTGAGACGGCCGAAGATGCGCGTCTCCATCGTCTCCGGCCCGGCGAAGCGGAGATTCGCCTCCATCGCGGTGAGCGCGTCGGCCGAGAAGCTGGCGCGCTCCTCCAGCATCAGCCGCACCTCGTCGTCCCAGTCGATATCGTCATAGGCGGCGGTGACGAGGCCGAGGGCCTCCGCCGCGTCGCTTTCGAGCGCCTCGCCGATGCTTTCCTCGGCGCGCGCAATGCTCGCGGGTTCGCCGAGGAAGCGGGTTTGCAGCCGGGTGAGGCCGTTGCTCATCGGGTAGGCGCCGAAATTGAGCCGGCCGAGATGCAGGCGCGCGGGGCTCCCCGCGTACATCACCGCGCGGTCGGCGGCGAAGGCGAGCTCGGCCAGCGTGCCGGCGAAGCAGCTGCCCGGCTCGATCAGCGCGATCAGGCTGCGCGCGGTCAGGTCGAGGCGCTTCAGCACGCGCTTGAGATGGAGGCGGATCTCGCGCACCAGCCAATGCGAGCGGTGCGCGACAAGCAGCGCGTCTGCGGCCAGCACGGTATCGGGGTTGCCCTCGGTGCGCAGGACCAGCAGGCCGAGCGTCGGTTCGTTGAGGCGCAGATGCAGGAGAGCGTCGTCGAGCTCGCGCGCCATCGCCAGCGGCCAGAACGCGGCCCCCTCGGCGCAGATACCGGCAAGGTCGGCGGGCAATCGGGCCGGGGCGCCAATGGTGAGCACGGCGCGGCGGCCCGCCCGATCGAGCCGGATTTCGACGTGATCGTACGAAATGGCTTCGTCCGCGAAGACACGGCGCAGCGGCGGGAGCGCGATCCCCTGCGCCTCGGTAGGCCGATCGGAGCGGGCGGCGAATTCGCGTGCGCGGGTCTCCACCTCCTGTTCCCAGGCCGAGGGCGGAACCACCTCGTCCACCAGCCGCCACTGGACGGCGCGGGCGCCGCGAATGCCCTCCTCCAGGGTGCAGAACACGTCCGCCCGGTCGCGCCGCACGCGCCGCTTGTCGGTGAGGCGGGTAAGCCCGCCGGTGCCCGGCAGCACGCCGAGCAGCGGCACCTCGGGCAACGCGACCGTGCTGCGCCGGTCGTCGATCAGCATGACGTGCGCCGCTGTGATCGCCAGCTCGTAGCCGCCGCCGGCGCAGGCGCCGTTGACCGCCGCCATGTAGGTCTGACCGGAATTCTCGCTGGCATCTTCGATCGCCATGCGGGTCTCGTTGGTGAATTTGCAGAAATTCACCTTGTGGCCGTGGCTGGCGCGCCCGAGCATCCGGATGTTGGCCCCGGCGCAGAACACCCCCTCCTTGCCCGAGCGCAACACCACCGCCCGCACCTCCGGGTGCTCGAAGCGCAGCCGCTGCACCGCGTCGGCGAGCTCGATGTCGACGCCGAGATCGTAGGAGTTGAGCTTGAGCTCGCAGCCCTCGAACAGCGAGCCGGCGGGGTCGACGTCCATGACGAGATGCGCGACCGCGCCGTCGAGGCGCAGCCGCCAGTGGCGGTAGCGGTCAGGCTCGGTCTGAAAGTCGATACGCTCCATCTCGGCGCTCCCTGCGGGAACCGGCAATATAGTGCAGATATTGGTCTATCGTCACGCGACGAATGGGAGGCCGATGGCGTGGCTCAAACTGGGCGGATGCGCGCGCGGTCGACGATGGCCTGCGTGTCGAGCCCGTTCGGCAGCGTGCCAAAGGCCCGGCCCCAGTCGCCGTCGAGGCGCGTCGCACAGAAGGCGTCGGCCATTGCGGGCACCGAGTAGCGAACGAGCAAGCTGCCTTGGAGGGCAAAGGCCATCATCTCGATCACACGGCGCGCCACCGGCTCGAACTCGTTCAGGTTTCTCAGCCGGCGCTCAAGGTTATCGGTAAAGGCGTCGAGCCGGGCGTCGGCGCCCCGGGCAAGCCGCACCTCGGTCAGAAAGGCGTCCACTGTCTCCGGCTCGCGCTGCATCGAGCGGAGCACGTCGAGGCAGATGACGTTGCCCGTCCCCTCCCAGATGCCGTTGAGCGGCGCCTCCCGATAGAGGCGTTCCATGAGATGATCGGCGATGAACCCGTTGCCGCCGTGACATTCGAGCGCTTCCACGACGAATTGCGGTGCCCGTTTGCATGCCCAGTATTTCGCCACCGGCGTGCAGATCCGGGATAGCAGCCCCTCCGCCCGATCCGTGTGCTCGTGGTCCAGCGCCGCAGCCAGGCGCATCGAAAGCCACAGGAACGCTTCGGACTCGACGGCGAGGTCGGCCACGACGTTGCGCATGATCGGCAGATCGACGAGGGAACGCTGGAAGGCGCGTCGATTGCTGGTGTGGTGGATCGCCTGGCTCAGCGCTTGGCGCATGAGGCCGGACGAACCCACCGCGAAGTCGAGCCGTGTGACGTGGGCCATCTCGATGATGGTGCGAATGCCGCGGCCTTCCTCGCCCAGCATCGTGGCGTAGAGGTCGTGGAATTCGACCTCGGACGAGGCATTCGACTTGTTGCCGCACTTGTCCTTGAGCCGCTGGATCTTCAGACGGTTGCGCGATCCGTCAGGCAACCAGCCCGTGGCGACGAAGCAGGAAAGCCCCTTATCGGTCTGCGCAAGCGTCAGGAAAATGTCGCTCATCGGCACCGAGAAGAACCATTTGTGGCCCGTGAGCAGGTAGTGAGCGCCCGAGCCGCGCCGCGTCGTGGCGGGCCGAGCGGTGGTGGTCGTGGCGCGGAGGTCGGAGCCGCCTTGCTTCTCGGTCATGGCCATGCCGACCGTCGCGCCCCGCTTCTCCTTGGCGTAGATCGGGCGGTCGTCGTAAGCCGCCTTGAGGATATGCGGCGACCACTCGTCGAGGAGTGCCGGATCGTGTCGCAGCGCCGGGATCGAGGCAAAGGTCATGCCCATCGGGCAGCAGACGCCGTTTTCGCCCTGGTTCCACAGGTAGCTCAATGCTGCCCGGGCTACGTGGGCGCCGGGGCGCCCCTGATGCGTCCAGGCAAAGCAGTGCGCCTCGGAGGCGAAGACGAGGCCCATGAGTTCATGATAGGCCGGGTGAAACTCGACGAGATCGACCCGGTTGCCGAAGCGGTCGTGCGTCTTGAGTTCCGGCAGGTGTCGGTTTGCCTGGCGTGCGAGGTACTGGACCTTCTCGCTGCCAACAGCCGCCCCGGTTCGCCGCAGCAGTCCATCCGCCCAATCGGCGCCAAAGACCTTGGCCGACTCCACGAAGGCGATGTCGCCCGCGAATGCGTTGTAGCCGACGAGCGCACCGGCTTGATTGAGCACTTCGTGGGTCGCGTAGCCGGGCGCATTGGAAACGTAGTCGGGCGCAGGCGGAGCACTTGCCGCCGTGGTGCTCATGAGGTCCTCCGGTCGGCTTCCTTGCCGTAGCGCAATGGGCACCTTCATGTTCTTGCCGGCTACGATTGCAACGTTTTAACGAGTTCGTGCGCCCCGTTCGCCCTCGCGGACGCCACCCTCAGGAGTGGCAATATAATTCATGCTGGAGAACGCTGCGGGCAAAGCGCGCAACTTCATCGGCGGTCGGACGGGGCGCCTCGATGTGCGGCGAGTGCTCGGCCCCTTGCAGCAGGACTGTCCGCACCGGGCTGCGCGCCGCCCGCTCGGCGACGCGCAGCTGGTCGGTGGTGCCGTAGCGGTCCTCGCTGCCCTGTAGCAGCAGCATCGGCGCCTCGATCGCAGGGACCAGCGGGGTGATGTCCCAGCCGCGAAAGCCAGGGTTTAGCCAGGCCTCGCTCCAGCCACGGAACGCGACGTCGACCCGCGTGTGATAGCGCGCCAGGCGCCGGCGCAGGTCGCCCGTGTCATAGGCAGCGCGGATCGCGGCGATGCTGGCGACGGTGACGTCCTCAACGAAGAAATGCGGCGCGATCAGCGCGAGGCCGCACACCCGCGCATCCCGCGCGCTGGCGGCGTGGATGGCGGCGATCGAGGCGCCGTCCGAGTGGCCGACCAGCACGCAGCGCTCGATCCCCGCCGCATCGAGCACGCGCGGCAACACGTCGCGCGCCTCGTCGTGCATGTAGCTCAGCGGGCGCGGCAAGCTCACCGGCTCGGAGCGGCCATAGCCGAAACGGGAAAAGGCGAACACGCCGAAACCCGTGGCCGCCGCCAGGTTGTCGGGGAAATCGCGCCATAGCGCGACGCAACCGAGCCCCTCGTGCAGCAGCACCAGGGTCGGCGCGGCCTGCGGGCGCGGCCCCCACCACTCGGTCTCGAGCCGCCGCTTGCCGACGACGATCGAGCCCGGCCGGCTCATCGCAAACCCCTCATGCCAGGCCGCGCAGCTTGTAGCGCTGGATCTTCCCGGTGGCGGTTTTCGGCAAGGCGTCCACCACCTCGATCCAACGGGGATATTTCCACGGCCCGACTTGCGACTTGACGTGCTCCTTGAGCCGCTCGTGCAACGCACCGTCCGCCGGCTCGCGCAACACGATGAACGCCAGCGGCTTGGTCAGCCCGTCGCGATCCTCGCGGGCCACCACCGCCGCTTCCAGCACCGCCGGATGCGACACCAGCGCGCCCTCGACCTCGAACGGCGACACCCAGATGCCGCTGACCTTGAACATGTCGTCGGCACGGCCGCAGTAGCGATACATCCCGTCGGGGTCGCGGATGTAGGTGTCGCCGGTGCGCGTCCATTCGCCGGCGAAGGTGTGCCGGCTCTTGGCCCGCTGGTTCCAATAACCCTCGGCGGCACTCGGCCCGTTCACCAGCAACTCCCCGCTTTCCCCATCGGCCACGTCGGCTCCGGCCTCGTCCACGATGCGTACCGCATAGCCTGGGACCGGAACGCCCGACGTGCCATAGCGCAGCCGGCCGGGCTGGTTGCTGACGAAGATGTGCAGCATCTCGGTGCTGCCGATCCCGTCGAGGATGTCGACGCCGACCGTCGCCGACCAGCGTTCTCCCAGTGGCGCCGGCAGTGCCTCGCCGGCCGAGATGCAGCGGCGCAACCGCGCCGAGCCAGCCCCAGGCCCGATCGCTGGATCGGCCAGCAGCCCGGCATACAAGGTCGGCACGCCGCCGAAGATGGTCGGCCGGAACCGCTGCATGGCGGCGAGCACGGCGGCCGGCGTCGGCCGGTCGGGCAGCAGCACCGCCTGGGCGCCGACCGCCATCGGGAAGGTCATGGAATTGCCGAGCCCGTAGGCGAAGAACAGCTTGGCCGCCGAGAACATGACGTCGTCCGGCGCGATGCCGAGCACTTGGGCGCCATAGGTGTCGGCAGTGGCACGCAGGCTGCCGTGGACGTGGCGCGCTCCCTTCGGCGCGCCCGTCGAGCCCGAGGAATACAGCCAGAACGCCACCTCGTCGGCGGACGCCGCGACTGGATCGGCGCCGGGTTGCTCGGCGGCGATGAACTCGGCGAACCCGATCTGGCCCGGCCCTGCCGGTTCCGGCGGCGCTCCGTCGGGGCTGGCCACGACGACGCGGCGGAGGTCGGGCAACTGGTCGAGAACCGGCAGCAGGGCGGGCAACAGCGGCGCCGACACGACCAGGCCCTCGGCGCGGCTATCGGCGAGGATGTAGGCGAGTTGGTCCGGCGGCAGCAGAGTGTTGACCGGCACCGGCACCACGCCCGCCCGCAACGCGCCCCAGAAGGCGACCGGAAAATCCACAGTATCGAGCATTACCAGCGCAAGCCTCCGCTCGCGCCCGATGCCCGCGCGGCCGAGTGCTGCGGCGAAACGCCCGGAGGCGGCGTGCAGCTCCGCATAGGTCAGCGAGCGCCAGGGATCGACGAAGGCAGTCCGTTCGCCCCGCCCCTCCCGGACATGGCGATCGACGAAGAACTCCGCCGCGTTGCCGTTCACCCTTGCTCTCCTCCGCGCTCCGGCGCCCTCGATCGGCCGGCGCGGATGGCCGCGCTTCAGCCTAGGCAGCCGTCGCGCCGCGTGCAACGACATGCCAGTGCCGGCTTGCGCGCCCCCGGGCGAACACTATTTCGGCTACGCCATCGCATCGGAGATCCCATGAGCAGCACAGCCGCCAAACGCTATTTCGAAGATTACCCGGAAGGCGCGGTGTTCGAGTTCGGCGAGATCGCCGTGACGGAGGAGGAGATCATTGCCTTCGCAAAGCGCTACGACCCGCAGCCGATGCACATCGACCCGGCGGCGGCCGAGTCCGGCGCGTTCGGCGGGCTGATCGCCAGCGGCTGGCACACGGCGGCGATGATGATGCGCCTGCTCGCCGATAATTTCCTATCCGCCGCCTCGAGCATTGCTTCGCCCGGCATCGACGAGCTCCGCTGGGTTCGCCCCGTCCGCCCCGGCGATAGGCTGTCGCTCCGCGTGACCGTGCTCGAAGCCACGCGCTCGCGCTCGAAGCCCGATCGCGGCATGATCCGTGGGCTCATCGAGGTGCTGAACCAGGACGGCGAGACGGTGATGTCGCTGAAGCCGATGAACCTGGTGCGCTGCCGGCCGGGTGGGTAGCCTCAAGCTGCCGCCGCGAGTCGCCCGACTTCCGCCAGAACCGCGTTCCGCTCCTCCTCCGACGCCCCCGTCTCGGCGTAATAGGCGGTCACGATGATCGGCGCCCGCCCTGGCGGCCAAATCACCGCGACGTCGTTGGTCGCGTTGTTCCGCCCCGAGCCGGTCTTGTCGCCCACGCGCCAGCCCCGCGGCACGCCGGCGCGCAGGCGCTTGTCGCCGGTCTTGGTGGCGACGAGCCAGGCGGCCAGTTGCTCGCGCGATGCGGCCGACAGCGCGGGGCCGAGCACGAGCTTGTGCAGCGTCTCCAACATCGCCAGCGGGCTGGTGGTGTCGCGCGGATCGCCGGGCTCGGCCTCGTTCAACGTCGGCTCGGTGCGGTCGAGCCGCGTCACGCTGTCGCCAAGCGAGCGCAGGTAGGCGGTCAAGGCCGACGGGCCGCCGAAGCTGTCGAGCATCAGATTGCCGGCAGTATTGTCGCTGAGGGTAATGGCGGCCTCGCAGATTTCGCCGACCGACAGACCGCCCGCGCCGACGTGCTTTTCCGTGATCGGGGAATAGGGCACCAGATACTCCTTCCCGTAGACGACCCGGCGACTGAGACTCTCCTGTTGGCGGTCGACCCGCGCCAGGACGAGCGCGGCGGCAATACACTTGAATGTGCTGCACAGGGGAAAGCGCTCGTCGCCGCGATAGGCGGCGGGCTCCGGGCGTGCCGTGTCGAGCACCGCGACGCCGAGCCGGCCGCCATATGCGCGCTCGAGATCGGCGACGCGGTGCGACAGATCGCTACTCCGATTCCCGGCGGCGGCCCGTGGACCCGACAGCGCGGGCGCAGCGAGCAGCGCGCCGGTCAGTAGCGTTCGGCGTGAGATCACAGTCATCGCTTGCGGGATTCCTGTAGGACATTCGGCATCGTTCGATAGTCCGTCTCCGGCCCACCATCAACCTTTCCCCGCCAGATGGTTTCAAAATCAACCTTCCGTGTCTCTCTCCCGCGCTGATGAGCGGCGGCACGCGGGGCAGTCGCGTGGAGACGCACGCAATGACCTAGCTCACATCTGGCCCAGTTTTGACGCAGCTGTGATCGCCTTAAGGATTCGGTATCCCAAGACCGCCACACTCCCCCTGGGGCCAGGGTTGGGTTGCGGAAATGATGCGGGTCGTCGGCTGCCTTGTGTACAATCACGACCTGCGACTGGTCGCGGTCGGCGCGGCGCTCTGTGCGCTGGCCTGCTACACCGCGCTGCACATGCTGTCGCGCGCGGCAGCTTCCGGTGGACGCGTGCGTCTCGGCTGGCTCGCCGCCGCTGCCATCGTGTTCGGGACGGGCGTGTGGGCGACGCATTTCGTCGCCATGCTTGGTTTCGAGCCGAGCATCCCGTTCGACTTCGCCGTGGACACCACGGCGGCGTCCCTTGGGCTCGCCATCGCCTTCAGCTTCGCCGGGTTCGCCGCCCTGCTCGGAGCGCTTCCCGGCGCGGCCGCCCTGCTCGGCGGTGGCGTCACGATCGCCGCCGGGATCGGCGTGATGCACTACACCGGGATGGCGGCGCTGCGCCTGCCAGGGCTGCTGCATTACGAGCTCGTGACGGTAGCCGCGGCGCTGCTGGTCGGGCTCCTGTTCGCCGTGGCGGCAGCGGCGTCCTTCCGTGTCGGACGCCGCCTCGCCGCTGCCGCGCTGCTCTGGCTCAGCGTGTGTGGGCTGCATTTCACCAGCATGGCGGCGGTCTGGATCGAACCGATCTGGCTTGATGCGACACCCGTCGCGGCGCCGGTCGGGCTGCTGGCGGTCGCCGTGTCGGCGGGCGGACTGCTGATCATCGCGGTCAGTCTCGCCGGCTCGATGCTGGACCAGCGGCTTGCCGCGCGCGCGATGCAGGAAGGGGAGCGCTTCCGCCAATTCGCCGACTCGACCTTCGAGGGCATCCTATTCGAGACGGGCGGCATCATCACCGACGCCAACGCGGTGTTCGGCGGAATGGTCGGCCGTGAGCCCAAGGATTTCGTTGGACGGGAACTCGCGGCCGTTTTCAGCGCCGACACGGTGGATCTGCTGGCCCCGATCGAGGTCGCCGGCGGCACGACGCCGGCGGAGGGCGAGCTGATCCGCGCCGATGCTTCGCGGCTGCCCGTGGAGATCCTGCGACGGGTCATCTCGGGGCCGGCGGGAAGCCGGGCGGTGCTGGCGGTGCGCGACATCTCGGAGCGCCTCGAAGCGCAGCGCCGTATCCGCCAGCTCGCGCATTACGATCCGCTGACCGGCCTCGCCAACCGCCTGCTGTTCCAGGACCGGCTTTCGACCGCGCTCGCCCTGGCGCAACGATCGGGCCAGGGCGTCGTACTGCTCTGCCTCGATCTCGACCGCTTCAAGGCGGCCAACGACCTGCTCGGCCATCCGGCAGGAGACAAGCTGCTGGCCGAGGCGGCCGCCCGTCTCGCTGGCTCGGTGCGCGAGATGGACACACCTGCTCGCCTCGGCGGTGACGAGTTCGCTGTCATCCAGCCGCTGAACGCCGATCCCGACGCCGCGGCGGCGCTCGCCTCTCGCTTGGTGATGGAACTCAGCCGGCCATACGAATGGGAAGGGCAGTCCGTGACGCTCGGCACCAGCATCGGCATCGCGATCTTCCCGCAGGACGGGGCGACGGCGGAGGCGCTGATGCAGAACGCCGATCTCGCGCTCTATCGCGCCAAGCAGGATGGCGGCGGCGCATTCCGCTTCTTCAAGCCGGAGATGGATTGGCGGCTGCAGCAGCGCCGAGAACTCGAACGCGATCTGCGCGAGGCGGCGGCGCGAGGCGAGATGGAGGTGCATTACCAGCCGCTCTTCGCCAGCGAGACGCTCGACCTCGTCGGCTACGAGGCCCTGCTGCGGTGGACGCATCCGAAGCGCGGCGCGGTCTCTCCCGACCAGTTCATTCCCGTGGCGGAGGAATGCGGCGCCATCGGTCCCCTCGGCCGCTGGGTGCTCGACATGGCCTGCGCCGAGGCCGCCTCCTGGCCGCGGCCGTTGCGCATCGCGGTGAACCTCTCGCCCGTGCAGTTCCGCCAGGCCGATCTCGCGGGCATGGTCGCGACGATCCTGCACAAGCACCGGCTGGACCCGGCCCGGCTCGAACTCGAAATCACCGAGGGCGTGCTGATCGACGACGGCGAGCGGGCACTCGCGGTCCTGCGCCGGCTCAAGGCGCTCGGGGTGCGAATCGCGCTCGACGATTTCGGCACCGGCTATTCGAGCCTCAGCTATCTGCGGCGCTTCCCGTTCGACAAGATCAAGATCGACAAGTCCTTCATCCACGGTCTGGGCGAGGACCACGACGCAGAGGCGATCGTCAGTTCGATCATCGCGATGAGCCATAGCCTCCGCCTCGACGTCACCGCCGAGGGTGTCGAGACCGAGGGCCAGCTGCTTCGCCTGCGCTCGGAGCATTGCTCGCAGGTGCAAGGCTTCCTGCTCGGCCGTCCGCACGCCGCCGACCGCCTGCACCACCGGACGCACTCGCCGGCCGAACGCGAGACGCCGATGGCGGCGACATTGCCCTGAGCGCGTGGCATTCTGAACCCGTGGCACGGGCCGGAGGGGCGCATAGTTCGCCCCCGCTGCAGAGGGCGCTGCCAGCCAATCCTTGGCACACCCGGTGACGATCAGCCAGCGGGTCGAGCCAGAGGTCCCGAGGACAGGCACCGGCCGATCATCCACGCCCCCCTGGGCCTACAACGTCGTAGTGCCCTCACACTCACTGGGGTCGAGATTGGCTGCGAGTCAAATGTCGCCCTTTCTCAGGAATTGCCTGATCATTCCTGGGGAAACATCGGTGTTCCGAGTGGTCGCAAACGGAGTGCTGCGTCTGACCAAGTGATCGCAAATGATTGTATAGTCCTGAGTCCATCCACGACTTCATTGGCAGCGGCAAAGTCGTGGATGACCGGCCTGCGCCGGTCATGACCGCACGCGGTAGTAAACTTTCCAAATCACTGAACGGGCATGGAAAGCCATGCCGGATAGCAATGTGGCGAGTATCGCCGGAGGCAACTCCTCAGCTTCCGCCCGCCGCTGAATCCATGTCGTCCGCGCTCGCCGATCCCGTCAAGGCCGGCGAGATTGCCGGCGCACCGGGAATGGTATCCGTCATTGACGAGATGCGGGCATGACAATGGCGCGCCGTGGGGTGGTCAACCGGTTCGGCTCTACCCCAGAACTTCCGGCGCGCCCGCCGCGAAGCGCGACAGGATCTCGCCGGAGGAAATATCACGGGTGATAAACACCAATCGGCTGCGGCGATCCGCGTCGGGCCAGTCGGTGAACCATTCGGGCGGGTAGAGCGTGTGCTGCACCGCGTGGATCGCCGCCGGCCGCGATGGCACGTCGGCGAACCCGACGATGCCCTTCACACGCAGCAAGTCTTCTCCCCGCTCACGCGCCAGGCCGCCAAGCGCCTTGGCGAAATCGAGCCGGGTCATCGCCTCGCGCAATTCGATCGCCACGGTCGAGATACCATGCGAATGGGCACCCGCCGACCACAGCCGGCGCACCGGGCGCCGAGGCTCCGCAACAACCTCCCGGAACAGGGCGGCCGCCGCTTCCGCGAGTTCTGGCACCCGGACGATCTCGGCCGACGGGTTGAGTGCGCCGAGGCGCTCCAGCAGCGCCTCGGAAGCGGGCGCGAGATCCGTTTTGCTGATCAGCAGGCGATCCGCGACGACCGCCTGCGCCGTGGCCTCGGCATAGCGCTCGAGGGTCGCGGCACCGGTGACCGCGTCCACCACGGTCAGCACGGTGTCAAAGCGCAGCGTACGCTCGAGATGAGGGTCGGCCGCCAGCGTGTAGAGGATCGGCGCCGGTTCGGCGAGGCCGCTGGTCTCGACCACCACCCGCCGAAACGGCGCCAGCTCGGCCGACGCGCGGCGTGCCAGCAGGCCGTAGAGCGTGCGGACCAGATCCTGGCGCACCGCGCAGCATAGGCAGCCATTGGGCAGCTGCACCACGTCCTCCGGGCTCGCCGCGACCAGCAGATGGTCGAGCCCGATCTCGCCGAATTCGTTGATCACCACCGCGGTGTCGCGCATCGCGGGGTCGGCGAGCACCCGGCGCAGGAACGTGGTCTTGCCGCTGCCGAGAAAGCCGGTCAGCACCGAAATCGGCAGCGCCTCGTCCGTCATTCCGCGAAACGCCTCCTGCAGAAGGGGCGAACTATGCGCCCCTCCGGCTCCGCGCGGAAGCGTCCGGTAGGGTCAGGGCGAGACGGCAGGCGCGGTCAGGAATGCAGCTGCGCTGCCGTGGTCAGTTCCGGCCGGGTGGCAAGATGCTCTGTCGTGGGTTCGGCGCCCTGCACCACCTTCAGGCAGCGCGCGTAGAGCGCCAGGATCTCCCCTTCGGTGCAGGCCCCCTGCCCGCGCAGCAACGTGCTTCCCGCTGGGAACGGATGGTCGTTATTGGCACGCCCGGCGGCGAACAGGACGCATTGCATGAGGCCGAACGCGACCGCTTCCTTGCTGTCGCCTTGAACCTGGCAGGACATGGCATTTTCCTCCGTCCAAGATTGCTTCCTGGTGCAATGAATCTCGGCCATGAGATGCTCACCCGCAACTCACGATTGAGTGCTGCGGCTTGCGACTTTGCCAATGCGGTCATGCGATTCCGAGACCGCCCTCGACGACGATCACCTGATCTGCCACCGATACCGCCGCCGGCTCGGCCCGCCGCGCGATCCACGGCGCCCTATCGCCAGGATCGCCACGCCGCCTGAGCGGTATCCGCTCGCGTTCCGGCTGCCTGGCGGCCTCGGTCACCGGCTGAACGTGGTCGATGCGCCGCTGCAAGCCAGCTCGGGCCGAGCACGTCACGGCAAGGCTCAGGGACGTCCCGGCCCGTCCCGAGCTTCCGCCGGTGACGATGACGAGCCGAATTTTCGGCGCGCTCATGCGCTTTCCCGCCGCGGCTGCGAGAGGTGGAATGCGGCACCGGTCGCAGCCGGTTCGCCGCGCGAGCGAGCGAGTGCCCAGAAGGTGAACACCGCGCCAATGATCGCCGGCAGGGTAACGGCGGGAAAATCGCGCGGAATGACCGATGCGGAACAGATCCCGACGGCCATCTCCCAGAAATGGAACACGGCGTGGCCGGCCAGCCAGATCGTCGGGGCGGCCCAGAGCAAGACGCGCCATCGCGGCCGGGCCGCACCGACCAGGAACGCGCCGCCGAGGAACAGGAAGATCAAGCCGATATCGCGCAGGAAGTGCTGGTTGAAGGGTCCCGTCGACGTCACGCCGGGCACCGCGACATACCAGTTCCCGGGCGCCACGAGCATGAAGACGCCGTTGGCCGCCAGGGCGGCGCCGAACAGGATTGCGGAGGCGAGAACGGATGCTCTCAGCATATCGATGCCCCTATGTCCGAGGCGCGGAGTGGCTGAGCCAGTCCTCGAACCGGATGCGGCCGAGGCGCGGATTGTCGCCGGGCGTGAGCGACCGGTCGTTCACTGCGATGCCGAAATAGCCTGCATGGGCGTACGCGACCACCTTGCGCGGATCATGGGTGGCGTTGAGGAAGCTCCCCACGAACTCATCGATCGGCGCCCGGTCGGGACCCGCGATCTCGATGGTGCCGTTCACCGGCGCGCCGAGCGTGACATCCGCCACGGCATCGGCGACGTCGTCGGACGCGATGGGCTGGAACAGGGCCGGGGACAGGTGGGCCGTTTGCCCGACGGTGCCCGCTAGCGCGATGGCGCCCATGAACTCGAAGAACTGCGTCGCGCGGACGATGGTGTAGGGAAGCCCCGATGCCTTGATCAGGTTCTCCTGCAGCAGCTTCGCGCCGAAATAGCCCATCTCCAGCAGGCGCTCGGTGCCGACCACCGAGAGTGCCACGTGATGCGCCACACCAGCGGCGGCCTCCGCCGCCAGCAGGTTGCGCCCCGACCTCTCGAAGAATTCCAGGGCGGCCTCGGTCTCGAATGAGGGGGAATTCGCGAGGTCGACCACGACCCGGGCACCGGCAAGCGCTTCGGCCAGCCCCTCGCCCGTGACGGTGTTGACGCCAGAGCTCGGCGACGCCGCGACAACATCGTGCCTCTTCTGGCGAAGCCGGCTCACGACCTTGGTTCCGATGAGGCCGCTGCCACCGATGACCACGATCTTCATTGGGTTCTCCTTTCGCTCTCGACCGCGTCCGTCGCCGTCGATCGGTGGAGGATGCCCGGGATGCCGCGCGGAGACCTTGCGGCCCTCTTGGATTGCTGTTGAATCGGGCGTGGATATTTGTCCAAGAACCCGCGTCGCGGCTGCGTTGTCGGCGGCTCGTCCGATCTGCCGCTGTCGTCCAGTCGCCCCGGGGCGGATGTCCGGCACCGGTGCGCAGGGCCACGGAGCGCCGAAGTGCGATTTGTTTTCGCGGACTGCCTGCTCGACGCTGACCGGCGGGAACTCACTCGCGAATCCGAGCTGGTGTTGGTCGGACCGCAAGTCTTCGACCTGCTGGTCCATCTGGTGCGGCACCGCGACCGGGTCGTCAGCAAGGACGATCTGCTGCAAGCGGTGTGGGATGGGCGGATCGTCTCCGAATCGACCCTCACGAGCCATATCAACGCGGTACGCAAGGCGATCGGCGACAACGGCGAAGATCAGCGCCTGATCCGGACGCTCGCCCGCAAAGGCTTCCGGTTTGTTGGCGAAGTCCGGGAGATCCCGCCATCGGACGATGCCGGCTCTATGCAAGCTGGGTCCGCCACTCCGCACGAAGCGTCCGCACGGCCCTTGGCACTGCCGGACAAGCCTTCGATCGCCGTCTTGCCGTTCGTCAACCTGAGCGGCGACCCCGAGCAGGACTATTTCGCCGACGGCGTGGTGGAGGATATCGTCTCGGCGCTGTCGCGCATCCGATGGCTGTTCGTCATCGCGCGCAACTCGAGCTTCACCTACAAGGGCCGGGCGGTGGATGTGCGGCAGGTCGGCCGCGAGCTTGGCGTGCGCTATGTGCTGGCAGGCAGCGTGCGCCGCGCGGCGAGCCGCGTGCGGATCACCGGGCAGCTCATCGATGCCGCGACGGCGACGCATCTGTGGGCGGACCGTGTCGAAGGCACTCTCGACGACATCTTCGCCTTGCAGGACCAGATCACGGCGAGCGTCGTCGGGGCCATCGCGCCACAACTCGAGCGGGCTGAGATCGAACGCGCGCAGCGGAAGCCGACCGACAACCTCGACGCCTACGACTACTACCTGCGCGGCAGGGCGAGCCTGAACAAGGGAACCAGGGAGGCCATCAGCGAAGGCCTGCCGTTGTTCCACATGGCGATCGAGCTCGATCCGGATTTCGCGTCGGCCTACGCGATGGCGGCGTGGTGCCATCTCTGGCGCAAGGTCAATGGCTGGATGACCGATCGGCCGCGGGAGACCACGGAGGGCATTCGCCTGGCCCGCCGGGCGGTCGAGCTCGGGAAGCATGACGCGGTGGCGCTCACCAGGGCCGGCCATGCGCTCGCGCATTTCGCCGGCGACCTGGCGGGCGGCATCGCCCTGGTCGAGCGGGCGCTCGCGCTCGATCCGAACCTCGCAGCAGCCTGGTTCCTTGGTGGGTTCCTGAGAACCGAGCGGGGCGACCCGGAGGATGCCATCGAGTATTTCGCGCGCGCCATGCGCTTCAGTCCGCTGGACCCGGAGATGTTTCGCATGCAGGCCGGAATGGCACTGGCGCATCTGTTCGCGGGCCGCTTCGACGCCGCGTCGTCATGGGCGGAGAGGGCCTACCGGGATCTGCCGAGCTTCCTGATGGTCGTCGGCGTCATCGCCGCGAGCCATGCGCTTGCCGGCCGACCGGACGAGGCGCAACGAGCGATGAACCATCTGCGCCGGCTGGACCCCACGCTCAGCCTCTCCAACCTCACGGATTGGCTGCCGATCCAGCGACCGACTGATCTCGCAACATTGGCCGACGGGCTGCGGAAAGCCGGGCTGCCGGAATGACGGCATCATTGCGTAGCACGGACACCGGTACAGCCAGGACGGGGATACTCATGGCACGAATGGAGCGAGCAGAGGACGCACCGGCGTCGTTTGAGGCCGCCTGGAACGCGCATGACATGGCGGCCCTCCGTGCCCTCTTCCATGACGATGCGACCTTCGTGAATCGCTTCGGTCACTATGTCCGCGGCGCCGATGAGATCGTGGCGCTGCATCAGCCCATCCACGAGACAATCTATCGGGACTCCACCCTGGCGAACGAGCTGATCGACGCGAGCCCGATCGGGAATGACGCTATGATCGTCCACTTCTGGAGCCGTCTCAGCACCGGCCTCGCCCACCCCGCCGGCCCCCACGCGGTCGATACGCTCATCCTCGCGGTTCTTACGCGCCGGGACGGAGGTTGGCGGATCAAAGCCCTTGAAAATGTCACACTGACGGACCCCCGCACGGGAGCGGCCGTGCTGAGGGGTTGATGCACTTTGGGCGCGTGAAAATGCTCCCCGGTTCAGTCGCGATATCGTAGTGCGTCCACGATGACCTTGAATGCAGGAAGATTCTGTCGGCGGCTTGGATAATAGAGGAAATAGCCGTCAAAGAACGGCGACCAGTCGTCCAGCACCTGTATCAGCAAGCCCGAGGCTGTGTGCCGCTCCACGATGTCTTCAGGGACATATGCGATGCCGTAGCCGTTCACCGCCGCGTCGATCATGGCGTAGGAGTTGTTGAAGGTCAGTTGGCCGTTCACCCGAACACGCAGCGCCTGCCCGTCCTTCTCAAACTCCCAAGCGTAAATCCCGCCCGCGGTCTCGTGACGCATATTGATGCAAATGTGCCGGACCAGATCCTGTGGGTGTTCGGGCACGCCATGCATATCGAGATATTCAGGCGAGGCGACGGCCACCAGACGCCAATCCGGGCCGATCCGCACCGCGATCATGTCTTTCTCGACGCTCTCGCCCAGCCGGACGCCAGCATCGAATCCCTCCTCGACAATGTTGCGGAAGGTGCTGTCGAGGAGCAGTTCGACGGTGATGTCGGGATAGGCGCTGAGGACCGGCTTCAGCTTTGGCCATACGACGCTTTCCAGTGCGTGATCGGATAGTGTGAGCCTGATCGAGCCCGATGGGTTCTCGCCGAGCGCCGTCAGAGCCGCGATCTCGTCCTCTATTTCGGAGAATCTCGGGGCGATGGTCTGTAGCAACCGCTCGCCTGCAGCGGTTGTCGCGACATTCCGGGTCGTGCGCGTGAGCAGGCGTATACCCATTCGCGCCTCGATCTGCCTGATCGTGTGGCTGAGCGTCGATTGCGCCACGCCGAGCTTGGCCGCAGCCTTGGTGAAGCTGCGCTCCTCGGCGACCGCCTGAAACCAGGTCAGCTGATTGAGATCGGTTCTGGCCACGGGGTGCCCTCCGCCCGCAGATTATTCGGCCCGGTCGATTAGTCCATGCCGATTTGTCCGGGTGATCGCTTTGTGGGGCAATCGCTACGTTGCACTGCAGCAATTCAGCAGGAGCAAACGAACATGGCGGTTGCAGCCGTATCGGCGGAAGGAGGCAATCCGGCTGCTGCCTGGTGCGCCGTCCTCTCGATGGCGCTTTGCGTGGCGATGCTGATCGCCTCGGAGTTCATGCCGGTCAGCCTGTTGACTCCGATTGCCGAAGGGCTGCGCGCCACCGAAGGCCAGACCGGTCAGGCTATTTCGATCAGCGGCCTCTTCGCGGTGGCGGCGAGCATGATCATCACCACGGCTGCCGGAACGCTGAACCGAAAATGGGTTCTGGTCGCGATGACGGCCTTCATGCTGATGTCGCTCGTTCTGGTAGCGGCAGCGCCGAACTTCGCGGTGCTGATGATCGGTCGCGCCCTGCTCGGCATCTGCATCGGCGGCTTCTGGGCGCTGGCCACCGCCGTCATCATGCGGCTGGTTCCTCAAAGCGACGTGCCGCGCGCACTGGCGCTGATGTATGGCGGACAAGCCATTGCGGCGGCCTTTGCCGCACCGGTCGGCAGCTATCTGGGCGGCATGCTCGGTTGGCGCGCGGTGTTCTGGGCGCTGACGCCGCTCGTCGCCGTCAACCTCGTCTGGCACATGGTGGCGCTGCCCTCCCTGCCCGCGCGCCAGCGTCAGGATTTCCGGACCATGTTCGATCTCCTGAAGCGTTCCTATTTCCTGCGCGGGCTCATCGCATCCATGCTGTCCTGGGGGGCGGCGTTCACCACGTTCACCTATCTGCGCCCGTTTCTGGAGCAGGTGACGGGTGCAGATGTCACGACTCTGTCGATCCTGCTGCTCGTGCTGGGCTGTGCTGGCTTCGTCGGAACATGGGCCTCGGGCCGCTTTCTGCGCGGCAGCGTCGCGCCATTGCTGAAACTGCCCGTGTTGCTAATGGGCGGCTGCACGTTCGGCCTGCTGGTCTTGGGCGGTTCGGTCATCGCGGCAGGCATTTTCCTTGCCATCTGGGGAGCAATGAACACCGCCATGTCGGTGATCTGGATGACCTGGCTGTCGCAGAATGCAGATGATGCGCCGGAGGCCGCCGGTAGCCTGATGGTCGCGGCGATTCAGGCATCAATCCTTCTAGGCGCAGTCGTCGGCGGGCTGTTGCTCGACAGCATGTCGATCTTCGCGACCTTGATCGGGAGCCTGGTTCTGGCCGGTATCGGACTCGCCCTGATCGGCAACGGGCGACGCCTGCTGAAATCCGCATGATCGGCAGCAGATGGCGCGCCCGAGAAGATTCGAACTCCTAACCCCCAGATCCGTAGTCTGGTGCTCTATCCAATTGAGCTACGGGCGCATCCAACGGCGGCGGTGTAGCGGAAGCCTCGCCGCGCGGCAAGCCCAGGCAGGGCTTACGCCGCCAGCTTGTCCAATTCGCGCAGGATCGACTCGCCCATCACGCCGGTGCCGACCCGCGCGGTGCCGGTCGCCATGATGTCGGCGGTGCGCAGGCCGCTTGCGAGGACGTTGGTGCAGGCGCGCTCGATCAGCGCCGCGTCTTCGGCCATGCCGAACGAGTAGCGCAGCAGCATCGCGAAGCTGAGGATCTGCGCCAGCGGATTGGCCAGCCCCTTGCCGGCGATATCGGGCGCGCTGCCGTGGATCGGTTCGTAGAGCGCGCGCCGCCGGCCGGTGGCGTCGGGGGCCCCCAGCGTCGCCGAGGGCAGCATCCCGAGGCTACCGGTCAGCATCGAGGCGAGATCGGACAGCAGATCGCCGAAGATGTTGCTGGTGACGATCACGTCGAACTGGCGCGGATTGCGCACCAGCTGCATGGCGCAGTTATCCGCATACATATGCGACAGCTCGACGTCGGCGAACTCGCGCTGGTGCAGCGCCGTGACCACCTGACGCCAGAACAGGCCGCTCTGCATCACGTTGGCCTTCTCGACGCTGGTGAGGCGGTTCTGCCGCTGCCGCGCGAGCTCGAAGGCCACGCGCGCCACCCGCTCGATCTCGCTCGTCGTGTAGGTCTCGGTGTCGAAGCCGCGCTGCTGCCCGTCGGGCAGGGTCTCCACGCCGCGCGGCTCGCCGAAATAGATGCCGCCGGTGCTCTCGCGCACGATCATGATGTCGAGCCCGCGCACCACGTCGGCCTTCAAGGTGCTGGCGTCCACCAGCGGGTCGAGCACCGTCGCGGGCCGCAGATTGGCGAACAGGTCGAGCTGCTTGCGCAGGCTCAAGATGGCGATTTCCGGCCGCATGTCGAAGCCGAGCTTGTCCCATTTCGGCCCGCCGACCGAGCCGAACAGGATGGCGTCCGCCTGCTTGGCGCTCTCCAGCGTCTCCTCGGTGATCGGCACGCCGCGCGCATCGATCGCCGCGCCGCCGACCAGATCCTCGGAGACGTCGAACGACACCATCCGTCGCCGGTCCATCCAGTCGATGATGCGGCGGACCTCCCACATGACCTCCGGCCCGATGCCGTCGCCGGGCAGGACCAGCAGCTTCTTGTTCGCGGCCATGCTCTTCTCCCGATGCCGGCTCAGCCGGCGCTGATACCCGGCAGCCAGGCCTGATCGCGCCCGCGCGCCTGCTCGTAGGCGTCGATCTGCGGCGCGTGCTGCATGGTCTGGCCGATATCGTCTAGCCCGTTGAGCAGCAGATGCTTGCGGAACGGGTCGATCTGGAACGGGATTTCCTCGCCGCTCGGCCGCACCACCACCTGGCGTGCGAGGTCCACGGTGAGGCGGGCGTTGCCCCCCATCTTGGCGTCTTCCATCAACTGGTCGCACACCGCGCGCGGCAGGCGGACGGGCAGGATGCCGTTCTTGAAGCAGTTGTTGTGGAAGATGTCGGCGAAATCCGGTGCGATCACGCAGCGTATGCCGAAATCGAGCAGCGCCCAGGGCGCGTGTTCACGCGACGAGCCGCAGCCGAAATTCTCGTGCGCGATGAGGATTTGCGCGCCGCGATAAGGCTCCTGATTGAGCACGAAATCGGGGCGCTCCTTCCCCTCGCGGTCGTAGCGCAGCGTGTCGAACAGATGCACGCCGAGGCCGCTGCGCTTGATCGTCTTGAGGAAGCGCGCCGGGATGATCTTGTCGGTATCGACATTGGCCAGCGGCAGTGGCGCTGCGGGCGCGGTCAGGACGGTGAACGGTTCCATAGTCGCGCCCTCCTCAGCCGAATTGCCGCACGTCGGCCAGATGGCCGCTGATCGCCGCGGCGGCGGCCATCGTCGGCGATAGCAGATGCGTGCGCCCGCCTGGCCCCTGTCGGCCCTCGAAATTGCGGTTCGACGTGCTGGCACAGCGCTGGCCGGGGGTCAGCTTGTCCGGGTTCATGCCAAGACACATCGAGCAGCCGGGCTCGCGCCACTCGAAGCCGGCCTCGGTGAGCACCCGGTCGAGCCCCTCCTCCTCCGCCTGCTGCTTGACGATCCCCGACCCCGGCACAACCATTGCGCGCACGCCGGACGCCACCTTGCGGCCGCGCACGACATTGGCGGCGGCGCGGATGTCCTCGATGCGGCCGTTGGTGCAGGAGCCGATGAACACCACGTCGACCTTGAGGTCCTCGAGCTTCTGGCCCGGCGTGAGGCCCATGTATTCGACCATGCGTTGCATCTGCGCGCGGGCTGCCTCGTCGGCGACGGCGCTTGGGTCGGGCACCGACGCGGTGATCGGCAGCACCGCCTCGGGGTTGGTGCCCCATGTCACCATCGGCGCGATCTTCGCCGCGTCGATCGTCACCACCTTGTCGTAATGGGCGCCCGCGTCGCTCGGCAGCGTGCGCCAATAGGCGACCGCCTGCTCGAACGCCTCGCCCTTGGGCGCGTAGGGGCGGCCCTTGATCCAGTCGAACGTCGTGTCGTCCGGCGCGATCAGGCCGGCCCGCGCGCCCGCCTCGATCGACATGTTGCACACCGTCAACCGGCCGGCCATGTCGAGCCCGCGGATCGCCTCGCCGGCAAACTCGATCACATGGCCGGTGCCGCCACCGGTGCCGATCTGGCCGATGATCGCCAGCACGAGATCCTTCGCCGAGGTGCCGAACGGCAGCGCGCCCTCCACCTGCACCAGCATGTTGAGCGACTTCTTCTGCAGCAGCGTCTGCGTCGCCAGCACGTGCTCGACCTCGGAGGTGCCGATCCCGAAGGCCAGCGCACCCATCGCGCCATGCGTCGAGGTATGGCTGTCGCCGCACACGATGGTCATGCCGGGGAGCGAAATGCCCTGCTCCGGGCCGATGATGTGGACGATGCCCTGCCTGGCATCGAGCACCGGGAAATACGGCACGCCGAACTCGGCGACGTTGCGCTCCAGGGTCTCCACCTGGATGCGGCTGTCCTCTTCCTTGATGCCGGATTTGCGGTCGGTCGTCGCGATGTTGTGGTCGGCGACCGCGATCGTCGCGTCCGGCCGACGCACCTTCCGGCCGGCCATGCGCAGGCCCTCGAAGGCCTGGGGACTGGTGACTTCGTGGACGAGGTGGCGGTCGATGTAGAGGACGCAGGTGCCGTCGGCGAGTCGCTCGACCACGTGGCTGTCGAAGATCTTGTCATACAGCGTACGCGGCGTGCTACCGGACATCTTGGTTCCTCTCGTCGACTCAGAAGCAGGGGCTCTGCCCCTGCACCGTTGTGGCGCTTGGCGCGACGCGGGCCTTCTCGGCGATGCGGGCGCGCTTGCCGCTGCGGCCACGCAGATAATAGAGCTTCGCACGGCGCACGTCGCCGCGCCTGACCACCGCGATCTCGGCGATCGTCGGCGAATACAGCGGGAACACGCGCTCCACGCCCTCGCCGTAGCTGATCTTGCGGATCGTGAAGTTGCTGTTGAGCCCCTTGTTCGAGCGCGCGATGCAGACTCCCTCGAAGTTTTGCACCCGGCGGCGCTCGCCCTCCACGACATTCACCGCGACGCGCACCGTGTCGCCCGGCGCGAAGGTCGGCACCGGGCGACCCTCAGTGAGGCGGGCGATCTCGCTCGCCTCGAATTGCTGGATAATGTTCATTGCACTGTCCTCTCTCTGATCCCTACGGCGCGGCCGAGCGGTTGACAACCGCCGCCACGCCGCCGCTTGACTGATATGCGCCCCACAGATCGGGCCGCCGCTCCCGCGTGATCCGCTCCGCCTCCGCCCGCCGCCACGCCGCGACCTGGGCATGATGGCCGGACAGCAGCACCTCCGGCACGCGCCGCCCCTGCCACTCGGCCGGGCGGGTGTAGTGCGGATACTCCAGCAGGCCCGCGGAAAAGCTCTCCTCCTCGGCGCTCTCGGCCGCACCCATCACGCCGGGCAGCAGCCGCACGCAGGCGTCGAGCAGCACCATCGCGGCCAGTTCCCCGCCCGACAGCACGAAATCCCCGACGCTGATCTCCTCGCAGCCCCGCGCCTCGATCACCCGCTGATCCACGCCCTCATAGCGGCCGCACAACAGCACGAGCCCCGGCCCGGTCGCGAAGCGCCGCGCATCCGCCTGCGCGAAGTGCCGGCCGCGCGGGGTGAGGAACACCAGCGGGCGACCGTCCGCCGTATCGGCCAGGGCCGCGTCCACCACATCGGGTCGCAGCACCATCCCCGCCCCGCCGCCGAACGGCGTGTCGTCCACGCTGCGGTGTCGATCCGTGGCGTAGTCGCGGATGTTGCTCGAATGCAGCGACCAGCGCCCCGCCTCCAGCGCCCGCCCGGCGAGCGACAGCCCGAGCGGCCCCGGAAACATCTCGGGAAACAGGCTCAGCACGGTGGCGCGCCAGCCCGTCATGCCGCCTGCTCCGGCACCATCGTTTCGTCCGGCGGCACGACGGTCAGCCGGCCGGCGACCGGATCGACCTCGGGCACCACGGCGCGGGTGAACGGCACGAGCAACGGCGCGCTCTCGGCGCGGGCGATCTCTAGGCTCGCGCCGGCGCCATAGTCATGCACGGCCACCACCGTCCCGAGCGGCGCGCCGTCCGCGTCAATCGCCTGCAAGCCGACCAGATCGGCGAGGTAGAACTCCTCGTCGTCGGGCGGTGGCAGGCGGTCGCGCTCGATATAGAGGCGCGTGTTGACCAGCTTCTCGGCTGCGCTCCGGTCGGCCGCCGGCACGGGTTTTCCCGCCACGATCTCGGCGATCTCGGCGATCCCCTCGCCGCGCCAGCGCAGCGTGAAGCGCCGCCCCTTGTCGTCGGACAGGGCGCCGTACGCGGTCAGGCTCGCCGGGTCGGCGGTGTAGCTGACCACGCGCGAGAGGCCGCGCACCCCGTGCGGCCTTCCCACCACGCCCAACAGGATGCGTCGCTCAGGCATGTCGCTCCATCAGGCGGCCGACGCCGCTTCCTTCGCCCGCTCCTGCGCCCGCTTCTTCGGCGCCGACTTTATCGGCTGCTCACGGATTGCCGGCATCGGCGCCAAGCCGGCGCGGCCGAGAAAGCGTGCGACGCGATCGGTCGCCACGGCGCCCTGGCCGATCCAATGCTGGATGCGCTCGTCGCGCAGCCGCACGCGGTCCTCGTGCTCGGCCGGCAGCATCGGGTTGTAGCTGCCGACCTTCTCGAGAAACCGACCGTCGCGCGGGCTGCGGCTGTCGGCGATCACGATGTGATAGTACGGCCGCTTCTTGGCGCCGGCGCGGGCAAGTCGGATCTTAAGAGCCATTACTCGATTTACTCCTGAGTGTCGTTCCGTCGTTCGCAGCCACATTCGTCATGGTCGGCGAAGGCCGACCATCCATGTCTTCGCCCCGTCGCGGCAAAGTCGTGGATGCCCGGCCTTCGCCGGGCATGACGCCCGCGGCCACCATCAGTAAGGGCGGTTCCGGGGCGCCATGCCCTTTGGCATGATGGCCGAGAGGCCATGCCGCATCAGGCCCTTCTGCCCCAGCTTGTTCATCCGCTTCATCATGGTGGACATGTCGTCGAACTGCTTGAGCAGCCGGTTGACCTCCTGCACCGAGGTGCCGGAGCCGGAGGCAATGCGCTTCTTGCGGCTCGCCTTGATGATGTCCGGTGCGCGGCGCTCCTTCGGCGTCATCGACGAGATGATCGCCCCCTGGCGTTTCAAGATGCTGGTGTCGAGGTTGGCGTCCTCGAGCTGCGCCTTGATCTTGCCGACGCCCGGCAGCATCCCGAGGATGCCGGAGAGGCTGCCCATCTTGGTGATCTGCTTGAGCTGCTTGGCGTAGTCCTCGAGGTCGAACTGCCCCTTCGCCATCTTGCGGGCGAGTTTTTCGGCCTCTTCCTGATCGACCGTCTCGCTGGCCTTCTCGACCAAGCCGACGATGTCGCCCATGCCGAGGATACGGCCCGCAACTCGCTCGGGGTGGAAATCCTCCAACCCGTCGAGCTTCTCGGAGATACCCGTGAGCTTGATCGGCGCGCCGGTGATCGCCCGCATCGACAGCGCGGCACCGCCCCGCGCGTCGCCATCCATCCGCGTCATCACGATGCCGGTGACGCCGACCGCCTCGTTGAACGCCTTGGCGGTGTTCACCGCGTCCTGGCCAGTCATCGCGTCGACCACCAGCAGCGTCTCGACCGGGTTGGTGGCGGCGCGGATTTCCGTCACCTCCGCCATCAGCTCCTGGTTGATCGACAGGCGCCCGGCGGTGTCGAGGATGACGATGTCAAAACCTTCGCGCCGGCCGGTGTCCATCGCGCGGCGGGCAATCTCCACCGGAGTCTGGCCGGCGACGATGGGCAGGCTCGGCACCCCGGCACGCTCGGCGAGCTGGGCCAGCTGCAACTGCGCCGCCGGGCGCTGGGTGTCGAGGCTGGCCAGCAGCACCTTGCGCCGCAGTCGCTCCCGCAAGCGGAGACCGAGCTTGCCGGCGGTGGTGGTCTTGCCCGAGCCTTGCAAGCCGACCATGAGGATCGGCACGGGCGGCACGGCGGTGAGGTTGAGCGGCACCGCCCCTGCCCCGCCGAGCTGCTCGATCATCACGTCGTTGACGATCTTCACGACCTGCTGGCCGGGCGAGACGCTGTCCAGCACCTCCGTCCCGACGGCGCGCTCGCGCACCTTGGCGACGAACTCGCGCACGACCGGCAGCGCCACGTCGGCGTCGAGCAGCGCCAGCCGCACCTCGCGCAGCGCCTCGTTGACGTCCGCCTCCGACAGCGCGCCTCGGCCGCGCAGCCGGTCGAAGACGCCGCCTAGCTTGTCCGAAAGTGCTTCAAACACAGCCTGTCATCCCAAAACCGAATGCGCCGCTGCGCGAACCCTCGCGGAGCGGCGGAGCCCCCGCCACGCGGGCGGGGACCGGGTGAGCCAGAACTGACCCGGAGCGGAGCCTTATGGGTTCCGCCCCAGGGGAAGTCAACCAGAAGCGATCACCGGAGGCCGGGGGTCGGCACGTAGGCGACCAGCTTGCGATAGAGGTGCCAGGTGGCGTGGCCGAGCACCGGCATGACGATGACGAGGCCGAGCAGCGCCGGGATCGAGCCGAGGACCAAGAGCACCGCGACGATCAGGCCCCAGAGCAGGATCGGGCCGGGGTTGGCCCGAAACGCACGCATCGAGGTCTCGATCGCCGTCTCGATCCCGCCATGCCGGTCGAGCAGGAGCGGGAAGGAGACGACGCTGATCCCGAGCACCACCACGGCGAACAGGAAGCCGACGGCGATGCCGACGACGATCATCGTCCAGCCCGCGCCGGTGGTGAACACGTCATGCAGGAACGCCACGAACGAGACCGGCTGCACCGGGCCGAGCGTCCAGTCATAGATCGCCGCCGCGACCACCAGCCAGAACAGCAGGATCGCCATAAGCAGCAGCCCGAACAGCACGATGGTTCCGAAAGCCGGCGAGCGGACCACCCCGAAGGCGTCGCCGAGGCTGGCATCCACCCCCTGCTCGCGCAGCCGGCTCATCTCGTTAAGCCCCACCGCCGCAAACGGCCCGACCAGCGCGAAGCCGGAGGCCAGCGGGAACAATAAGGGCAACAGATCGTATCCCGAGAAGATGCCGCCCAGGATCAGGCCGACGAACGGATAGATGACGCAGAGGAAAATCACGTCGGTGCGGCTGGCCTTGAAGTCCTCCCAGCCACGCGCGAGCGCGTCCTTGAGATCGGCGGTGCCGATGCGCCTGGTGCGGAACTGATCCACGATCCATTCGACAGGGTTGCGGATTGCCATGTTCGTCCCTCCCGTACCGTAGGGTCGAGGACCACCGGCCGCACCCGAGGACCGCGGCCCTCCGTGAGGAAGAGCCTAACGCCGGAGGTTGTGCGAAGTCTCGCTTTATCTATGCGTCAATTGCTCGCGAGTATGAGTGCCGATAGCGTCACCTGCGACCCGACTCGGAGACAATGCATGGACCTCACCCGCAAGCGCGTCCTCGTCACCGGAGGCGCCGGGTTCCTGGGCTCGCATCTGTGCGAGCGGCTGCTGCGCGACGGGCACGACGTGCTGTGCGCCGACAATTATTTCACCGGCCGCAAGGACAACATCGCGCATCTGATGCACAACCCGCATTTCGAGGCGATGCGGCACGACATCACCTTCCCGCTCTATGTGGAGGTGGACGAGATCTACAATCTCGCCTGCCCGGCCTCGCCGGTGCACTATCAGTTCGACCCGGTGCAGACCACCAAGACCAGCGTGATCGGCGCGATCAACATGCTGGGCCTCGCCAAGCGGATCGGTGCCCGTATCCTGCAGGCCTCGACCAGCGAGGTCTACGGCGACCCGACGGTGCATCCGCAGAGCGAGGAGTACCGCGGCAACGTCAACCCGCTCGGCCCCCGCGCCTGCTACGACGAGGGCAAGCGCTGCGCCGAGACGCTGTTCTTCGACTACCGCCGCCAGCATCGGGTTCGCATCAAGGTGGTGCGTATCTTCAACACCTACGGGCCAAGGATGCACCCGAACGACGGACGTGTCGTATCCAATTTCATCGTCCAGGCGCTGCGCGGCGAGGACATCACGCTGTTCGGCGACGGCAGCCAGACGCGGGCGTTCTGCTATGTCGACGACATGGTCGATGGGTTCGTCCGCATGATGCGGAGCGACGAGGACGTAACCGGGCCGATGAACCTCGGCAACCCGCACGAAATCCCGGTGCGCGCGCTGGCCGAGCGGATCGTGTCACTCACCGGCTCGCACTCCAAGATCATGCATCGGCCGCTGCCACAGGACGATCCGCTGCAACGCTGCCCCGATATCGCGCGCGCCCGCGAGGTGCTCGGCTGGGAGCCCACCGTGCAGCTCGACAGAGGGCTGCAGCATACGATTGCCTATTTCGACACGCTGCTGACGGAGCGCGGGAAGGCACTTTAGATTTGTATGCTGGTGCTTTCACATTCGTTCGGCTTGGCTCCAGGTCAGGGCTCGGCTCCGCCCCACCTGCTCCGCCGTCATCATCGGGCTTGTCCCGATGATCCACGACTTTGCTGCCCGCAGCCGAAGTCGTGGATGGTCCGCCTTCGCGGACCATTACGGATCGACAACTATATGAGTTCCTCCGAGGTTCTGCGTCTCGACATCAAGCGATCGCGCGGTAGGATCGTATCAACGATAATTGGGAGGGAGGCCCGATATGCTGCTCAGACGCCGCGCGATCGGCCAAGCGCTCGCTGGTCTGCTGCTCGCAGCCATTGCAGGCCTGCTGCCGGGCCAGGCCAGGGCCGCGGAGCCGATCACCATCGGGTTCGGCATGGCGCTCACCGGCGGGCTCGCGCCGAACGGCAAGGCGGCGCTGCTGGCGATGCAGATTTGGGAGAGCGACATCAACGCCCGCGGCGGGCTGCTCGGCCGGCCGGTGAAGCTCGTCTACTATGACGACCAGAGCAATCCGGCGACGGTGCCCGGCATCTACACCAAGCTGCTCGACGTCGACAAAGTGAACTTCGTGGTGAGCGGCTACGCGACCAACATGGTGGCTCCCGCGCTGCCGGTCGTCATGCAGCACGACAGCCTGTTCCTCGGTCTGCTCGGCCTGGCCGTGAACAGCGAGTTCAAATACCCGAAATACTTCTCGATGGCACCGACCGGCGGCGAGCATCCCAAGGAGGCGTTCGGGCGCGGCTTCTTCGCGGTGGCGATGCAGCAGAACCCGAAACCCGAGACAGTGGCGATCGTTGGCGCCGACGCCGAATTCCCCCGCAACGCGATCGACGGCGTGCACAAGATCGTCAAGGAGGCGGGGCTCAAGATCGTCTACGACCGCACCTATCCGCCTAGCACCGCCGATTTCACGCCGATCGTGCGCGCCATCCAGGCGACCAACCCCGATCTCGTCTTCGTCGCCTCCTATCCGCCGGACACGGTGGGCATGATCCGCGCCGCCAACGAGGTCGGGCTGAAGACCAAGCTGTTCGGCGGCGGCATGGTCGGGCTGCAATCCACCGCCATCAAGACGCAGCTCGGCCCGCTGCTGAACGGCATCGTCGATTACGATTTCTGGCTGCCCTGGGCCGGCTTCGCGAGCCCCGAGGCGCTCGATTTCCTCAAGCAGTACCAGGCGAAATCCGCCGCGGCGGGCGTCGATCTGCTCGGCTACTACCTGCCGCCCTTCGCCTATTCGATGATGCAGGTGCTGACCCAGGCGGTCGAGGCCACCACGACGCTCGATCAGGACAAGCTCGCCGATTACATCCGCAGCCATAGCTTCAAGACCCTGGTCGGCGACGTGAAATTCGGCGCCAACGGCGAGTGGACCGAGGAGCAGGTGCTGGAGGTGCAGTTCCGCAACATCAAGAACAACGATCTCGACCAGTTCAAGGACCGGCGGAACGAGGTCATCCTCTGGCCGAACAAGTACAAGACCGGGGATGTGGTGTACCCGTACACGGACGCGAAGCACTGAGGACAAGCGAATCGAGAACTTGACCTGCGATTCCCCATCCGACACCGTCATGGTCGGCGAAGGCCGGCCATCGACGACTTCGCGGGCGAACAAGAAAGTCGTGGATCCTCGGGACAAGCCCGAGGATGACGGCGGAGTTCGCGGGGACGCCCACGATTAGACGTGCGGCTCCACCGGACACCGGTGGGCCAGGCCTAGCGCCACATGTTGACATTCTCTCTAACTGACTCTATATACCGGGCATGGCCATCACCGCCACGCCCCCGTCCGGCATTCTCTCTCGCTTCGCCGGCCTCGTCGCGGCGATCACCTGGGGTCTCGGCGACAGCCTGGAGCGGCAGCGGCGATTTGGCTGGGGGGAAGCGTGGCTGGTGCCGATGGCCGATGTGCTGCGGTTCTATCTCGCCACCACCCTGGCGCGGTTCACCGCCCTGCACGCTGGCTTCCTCGCCGGCACGCTGCCCGCGCCACGACGGCGCCCGGCCGCTAGCCCGACATCCGGGCGCCCGCACCGGGAGCGTCGGCCGCCGGCGATCCCGCCGGGTC
>JAFKFI010000015.1 GCA_017307285.1 Alphaproteobacteria bacterium | reverse complement strand
TTCTGGGCGACGGCGGCCTGACCGAGGATGCGTCGCGCACCGGCCACGTCACGGCGGCCGAGCGCCTGCCGGGCTTGCTCCAGCGTGTCTATCATGGGGCTGCGGCCCTGGTCGGCCTGGTGCATTTCGAGCACCCGCGTCTCGGCGCGCCCCAATGCCTCCTGCGCCTCGCCGGTCCGGTTGCGTCGCAGCGCCTGCTGGGCGGCCTGAACATAGCTCTCGGGGCTCGCGTTCTCGCCGACGGGTGGTGCCGGCAGGCGCGGCGCGATGTCGGAGCGGGTATCCGCGCGATCGATGTTGCTGGCGCGCCGTGAGAATGGTTCGGACACGCCTTCGCCCGGCGAGTGACCGGGACGGGCGCCCTCCGCCGTCATACCGCCATTGTATTGCGCGGCTCGGTGCATGCGATGCATTGGGCGGGACGTGCCTTCGTTGCCCATCGTCCCCTGGTCGCTCATGCCGGGCTGGCTCATGGCCGGACCCGTCTCTGAGCTACCCGCGCCGCTGCTGCCCATGCCGCTCGTCTGGGCGAAAGCCGGTGCTGCGAGGGCAAGGCCGAGGACGGCGGCCGACGTCAACAGCGTCTTGCGCATGGGATAATCTCCTCTCCTGTTCAGCAGGGGTCACGCGCGATCTGCGCGGTTCATGCGAGAGGAACGCAAGCCAACCGGATGGTTTTGCCGCCGAGATACCCACAACCCCGTGAGGCTGCCTCAGTCCGCCACTCCAGCCACCAGCCGCTTGAGGTCGGTCTGCGGCCGGGCGCCGAAATGGCTGATGATCTCCGCTGCCGCGATGCTGCCTATCCGGCCGCACGCGGCGAGGCTGCGCCCGGCGGTGAGCCCGGCGAGGAACCCCGCGGCGTAGGCGTCGCCGGCGCCGGTGGTATCGACGACGCTGGTCGGCTCGGCGGCGATCTGGACGGTTTCGCCGCCTTGCACGACGACGCTGCCGGCCTCGCTCCGGGTCAGCGCCGCGAGTGCGACGTCGCGGCGGGCGGCCTCGGCGGCGACCATGAAGTCCTCCTGCTCGTACAGGCTGCACAATTCCGCCTCGTTGGCAAACAGGATGTCCACGTGGCCGCGTACTAGGTCGCGGAAGGCGGCGCGGTGGCGGTCGACGCAGAACGGGTCCGACAGCGACAGCGCGACCCACCGCCCGGCGCGGTGCGCCGTCTCGGCTGCCAGGCGGAACGCGGCCTGCGCGGCCGGCGGGTCGAACAGATAGCCTTCGAGGTAGGTCACGGCGGCATCGGCGACCAGCGCGGTATCGACATCCGCCTCGCCGAGCGTGACGCAGGCGCCGAGAAAGGTGTTCATCGTCCGCTCGCCGTCCGGCGTGACCAGGATCAGGCAGCGCGCGGTCGGCGCGCCGCCGATGAGCCGCGTCGATGGAAAATGCACCCCGGCGGCGCCGATATCGTGGGCGAACACCGTCCCCAGCGTGTCGTCGGCGACCTTGCCGAGATAGGCGACCTTGGCGCCGAGCGCGGCAGCCACGGCGCAGGTATTGGCCGCCGAGCCGCCGCTGCTCTCCTGCGCGGGCGGCATGGCGCGGTAGAGCGCCTCGGCCGTCGCGTCGTCGATCAGCGCCATCGAGCCCTTGCGCATGTCGTGCTTCGAGAGGAAACGCTCCTCGACGGCGGCCACCACATCGACGATGGCGTTGCCAATGCCGAGAATGTCGAAACGCGGGGCGGCTTTAGGGTGGTCGGTCATCGGCAGGGGAACTCCGGATCGGTTGCGATCGCCTAACATCCCGACCTGGGCCGCGCAACGGAGAGACCTCGATGAGTGGTGGCCTGCTGAGCCCCTTGGCCCGCGCCCTGGCGCAACTGGACGACCCGGCGTTCCTCGGCGTGCTGTGGCGCAGCCTGGCCTGGTCGGCGGCGTGCTTTATCGTGCTGCTGATCGGCGCGATCTGGGGCGTCCAGCATGTGCTTGCTGGGCACGCGATCTGGGCGTGGCTCGCTGGTATAGTGAGCGGGCTCGGCGCCGCGTTGCTGGCGTTCTGGCTGTTCCTGCCGGTGGCGGCGGTGATCGGCACGCTGTACCTGGAACGGATCGCCCGGGCGGTGGAGCGGCGCTTCTATCCCGGACTTGCCCCGGCGCAGGGTGCGCCGGCGGCGGTGCAGGTGTGGGACGGCCTCGCGGTCGGCGCGCGCATCCTGCTGCTCAACATCCTGGCGCTGATCCTGGCGCTGCTGATCCCCGGCATCGGGTTGGTGATCGCCTGGGCGATCGGCGCCTACGCCATCGGACGGGGGCTGTTCGTCGCCGTGGCGATGCGCCGCATGAGCCGGCCGGACGCGCAGGCGCTCTATCACCGCCGCCGCCTCGCGGTGCTGGCGCAGGGCGGGATCTTGGCTTTGGCCGGCTACATCCCGCTGCTCAATCTGCTGATCCCGGTGGTGGGCACGGCGGCGATGGTGCACATCCTGGATCGGCGGGACGGCTGAGGGTTCGGTTGCGCCAGCGGATCGGTGTGGATAACCACGCGGATAACCCGAGCGCCCCTGTTGTTCCGGCGCGCACACGCGTGTTAGGCGGTGCCTTCGCCACTACGACGAGACAGAGAGCCCGTGTTCAAACGTCGCAAACCCGGCGAGCCGCAGGGCGCTGGGTCGCTCAGCGCCTTCCAGCCTGGCCGGGCCGGGCTGGACGACGACTCGATTGAGGGTGGCCCCGCCGACCGCCAAGGCGCGCCAACAGGACCGGCGGATTCCGGTCTGGGCGTCCCTCCCTTCCGCCCCGCCCCACCGAAGGAAGCATCGAACATGGCTCGCACGCCGTTCTCCCCTAGCCCGCAGCCAGCCAGCCAGCCGACGCCGACCATGCCGCCGCCGCCCGGCGCATCTCCGCAGGGCGCGCGTCCGGCGGTCATGCCAGGTGGAGCGCGTCCGGCGCGCGACCCGGCGGAGCGCCGCACCCTGGTGGTCGGACGCGGCATCAGCGTGCAGGGCACCGTGCAGGATGCGGAGCGCCTGGTGGTCGAGGGCACGGTCGAAGCCAGCATGATTCACGCGACCGAGCTCGCGATCTCGCCCGGCGGCGTGTTCAAGGGCGAGGTCGAGGTGGAGGACGCCGAGATCGCTGGCACCATCGACGGCACGCTTACCGTCCGCGCCGGCCTCGTGGTCCGCTCGACCGGTCGCGTGCTGGGCACCGCCCGCTGCCGCCGGCTCCAGGTGGAGGATGGGGGCCAGATCACCGGCCGCATCGAGATGCTCACCGACGGCGCCGCACCTCGGCCCGAGCCGGTGCGCGCGCCCGAGCCGGCCACCAGCGCCGACTAGCCCGCTATCGGGCGGCCTTCATTTCCGGCCCGCGAGCAGCCACATCGAGCGCGCCATGCTGCATCTGGTCAAGCTCGCGGTCGGTACCAGGGACGTGGAGCATCTCCGGGCCATGCAGGCGGAGCGCGTGCAGCACCAGCCGCCGCTGCGCCATCGCACGCGCAACCGCCCGCGCCGCGCCGCCGAGGTGATCGACGGCGGCTCGCTGTACTGGGTGGTGAGCGGCGCGATGCTGGTGCGCCAGCGCATTACCGATATCATCGAGGACCATTGGGACGACGGTAGCCCGTGCAGCGGGCTGATCCTCGACCCGGCACTGGTAAGCGTCGTCGGGCGGACGATGAAGCCGTTCCAGGGCTGGCGCTA
>JAFKFI010000113.1 GCA_017307285.1 Alphaproteobacteria bacterium | reverse complement strand
GCCGGGCCACGGCCAATTCCGCCGCCCTGCAATCAGGCGAGCGCCGCACGGCACCGGTCAGTCGGGCCGCGCGCGGTCGCCGCAGGCAGAAAGGCGACACGTCGCATGCCGAAGGGCACCGTGAAATGGTTCAACCCGACCAAAGGCTACGGGTTCATCGCCCCGGACACGGGCGGCAAGGACATCTTCGTTCACATCAGCGCAGTCCAGAAGGCCGGTCTACGCAGCCTCAACGAGGGTCAGAAGGTCGGCTTCGAGGTCGAGCAACAGCAAAACGGCCGCAGCGCCGCGGTAAACCTCGCGCCAGAAGACTGACAGGCGATATCAGCCGGATGACTGTCCCTCCGCCAGAGGGCCAGTTGTCCGGCGAGGAGCTAGGCCGGCGCGATGACGGGCGCGTGAGGACGGACCCAGCAGAGCTTGCGCGGAGCGGCGACGGGGTCTACGCAGCCCGTAGGTAAGGTCAGTCGCCCCGCATGAGTCAGGCTTTGCAGTCCCGCCGCACCGCGCGGGGACAGGATCCGACCCCCCGGTCGTCGCTCGATGCCGACGCTGTCAGGGCCGCGTACCGACGCTGGGCGGGCATCTACGATGCCGCGTTCGGCGGTGTGTCGGCGATCGGCCGGCGCCGCGCGGTGGCGATGGTCAACCGCCTGCCCGGCGCGCGGGTGCTGGAGGTCGGCGTCGGGACCGGGCTCGCCTTGCCGCATTATCTGCCGAGCAAGCGCGTCACCGGCATCGATCTCTCGGCCGAAATGCTGGCGCGTGCGCGGACGCGTGTGCAGCAGCGACGCCTGGCCAACGTGGACGGGCTGCTGGAGATGGACGCCGAGGCGATGGCATTCCCGGATGACGGGTTCGACATTGCTGTGGCGATGTTCGTCGCCTCCGTCGTGCCGCATCCGCGCCAGCTGCTGGCCGAGATGCGCCGCGTGGTGCGGCCAGGCGGCCATCTGCTGTTCGTCAACCATTTCGCCGCCGAGGCCGGCCCGCGATGGTGGATCGAGTGGGCGCTCGCCCCAGCCTCGCGCGCGCTGGGCTGGCACCCCGATTTCGCCCCCGCCGCGCTGTTCGAGCCCGAGGATCAGGCACGGGCGGAAATTTCTCCGGTGCCACCGTTCGGGTTGTTCACCCTCGCGCACCTGCCGAACTGAGCTAGTCCGCCGGCACGCGCCTGTACAACGGCAGCCGTTCCGGGCAAGCCCTTGATCTGGAGCAAAGGCTCCGCTAGGCCGAAGCCTGCGGGGCGGGGTGCAATTCTCCGGCCTCGAAGGAGCCGGACCGGGCGGTTCGGCGCGACGGAAGTGGGGTGGATCGGTCGATGCAGCTTTTCCGGCGGCTTCTTGCCGCGATTATTGTCGCGGGGATCGCGCCTTTTGCGTTCGCTCCGCCGGCCCACGCCCTCGGGACGCCGAGTCCTTGGGAAATCGGGATGCAGCCCTCTGCCGGCCCGATCAAGACACAGATCATCAACCTGCATGATCTGGTGATGGTGATCATCACCCTCATCACCGTGTTCGTCGGCGTGCTGCTGCTGTGGGTGATGATCCGCTACAACTCGCGGCGCAACCCGACGCCGAGCAAGACGGCGCACAACTCTGTCCTGGAGATCGCCTGGACCGTGCTGCCGGTGCTGATCCTGGTGATCATCGCCATTCCGTCGTTCCGGCTGGTCTACTACCAGGACCGCACGCACGACCCCGACATGACGATCAAGGTGACGGGGCACCAGTGGTACTGGGAATACACCTACCCCGACCACGGCAATCTCGACTTCACCAGCTACTTCGTGCCCGATGACCAGCTGAAGCCCGGCCAGCTGCGGCTGCTCACCGTCGACAATCAGCTGGTCGTGCCGGTGAACAAAAACATCCGGGTGCTGACGACGAGCTCCGACGTGATCCACAGCTTCTTCGTCCCGGCTCTCGGGGTGCAGCGCTACGCCATTCCTGGCCGGACCATCGAGACGTGGTTCCGGGCCGACAAGACCGGCGTGTTCTACGGCGAGTGCAATCAGATTTGCGGCCAGAACCACAGCCGGATGCCGATCGCGGTGCACGCGGTGACGGAGAAGGAATTTGAAGATTGGCTGAAGCAGGCCAAGACCAAGTTCGCGGACACCGCGCCGGCGCAGCCGGCCCAGCCGGTGACGGTCGCGACGGCGGCGCAGCGTTGACCAAATTTGGCTGGTGCGTGCTCCGGGAGGGCGTATTCCCGGGGCACCGGAAGGAGCTTTGACGATGTCGGCCACGACTCACGACCACGCGCATGATCACCACGATCACAAGCTGAGCTTCGCGCAGCGCTGGTTGTTCAGCACGAACCACAAGGATATCGGCACGCTCTACCTGATCTTCGCGGTCTGCGGAGGGCTGGTGGGCGCCGTGCTGTCGGTGATCATGCGGGCACAGCTCATGTACCCGGATAATACCGTCATCACCAACGGGCAGGCGTGGAACACCATCGTCACGTCGCACGGCCTGCTGATGATCTTCTTCTCGGTCATGCCGGCGATGATGGGCGGGTTCGGCAACTGGTTCGTTCCGTTGATGGTGGGCGCGCCCGACATGGCGTTCCCCCGCCTCAACAACATCAGCTTCTGGCTGCTGGTCCCCGCCTTCGGCCTGATCCTCACCGGGCTGGCGCTGCAGGAATCGGGCACCGGCTGGACGCTGTATCCGCCGCTCTCGAACATGACCTACGAGCCCGGACCGGGCATGGATTGCACGCTGTTCGCGCTGCATCTCGCCGGCGCGAGCTCGCTGCTCGGCGCGATCAACTTCATCACCACCATCTTCAACATGCGCGCGCCCGGCATGACGATGCACAAGATGCCGCTGTTCGTGTGGTCGGTGCTGGTGACGGCGTTCCTCCTGCTGCTCTCGATCCCGGTGCTGGCTGCGGCGATCACCATGCTGATCTGCGACCGCAATTTCGGCACGGCCTTCTTCGACCCGTCGGGCGGCGGCGACCCGGTGCTGTTCCAGCATCTGTTCTGGTTCTTCGGCCACCCCGAGGTCTACATCATGATCCTGCCCGGCTTCGGCATGGTCAGCCACGTGGTCTCCACCTTCAGCCGCAAGCCGATCTTCGGCTATCTCGGCATGGTCTACGCGATGATCGCGATTGGCGTGGTCGGATTCGTCGTGTGGGCGCACCACATGTTCGTCTCCGGCATTGACGTCGACACCCGCGCCTACTTCATGGCGGCAACAATGGTCATCGCCGTGCCGACCGGCATCAAGATCTTCTCCTGGATCGCGACGATGTGGGGCGGTTCGATCGAGCTCAAGACGCCGATGCTGTGGGCGATCGGCTTCATCTTCGTTTTCACCATCGGCGGCGTGACCGGCGTGGTGCTGGCCAACGCCGGCATCGACCAGATCGTGCACAACACCTACTACGTGGTGGCGCACTTCCACTACGTGCTGTCGCTCGGCGCGGTGTTCTCGATCTTCGCCGGCTTCTACTATTGGATCGGCAAGATGAGCGGCCGGCCCTATCCCGAGTTCTGGGGCAAGGTGCATTTCTGGCTGACCTTCATCGGCGTCAACCTGACGTTCTTCCCGATGCACTTCCTCGGTCTGTCCGGCATGCCGCGACGCTACCCGGACTATCCGGAGGCCTTCGCTGGCTGGAACTTCGTTGCCTCGATCGGCGCCTTCATCTCCTTCATCGCCTTCCTGGTGTTCCTCTACGTCGTATTCCGCACGTTCACCTCGAAGGAGCATGAGCCGGCGAATTACTGGGGCGAGGGTGCGACGACACTCGAGTGGACCGTCAGCTCGCCGCCGCCGTTCCACACCTTTGAGGAGCTGCCGCGTATCCGATGAGCGACTTGACCCCTGTCCGGCGGAACGAGGTGGCCCCGAGCCACGTCGTTCCCGGCGACGCCGATGTGCGGGACTGGATCGCGCTGTTGAAGCCGCGCGTGATGAGCCTCGTGGTGTTCACCGGCTTGATCGGGTTGCTGATCGCGCCCGGCCATCTGCATCCGGTGCTCGGCTTCACGGCGGTGCTGTGCATCACCGTCGCCGCCGGGGCCTGCGGCGCGATCAACATGTGGTACGACCGGGACATCGACGCGGTGATGCGCCGCACGCAGTCCCGGCCGATCCCGCAGGGGCGGATCATGCCGGGCGAGGCGCTCGGCTTTGGCGTGGTGCTGGCGGTGGCGTCGGTGCTGCTGATGTATCTCGCGACCAACATCGCCGCCGCCTCGGTGCTGGCACTGTCGATCCTGTTCTACGTCTTCATCTACACGATGTGGCTGAAGCGTCGGACGCCGCAAAACATCGTCATCGGCGGCGCCGCCGGGGCGTTTCCGGCGGTGATCGGCTGGGCGGCCGTGACCGGCAGCATCGACCTCATGCCGTTGATCCTGTTCGGCATCGTGTTCTTCTGGACGCCGCCGCATTTCTGGTCGCTCGCGCTTTGGGCGAATGACGACTACCAGCGCGCCGGCGTACCGATGCTGCCGGTGGTGGCGGGGGCCAAGGAGACTCGGAAGCAGATCGTCATCTACACGCTGCTGCTGGTGCCGTTGTCGCTGCTGCCCTGCGTGCTCGGCTTCGCCGGGATGATCTACGGCGCCACCGCGCTGCTGCTCGGGCTCGGCTATCTCTGGCAGGTCTGGCTGGTCGCGCGCGATCGGCAGGACGAGCGCGGGGTGAGCCTGACCAAGGACGCACCGGCGAAGGCGGCGTTCAAATACTCGATCGTGTACCTGTTCGTGCTGTTCGGCGCATTGCCGATCGACCGGCTGCTGGGCTGATGGCTGTGGCGGGCGATCTTTCCCCCCTGAGCAAGGCCGAGTCGGACGCCGTAGCGCGTCGCCGGCGGGGGCGGAATTGGGCCATGTTCGTGGTGCTGCTGCTGCTCTGCGCGATCTTCTACGCGATCACCTGGGTAAAGATGACGAAGTCTTGAGCACAAGAACTGGCAACAAGTTTTTGGGTCTCGTGCTGGCCGCCGTCGTAGTCGGCATGGTCGGCGCATCCTTCGCGGCGATCCCGCTTTACCGGGTGTTCTGCGCGGTGACGGGATATGGCGGCACGCCGCAGATCGGCCCCGCTGCCGCGCCCGGCGCGGTCTCGCGCAAAGTGACGGTGCGGTTCAACGCCGACACCAATCCGAACCTGCCGTGGAAATTCGCGCCCGAGCAGGCGTCCGTGACGCTGCCCCTAGGTGACGAGCAGGTCGCGTTCTACCACGCGCGGAACCTCGCGAAGACGCCGGTGACGGGGATCGCTGTCTACAACGTTACCCCCGACAAGGTCGGCAAGTATTTCCACAAGACGGCGTGCTTCTGCTTCAACCAGCAGACCCTCGCACCTGGGCAGGAGATGCAGTTTCCGCTGAGCTTCTGGGTGGACCCCGCACTCGCCAAGGATCCGAACACTGCCGATGTGCGGGTCATCACCTTGTCGTATAGCTTCTTCCGCTCGCTCGACGATGCGGCGAAGGCCGGCGTGCTCGAGAAGGCCGGCCCGCATGTCGGCCCGCGCGCCGATCTGGCGCGGTGAGGTGCGGCGATGTTCTCCCGCGAGGCGAGACCTTGAACCTCCGGCGTTTTTCGCGATGATGCGGCACCGTTTCCGGGGCGGCTTCCCTGGCTGATTTGGTTATCGGAATAAGTATTGGGTCAGGCATGGCAAGCGACGCGCACGCAGTTTCGGTTCCCACCAGTTCGGGCCTGAAGCAGCCCTATCACCTCGTTCATCCGAGCCCGTGGCCGCTGTGCGGCGCGTTCTCCGGCGGGGCGCTGCTGCTCGGCATCATTCTTTGGGCGCATTACGGCGAGAAGATCGTCTTTTCCGTCGGCCTGGTGGCCGTGCTCTGCGTGATGTTCTTCTGGTGGCGCGACGTGATCCGCGAGTCGCGCACGCCGGGCGAGTGGACGCCGGTTGTGCGGCTCGGCCTCCGCTATGGGATGATGTTCTTTATCGCCAGCGAGGTGATGTTCTTCGTCGGCTTCTTCTGGGCCTATTTCAACTACGCGCTGTTCCCGGAGAACGTGGCCAACGCGACCACGCCGATGTGGCCACCCGCGGGCATCACCACCTTCGACCCGTTCCATCTGCCGTTCCTCAACACGATGATCCTCCTGCTCTCAGGCACCACCGTGACCTGGGCGCATCACAGCCTGCTGGAGGGGGACCGCAAGGGGATGCTGTGGGGCCTCGCACTGACCTTCATTCTGGGCATGTGCTTCACCGCCTGCCAGGCGATCGAGTATTCGGACGCGCCGTTCAAGTTCTATGGCGGCGGCATCTACCCGTCGGTGTTCTTCCTGGCGACCGGCTTTCACGGCTTCCACGTCATCGTCGGCACCATCTTCCTGATCGTTTGCTGGTTCCGCGCACGCGCCGGACAGTTCACGCCGCAAGCGCATTTCGGCTTCGAGGCGGCGGCATGGTACTGGCACTTCGTCGACGTGGTGTGGCTGTTCCTGTTCGTTTGCATCTACTGGTCGGGAGCCTCGGCAAGCGTCGCGCATATCGGCCCCTGAGCCGGGAGAGGCGGTGACGGCGGCGCGGGTCAACCTTTTTCGGGCGGCGCTGCGCTGCCGCTGCCCGCGCTGCGGCGAGGGACGGCTCTATATCGGCCTGCTGACCGTGCGGGACAAATGCGAGGTTTGCGGGCTCGACCTTCGTGCGCATGATTCGGGCGATGGCCCGGCGGTCGGCGTGACGTTCCTGCTCAGCGCGATCATCGTAGGGCTCGCCTTCTGGGTGGAGTTCACCTTCAGCCCGCCGCTCTGGGTGCATATCGTGCTCTGGCCCTTGGTGACGATCCCGCTCGCGGTCATCATGATGCGGCCATTGAAGGCGGCACTCGTGGCGATGCAGTACCGGGTCCGTTCCTTCGAGATGGGATTGTGAGCCGCTCCGAAAGCTGGAGAAGGCTGTTGGGGCCGGGGCTGATGACCCTGGTGATGCTCGGGGTGCTGATCGGGCTCGGCGTTTGGCAAGTGGAGCGACTGGCGTGGAAGACGGCGCTACTCAGCGCGATTGATCGCGCCGAGACAGCTCCCGCCGTGCCGCTCCCGGCCCATCCCGCCGCCTTTACGAAAGTGCGGGTGGAAGGCCGCTTCCAAACCGACCGCTGGGCACTCTATGGCGCGGATGTGCGCGACACCCCCGAAGGCCCGCAGATGGGGGCGGCGCAACTCATGGCGCTCCGGCGCAGCGATGGACCGCCGATCCTGGTGGATCGCGGATGGATTCCGCTGTCCAAACGCAGCGCGATCACGGTGCCACAGGGCGAGGTGAGCGTCGAGGGCTATGTTCGGCCACCGGTGAAGCCAGGCCCGTTCAGCGCGAAAGATGATCTCGCCCGCCGGCACTTCTACACCCTCAATCCGGTTGCGATTGGACCGGCGCTCGGCGTGCCCGAGGCCGCGCCGTTCACCTTGGTAGCAATGGGGCCGGCATCGCCGGGGGTCTATCCTGTCCCGGCGCAGCATTTGCCGCGGCCGCCGAACAATCACCTGTCCTATGCGATCACCTGGTTCGGCCTCGCCGCCGCGCTGCTGGTGGTGTTCGCCGTCTGGGCCAACAGGATCATCCGAGCATGAACTCCGCCTATGACCGCCTGACCGCCCGTTTCGCCCGCATCGCCACGATCGGAGAGGCCAATGCGATGCTGGGCTGGGATGCCTCCGCCATGATGCCGTCCGGTGGCGCCGCCGCGCGAGGGGACCAACTCGCCGTGCTGGCGGGTTTGGCGCATGGGCTGCTGATCGCGCCGGAGGCCGGAGACGAACTCGATTGGGCGGAATCGGAGGGGGAGCCAGCCGATCCTTGGCGGGCCACCAATCTTCGCCTGATGCGCCACGCCCATACGCGTGCGACCGCGCTGCCGCCGGATCTCGTGGAGGCGCAGGCGCGGGCCAATTCGGCCTGCGAGAAGGTCTGGCGCGAGGCACGGCGGACGGCGGATTTCGCCCTGGTCCGCCAGCATCTCGCGGAAGTGGTCCGCCTGACCCGCGAGACGGCGGCGGCGCTGGCGCCGGCGCTCGGGATGGGCGAGTACGACGCGTTGATGGACGGCTACCAGCGCGGCATCGGTGTCGCGGATGTCGCGCCGGTATTCGCCAAATACGAAGCGTTCTTGCGATGGGCGCTGCCCCAGGCCGAGGAGCGCCAGGCCCGCGATCCGGCACCAGAACGTCCGGTGGGGCCGTTTCCCGCGGCGGTGCAGGAGGCGCTGTGCCGCCGGTTATCCGAGCGGGCCGGGCTCGATTACCGCCATGCGCGGCTCGATCGCTCGACGCACCCGTTTTGCGGCGGCACGCCCACCGATGTCCGCATCACCACGCGGTACGACGAGACGGATTTCGCCCAGAGCCTGCTCGGCGTGCTGCATGAGACCGGCCATGCGCTGTATGAGCGCGGCCTGCCGGCGGCCCATGCGCGCCAGCCGGTGGGTGAGGCGGCGGGGATGGCGGCGCATGAGAGCCAGTCACTCATCGTCGAGATGCAGGCCAGCCGCTCGGATGCTTTTCTGTCGTGGCTCGGGCCGGAGCTGCACGCGACCTTTGGCGGCGATCCAGGCCCCTACGCGCCGGCCAATCTCGGCCGGCTCTGGCGGCGGGTCGGGCGGGGCTTCATCCGGGTCGACGCCGACGAGATGACCTATCCCGCGCATGTCATCCTGCGCTTCCGGCTGGAGCAGGCGTTGATTGCCGGCGACCTCGGGGTGGCCGATCTGCCGGGCGCGTGGAATGATGGTTTCAAGGCGCTGCTCGGCCTCACGCCGCCCGACGACGCGCAAGGCTGCCTGCAGGACATTCACTGGTACGACGGCGCATTCGGATATTTCCCGAGCTACACCTTGGGCGCGATGGCGGCTGCGCAGCTGATGGCGGCGGCGCGCCGGGACGTAGCGGAGCTCGACGCGGCGCTCGGGCGGGGCGATTTTGCGCCGCTGCTCGGCTGGCTTCGGGCCAACGTCCACGGCAGGGGCAGCCTGCTCGGGTTCAACGACCTGCTGCGCGCGGCCACCGGCAAGCCGCTCGATCCGGCGGATTTCGAGGCGCATCTCACCGCGCGCTATCTGGCGTGAGGACGGCTGGGCCGCTAGCTTGCCCGCCATGCTGGAAATCAGACCCAACTGCGAGTGCTGCGACCGCGACCTGCCGCCCGAGAGCGTTGAGGCGCGGATTTGTAGTTTCGAGTGCACCTTTTGCGCGAGCTGCGCCGAGGACGTGCTGGCCGGGCGGTGCCCGAATTGCGGCGGCGAGCTGGTGCGCCGCCCCGTCCGCCCAGCGGATCGGCTGGCCCGCTTCCCGGCCTCGACCACCCGAAAGGTGAAGCAGGGCGGCTGCGTGGCGGCATGATTCGTTTTCTTCGACCCGGCCTCGTGGGGGCAGTCTGCGGGCTGGTTGCCGCCTGCGCCCAGCCTGCGCCGCCGCCGCCGTCGCCTGCTGCTCCGGCGCCGGCCCCGAAGCTCGCTCCGGACCAGATCGATGGGGTCTATCGCGGCACCAGCACGCGGTTCCGCGCCGATTCGCGGGCCTGCCCGTCGCCCGGCCTCGTGGTGTTGCGCGTCGTCAATGGGGAATTCCAGTACCGCTGGAACGGCCGCACCTTGGTGGACGCAAGCATCGGCCCGGATGGGCTGCTGCAGGGCGGTCTCGGCGACATCGTCATCGAGGGGAAGCTGACCGGCCATCGGATCGAGGGCGACATCTCGACCGCGAATTGCGCCTACCATTTCCGGACGGTGAAGCGCAGCCACTAGGGCGAGGTTAACCCGAAATACACCGGCGCATGCGACGCTGAGCGGACGGGCTCCGAGAAGCGGGGAGGGCGTCCAGATGGCAGTGTCCGCCGCCGGCGTGCTCCCGTTCTCGGTCAATTCCCGGCGGGCTACACGTCCGGGGCGAGCGGCGGGGGCGGCTCGTCGGCCCGCTCGGGCGCTTCCACGGACATCGTCGACATTCGTTCCAGCCTGTCCATCGGCGGGTTCACCGCGGCCGCGGGCGACATGTTCGCTCTCCGCGATCTCTACCAAGCGGCCGCGCCGGCGGGCGGCAGCATCGCGGGATACAAGGTGGCGCTGCGCAGCGATCAATCCGCGCCGAACAATGGTCGGCTGATGCTGGGCGATGTCGATGTCACCGACCGGACGGATTTCACCGCCGACGAGTTCAACCAGCTGCATTTCGTCGCCGGCCCTTCCGGCAGCACCCACGATCTGGTCGTGGTGGCGCGGACCGGCACGCGACGGGCGGACGGCACGCTGTCGGGGATCACCGACAGCCCGGCGGTGCAGATTATCGCGAGCGTCACCGGGGCACGCTCGATCAACGCGATCGGCGCGCTGCTGACCCAGACCGATCCAACGGGCAGCGATGCCAACTTCCTGAAGGTGGCGCGCGATGCGAGCATCTTCGCCGGGTTCGGCTCACAGAGCCGACCAGCGCTGAGCACGGCGGGAAATTTCACGGCGGCGGCGGGCGACATGTTCGCGCTGCGCGATCTCTACACCGCCACCGCCCCGGCCGGTAGTAGTATCGCGGGATACAAGGTCGCGCTGCGCAGCGATCAGGCATCGCCGAATGACGGTCGGCTGATGCTGGGCGATGTGGATGTCACCGATCGGACGGACTTCACCGCCGACGAGTTCAACCAGTTGCACTTCGTCGCTGGCCCTTCGGGCAGCACGCAGGACGTGGTGGTGGTGACGCGGACCGGCACGCGACGGGCGGACGGCACGCTGTTGGGAATCATCGACAGCCCGGCGGTGCAGATTACCGCGAGCGTCACCGGGTCACGCTCGATCAACGCAATCGGCGCACTGCTGAATCAGACCGATCCGACCGCCAGCGATGCCAATTTCATCAAGGTGGCCCGCGACGCCAGCATCTTTACCGGGCTTGCTTCCACAGGCCGGCCGAGCTTGAGCACGGTCGGCAATCTGACGGCGGCCTCGGGGGACATGTTCGCGCTTCGCGATCTCTACACCGCATCCGCGCCGGCCGGCGGTAGTATCGCGGCATACAAGGTGGCCCTGCGCAGCGACCAGGGGTCGCCGAATGACGGGCGGCTGATGCTGGGCGATGTCGACGTTACCGATCGGGTGGATTTCACCGCCGACGAGTTCAATCAGTTGCACTTCGTCGCCGGCCCGTCGGGCAGCAATCAGGATTTGGTCGTGGTGGCCCGGACCGGGATGCGGGGCAAGGACGGCACGCTGTCCGGCATCACCGATAGCCCGGCGGTGCAGATCACCGCGAGCATCACCGGGGCACGCTCGATCAACGCGATCGGCGCGCTGCTGACCCCGACCGATCCGACCGCCAGCGACGCCAATTTCCTGAAGGTGGCGCGCGATGCGAGCATCTTCACCGGGTTCGGCTCGCAGGGCCGGCCGTCGCTGAGCACGGCGGGGAATTTCACGGCGGCGGGTGGCGACATGTTCGCGCTCCGCGATCTCTATCAAGCGACCGCCCCGGCGGGCGGCAGCATCGCGGGATACAAGGTGGCGCTGCGCAGCGACCAGGCATCGCCGAATGACGGTCGGTTGATGCTCGGCGATGTCGACGTCACCGGTCGGGTGGATTTCACCGCCGACGAGTTCAATCAGTTGCACTTCGTCGTCGGCCCGTCCGGCAGCAATCAGGATGTGGTCGTGGTGGCGCGGACCGGAACGCACGGGCAGAACGGCACGCTGTTGGGGATCACCGATAGCCCGGCGGTGCAGATCACCGCGAATGTCACTGGGGCACGCTCGATCAACGCGATCGGCGCGCTGCTGACCCCGACCGATCCGACCGCGAGCGATGCCAACTTCCTGAAGGTGGCGCGCGATGCCAGCATCTTCACCGGCCTTGGGCCGCAGAGCCGGCCCTCGCTGAGCACGGCCGGGAACTTCACCGCGGTGGGCGGCGACATGTTCGCGTTGCGCGATCTCTATGCGGCGACCGCCCCGGCCGGCGGCAGTATCGCGGGATATAAGGTGGCGCTGCGTAGCGACCAGGCGTTGCCGAATGGTGGACGGTTGATGCTGGGCGATGTCGACGTCACCGACCGGACGGACTTCACCGCCGACGAGTTCAACCAGCTGCACTTCGTCGCCGGCCCGTCTGGCAGCACGCAGGATCTGGTGGTGGTGGCGCGGACCGGAACGCACGGGCAGAACGGCACGTTGTCGGGGATCACTGACAGCCCGGCGGTGCAGATCACCGCGAGCGTCACCGGGGAACGCTCGGTCAATGCAATCGGCGCGCTGCTGACCCAGACCGATCCGACGGGCAGCGATGCCAATTTCATCAAGGTGGCGCGCGATGCGAGCGTCTTCACCGGCTCCGGGCTCAATGGACGGCCGAGCCTAAGCACGGTGGGTGGCGCTTCCGGGCCGCAAATCGCCGTCACGCTGCTGGCCGGGCTGCTCGGTGCATACCAATTGACCGAGCCAATTCCGCTGGCCGGCTCCAGCTCGACGCCGTCCGCCGCGACCCTGTTGTCCCAGTATCCCGGCGCGATCGGCGGCAGCCAGACCCTCGAGACGACCGGCCAGCAGCAGGGTAGCAACCCAAGCGTCGCTTCGTGGGCGCTGGACGATGTGGGCTTGGGCGGCTTTCAGACCGGCGGCGCGAATCTTGCCCTGCAGCGCTTCGCCGTTGCGGCGTATCAGGCGAGCCAACGGACGTCGTAGCCAGTCGCGATCGGGGGCGTCGCGTGCGACGAGCGGGGATGGACGCTTAACAGGGCGCCCCTGCCGTGGCAGCCTGGAGTGACCGCCTTGCTGCGCGGCGGAACGCCCCTCGATGGGACGCCGAGTGCCACTTTGGTCAGCCCGCGCAGCGCGTTCGATACAGTGCATCCGCGAAGGGAGCCCATCGTTGCCGACCGATCTCGGGACCGAACTCGTCGACGCCTTGGAAGCGATTTTCGGCGTCCACCCTGGTGCGCGCCGCGCGCACGCCAAGGGGCGCCTGTACGATGGCCGGTTCACACCGACGCCGTCTGCCGCCCGGCTTTCCCGTGCGCCGCAATTCGGCGCCGTGACGCCGCTGATCGTGCGCTGCTCCGACGGGACCGGACTGCCCGAGATTCCCGATAACGATCCGGCCGCGGCGCCGCCGGGGTTCGCCATCCGCTTTCTCGCCGCCGGTGGCGCCCAGAACGACATCGTCGCCAACGCCGACGAGGGCTTCGCGGTGCGCAACGGCGAGGATTTCGTTGCCTTTCTGCGGGCCGTGGCGGGCAGCGGCGCCGGTGTCGCGGCCCCCACGCCGCTCGACCTCTTTGTCGCGGAGCATCTTGAGACCCAGCGATTTCTTGCCCGCCCGCGCCCGACCCCGCGCAGCTTCGCGACCACGCGCTATTTCGGCAACAACGCCTTGGTGTTCGTCGCCCCCGACGGGGCGAGGCGGGCATTCCGCTACGTCATCGAGCCGGAAGCCGGGATTGCCAGCCTGACGCCCGAGGAGGCCAAGGCCCGACAGCCTCGGTTCCTGTTCGACGATCTCGACACCCGGCTCGCCGCCGGCCCGGTGCGCTTTACCCTGGTCGCGCAGCTTGCCGGTCCCGGCGACCCGACGAATGACGTGACGATCCTTTGGCCCGCCGACCGGGAGCGGGTCACGCTCGGTACGATTGAGCTGAGCGGCCCGCATCCTGACCAGGAGGAGGAGCGGCGCCTTTTCTTCGATCCGAACAATCTGCCCGACGGAATCGCCTTGTCCGACGATCCGTTGCTGGCGGCCAGGCGGCAGGCGTATGGAGTCTCGATTGCTCGCCGCACCGGCCGCTGAGGAGGAGAACGATTCGGCCGGGCTTTACACCCCTTCGACGATGCGAATGTCGCGCTCGGCTCCGCCGGCGAGCGCGGCCAGGGCCTCCTGGTACGCTGGGCTATCGTGCGCCGCCCGGGCCTGCTCCACGCTGTCGAACTCTATAACCACGGTGCGTTGCTGGAGGCCCGCCTCATAGAGATGCGCCGGCATCCCGCGCACCAGGATGCGCCCACCGGCGGCGGTGATCGCCGCACCGCTGAGTTTGGCGTAGGCAGCCAGCGCGTCCGGGTTGCTGACAGAACGGTACGCGGCGATCCAATAGGCTTTGGCCATCGTGGCTGTCTCCTCGGTTTGCCTTCGATACTGGGACCGGCTCTCCGCAAAGCTCAAGCGGAACCATGCGGGGAGCGACCGAGGTGCGGCGTTCGGCAATCGCCGACGGCCAACGAGGCGCATGGTCGCAGTCCGGCGCGCGAACGTGGACGCCCTCGCCGCTTCCCCCTAGGTTCCGCCGATGCATTACATCTCCACGCGCGGCCAGGCGCCGGTGCGGGACTTCGCCGGCGCGCTGTTGGCGGGGCTCGCCGAGGATGGCGGGCTCTATGTTCCCGAAACATGGCCGCACTTCTCGCCGGCCGATTGGCGGGCGATGCGCGGCCTGCCGTACGCGGAGTTGGCGGCGCGGGTGATCCAGCCCTTCGCGGGCGGGGCGATCCCGTTCGGCGTTCTGCGGCGCCTCTGCCACGAGGCCTATGCCGGGTTCGGCCATCCGGCGGTGGCGCCGCTGGTGCAGCTCGATGCCGGGCTCTGGGTGCAGGAGCTGTTCCACGGGCCGACGCTCGCCTTCAAGGATATGGCGATGCAGCTGCTCGGGCGGCTGTTCGATCATGTGCTGACCGAGCGCGGCGAGCACGTCACCATCGTCGGTGCGACCTCGGGCGACACCGGATCGGCCGCCATTGAGGCGTTTGCGGGGCGGGAGAGGGTCGATATCGCCATCCTCCACCCGCATGGGCGGACCAGCGAGGTGCAGCGGCGGCAGATGACGACGGTGCTGGCGCCGAATGTCGGCAACATCGCCGTGGAAGGCAATTTCGACGACTGCCAGGATCTGGTGAAGGCGATGTTCGCCGACGTGCCGTTCCGTGGCGAGATGCATCTCTCGGCCGTCAACTCGATCAACTGGGCGCGGATCGCGGCGCAAATTCCGTACTATGTCGCCGCCGCCCTTTGCCTCGGCGCGCCGGATCGCGAGGTGGCGTTCGCCGTGCCGACGGGCAATTTCGGCAACGTGCTGGCGGCCTGGGCGGCGCGCCGGATGGGGCTGCCGGTGGCGCGGCTGGTGGTCGGATCGAACCGCAACGACATCCTCGCCCGTTTCCTTGCCGCCAACGACATGTCGGTGCGCGATGTGGAGCCGAGCCTGTCGCCCAGCATGGACATCCAGGTCAGCTCCAATTTCGAGCGCCTGCTGTTCGAGCTGCTGGACCGCGACCCGGAGGCGACGGCGGCGGCGATGCGCGGCTTCCGGGAGAGCGGGCGTATGGCGGTACCCGAGGGGGCGTGGCTGCGCGCCACGCGGCTGTTCCACGGCTTCTCCTGCGACGATGCGGCGACCGAGGCGGAAATCCGCCGGTTGCACGGGGCGACCGGCTACCTCGCCGACCCGCACAGCGCCATCGGGATCGCCGCCGGTCGTGCGCTGCCCTGCGGGCATGGCGTGCCGATGGTCGCCGTTGCCACCGCCCACCCGGCCAAGTTCCCCGAGGCGATGATGCGGGCAACCGGCATCACGCCCCCTCTGCCGCCGCGCCTCGCCGACCTATATGACAGGGAGGAACGCTACACCCTGGCGCCCAACGACCTCGCCGCCATCGAGGCCCGCGTCCGCGCCATCGCCCAGAGGAACGCCGCATGACCGACGCCACCGGTGACGCGATCCGTGTCACCCGCCTGCCTTCCGGCCTCACCGTCGTCTCCGAGCGGATGGATCGGGTGGAGACCGTCTCGCTCGGCGCCTACGTCGCCACCGGCACACGCAACGAGCTGGCGGAGGAGAACGGGGTCTCGCATTTCCTCGAGCACATGGCCTTCAAGGGCACCGAGCGGCGCAGCGCGGCCGAAATAGCGGAAGAAATCGAGGCGGTAGGTGGGCACATCAACGCCTACACCGCGCGCGAGCAGACCGCCTACTACGTCAAGGTGCTGAAGGAGGACACCGCCCTCGCCGCCGACATCATCGGCGACATCCTCACCCACTCGACCTTCGAGCCGGAGGAGCTGGAGCGGGAGAGGGGGGTCATCCTGCAGGAGATCGGCCAGGCCAACGACACGCCGGACGACATCATCTTCGACCATTTCCAGGAGGCGGCGTTCCCCGCCCAGCCGATGGGAAGGCCGGTGCTCGGTACCGAGGAGGTGGTCCGCGGCCTGTCGCGCAACGCGCTGACCGGCTACATGCGGCGGCACTATCCGGCGAGCAACGTGGTGGTCGCCGCCGCCGGGCGGCTAGAGCACGGGCACATCCTCGACCTCGTGCATAGCCACTTCGCCGACCTGCCCAACGTGGCGCCGCCGCCGGTGAGCCCCGGGCTCTACCGAGGCGGCGAGTTCCGCGAGGCGCGCGACCTCGACCAGGTGCATATCGTGCTCGGCTTCCCCTCGGTCGCCTATGGCGATCCCGACTACTACCCGACCCTGCTGCTCTCGACCCTGCTCGGCGGCGGCATGTCGTCGCGGCTCTTCCAGGAGGTGCGGGAGAAGCGCGGGCTGGTCTACTCGGTCTATTCCTTCACCGCGCCCTACATGGATGCCGGGCTGTTCGGCATCTACGCCGGGACCGGCGAGAGCGAGGCGGCGGAGCTGATGCCCGTCACCCTGGAGGAACTGCGCAAGGTGCAGGAGAGCGTGTCGGAGGCGGAGCTGGCCCGCGCCCGTGCCCAGGTGAAGGCGTCGCTGCTGATGTCGCTGGAAAGTACGGGCAGCCGCTGCGAGCAGCTGGCACGGCAGATCCAGGTGTTCGACCGCGTGATCCCCACCGGCGAGACGGTCGGCAAGCTCAACGCCGTGACCACCGATGATGTGCGCCGGGCGGCGGCGCGGGTGTTCCGCGCCACCCCGACCCTCGCGGCACTCGGCCCGGCCGCGCGCGTTCCCGGCCTCGCCGAGATTGCCGACACCCTGGCGGCCTGACCCATATGAGCGACCATATCGCCCTGTTGCAGGATTTGATCGCCCGGGCGCGCACCGCCGGGGCGGACGCCGCCGACGCGGTTATGGTGGGCGGCACCTCGCTCGGCGTGCAGCGGCGGCTCGGTCAAACCGAGCATGTCGAGCGCTCGGAGGGGCAGGATCTCGGGCTCCGGGTGTTCCTCGGCAATCGCTCGGCGACGGTTTCGTCCACTACGGTCGATCCCGCCGGCTTCGCACAGCTCGCTGAGCGCGCCGTGGCGATGGCGCGAGTGGTGCCGGAGGACCCTTATGGCGGCCTCGCCGCCGAGGCGGCGCTGGCGGATGCCGGCCCGCTCGACCTCGCCGACCAGGCCGAGCCGGATACCGACGCCCTCGTGGCGCGCGCCTCGGCGGCCGAGGAGGCGGCGCTGGCGGTGCCTGGGATCAACAACTCGGAGGGTGCGGAGGCGGGCTACGGCCGGGTGGAGATCGTGCTCGTCACCTCGGCCGGTTTCGCTGGGCACTTCGTGCGGACCAGCCATTCGGTCTCGGCAACTGCGCTGGCCGGGCAGGGCACCGGGATGCAGCGCGACTATGACTATTCGAGCGCCGTGCATCTCGCCGACCTCGAGGAGGCAGCGGCGATCGGCCGCAGCGCCGGGGAGCGCGCGATCGCCCGGCTCGACCCGAGGCGGCCCAAGACTGCCAAGCTGCCGGTGGTCTACGACCCGCGCGTCTCGGGCGGGCTGGTCGGCCATCTCTCGGGGGCGATCAACGGCGCCTCGGTGGCGCGCGGCACGACGTTCCTCAAGGACAAGCTCGGCGACAAGATTTTCGCTTCAGGAATTACCGTGCAGGACGACCCGCTGCGCCGCCGGGGGCTGCGCTCGCGGCCGTTCGACGGGGAAGGGGTGCCGAGCCGGCCGCTCGCGATCATCGAGGACGGCGTGCTGACCACCTGGCTGCTGGACAGCCGCTCGGCTCGCCAACTCGGCCTCAAGACCACCGGGCACGCCGCGCGCGGCACTGGCGGGCCGCCCTCGCCGTCCGCCAGCAATCTCTACATGGCGGCGGGATCGCTCAGCCCGGCCGAGCTGATGGCCGACATCAAGGAAGGTCTCTACGTCACCGAACTGATCGGCATGGGCGTGAATGGCGTCACCGGCGACTACAGCCGGGGCGCCGCTGGTTTCATGATCCGCGACGGCGCCATCGCCGAGCCGGTGGCGGAAATCACCATTGCCGGCCACCTGCTCGAGATGTTCGCCCACCTCACGCCGGCTAGCGACCTCCGTTTCAAGCGAGGCACCGACGCCCCCACATTGCGAATAGAAGGCATGACGGTAGCGGGAGCCTGACCGACGCCCTATATGTCCCCTTCCATCTCGGAACAGGGAAACATGCGTCGCACCTCTTTCGCTCTCGCCGCCTTCGCCGCCCTGGCGCTTGTACTGGCGCCGGGGCTCGCCGATGCCCGTGCCGGCGGCGGCGGCTCGATGGGCAGCCGGGGCGGGCGCACCTGGTCGGCGCCCCCTTCGACCAATACCGCGCCCTCGTCCCAGCCCTTCCAGCGCAGCATGTCGCCGAACACGCCCTCTTCCCCTGGTTATGCCGCGCCTGGCTTTGGCCCCCGTGGCAACGTGGCGCCGCGTTCGGCCTTCACCTCCGGCCTGCTCGGCGGATTGGTGGGTGCCGGGATTGGCGGGCTTCTGCTCGGCCACGGGTTCTTCGGCGGGATGAATGGCGGCCTCGGCTTTCTCGGCTTCCTACTCCAGATTTTTCTCATCGTGATGGTGGTGCGCTGGCTCGTCCGGCGTTTCCGTGGCGCTCGGCCGAGCTTCGCTGGCGCCGGCAACTTCTTCGCGCCCCCCGGCGGCGGGCAGCGGCCGATGCCGATGGGCGGCGGCATGGGCGGCGGAATGCCGACCCGCCCGCAGTCAGGCCCGCCGATAGCCATTAGCCAAGCCGATTACCAGTCGTTCGAGCAGAATCTCCAGGCCGTGCAGGCTGCCTGGAGCGCGCAGGATCTCAACGGCCTGCGCGCGCTCGCCACGCCGGAGATGGTCAGCTACTTCGCCGAACAGCTCGCCGACCAGTCGAGCCGTGGCGTGCACAACACCGTGACTGACGTGCGGCTCGAAAAGGGCGATCTCGCGGAGGCCTGGGCCGAGAACGGTCGGGAATACGCCACCGTGGCAATGCGATTCTCGATGGTCGACGTGACACGTGACGCTTCCGGCCGGATCGTGGACGGCAGCCCGAGCGAGCACGTCACCGCGACCGAGCTCTGGACATTCCTGCGCTCGCCCGGCGGACGCTGGATTCTCTCGGCGATCCAGCAGGCGCGGTAAGCCTCACGGCATTCCCGGGCCGTCAGACGGTCATCGGGCCGAGCGCCCTCGGAGCAACCAAAGACTCGGCACCAATATCGCCGCGACGAGCAATGCCGTCGCGGCGAGACCGGCGGGGGTGGTGCGTGCCGTCGCCCGGAATGAAGCGCTGCCGATGCGCAGATCGACCGTCACTCGCATCTCTTCCGGGTGCGGGGCTGCGCTCGGCGAATTGCGTTCGGACGCGACTTCGCTGACGCGATCGCTCACGATCAGGGTTGCGCCTGCAGCCGCACGCCGCCGGGTCCGATCAGTCCTGGATGTGGCGCCTTGAAGCGCCAGACGGTGCCGCTGACGGCGCCTTCCATATAGATGTACTGATTGTCCGGGCCGCCGAAGGCGAAGTTCGTGGCTGAAGCGTCGCCGTTCGGCAGCGGCACATAGCCGATGATGATGCCGCGCGGGTCGTACTCGATGACCCCGCCGATTCCGAGCGCTGCCCAGAGATTGCCCTTCACGTCGTAGTGGATGCCGTCGGGGCCGCCATTGCCGGGGTTGAAGCTGCCGCTCGTCGCGAAGAAGAAGGTCTGGTGCGTCGGATCATTGGCGCACTGGGTGCAAGCCGACCTCGGCCCGGTGAGGAACGAATAGTAGAGCATCCGATTGGCGGCGTAGTCGGCGACGGCGAGCGTGCCGTTGTCCGGCGAGACGGCGATGCCGTTGGGGAAGTGTCCGGTCGAGATGATCCGCCGGAGAACCCCGTCGGTGGAATACTGATACACTGCACCGGCCTGATCCGCTGTTTCCGGCCCGGCTCCCGTGCCCCAGGGGTCGGTGAAATAGAGATTCCCTTGGGCGTCGAAATCGAGGTCGTTCGGCCCCTTGAAGAGCTGGTTGCGGTAGGTCGCCACCAGGGAGCTCAGCTTCTTGGTCTGCGGGTCGTAGACCAGGATGCCGAGATGGCGGCTGGTCAGGTAGAGCTTGCCGTTGTGCCAGCGCGTGCCTTGCGGCTCGCAGGCGAAGCCCTGTTCCGGCGGCGGGTTGCAGTTGAACACCGGAACGAGCTTGGCGTCGGGCGTCAGGTAGGACACCCAGCCGCTATCGATGGCGACGAACCAGAAATTGCCCGCCTCGTCGAACGCGCCGCCTTCCAGGAACTTGCCCTGCGGGGTGTCATGGATGTCGGCGAACAGCGAGACCGGCCCGATGCCGGGCGGCGGAGGCGGCAGGCCCCAGGGCTGCACGCGTTCGGGGCTGGGAGGCCCGGCCAGCCCGACAGTTCCCGGCGCCGGAGTGACCGTGTTCTGCGCCGACGCGATGCCGGCCGAGACGAAAAGGACTGAGAACGCAATCGAGAGAGCGTAGGCGGCTTTCCTGAAGCTCGGTGCCATGACCGTTCCTCCGCGATACGTTTTGTGTCGCATTGCGTGTCCGCGACGACATCGGAAGTCAAACCGGCTTTACTGTCAATCGGGAGTGCGCCATTGCCGAGGAGATGCGGATGAGAGGGGTCGGCCTGGTCCTGTTGGCGATGCTGCTCGCGGTGGCGGCGCGCGCGGAAGAGCGCGTGGTGAACGTCTACAACTGGACCGACTACATCGATCCCGCCGCCATCGAGCGGTTCCAGGCGGAGACCGGCATCCACGTCCGCTACGACATCTTCGACAGCCTGGAGGCATTGGAAGGCAAGCTGCTGGCCGGGCATTCCGGCTACGACGTGGTGGTGCCGACCAGCGAGCCGACCTTTTCCCGGCTGATCCGCGCCGGTGCCTTGCAGCCGCTCGACCGCGCGAAACTTCCGCACTGGGCGGGGCTCGATCCCGAGCTGATGCGGCGGGTCGCGACATCCGATCCCGGCAACCGCTACGGGGTGATCTATCTGTGGGGAACCATTGGCCTCGGCATGATCCCGGACAAGGTACGCGTGCTGGCGCCCGACGCGCCGCTGGACAGCTGGGACCTGCTGTTCCGCCCGGAGAACGCGCGGCGGATCGCGCCCTGCGGCATCACCATGCTTGATTCACCGACCGACGTGATTCCGAGCGTGCTGCGCTATGTCGGGCGCGATCCCGACAGCACCGCGCCGGCGGACCTCGAGGCGGTCGAGACGGTGCTCATGGGCATCCGCCCGTTCATCCGCAACTTCGCCTCCAGCGCGGCGGTGAACGCCGTCGCCGCCGGGGAGACCTGCCTCGCGTTCTCGTATTCCGGCGACATGGTGCAGGCGGCGGTGCGGGCCGACGAGGCGGGAAGGGGCGTGCATGTGCGCTACAGCGCGCCGCGCGAAGGCGCGCAGCTCTGGTTCGACATGCTGGCGATGCCGGCGGACGCGCCGCATCCGGCGGAGGCCCTGGCGTTCATCGATTTCATGCTGCGTCCCGCGGTGATGGCCGGGATCACCAACAAGGTGCGTTACGCCAACGCCGTCCCGGCGAGTCGCCCGGACATCCGGCCGGCGATCGTCAACGACCCGGATATCTATCCGCCGCCCGAGCAGATGGCGAAGTTCTTCACCGTGGGCGCGGTGCCGCCGGCGGCGGAGCGGGCGCGCACTCGCATGTGGTCGCGCTTCAAGGCGGGACGCTGAGCGCGTTGCCTCTGCTGCGGGTCGAGGGGTTGGCCAAGCGCTATGGCGGGATCGTCGCGCTGGCCGGGGTCGATGTCGACGTCAACGCGGGAGAAATCTTCGTGCTGCTCGGCGGCTCGGGGTCGGGCAAGACCACGTTGCTGCGCTGCATCGCGGGCTTCGTGCGCCCCGACGCCGGCCTCATCCTGCTCGACGGCCAGGACCTCGGCCCGCTGCCGCCGCATCGCCGGCCGGTGAACACGATGTTCCAATCCTACGCGCTGTTTCCGCACATGAACGTCGCGCGCAATATCGGCTTCGGGCTGCGGCACGATCGGCTGTCGCGCCATGAGCGAGCCACGCGGGTTCGAGAGATGCTCGACCTCGTGCAGCTCGCGGAGTACGGCCCGCGCCGGCCGGCGCAGCTCTCGGGCGGGCAGAAGCAGCGTGTCGCGTTGGCTCGGGCGCTCGCCCGTCGTCCCCGCCTGCTGCTGCTCGACGAGCCGCTTTCCGCCCTCGATCGCAGCTTGCGCGAGCAGACCCGCGCCGAGCTGGTCGGCGTGCAGCGCCGGCTGGGCACCAGTTTTATCCTGGTCACGCACGATCAGGAGGAGGCGATGACGATGGGCACCCGCATCGGCGTGATGCGGGAGGGTCGGCTGGCGCAGGTCGGCACACCGGCCGCGGTCTACGAGGCGCCCGCAAGCCGCTTCGTCGCCGAATTCCTCGGTGCCGCCAATGTGCTGCCGGCGGTTGTCCGGCGCAGCGAGGCGGGCGGATCGCTGCTCGAAGTTGCCGGGCTTGGTTTGGTCCAAGCCAGCCGCCCGGCGCCGCGCGGGGTGGGCGAAAGCGTGTTCCTCGCCGTGCGTCCGGAGCGCATCGCGCTAGGCTCCGTCGAACCGCCCAACGCCTTCCGCGCGCCGATCGTCGAGACCGCCTATCGCGGCGACGCGCTCTCCTGCACCTTGCGCCTGCCGGATGGCGGTGCCCTGCGCGTGACGCGCCCGCTCTCCGGCGGCGCCCCGACCGCGCTTCCGGCGCCCGGCGAGGTGGCCAGCCTGTCCTTCGCGCCGGATGCCTGCATTGTGCTGACCGAGTGACCAGACCGAGGAGAATTCGCCCGATGGCCGACCGCACCGTCACCTTGTTCCACTCGCCGCAAACCCGCTCCACCGGTGTGCTGACCCTGCTCGAGGAACTCGGCGCGCCCTATCGCCTCGAATTGCTCAATCAGAACAAGAACGAGCATCAGGCGCCCGCCTATCTGGCGATCAACCCGATGGGCAAGGTGCCGGCGCTGCGCGATCCGGCGGGCGGGATCGTCACCGAGCAGGTGGCAATCTTCCTGCACCTCGCCGATCTGTTCCCCGAGGCCGGGCTCGCCCCGCCGGTCGGCGATCCGCGGCGCGGGCCATATCTGCGCTGGATGGTGTTCTACGCAGCGAGCTTCGAGCCCGCCGTGGTCGATCGCGCCCTCGCGCGCGAGCCAGGTCGGCGCGCGATGAGCCCCTACGGCGAGTTCGACACCGTGATCGACACCATCACCGCGGCACTCGCGAAAGGCCCGTTCCTGCTCGGCGACCAGCCCTCCGCCGCGGACATCCTCTGGGGGACGGCGCTTGCCTGGACGACCGGGTTCAAGCTGGTGCCCGAGCGCCCCGAGATCATGGATTACGTGCGCCGGATCGCCGACCGCCCGGCGGTGAAGCGCGCGCAGGAGAAGGACGCGGCGCTCGCGGCTGCGCAGAAGGGCTGAACGCCCCGCCCACCGGCCGCGCCCTGGTCCTCGCGCTGCCCTGGGCCTGGCTCGCGCTGTTCCTCGTGCTGCCGATGGCGATCGTGCTCGCCATCGGCTTCGCGCGGCCGGCGGAAGGCGTGCCGCCCATCGCCTTCGCGCTCGATCCGTCGAGCTTTCTCGGGCTGATCGCCGACGACTATTACGTCGCCGCGTTCCTACTCAGCCTCAAGGTGGCGCTGGTCTCCTCGCTCGCGTGCTTGGTGATCGGCTATCCGATGGCGCTCGCCATCGCGCGGGCGCCCGAGCGGTGGCGCTCCTTGTTGCTGATGCTGGTGATCCTGCCGTTCTGGACCGGTTTTCTCCTGCGCATCGTCGCCTGGATCGGGTTGCTCAAGGATGACGGCTGGATCGACGCCGTTCTGCTGCGCGCCGGGATCATCGGCGCGCCGCTGCACCTGCTCTATACCGATTTCGCGATGTATGTCGGCATCGCCTATTGCTACCTGCCGTTCATGGTGTTGCCGCTCTACGCGCGTCTGTCGAAGCGTGACGTGGCGCTGGAGGAAGCGGCGGCGGATCTCGGCGCGCCGCCCTGGCGGGTGTTCTTGACGATCGTGCTGCCGCTCTCGTTGCCCGGCGTGTGGGCCGGGTTTCTGCTCGTATTCATTCCCGCGATGGGGGAGTACGTGATCCCCGAACTGCTCGGCGGGCCGGGGGCCGAGACGGTGGGCCGCGTGCTATGGGGCGAGTTTTTTCTCAATCACGACTGGCCGACCGCCTCGGCCCTGGCTTGCGTGCTGTTGCTGGTGCTGCTGGTGCCGGCGGCGGTTTGGCAGTGGCGGCAGGGAAGGGCTGCGCTCATTTCTCCCACGACGCGGCAAACCCCTCCCCCAACCCCCTCCCACAAGGGGAGGGGGCTTTCTTC
>JAFKFI010000112.1 GCA_017307285.1 Alphaproteobacteria bacterium | reverse complement strand
CCTGGCAGATCTGGCTCTCGACGTTCTGCAGCAGGGTCGCCGGGTCGAGCAGGTTGGTGACGAGGTTGAGACCGGTGCCATTAAAGAAGTTGTTGAGACAGGAAAGCGTGGTGACGCTCGCCGGCCGCTGAATGGTCTGGTTATCGGCCGCGATGCGCGCTGTCGTTCCGTTGGCGGCTGCCTGGACGATAGCGGTGCAGCCGACGCTGCCGGTGGTGGTTTGCTGCGCGAGTGCGGCCGCGGGAGCACCGAGTGCCACCAGGACGGCCAGGGGGACGTTGGGTTTCATTGGAAGGCCTCCTTGTTGGCGTCGGCGATGGCCGTCCGCAGCGCTGACAGGCGCTCGGGGGAGAACATTCGCTGCAGGGTGAAGCGCCGGGAGAGCGCCCGCAGAGCCGACCGGAGGGCGAGGGCCTCGGCCGTCTCAGCGCGTGAGAGAACGACCGGGAGTGGAGCGCTTCCCGGCTCTGCGTTCTCGGCAAGGAAATGCATCAAGGCGAGCAGACGCGCCGCTCCCATCTGGCAGAGGAGCGTTCGCAGCTCGTCCAGCGTGGCAGGGTCAGCCAGACGAGCGTGCAGACTCCCGTCGGCCCGACTCGCGAGCTGATCGAGGTCGTCGCCGAGGTCGACCAGCGCCCGCGCGTGAACCGCTGGCTCCTCGATCGCGCGGATCGGCGGGGGCCAGTCAGGCGGGACATGGCCGGGGTGGAGCGCCCTCAGCCAGTCTTGCGCGGCGATTGTATCGAGGTTGGGCATCGCAGCCTCCAAGGCATTTCTCGTGAGCCTGGGGCACAAAGCTGCGAATGACTTCTATCGTCGGATTTCAACTTCCATCGTCGTCATGACCAGGTGCAGGCCGAGGGGCTGGACCGCGTCCCGGAGCACGTGATTCCAGGTGTCACCCCCTTTCCAGTTGACCAGGGCCGCTCGGTCCGCACCGGGGCCGTAGGTGATTTTCACAGCGTTTGGGACGATCTGCCGGCAGGCGAAGGCGAGGGGCACGCTCTTACCGAACCCGTAAGCCGTTTTGAATCGGGGCTTATCGGGCGTCGGCTGTGCCTCTGCCTGGCTTTCGGTGTTCGGCTCGGCCGGGGCAATCGGCCCGGGTTGTGGCGCTGCGTCCGACACCCGAGCCGGTTGCGCGGTTTTGACCACAAACTCTGCGCGCGCGTGCCCTGCCATTGTCAGGCTTACGAGAGTAGTCAAAACCAGATGTCGCATGGAACAATCCCCAAAAATCTTCGCAATCCTCCCCTTGAAAGTTGCGAACGGGGTTGCGGCACCCCCACCGCTCAAAGGATAAGTTTGCTGCTTGGGTTACCTGGGAGGACAAATCCAAGCGCCGGGGCGGGGGCCTGCGCGGCGTCGACCGGTTCGCAGCGTGAGGCCTTCAAGTCCCTGCGTCCGTTGACTGGGGAAGATGATTTTTGGCGATGAGCAAGCCCGAAGAACATGATCCTGATGAAACCGCGCTCTATGAAGCAGTCGCGGTGCGCATCCGAGCCGCGCGATTGAGGGACAATCTCACGCAACAAGAATTGGCTGAGCGCATACAAGCAAAGAGGTCGTACATCTTCGAACTCGAAAGCGGCTCCGCCAATCCGACACTTCGAACGCTGTATCGGTTGGGCAAAGCTTTCAATATCGCCCCCGCTGACCTGCTACCAGAGGCCCGTCACCCCGAGCTTAGTCATGAGAATGTAAGGACATTGACGGATAAGTGTGACGCTATTCTTTCGATCTTGACCCGCCACAGCAACGAGGAGCGAGAAGCCGTTACTGTCTTTCGTCGCATGTTGGAGCGGCTCGCCCCTGCGATCGGGGACGCCATCCAGCCTGCCAGCCAGGAGGCGGCCCCTCACCCTAGTCCGACCTGATGTCGCTCCGCAGGCGGTGAATGTTTTAACAGGCTATTTTCGTCTGGACTCGCATATTATAACTTGCTATTGCCCTTCCAGGTTGCATTGCCGGAGAGGGTGGTGTCGGTCCAATGGGAGAGCCAAGCCGAGCCTGAGGTGGCCCCGATCGTCGGGGCTGATTGGCTGCTCTCGCTCGCTGCCGCCGCCGTTTCCCTGCCGGTCGACACCCTCCTGCGCGGCATGGTCGCCGCCGGTCAGGGCATCCAGGCCATTCTCGACTACCTCGGCCTCTCGCGAATGGCGTTGGAGGCGCACATCGTTCGGCTCGGCTTGCCGATGCCGCACGAGCGCCCCCGTCGTCGTGCCGCTGGGCGCAATCCCTGGGCGGACGAGGACGTTCGCCGCCTGATTGCCTGGCGGCTGGTCGGAATCCACCCCGAGACAATCGCCATTCGATTGGGCCGAAGCGTCGGCTCCATACGATCGAAATCTCGGCGCCTGGGTGTGCCGACGCCCGACCGTAAGGCGTTGCGGCGGCTTGACCCACGCAGTCTTCAAGATCCTCCGCCAGGTCTCTGGGCCGGGCATCATCCGGCTCAAACCATTGAACCGACCGCAGCGGACAAATGCGGGACCGCAGCGGGTGCGACCTCCGTTAGCGGGACGCACCACGATATTCCTGCTGAGCCCGAGGCGGCCGAAATCGTCTGCCCTGACGCCATTTTGCCCACTCAGGGAGCTCTCGATCTGGGCAGCATCGGGGGCGGTGCAGCGCCAGTCCCGGCGGACCGTGCCCGCAGGGCTCCGCCGGTCCGGGCTTCCGGGGGATCGAAGCAAGGGCAGCGGGATCTCGGTCTGCTGCAGGTGGTTGCCGGCAAGGATACCGGCAACGTCGAGGTGCCTGTTCCCTCAACGCACCGCGCGGTCGATCTCACAGGAGACCTGACCTGGATGGGCAAGATGGCCAATCCGCAGAAGTGCCACATCTTCGTTTGGACGCTCGGCCTGCTGTTCATGAGCGGATTGCATTGGCGGGAGATTGCGGAACGGATTGGCCGCGAGCCGGGATCCGTTCGGTCCATGCGCACGCGCTTCGGCATCCCGATCGCGTCGGATCGACGGCTGATCACGATGGAGTTGGATACGCTCCGCGGCAAGATGACCTGTGTCGTCTCCAAATACATCGTCAAATACTGCAACGAGAGCGGCAACTATTTCTGGTGTCACCGCGATGATCGCGCCTGCAATACCGCGCCGATGGTTCGCCGCAAAAAGGGCCTGCGGGATCAACGCATCGAGGGACGCAGCCCAGTCTTTCGTCTTCTCTCCCGCGCGGAAATCGATCGGCTGCCGCGGCATCTCATCGAGCCGTTCGCAAACAACGAGCGGATAGTCGGCCTCGCATGAACCACTGAGGGTGCATCGATGCGCAATCAGGCCGCCGCCGTTTCCCGCCGCCTTTCCGATCCCGATTTCCAAGGCGCACTCGTCAACCGATGCATTCTCCTCACCCTTGGAATGGGCGCGGTGCTGTGTGTCTCCTTGCTCTACGACGCGTGGATGTGGACTCACCCAGTCCCGCCTCGATACTTCTTCACCGACGGCAAGCATGCGCCACGCCCGGTCGTCGGTCTCGACAGTCCGATCGTCGACGACACGCAGTTGCTGGACTGGACGGTTCAGGCGATTCTGGCACCCTATAATGTCGATTATTATAACTACCCAGTGCAGCTGAACACGGCGAGCCGACGCTTTACGTTGCGCGGTTGGAACACATTCGCGGGCAGCTTCATCGGACGCGGCAATTTCGATGAGCTGAAGCGTGCGCGGCTGCTGTGTCACGCGCAGTCGCAGCGCGCGGCCGTGATCCATCAGACCAGTTACATCCAGGGTGCGCTCGCCTACCAGATCCAGGTGCCGATCACCCAGACCTGCGAGAACGCCAACCAGACCAGTTCGAACAACTTGATGATCACGGCCTTGGTCATTCGCACGAATGACGACGACCATCCGGATGGGCTGGCGATCGATCAGCTCGTCGCGGCGCCACACTGACATGGAGCGAAACATGATGAGGCGGCTGTTGGGAAGAACCGGCGAAGCGCGCCTCGGCATTCTAATCGGCGCTCTTGGTTTGGTCGGTGCCGCGGTTCCCGCTCTGGCCCAGGCCCCCACAGCGCCGCCTGGCGCGGGCACCTCACAGAACGGTGCGAATGACAATCCCGCCGCGCAGAAGGCGGTGCAGGACGCCATTCCACTCACCCCGGAGATGATTGAGGCCCTGGCGCGGCGCTTTCGCGCCAACCAGCAGACGCAGGAGCAGGCCGTCACGGAAATGGCCGTGCCGGACAATCGGCAGATCAACACCTCCTTCGCCCCCGGCGGGGCGACCAGCATCATCCAGACGATCAAGGGCTACCCGACGGCGGTATCGTTCTTCGACAGCACCGGCCAGCCCTGGCCGGTGCAGTGGGACACCAACAGCAATCCCGCGGCGATCGCAGGCGGCGCCAACTGCAACGTTCAAACCAATGGGAACGCCGGCGGGCCTGCCGCCATGGCGGTCGGGTTCTTCGTGTGCGCCCCGACGAAAGGGTCGAACGTCCTTGAGATCACCCCTGTCTCTCTCGCGCCGCGCGGCGGCCTGGTGGTGAGCCTCGAAGGCGCGCCGAAGCCGCTGACGTTCCTCCTTGTCACCGGAGGTGGTCGGTATGACGCCAATCTGTCGGTCCACGTGGCCGATCGCGGGCCTCACGCGAAGGTGGAGATCCTCACCCGCCCCGATGCGCCGGATACGGGTGCGCCTTTCCTGACCGGCATGTTGCAGGGCGTGCCGCCGGCCGACGCGACGCCGCTGGATGTCGAAGGTGTTTCACCGGATGGCATCCGCGCCTGGCGCCTCGGGCGCAATGTCTATCTGCGCACGCGCTACACGCTGCTCTCGCCGGAGTGGACGGCGTCGGAAGCCGAAGGCGGCACGACAGTCTATGCCGTGCCGAGCACGCCCGTCGTTCTGTTGTCCGTCAACGGCCGGACGGTGTCGGCCCTGCTGAAGGATCCTTCCTGATGTCCGGTGTTCTGAAGATGCGTGGCGGGGCCTTGCTGAGCAGTGCAGGCCGCGCAGGGCCCCGTCGTCTTGCGGTGATTGCGATGAGCGGCACCGCCATCGTGGCATTGGTGGTTGTGGTGGCATTGAGCGGGCACAAGGCCGTGCCCGTGTCGCAGGACGCCCGCATGAAGCCGGTGGACCCGCTGCCGGGCGGGCTGCACAGCACCCCGGAGATGAATGCGCTTGGCTTCGAGGCTGATACGCAGCAGGCGCAGGCCGCGCTCAAGCGGGGCGAGTCCTACACACCGGCCCTGGCGCCGAGCGTGCCGATGTTTCCGTCGCCACCCGCGCCAGACTTGACGACGCCAGCCCCTACGCCTGCACCCGCACCCCAGCCGGTGCGTCAGCCGCATGCCGTGGCGCCGGTGCGTGTGGTTATGCCCCAGGAAGTCGTCGAGATGCCCACGCCGACCGCCGCACCCGCGCAGGTCATTCACGTGCAGGCCGTGGTCGATCCGAAGGCAGTCGAAGCCTACAACAAGCAGATCGGAGACCTGTTCAGCCAATGGGGCGGCCGGCTTCCGAGGACCGAAATGGTTCTTCCGCCTTCGGAGCGAGTGAACGATCCCAGTGGGGCGGACCCGAGCGGCAATGCGGGCACTGGAACCAAGGGGCGCTCGACGCCTGCTGCCACGCCGGCATCGCTGCGGTCGGACGAGCCGACAGGTCGTGTGCTCGTTCCAGCGGGACGGGGCGTGTTCGCTCACCCAATTCTGGCGCTGAGTTCGGATCAGTCGAGCCCTGTCGTCATGCAGGCCGATAGCGGCCCGATCGCCGGGGACCGGATGATCGGATCGTTTTCGAAGCAGGCTGATCGGTTGGTGATCCACATCGACCGCATCATTCATCAAGGCCAGGAGATCAGCGCGGACGGCGTGGTGACGGCGCCCGATACCATGGAAGCGGCGGTCGCATCCGAGATCGACCAGCACTATGCCGAGCGATTCATTTTGCCTGCCGCCGCCGCCTTCGTTGCGGGGCTGGGACAGGCATTGGCGGCGACGAGCAATACGACCGCGGTTCTTTCGCCGTTCGGTGGCGCCACGACGAACACCAATCTGAATTTTCATCAGCAGCTCGGCGTGGCGGCCGGCGTCGCAGCCCAGCAGATCGGCAATACCCTCAACGCACAGGCCCCGAAAGGTCCAACCATCTCGCTGGAAGCCAATGTCTCCGTCGGCGTGATGTTCCTGTCGAACGTGGTCGACAAGCGCTCGTAGCCGGCACCACGTCGTTCGCATTGAAAGGGGCGATGTTCACGCATCGCCCCTTTTTCCTGCGAGGCCGCCATGGACACGCATATTCACCCCGACCCCGGCAACACCGAGTCTGGGCCCCTTCATGTGTCGCTGCCGGAGGATGTATTCGACCTGGAGAGGGGCAAATCGGACGCCGGGTCGGCTGGTGCGCCGCAGGCGCCGTCCGCGTCGCCGGAGGAGCGGCTTTCGCCCAGGCAAGAGCCGCGACCGCCTCGTCGCCGTGGCCTGTTGCTTGGGACGGCGGCATGTCTGCTGGTTCTGGGCGTCGGTGCCGCTTATTTCTTCTCGTCCTACAATACGGCGTATCCGGTGCCGATGATGGCGTCGACGCTGCGGCAACTGGCGAACGAGGCCGGCATCGGACAGCCGGCGGTTCTGGCGCCGTCGGCGCATCTGGCCCGCGTCAATGCGCCGCCCCTGCCTCCGCCCGGCAAGCGCGAAACGTACACCCCGGTGCCGCGGAAGTCCGAGGTGGACGAGATCCTCGCGTTGAGGGCGGGTGCGCCCGCTGGCACTTCGGCCGCCGCCCCGACCCCGCTCGCTCACTCGGCCGCGCAGGCTGACAGTCCTGGTCCCGCCTTTCTTCCGGGTGAGCCAGGTGGACCTGCGATTTCGTCAAATCCGGCCACGATTGCAGCACAGCAACCGTCCGCCGCGGGTCCGAAGCCGGAGGCCGCGACGCCCTCGCCTGCCGCCAAACCCAATTTGACCCAATCGATCGTGGCCGGCATGCGCGATCGTGATGGGGTTCTTGGAAATGGCGCGCCGGCGACGCAGGTCGCGTCTCCCGCAGCGCCAGTTTCGCTTCGCGTACCGGAGCCGCAGAAGCCGCTGCCGGTGCGGACGCAGGCTCAGACGCAGTCGCAGCCGGATACGGCTGCCGTGTCGCCGAAAGCGGATGCCGCGACATCGGCGGCGACGTTGCAAGCGGCCCCGATGAGCACGCCGGAGCAAGTGCAGGTCCTCGAACTCGTCACCCGGCTTGGCGCGCTCGTCGCCGACCAGCGCAAGGAGGTGGATCAGCTGCGAGCGGATCTCGCACGGAGCCGCGTCGACGAGACGGCACGGATCGATGACTTTCAGCGGCGGCTCACATTCGCCGAGGCGCAACGCTCCGTGGCCAAGGCGAGCGGGGTTGCTGCCGATCCTGCGCCAGCCACTCCCACCATTCCCGTCTCCGAACCGGCAACATCGGTGGTTCGTCCGACCCTCGTTGTGGCCCGCGCGGCGTTGCCTGCCGATCCCAGCCAGCCGGTCCAGCGCTATCGGGTGCAGGCGGCCTCGCCGGGGTTGGCGATGCTGGCCGCGATCGACCGGGCCGGCGACGAGAGCGCCCAGCTGCAAGTGGCACTCGGGGATACGGTGCCGGGTTATGGTCGCGTGAAGGCGGTCGTCCAGCAGGGCACCACCTGGGTCGTCAAGACCGAGCGTGGGACCATCGGCCAGTAGGAGGCAACGCAGCATGCAGGGCCTGGTCAATTTCACGATGGCGATCGCCGACGGCATCTCCGTCATGCTGCCGGCGTTCTGCTATTTCATGGCGTTGTCGTGCTTCATGTTCTTCGCCTGGACCTTGTTCACCTGGTCCCAGCCGCACCGGCATCACCACCATCACTGGCACAAGCCGTGGATTCCGGTTGTCTCGATCATCATGTGCGGCGTGTTCGCGACCTTCCCGAACTTTCTGACGATGGCGAACGTGAGCATGGGCACGAACATGGTCGTGTCGATCACGCAATACACGCCCACGACGCCGCCAAACGCGGGCAACATTCTCGGCAACACGCCGCAGCAGAGCGTGCTGAATGTTGTGCAGCTGTTTCAGTATTTCTTCGAGGCCTTCGGTGCAGCCTGTGTCTTCTGGGCGCTGATCCGCTGGCGCGGTATCGTTAATGGCCATGTCCAGGGATCGCCGACCTCCTGCGGAATCCAATTCTTATTTGGCGTATGCTGCATCAACATCGTCACCATCGCCAACGGCGTCGTCGGCATGTTCCAGACCGGCGGGTGAGGCAGGGCGACCGGGAGAGTCCAGACTTTAGTCCATATCGATTTGAGCGGCTGCCTCGCATCGATCTGCGGAAGCGAGATGCGAGCACGGCCTCAAAAGGGCCGTTTTTCTTGCTCGGTCTCCGCCTCAAAGCTTCGAAAGCGTAGGCAGACGCACGACCTTTGCCAGGCATCGAGCAGCTCCGTCATTCGCATCGGTCTCATTCAATCTCCACCGTCGAGGGGCAGTTCCCTCGCAACCAGGAGAACCTCACGTGAGCACTTCCATCACCAGGCGCACGGCGATCGTCCGTCGCTTCAATCCGCGGGGGAAGATCCTGCCGGCGCTTGCCGGTGGGATGTCCCTCACCTTCGCGGCCATCGGGCATGCCTTCGCCCAGGCCGCCGCGCCGGCGAATAGCATCGGCGCGCAGCTCAACACGATGTCGTCCGAGGGCATCAGCGCGTCGGGCAACATTTTCACCATGGCCTGCTACGCCGCGGCCGCCCTCTGCTTCAGCATGGGCGTCTGGAAGCTGTGGCAGAGCCGGCAGCCGCAGAACCGGGAGCAGGGCCACGTGATGGCCGGCGTCGCCGGTCTGGTGCTGTGCGGTCTGTTCGCCTCCGCCGGGGTGTGGGTGAACAAGGCGGCGGTCACCGGCTCGGGCGGCAACGCGACCGTCAACGACACCCCAGGCCTGGTGCAATTCGGCGCCGGCGGCTGATCCCGAAGCGGCCCGCCACTGTGTCACGTGGCGGGCCTTTTCTTTCGGAGGCAAGATGAAGCACTCAACCCTCACCTCGGGCTTCGTGCCGGCAAGCGATAGCAAGCCCCACTCCGCGCCGATGATCGTCTTTGTGGCCTTGGCGCTGGTTTACGCCGCGAGCGGCATCCTCAACGCCCTCCAGGCTGCGGCCGTGCCCACGACAGATGTTTTGCGCGAGACCGTGCTGGTCTTGCTGCCATCCATCGCGGTCGTGACAGCGCTCTGGATCACGAATATCTCGAACCTGTCGCTCAAGGCTCGCCGATTCTCCCTGGCCGCGACCCTCATCGTGGCCGGCCTCATCGCCACGATCTCGACCTTTGGTCCCTGATGCCGCATGCTTTGCATCTCGACATGCACGGCGGCGCTGTCGTCGACGGCGTGCCGGACACCGCCCGCCGGTGTGCGTTCTGCGCCCGGCCAGGGGCGTTCCGGGGCCGAAACGGCGCCCAGGCCACCTGTCCTCTTTGCTGGTTGGTGCGCGATTTAGGCCGGCCTCGCATTGACGAGGAAGCCCGGCTGATCTGGCTTCCCGAAGCCGGCCAGAGCGTCATCAACGTTCTTTGCCGAGAAATACACATCGAACTTTATCGCCTGCTGGAGCCGCTCTGCGACGATGCTGTCCCGCGATTGGATACCGAGGCGAGCACGCGGCTTTATTATGCTCGCGTTGCACTGGCGGCCCGTGAGGACGCCGCCGTCTCCCGTCTTGGGTCGAGCAAACCCAGCGAACTCGCCGAAGCACTGCGCCAGCTGCCGGCACCGATCCGCGCGCGCCAGTCCGATCTGCTGGCCGGCCTGCGTCTGCTGCCGCGAGGCCGCTTTTTCCTCGGCGACGAGGATATCTATCCGAGGATTGTCGGTGTTTGGTCGAATTCGCAAGCGGTCGGACCTCGGTCCCCTCACAACGAGGTTTCCGTGTGATGTCGTTCCTGTCGAACCTGTTCGCCGGTCTATCCCTTGCCCTGAAGCAACCTCTCGAATCCTACTGCGACATCGACACGTCTCACGGCAACGCGCTGGTCACGAAGTCGGGTCACTACGCAACGTGGTTGCGCGTCGACGGCATGCAACGCATGGCCGAGCGCAAGGACTTCGATGCGATCAACGAGGCGATGCGCCTCGATCTCTCCGGCGCGCTGGAGACGCGCGGTCACGCGATCGTCGGTTGGTATATTTCGGACCCCGATGCGGCCCTGGTGGAGATCGAACGGCTGAACCTCGCCTCCTGCCGTAACATCGCACGGGAGGTCGGGCTCAATCTGCACGATATCCTCGACGAGCGGGCCAAGCTTTGGCCCAAGCTCATGCGCTGGGAAGCCGCCTACCTCATCCTCTGGACCCGCACGTCAGTGCTGACCAGGGAGGAGCGCAAACAGCTCAAGGCGGAATATGCGGCCACTGCCAAGGAGCTCGGGGCCGTCGGGCAGACCCAGCGCGTGTTTCTGCGCAGCGAGGTGATGGCGGCGCGGCATGAGGCGTTCACGACCCGTGTGCTCTCGGCGCTTCGCGCGCACGATATCGCCGCCGGCGTGATCGACCCGCACGAAGCGCTCGGCGTTGCCCGGTCCGCGATGTACCGTGAGATGGCGGGTTCCGATTGGACCCCGTGCCTGCCGGGTGATCGGGTGATGGCCCGCTGCCCGGAGGAGGACGTCAAAAAGCCGAAGGCTGAGTATCTGCTCTGGCCGCCGATCCGTGAGCAGATTTTCTATGCGGACGCGGTGACGCAGGGCGGTCAGCGGGTGGATTTCGGTGACAAAACTTTCGCGCCGGTCGACATGAATATTGGCCCGGAGGATCCGCGGCCGTTCGTTGAACTCGCCGCCGTGCTCGGCCGCGACCGCATCCCGTGGCGCGCCGCGATCGTGTTGGAGGGGAGCGGGCAGGCGGCGATGCAGTTGAAGGACGTCGGCGCGAGTTTCCTGTCGATGTTTCCCGGTAACGCCGATCTGCGGCGGGCTTTCGCCTTCCTGCGCGAGGCGCGGGAAAAAGACAACCATATCGCAGTGCGTCTCCGCGCCTCGTTCGCCACCTGGGCGCCCATCGAGGAGCCGCACAAGCTGCGGCGGCGGATGTCGACGCTGAGCCAGCGTATCGAGGGCTGGGGCAACGCCAAGGCCACGACGGTAATCGGCGATCCACTTGAGGGGGTGATGAGCACGGCGCCCGGCCTGGCGTTGGCGTCGACCGCAAACCCTGCCCTTGCCCTGCTGGGCGACGCGTTGGTGATGCTGCCCTGGAACCGCACGGCGTCGCCCTGGGAGGCTGGCAGCGTGCTCTTCCGTCGCCCTGACGGCGGTATCTGGCCGTATGATCCGGCTGGCGGACGCAAGCGCCCCCTCGTGGTCGATATCTTTGTGGCGCCACCCGGTTCGGGAAAGTCCGTGCTCGCCAACACGATCAATATTGGCCTCTGTCTCAGCACCGCGGTGATGGGCACGAACGGGGCGAAGGTGCCGTTGATCGGGAAGGCGGATATCGGGCGCTCGGCAGAAGGCTTTGTGCGCCTCGTCCAAGAGGCCCTCGGTCCGCACCGCAAGCACGAGGCGGTGTTCTGCTCGCTGCAATTCGCGCCGGGCTTCGAGTTCAATATCTTCGATCTGCAGGTTGGTTGCGAGTACCCGCTGCCGCTGGAGAAAGCGTTTCTGCAGAACTTCCTGGCGTTGGCCACACTGCCGGTGGACGAGAGCACGCCCTTCGAGGGCATGGCGCAGCTGATCTCTCTGGTCATCGACGAGGTGTACCGGAGCTGCACGGAGATCGGCGGCGGATCGAAACCTTATCGGCCTGGCCTCGATCGAGACGTAGACGAGGCGCTGCGCCGGCATCGGGTGAAGCTCGACCATGAGTCTCCCTATTGGCGCGACGTCGTCAACGCGCTCTGCGACGCCGGCGAACACCGGCTTGCCGAGCGGGCGCAGCGCCACGCCGTACCCATCCTCGAGGACCTCATCGGCGCCGTCCGATCGGACCAGATCAAGGACCAGTTCGACGCGCTGAAACTCAGCCAGACGAGCGAGAAGGCAAGCCAGATCTTCGAGCGCTACATCTCGGACCTGATCCGCCGGTTTCCGACGCTGAATGCGCCGACGCAACTGGATTTCGGGCCTGCGCGCATCATCGTTCTCGATCTGCAATACGTCGCCCCGACCGGCTCCGCGGCGGCAAACCGGCAAACCGAGATGATGTATCTGCTGGCGCGGCATATCCTCGCCCGCAACTTCTTCCTGCACCCGGAATATCTGGTCTACATCCCCGAGCGCGTGCGCGAGCACCACAAGAAGCGCTTTCTCGAAGCCTATGAGACGGTCAAGCGTGTTGACTATGACGAGTGGCATCGGACGCAGGGCAGCGCGCTGGTGCGTGCGCAGGCCGAGCTCGATGTGCGCGAAGGCCGCAAGCACAACGTGCAGCTCGGCTTCGCATCGCAGCGCCTGTCGGACATGGGCGACGGCATCATCGCGCAGTCGACCGGCCGCTTCGTGCTGGGCGCCGACGATCAGCGCGAGCGGGAGGAAATCGTCAAGCGTTTCGGACTGACCGAGGCGAGCGCCAAGATCGTGCGCAATCGGCTAACCGGTCCACGCCGGGATGGCGCGCCATTCCTCGCCATCTTCCGCGCGGAGCAAGCGAATTACGAGCAGTTCCTGGTCAACTCGCTCGGACCGATCGAACTTTGGGCGCTATCGACCACGCCAGGCGACACCAGCCTGCGGAACCGGATCTACGACCGTGTTGGCTACTCGGAGGGCCTGCGTCGCCTGTCCAAGGTGTTCCCTGGAGGCTCCGCGATGGACGAGATCGAACGCCGCACCAAGGCTCGCCTGAAGAAGGGTGACGCGGCGGATCGCGTCGAGTCGGGCGTTGTGGACGAACTCGCGGACGAGCTGATCCGGGGTCACGGACTGGGGCTGGTCTTACGACCCTACGAGAACCCGCAGGACCACGAATTGCCCGTCGCGGCCGAGTAGGTTCGGTGGCGATATTCTTTCATCCGGCGCGGCCACAGCCTATCCGCGTATACAGGGCTGGCGGTGGCTAAGTCAGAATTTGCAGGCCATGCTTCTGGACAATGGCCAGCAGCTTCAGGGCGACGCCGCTTGGCTTTTTGGCACCGGTCTCCCACTTCTCGATCGTGCTTTCGCTGGTGTTGAGATAGCGGGCGAAGACCGGCTGACTGACCTTGTTGCTCTCGCGGAGCTGCTTGATCGCTGCCGGCGCGATGGGCGGCGTGACGGACAGGCAGGTTTCATCAAAATCCCGCATCGTGGCTTTGTCGATCGTCCCGGCGCGATCCATCCCGGCGACTGCGCTATGGATCGCCTCGAAGGCGTCGCTCTTGAACTTCCGCCTCGCCGTCATTTGCAAATCTCCACCAGCTCTTTGGTTTCCAGTTCCTTCCCGATCCCCACGTCCGTCTTTGCGGCGTAGAGATCGGCCAATTTGCGAAACGCCTTCAGTTCGTCACCCTCGATGTTCGCCCGGTCCTTCTTCGCAAAGAGGTAGGCGTAAACCCAATAACGGCGTCCCTTGGCGACGATGATGCTCCGATGTCTGTTCTTATCCAGGCGCTTCTTGAAGACACCGCCGCCGAGGTCGTCGGCTTGACCCTTTCGGACCTCAGCGATGGCTTCGCAAAGTTCCTCATCGTCGATAAGCGCTTTGCGCGCCGCTTTGGCGAACCAAGCGGTCTTGAAGGTCCGCGCGGTCTCATCACCACCTGTCATCGCTTCATGTAGCACTTAGTGCTATTGAAAGCAAGAAGGGATTGCGACCCGACCCGACCGCGCTTTGCGCCTCGTCCCTGGCGGGCGCTTTCGTCGCCCAGCCGACCGTTCGACCTTGCCTTGCGCCTTGGCCGTCGGGGAGCCGGGCAGGTTCATCCGGCTGGTGCCAGGATCGAAGCCGCCGCCCGGACGCGAAAAAGCCTTGCCGGCCTCATTCGCAAGCACGCGCGATAGCCTCACTGCACGATGGAGGCGGAGCGGATGGCACATCTGATATTGCAGATCGGTGCGGCGATTATCGTTCCTGTCGGCCCGCGTCGCCGCACGGCACGCGCCGGCGATTGGCGCAAGCGGGCGCTGCGCGAGGCCGCGATGGATCAAGGCCAGGCCACAGCGTGGCCAGCCGCGCATGTGCTGGCGGCACGGGTTCACGGGTTGAAGATCGGCCGCGCTCTCTCTTCGGCGAGGGAGACGGTCTGATGCGGCTCCTGATTCTGGTTCTTTTGGCCGCCGTGGCGTTGACGGGTTGCGCTACCCCCGTTCATCCGGTCCCGACGACGGTTGCTACCCCAGGGATGCCAAACCCTGAGGAGGCGCTGCGGCAGAGCATCCAGCATGTCGATGCCGAGATGGCACAGCTGGGTCAGTTGACGCCCACCCAGGTCACGACCTCCGTTCCCGTCATGCCCGAGGACCTGCAGCGGCTGGTGACCTTCAAGTGGTCGGGTCCGCTGGATCAGGGCGTCGCGAAGCTGGCGCAGTCCGTCGGCTACACGTTCTTCGTGACCGCGCCTCCTGGTGCCCAGCCGCTGCAAGTCGCCGTCGAGCTCACCAACGTGCCGGCCTATGAGGTGTTCAAGGCGCTCGGCGAGGAAGCAGGCACGCGGGCCGCCGTCGAGCTCGATCCTTTGCACCACCAGGTTCAGGTGATCCACCATGTCTAGCCTCCGCGCCCTGCTTGCCACTGCCACGGTTTTGGCCGGATTCGCCGGCGTCATGCCGGCGCAGGCCGACGACACGTTGACGTCTCCGCGGGTCCCATCCGACCCGACGTTTGACCAGGTCGAGAGCAACGTGCCTGATCTGGCCAATCCGCTGAACAAGCCGATCACGGGCGGTTCCGAGCAGCCGCTCGTGGTCGGCACGGAACCTCCCCCGTCGCTGGAGCAATTGCAGGCCGCCCGGCCGGGCGACGAGAAGGGCGACGGTCTGGAACCAGGCCGGGCCGACATGGTCCGCACCGCCGCCCTGACCTATGGCGCGCAAGGCGGGCTTGCGGGTCGGAGTTTCGCGCTGAACGAGATGCTCCGCCGCCACCAGGCCCAGCTCGACAGCGCCTACGATTTTCGCGTTCTCGTCCTGCCGGTTGGTGCCGGACAAACCATGATGCGTCCGCCGATCGTCTCGGCCGCGCAGATGGCGTTCGCCCTCGGTGACAGTGCCCAGGTCGCTCGCGAAACGTCGTGCATCTACCAGATCACGCGTGAGGCGCAGCTCGCTTCCGCGCCGCCGAACTGGCGCACCTATCTCGTTCGGTCCTGGTCCAACCCGCATCGCCCTCAAGACGCTACCCTGCCTCGCACCAAGCAGGAGGCCGCCTACTGGAACAAATGGGTGGCGGAGGGCTGGGCGTCCGGGGAGAAGCAGGCGGTCGACATCTTCCTCGCCGATTTGGGCCGTCTTGAGCGCGATATCGTTGGCATGGCCCGCTACCGCGTGCTGCTGCGGGCCGGACTCGTCGAACAGCCGCGCCTCGCCTTCCAGAATGCCCCTGTGCAGGGTGGACGCGACAGCCTGCACGTAGGCGACGCCACCATCCGCATCACCGATCAGCCCGGCTTGCAGGCCAATCCGCGCCGCTGGCGGCCGGGCGCCGGGTGCCCCCAGTGAACAGCGCGCATAGGGCAGCAGATGTTGGACGGTCGTCTCGCTGATCTCGGTCCTGGTGAACGGCCTGCCAGCACCACCGGCGTTCGCTGGCCGGATGCCGACCGTCGGGATCTGCGCTGGGTCGAAGAGGCCCGCCGTCACGCACCGGGTCTCGACCGCCTTCTCGTGTGGGCCTTCGAGTCGAAGGCCTCACGCATCGCCTTCCAGAGCGGCCATCCGGTCTGGGTGCGCATTCACGGACAGAACCATCAGGTCACCGAGCGTGCGGTGGACGATTACGAGTTCAGCCAGATCGTCAACCATGTCTATGGGGCCGATGGCATGGCCCGTCTGCAGATGGGCAAGGATTTCGATACCGCCTATTCCATTTCATTGAGCCGCTCGAGGCGGCTGCGCTTCCGCCTCAACGCTACCCCCACGCGCACGCCGCGCCGCGACGGCGGCAACGTTGTCATGCGGCCGATCGCCGACATGCCGCCGCCACTGAGCGACCAGCTGGTCGAGCAAGGCATTCTGGACAACTACCGTCCGGGACACGGCATGGTCATCGTGTCGGGTGCAACTGGTTCGGGCAAAAGCACGCTGATCGCCGGGATGACCGTCGCCAAGCTGCTCGACCCAAACGGCAATTTCGACATCATCGAGGGAGCGGCGCCGGTCGAATTTCTGCTGGAGCGCGTGCGCGGTCCCACCTCGACGATGAACCAGACCGAGATCCCGCGCGATCTGCCGAGTTTCGCCGCCTTCGTCCGCGGTGCCATGCGACGCGAACCGACCGACATCATCGTCGGCGAGTGCCGCGACTCCGAGACGATGGACGCGGCGATCCAGGCCGCGATCTCCGGTCATGTTCTGACCACCACCATTCACGCCAACAATGTTCCGCTGACGATGCAGCGCATCGCCAGCCTCTGCCCCCCGGGCGAGCGGGAAAACCTCATCTCGGCGGTAGCGCAGTCGCTGCGCCTGATCATCAATCAGCGCCTGGCGCGCTCAGCTGACGGGAAGCGCACGCCCCTGCGCGAATTTCTGGTGTTCGATGCCGAGCTGCGCAGCCAATTCCTGCGCACGGATCCGGGCGAGTGGCCCGCGCTGACCAGCCGCGCCGTCGAGGAGAAAGGCCAGTCATACAGGGCTGCTATCGCGAGCGCGGCGCGCGCGGGTCGAATCACCGAAGCCACTGCCGCTTACGAGCTCCGCCAGATCGGCTGAGCGCCACAGCGTGAAAGATGCGCTCATTCGCAGCTTCGGCGACGATGATAACCCTCAACCTGGCGAGGAGAACGCTGCCGTGATCGCTGAGTTTGCCATGCCGGAGCCTTGCTATGTGGCGTAACACCGGCCAGCCCGTGCGCGTGCTGATGCTCGATGCGCGAGCCTGCTTTCCGTTGCTTGCCGCCTGCGTCTATTGGAGCTGGACGACGCTCTATATCGCGCTCGCGGGAATCACTTTTTTCGGGGCGATCTCTTTTGCGGGCCTGACGCTGCCCGCCATGTTCCGGCTCGGGCGACGCTGGCTTGTGGGACGCACTCGGAGCGCTGTGCCGGTCTGGAACCGCCGGCGGCACGCGTGAGCGCACTCGACCTCGACCGGGTGGAGCGGACCATGCAGGCGCTGCTGTCGCGCGATCCGCTTGTGGTGACGTATCATGACCGAAGCACGGGTGACGTCCTTTCCGTCAGTCCGGAAGCCGCGGCGTCTCGCACTGGACTTCTCCCGGCGTTTCTCGCGGCGGGCCAAGTGGTGTGGCGCGATCTGACGGGAGCGGGTTTCGATCTCGATGTTGTCCGCGACCCGGCCGCACTTTTCGGTTTCCGTGTGCGCGGCATCGGTGCGTCCAGCTTCGCGACAGTGATGCTGGCGACCATGGAGGCAACGGCGCAGGCATCGCGAGCGGGCGCGATTGTCGTCAACGACTTCAATTTGATCTGGTCGGAGGCGGCACGGAGCCGGGCGACACCGACATCGTCCTCCGGGGCGTCGCCATGAGAAGCGCCGTGCTAGCCAGCCTGGTCGCTCTGTTGCTCGCCGCCGGGACGGCAAGGGCGGCCGACACAAGCAACGGCGTCGCCATCCAGGGGTGCCTGGAGGCAGCGTCCCGCGCCTATCATGTTCCGCCCGCCATTCTTGTGATCCTCCTCAACGTCGAGGGAGGCTCGCTTGGCGCTGTCAGCCAGAACACGAACGGCACCGTCGATATCGGGCCGATGCAGGTCAACCAGATCTGGGTGCCGCAGGTGGCGGCGCACTGGTTGACGACGAAGGATCGCGCCTATCGCGCGTTGCGCGACAATTTCTGCGCCAATCTGGAGGCCGGAGCCTGGATTCTGCGTCAGGGTCTCGACGAGGCGCATGGCGATTTTTGGGAAGGTGTCGGCTACTACCACTCCCACGACCCTGGTCATAAGCAGGCCTATCTTCGTTCCGTGTTGCAGCAGGTCTTACGCCTGCGGCCACATCAGCCAGCCGATCTACGTTCTGTGGCTCAGCAGATTATTCCGCTGTTGCCATATCGGCCGGCCGCCCTCGCGACTGCGGCCGCTCCGGGTCGGGGATGATGAAGGCCCAGCCTCATCCCCGTGCCGCATGGCCCTCGAACGACGATATGACGGTCTTCAACCTGATCGTCATCGCGCTCGGCGCGGGTCTCGGCTCCTATCTTCTCTGGACGCATTTCCACGCTGAAATAAGTGCCGCTGTCATCGCCTGGCGGCATCAAGAAATCCGCGTGCTCCAAATATTCACCGATCGCTTCGATCTGGCCGACGCGCAGATGCGCGGCTCCGATCCGGCCGGCGTCACGTTGCGCGATCTCTACGGCATCAGCCACGCCATCGGCCGCACCTGGCGTTTTCCGGCGACGGTGCTGATCGTCGTGCTCGGCCTTCTTTGCATGGCGCGTAACGCGCCGTCGCAATTCCGGCGTCAGTTCGATCTGAACGGGCTGATCCGTGAGCAGGCCACGGTGTTCACCACCACAGCGGCCTTCGTAAAGCGTCAGTTGCGTCTCGTGCCGCCGGCCGCGGGCTCACCTCGTCCGGCCGACTACGCGCTGTCCCCTGCCGAATGGATCGCCCGCAACGCGCGTGCGTCCGACGGCCGGTTCAATGAGGCGAAGGCCCGGCGCGCCCTCGTCGCCCAACTGGGCGCCCGTTGGACAGGTCCGGAGGGCGCGTCTTCGGCAGTACGGGTCATGTTCGCCGCCTTTTCAATGCACCTCGTCGAACGGCGCGACGAGGCGCTCGCCCTGCTCGGGGCGTGCTCGCAGGCCCTCATGGATGTCGGATCGGGCGATGCCGAGGGTCCCGCCGAACCGCTGGCACTTCCTGCAGGGTGCCTCCAGGAGGTGGACGCGTTGATTGGGGAGCCGGGCGGGCCGACGGCGGCGGGCCTTCTCATCACCGACCGTCACGCATGGACCCACACGGCGTTGATGTCGCTGCTGAACACAGCACGGCTCAAGGCCGGCGTCCTCCCGCCTGCCCAATTCGCCTGGCTCAAGCTGATCGACCGGTCGCTTTGGTACGCCTTGCATTCGCTCGGCTTTGAGACCGAAGGCGTCGGCCGCTACCTCCACCCCAATCCGCGACCCGAGGCGGCTGGCGCGCGCGACCATTGGGCGCTGGAGAGGGTGGCCGGGCGGGGCATCGACACCCCGAAATTCGATCAGGCGATCGATGCGCTCCGCCGGTCACACGCGCGCAGTCCCTCGTTCGCATCGGGATCTTCCAATGTGGGACCCAAGGTTACGGAGGGCGAGCAGCATGAATTTCGACGTTCCAGAGGGCACGACCGTGCAAATCTTCATCGGAGCCGCGCCCCTCGCGCCGATCCAGAAATTACCCGAAATGGATCCACCGCCGGCCCGGCTGCTTGAGACGCGCCGTCGTCGGCCACTGATCAAAGGCGTCGCGATCGCCGGGCTTGCGTTCGTCGCTTTCGTGGTCGGGCAGAACACCGCGCCGCGCCGGAACGCTCTGGTGATGGCAGGCAACGCCTCGGTGCCCCCGGCCAGTGCCGCGCCCTCGCCGGCGGTCCCGCGCTACGAGCAGGCATTCCCGTTGCGTGCCCTCTCCCCAGAGCCATCCCAACCGCTGCCTCCGGGAGGCCCCGCGACGGATCAGGTGCCGCAGGCATTCACGCAGCAACTGCAGCAGCGTCCAACGATCACCCCATCTCCCGGAAGTCCGCCGCCCTCGGCTGCAAGCTCGGGAGCCAAGCCGTTCGGGCTGGAAGACTGAGCCGTGGCCATCGCGCGCCAGATCGTCGGGCCGCAGGCGCAATTCGAGCGCTCCGGCGCGCAAAGCCTGCGCGATATCCGGCCCCTGACAACGCGCCTCTCCGAGGGGTTACGAGGGTCTGGCTGCTTTCTCGTTCTGGCGGCCGCGGCGGTCGCGACCTGGTTTGAGCCCGCCATAATCGACCTGGCCGTGCCGGCCTCGCTGCTCTACGCAACATGGGTCCTGACTCGCCGGCCAAGCCTGCCAATCCGGCTTCCGCGCTCGGCCGATTGTCTCGACTACGGCAATCCGCAACCCGGCTCGCGCAAGCCACAAAGGGCCAAGGGCGACATCTTCATCGGCTGGTCCGTGGATGGCCAGGAATTGTGGGTAACGGCGGAGGACGCGCGGCAGCACATCTCGATTCCCGGCACGACCGGCGCGGGCAAGACCACGGCGATTTTAAGCCTGCTCTCGAATGCCCTCGCGCAAGGCTCGGGCTTCGTGCTGGTGGACGGCAAGGCCCATCGCGACCTGTTCGGCAAGGTGCTGGCGTTGGCACGCCGCTTCGGCCGCGACGACGATGTGCGCGTGCTGAACTTCATGGTGGCGTCCGGGGTGAAGGACAGCGACCGCTTCAATCCGTTCGCTATCGGCAACGCAGACGCGATCCGCGAATTGCTGGCGAGCCAGTTGGGCGATCAGGGGCAGAACGATCCAAACGGCGTGTTCCGCGAGCGCGCGGTCGCCCTCGTCGGCACGATCGCGCCCGTGCTGGTCTGGCTCCGCGACCACAAGGGGATCTCGCTCAACATCGAGATCATCCGCTCCAGCATCGAACTGCGCTGGATCTGGAAGCTGGCCATCGAGAAGAAGGTGCTGCTGCGCAATCCGGACGACGGCGCAACCCGCGAGCTGGACGTCAGCGGCGAGATCCCGGAGGACGTCACCTGGCCGTTGCGCGCTTATCTCGGCGAGCTGCCGGGGTATGATCCGACGGTGCCGCTCGACAAGCAGAGGGGCGACGAGCCCTCCAAGCAGCACGGTTTCGCGCAGTTCTATTTCACCGCCACGTTTACCCAGCTCGCCGTCAGCCTTGGCCACATCTTCCGGGTCGAGAACGGCGAGATCGACATGCGCGACATCGTGCTCAACCGGCGCATTCTCGTGGTCAATCTGCCCGCGCTGGAGAATTCCGACGCAACGCTCGCCGCACTCGGCAAGCTGGTCGTCGCCTCGCTTCGTGGGATGATGGCGCAGCTGCTCGGCGCGTCCCTCGAGGGCGATTACAGCGAGGCCGACAAGCCCGGAATGGGCTCAGCCCCCTTCCCCGTCGTTCTGGACGAGCTCGCCTATTACGCGACGAGTGGCCTCGACCGAATGCTGGCGATGGGCCGCGGCCTGAATATCTCCTTCATGCTGGGCTTTCAGGAGACATCGGGCATCTGGGCGCGGCTCGGCGAGAAGACAGCCTCGCTGCTCGGCAATGCGAACTTCACAATCGCCATGCGCCAGCAGGATTCCGGCCGGACGCGCGAATGGCTGCAGAAGACCGCCGGCGAGACCTTCGTCACGCAAGCGACCTCCTACCAGGGATCTGAGGACGGCGCCTATCGGGAGGCGCGCCACGCTGAAGTGCGGCCGGTCTCGCGGGTCGATTGGCAGGATCTCACGTCGCTGATTGAGGGCGAGGCGATCGTGCTGTTCGGCGGCCGGCGGGTCTATGCGCGCGTGTTCCACGCCGTCATCGACGATAGCGGCCCGAAGCGGCTCGGCCGCTGCCTCATGTTGCGCGAGCCCGATCTAGATCGCGTCCGTGAGCAGGCGGCCCATATCGACAAGATCACCGAGACGATCGCGCGTGGGTCGCTGACCCTTGGCCAGGAGGAGTCCCGCAGCGCCACGCTGGACGCGATGTTGCGGGGCTTCCAGGCGTCGCTGGTGGCGGGCAAGACCCTCGGCACGTGCGCCCAAGACGCCCTACTGGCAATCGACCAGGTGCCCGCCTCTTTCAGGCCACCGCCTCCTGCCGCTCCGGCCGACGGCACGCCTGTTACGAGCGTCATGCGTCTTCTCGATGAGGCCGCCAGCAGCCGTCTTGGGGATGCCGGCTCGGACGGTTCGCCGCAGGAGCCGGTGGACGTCCTGTTCCTTCGGCGGCTGCAGGAGATCGAGCGCGATGCCGGGACGGCGCCCGGCATTGCCCGCGACATCGCGCTCTCGATCCTGACGGCACGGGACGAGGCGTTGCAGGCGGGAGAAGGTATCGAGCCGCCGCCAATGTCGCCCGAGGCTTTTCTCGCCCTCGTGGAGCGATTGCGCGGCCGTATCCGGCGGGCCGATGCGGGCGCGACCCGGGAGGCAGCCTAATGCCGCTGCCCAAGCCGCGCCCCAAAGAAAAGCGGTCCGTCGACAACGAAATCTATCGGCGCCGCACGGCAGCTGCCGGGATCGTCATGGTTTCCGTCCGGGTGCCCTCGGCCCGTGTCGCCGAGATCAAGGCAATCGCACTTGACTGGCGGCGAGAGGCGAAGCTGCTGCTCGAGAGCGATCTGCCTTCCGCCGATCAAATCCTGCAGATCCACGCCGTCTGTCATGCGCTGGACCAACCAATTCCGCCAGAGGCCTTCGAGACGCGTGCGACCGCGGCTGCCTGGCTGCACGCGCACGAACGCAAGCTTGGTCAGCGCCGGATTCGTATCCCGCGTCACCACACAGCCGATAAATGAACTGAGGAACAGCCACATGCTCGCCGCTCTTTCGCCGTCCCGACGTTTCGTGCAAGCCAGCCTGATCCTGCTGCTTCCGGCGGCCGCAGGCCCCGCGTTCGCGGCTCCCCTCGACTTGCGGGCGAGCAACGTCGCGCCAGCCGATGCGCGGTCCGCGGTCGCACCTGCTCTACCCGTTCCGGCTGTGGCGCTCAGTGCGCCCCCACTCTCTTTCCTTGAGGCTGCCCGCCAGGCGCTTGCAGGGGCGCGGACAGGAGAGGCGCAGGAGGCACTGGAACGGGCCGAGACACGGCTTCTGGACGGCACCACCCAGACTGTCTCGGCAGCCCCATCCATGGTGCCTGCAGTGGCCAGCATTCGCGCCGCGCGGCAGGCGCTGGCGGTTCATGATCGTGCCGGAGCTGCGCGAGAGATCGACGCGGCGATCGCCGCCCTCGGCGCGTCAGCCGCGGAGGCGGTCGTGTTCCCGCCTCCGGTCGCCGTGTCGACGCCCCGCCAGCCGGCCCAGGCCGAGGTCGTCGCAGCCATATCCCCAGGACCGCCTCCTGTGACCAAGGCTCTGCTACCAGGCCGCTGGGAGTTGCGTGGTGCGAAATATGTGTGGGTGCCCCCCGACACCGACCTCCGTCGGGTCGACGAGCGGCCTTGGCAGCAAGGTCGTTATGTCTGGAGAGACGGAGCGTGGATCTGGGTGCCCGCTCATTACGGGTTGGAATGAGAGCGTCTGGCAGGAACGCCAAGAGGAGGGCGCGTGGGCATAGCTGATCGGGACTGGTATCGTAGGCAAGGTGAAGACCCGCGTCCCGTGATCGCGCTTCGCGTGCGCCGATACGCCTGGGTGCGATGGGCGGCGCCCGTGGCCATCGTCGCCGTGTTGCTCGCCGGCATGGCCTATCAGGAATTGCGGATCACACCGCCGGTTCCGGCTACGACCAAGCCTGCGGAGCCAGGGAAACTTCAACCCGCTCCTCCGCCCGCTGCCGATGCGGTCGCGTTCCCAAAGGACGGGTTCACTTTGGTCAATCGACGGCCTGGGATCGATTGGGACTCGCCGCTTATACCAAAGTGCGCAATCGGTGACTCATCGTCATTCCGGCACAGGCCGGGGTGACGCCGCATAGGGGTGGGTCATCCGCCATGGCAGTTGGTATTACCCTCCGAATGCCCTCGGACACAGCGTACCGCCACTGGATCGTCAGCGTTCGTGATTGGGCGACCGGGAAGTGGGTGGCGACGGTGTATCTGTCCAATGGCGTGATCACCACGGTCCTGTTGCCGACTGGTTTTTATCGCATCGCGATGGCAGCGGGCTCGAACTGGCAGGGCGAATCCCGCCTCTTTGGAACGGGCACACAGGCATGGGAATGGACCAGCGCAGTGTCTCTGTCGCCCAAATTGAAACCGGTTACCGGCTCGCCGATGGAGGCAGCCGAGAGTGCAACGTCACTCGCGCCGGCCGCCTTCCGCACCCGATAACGGCGGCCGGCGTTAACAGCGTTCCGCCGGCGATGCCCCGAAGGTTACTTCGCGCCAAGGTCGGCCAGCCGCGGGATTTCGACGTTGCCGATAAGCGCATACCGGCCCTTCGCAGGGGTTTGATCGTCGATACGTCGGCTGCGGCGACCTTCCTGCTATTCCCACTCCGCGCGGTGAACGGGAGCTTTTAGTTGGAACGGACGTTCGCGCGTTCATTCCATCTCGTGGCAAGAGGCGGGGACGGCGCCGACCGAATTCTGCTATTGTCTGGCCATGGAAGAGACCGACAAGCAGTCCGACGCTAAGATCCCCGCCATGCGGTTCGCGCGAGTCTTCGCAAGCACGACCTATCCGATCGTCTCGGCCTTCGAGTTCGATTTCCTCCAAGAGGAGAAGATCATCCGCGAGAGGTGGGACGCGTCGACGATCTATCTCATCGTGCAGCGCCCACTCACCTACTTCGACAACGTCGTGATGGACGACACTTACATCCGGTTCGAGATCGCCGATGGTGACAAACCGTCGCTGCCATGCCGGATAAACCTAGTCGCCAACGACATCATCGAGGTCGGTGAGACGGTCGACATCGAGGTCGGCTTCCACTCCGACGAACCCAATCGCGAGCAGCCGCTCCGCAATGTCGGCGGGTTTAAGCTCTATCGCGAGAACGGCGATTTCATCCTTTGGTGGAGCCCGCAGAAGCTCCTTTACGAGATGCTAGTGAAGAACCTCGAGGTCGAGATCGCGGAGGGATCCGATCCGTTCGCCTTCCTGGACTTTAAAGTCCACTACATCGGCAAGGGTGCCGTCTCGGATGTGGTGGAAAAGCTGGGTGGCGTAGTCTCCGACTTGTTCAACGAGTCATGACCGGCGTTTGCGCGCCGGCGGAGACCACGCCATGGATAGCAATAGCACGACGCCGACCGCGACAGAGCTGTTTGCGGGAGA
>JAFKFI010000111.1 GCA_017307285.1 Alphaproteobacteria bacterium | reverse complement strand
GTACAGGGGCGGGGCGGCCTCAAGTTCCGCCCGATGACCCTGCCCGACCGCTTCATCGACCACGACACCCAAGCCAAACAACTCATCGCCGCCCACCTCACCGCAAAGGACATCACCCAAACCGCACTCCACGCGTTGGGGATCGAGGAGAGCCCACGCAAGGCGGTGATTGCATGATGATGCGGCGGGGATTGCTGAGGTTGCTGCTGGCCGGGCTGGTGGCCGGCCCGGTCGCCGCGCGCGCCGCCGAGAGTACGGCCGAGCGGCCGGTTTCCGAGCTCAACGACAGCCTGGTGACGGTCATGAAAGCGGGCCCGACCGCGCCCTTCCCGCGACGCTACGCGATGCTGGCGCCGGTCATCGAGAGCGTGTTCGACCTGCCGGGCATCCTGCGCGCTTGCGTCGGCCCGCGCTGGAATGCCCTTTCGGGGCGAGACCAGATCGAGCTGCTCGACGTGTTCCGCCGCTTCACGATCGCCTCGTACGTGGCGAATTTCAACGACTATGCCGGCGAACGATTCGAGCTGCTGCCGAACAGTCGCGCCGCCGGCACCGACGAGGTGATCGGAACTCGCATCGTCGGCGCATCCGGGGACGCGGTGCGGATCGACTACGTGATGCGCCGGGAGGCGGATGCCTGGAAGGCGGTTGACGTGCTTCTCGACGGGACGATCAGCCGCGTCGCGGTGCAGCGGTCGGATTTCCGCGGCCTGCTCGGCGACGGCCCGGATGCATCGGGCCTGATCGGCAGTCTGCAGCAAAAGGTTGCGGATCTCTCCCGCGGCACCTTGTCCTCCGGATGATCCTGCTCGCCTATCTCGCCGCTGCGATCGGCGGCAGCGGCTTGCTGTTGTCCCTGGCGGGCTGGGCGGCGACGTGCCGCTTCGCACGACGGCCCGCGCCCACGCTCGCCGAACGCCCGCCCGTCACCATCTTGCGGCCGCTGCATGGCGACGAGCCGCTACTCGATGAGGCGCTGGCGAGCGTCTGCGCCCAGAACTATCCCGAGTTCCAGGTGGTGTTCGGCGTGCAAAACCCGAACGATCCCGCGCTGGCCGTGGTCCGCCGTCTCCAGGCGCGCTTCCCTGAATGCGACATTACCATCGTGGTCGACGCCACGCAGCACGGGTCCAACCGCAAGATTGGCAACCTCATCAACATGTTCGCTGCCGCCCGGCACGACGTGCTGGTGATCGCCGATAGCGACGTCCACGTGGCCCGGGACAATCTGGACCGGCTGGTCACCACTCTGACGCGGCCTGGCACTGGGCTCGTCACCACGGTCTACACCGGCCTGCCGGGCAATGACGGGCTCGCCGCCCGGCTAGGCGCCACGCAGATCACGCACACCTTGCTTCCCGGCGCGCTGCTGGCCCGGCTGCTCGGACGCCAGGATTGCTTCGGCGCGACGATGGCGCTGACCCGCGCGACCCTGGAGCGTATCGGCGGCCTGCGCACGCTGGTGAATCACCTCGCGGATGACAACGTGCTCGGCCGGCTGGTTCGTGAGCAGGGGCTGGCGGTCGAGCTGGCGCCCACGGTACCGGCGACAACCGTGCCTGAGACGACGTTGAAGGCGCTGTGGAGACACGAGCTGCGTTGGGCGCGCACCATCCGGGCGCTGGCGCCGCTGGGGTTCGCCCTCTCGGCCGTGCAGTACCCGCTGGTCTGGTCGGCGCTGGCCGTCGCGCTCTCCGGCGGCGAGGCTTGGTCGCTCGGGCTATTCGCGCTGGCCTGGCTCGTCCGAGCGGTCGCGGCGCGCGGGGTGGATCGCGCGCTCGGACTTGCAATCGCCGCGCCGGTCTGGCTTTTGCCGCTCCGCGACATGATGTTCGTCGGCGTCATGATCGCGAGTTTCCTGGGCGACCGCGTGGAGTGGCGCGGTTACTCCCTATATGCGGATAACGGTCGTGCCGAGCCCGGCACGCGCGCGTCTTAGTCGTCTCCCGAGGAGGGTGTTGCGCCTGTGATGAAGACCCTGTTCCTGCACCCGCCCTCCTTCGACGGGTTCGACGGCGGTGCCGGCTCGCGCTATCAGGCGCGCCGCGAGATCCGCTCGTTCTGGTATCCGACCTGGCTCGCCCAGCCCGCCGCGCTGGTGCCCGGCAGCAAGCTGATCGACGCGCCGCCCGCAGGCACTCGCCTCGAGGCGGTGACGCGGCAGGCGCGCGACTTCGAGCTCTGCGTCATGCACACCTCGACACCCTCCTTCGCGTCGGACGTGCAGGTCGCGCAGGCCATGAAGGACGCCAATCCCGCGCTCAAGATCGGCTTCGTCGGCGCCAAGGTTGCGGTGCAGCCGGAGGAGAGCCTGAAGAAGGGCGCGCCGATCGACTTCGTGGCGCGGAACGAGTTCGACTTCACGGTAAAGGAGGTGGCCGAGGGTCGCGACCTCGCCGCGATCGACGGCCTATCCTGGCGCGGGGCGGACGGCAGCATCGTGCACAACAAGGACCGCGCGGTGCTGGAGGATATGGACCAGCTGCCCTTCGTCACCGAGGTCTACAAGCGCGACCTGCGGATCGAGGATTATTTCATCGGTTATCTGCTGCATCCGTACGTGTCGCTCTACACCGGGCGCGGCTGCAAGTCGCGCTGCACCTTCTGCCTGTGGCCGCAGACCGTCGGCGGGCATCGCTATCGGGTGCGCTCGCCCGAGCATGTCGCCGAGGAAATCAAGCTGGTGCAGCGGTACTTCCCACAGAACCGGGAAATCTTCTTCGACGACGACACCTTCACCGACAATCTGCCGCGCGCCGAGGCGATCGCGAAGGAGCTGGGAAAGCTTGGCGTCACCTGGTCGTGCAACGCCAAGGCCAACGTGCCGCGTGAGACCTTGAAGGTGCTGAAGGATAACGGGCTCCGGCTGCTGCTGGTCGGCTACGAGAGCGGCAACCAGCAGATCCTGCACAATATCAAGAAGGGAATGCGGATCGAGGTCGCGAAGCGCTTCACCAAGGATTGCCGCGAGCTCGGTATCAAGATCCACGGCACCTTCATCTTGGGCTTGCCGGGCGAGACGCGCGAGACCATCCAGGAGACCATCCGCTTCGCCACCGAGATCAACCCGCACACCATCCAGGTGTCGCTGGCCGCACCCTATCCCGGCACGTTCCTCTATAATCAGGCGGTGCAGAACGGCTGGCTGGACGCGGAGCACGCCGAGCTGGTGGACGACCACGGCATCCAGATCGCCCCACTGCACTATCCGCATCTGTCGCACACGGAAATCTTCGACTCGGTCGAGACCTTCTACAAGAAGTTCTATTTCCGCGCGCCGAAGATCGCCTCGATCGTGGGCGAGATGGTGACGAGCCCGCAAATGATGAAGCGGCGCCTGCGCGAAGGCGTCGAGTTCTTCCAGTTCCTGCGCGAGCGCCACAAGGCTGCCTAAGCGCGTCATCATCACCGCCGACGATTTCGGCCTCTCGGAGGCGGTAAACGAGGCAGTCGAGCGGGCGCATCGTGACGGGGTTCTGACCAGCGCCAGCCTGATGGTGGGCGCGCCGGCGGCGGGGGACGCCGTGCGGCGTGCGCGGGCGCTGCCTTCGCTGCGGGTGGGGCTGCATCTCGTGGTGATCGAGGGGCCGGCGGTGCTGCCGTGGGCCGAGATCCCGGGGCTGCTGCGGAGCGGGGCACCCCTCCCCCAACCCTCGGTCTGCTCTTCGCAGCCCGAGCCCACAAGGGGAGGGAGCTTTCCTTCTCCTCCTCCCCTTGTGGGAGGAGGCCGGGAGGAGGGGTCGCTGCGGGCACAGGTGAAGTTTCCCTCGGATCAACTCGCGCTAGGCCTCCGCTACGCCTTCCACCCACCCGTCCGACGCCAGCTTGCGGCCGAAATCCGCGCGCAGTTCGCTGCCTTCGCGGCTACGGGCCTGCCGCTCGACCACGCCAACGCGCATAAGCACATGCACCTCCATCCCACGGTCGGGCGGCTGATGATCGAGATCGGGCGCGAGTACGGTCTGCAGGCACTCCGGGTTCCGGCCGAGCCGCCACACGTCCTCGCGAAATGCGGACGCCGAGCGAGGCCCGGCGAATACGCGCTCCACCGCTGGACCGCGCTGCTTCGCCGTCGGGCGCAACGCTCCGGGATGGCGGTCAACGATCATGCCTTCGGCATCGCCTGGAGCGGTCACATGACTACCGAGAAACTCCTCCGTCTCGCGGCGCATTTGCCCGATGGCGTGAACGAGATCTATTTCCACCCGGCAAGCCGCCGCGACCCGGTCTTGACGGCGCTGATGCCGGATTACGAGCATGAAGCCGAACTCGCGGCATTGCTCGACCCAGCCGTGCGCGCGGCATTCGCGGCGCAAGGCGTCACGATGACGAGCTTCAGCGAGGTGGCCGCGCCCGCAGCCCGGTAAGGAGAAGGCGATTGGACCCGATCAAGCGACCCGCCCGCTATCACGATCTCGCGGACCCGCAGGCGCAGCCGCGCTACACGGGCATCGCCACGTTCTTCCGCGCGCCTTACGCGCAGGATCTGTCCGAAGTGGATATCGGGGTGATCGGCGTGCCGTTCGACGGCGGTGTCACGAACCGGTCGGGCGCCCGTCACGGGCCGCGTGCGGTGCGCGACCAGTCGAGCCTGCTACGTCGGATCAACGGCGCGACCGGCGTGCGGCCGTTCGAGATCGCCCGTGTGCGCGACCTCGGCGATGCGTGGATCGAGCAGCCCTACGAGCTGGAGCATGCGCTCGACGAGATTGCTGCGTTCTATCGCACTGTGGTCGATGCCGGCGTGGTGCCGCTATCGGTCGGCGGCGACCATTCGATCGCGCTGCCGATCCTGCGGGCGCTCGGCGCGGGACAGAAACTCGGCATGGTGCATATCGACGCGCACGCCGACACTGGCGACGACTACATGGGCTCCCGCCTGCATCACGGCGCGCCGTTCCGCCGCGCCGCCGAGGCCGGGCTGCTCGACCCGAAGCGGGTGATCCAGATCGGCCTGCGCGGCACCACCAACGATCCGGCGCTGTGGGAATTCAGCACAGCGAGCGGAATGCGCGTAATCGGCATGGACGAGCTTCAGGATAAGGGCTGGCGTTTCGCGGTGGAGGAGGCGCATCGGGTCGCGGGCAGCGGACCGACCTACCTGTCATTCGATATCGACAGCCTCGACCCGTCCGAGGCGCCCGGCACCGGCACGCCGGAGGCCGGCGGCATCCGCATGATCGAGGCGCTCCGCATCCTTCGCGGGCTGCGGGGGATCGATTTTGTCGGCGGCGATGTAGTGGAAGTGGCCCCTCCCTTCGACCCCAGCACGCTCACCGCGTTCAACGGCGCCGCGGTGCTGTTCGAGATTCTGTGCTTGCTGGCCGAGGCGCGGCAGGCGCGCGGCAAGGGTGCGTCGTCGCAAGCGCGTTAGCAGCGCAACCGGTGCACCGCCATGCCGTTCCGGCTGGACACACCCACCGGGAGATCGCCCGCATGAAATCGCTCTTTGCCACGGCGGCCGCGCTGGCCCTGATCGCCGTTCCGGCCTTCGCGCAATCGGCCAGCCAACAGGATAAGACCTTCGCGGCGGAGGCAGCAAAGGGCGGCAAAATGGAAGTCGACCTTGGACGCTACATGGAGGAGCACGGCCATAACGTGAAGGTCCGCGAGTTCGGCCACCGTATGGCGACGGATCACACCGCAGCCGACACCAAGCTGCGTGCGGCGGCGACGCAGAGCACGGTGCAGCTTCCCGCCGGCGCCAACCCCGACGAGAAGAAGACGCTGACCGAGTTGAGCAAGCTGAAGGGCGCCGCGCTGGACCGCGCCTACATCGACGACATGGTGAAGGACCACCAGAAAGATGTGCAGCTATTCCAGCAGGAGGCGCAGTCAGGCACCAACCCGCAACTGAAGTCCTTCGCGCAAGAGACGCTGCCGATCTTGCAGCAGCACCTCTCGCAAGCGCAGGAACTGCAGAAGACGGTGACATCCGAGGCCGGCGGCAGCGCGCGGCATCGCTGATCTATTCCTCTCCCGGGAAGCGCAGGAGAGGGAAAAACTCACTGCACGTCGATGATTTCCACGCGCGGCGTGCGACGGCCGCTTAGGACGTCGCCCGTGCCTTCGCCGCGCAGCACGTCTCCGGGTGGCCCCGCCAGCACGTCGCTTGGTGGTTCGGCGTCGCCATTTGCAGGCCCTTGGTCCGTGCAGGCCATCCCCGGCGCCGCCAGCGGAACGTTGGTGCCGACATAGCCGCCGAGCCCGCGCGGCACGCCCGGCATTCCCTGCAGGTCGAGCAGCAGCGGCATAGTTTCGCCCGATGCGGGCGGATCGGTCGGGCAATCCGCCGGCTGCCCGAACACAGCGGCCGGCGCCAACCACGCGCATATGAAGGCGACACGACCACGCATCGCCTCATCCTGCACCGAATGGGTTAAGGGTTCCTTGGCGGCGGCACGGCGGCGAGCAGCGACGGGATGAACACCAGGCTGGCCAGCAGCGTGCAGCCCAGGCTGATCAGCAGCAGCGTCCCCATGCTCGCCGTGCCGGGATGCGGCGAGAGCGCCAGGGAGCCGAACGCGGTCCCGGTGGTCAACGCCGAGAACAGGATCGCCCGCGCCGTCGCGGAGCCGAGCACCACCGTGTCTCCCGCTCGCCAGTTCATCACGAAGTAGATGTTGAACGACACACCCACGCCCAGCAGCAGCGGCAGCGCGATGATGTTGGCGTAGTTCAACGGCAGCGAAGCCGAGACGATGACCACCACGGTCAGCAGCCCGGACAGCAGCAACGGCGCCAGCACGAGTGCTACGTCCAGCACGTGACGCAGCGCGATGAAGAGGATGATCGTGATGGCCACCAGCGCCGCGATCGCCGCTGTGCGGAAGGCGTTAACGATGGTGTTGCTGGTCGCCTCGATCGTCACCGCCGAGCCGCCGGCATCGGGCGCCACGGCGCGCACCTCGGCGACGAACTCGCGCAATCCAGCGGGGCTCTGCGCCGCCGCCTTGGGCACCGCCTGGACCCGTGCCCGTCCATCCGGCAGCAGCCAGTCGCGAGCGATCTCGGGGGGGACGTCCTTCAGGGTCACGGGCTGCGCGCCGAGCGCGGTGCGCAGCGCCTCGAGCTGCACCGGCAGAAAGCGCGTGAGCGCCCGGTCCAGCCCGATCACCACCTGGTCCGATGCCTCGCTGACACGCTTCAGATCAGCGGCGAGGTTTGCCAGGATGTGGTCGGCTGGCAGCTTGTCGAGCGCCGGCACGATCTGGTCGTAGGCGGTCTTGGCGGCCAGACGAACTTGGTCCGGCGTCACCGGGGCGGCGGGCTCATGCGGTGTCAGCGTCGCGGACAGAATGCTGTTGGCATCCGCGATCAGCGCCAGCTTCGCCTTCTGATCGTCGGGTATGAAGCTGTCGATGCTCAGCGTCTGCGCCACCAGCGGCAGCTTGGCAAGCTTGCCCGCGAGCACCTTGGCTTGCGCGGGATCGGGTACCAACACGTCGATGGTGAATGGATTGGTCAGCGGCGATGCCATGAGGTCGTAGAGCGTGCGGACCGCCTCGGTATTCGGGTTCTTGGTGTGCAGCGGATCGGGGTCGAAGGTGAGGCGCGGCAGCAGCGCCGCCCCCAGCAGCGCCAGCGCCGCGAAGACCGCCAGCACCGCCCCGCGCCGATGGCGTAGCATCGGATCGAACGGGGCCGCCCAGCGAAAGCCAACCTCCGCCGCTTCGGCATGGGGGCGGAACAGGGTGATCGCGGCGGGCAGGAAGGTGAGCGTGCAGGCGAAGGCGATCAGCATTCCGATGCCGGCGATCAGGCCGAGCTCCGCCACGCCGGCGAAGTCGGTCGGCACGAAGGCGAGAAACCCCGCCGCCGTAGTCGCCGCAGCCACCGCGATCTGCGCGCCCACCCGCCGGCCCGTCTCCGGCAATGCCTCGGCCATATCGGGCCAATGCAGCCGGATATTGCGATAGCGCACGCTGAACTGGATGGCGAAATCCACCGCGATCCCGACGAACAGGATGCCGAAGCCGACCGAGACCAGATTGAGCGTGCCGATCGCCGTGGCGGCGAACAGCAAGGTGAGCATCAATCCGAGCCCGAGCGTGAGCAGGATCGGCACGATCAGCCGCCAGGTCCGCACCGCGAGGAATAGCCAGAGGGTGATGAGCAGGACGCTGCCGATCATGCCGGCGACTGCGCCTTCCGCGACGGTCGCGAACTCCTCATCGGACAGCGCCACGGACCCGGTGATCCGCACCCGCGCCTCGCCGGACTTGACGAAATCGAGCCCGGCGGCGGCCGCGCGGATGGCATTGGTCGCCGCTCCGCCCGGTTCCAGGGAGCCGTAGTCGAGCTTCGGCTGCACCAGAACGAAGCGGTATTTTCCGGCGAGATCGGCGACGCCGCCGCCGAGCAGCCGGCTCCACGACAGCGGCTGCGGATGGCCGTCGAGTGCCTTCACCATCGATTGGTGAAATGATTTCAGCGTCGGCAGATAGGGGCCGAGATCGGCCTGATCCTTCTGCACGCCGACCCCGAGCAGGGCGAGCGCCGCGAACAGCCCGCGCGCACTCGGGTCCGCGGCGAGCTGGCCGAGGAAGGGCTGCGCGTCGATGGTGCGGTTCATCAAAGCTTCGAGCTGCTTGGTATCGAGGAACAGCAGCCCCTCGCGCGACAGGAAGGGCGAGGCGTCGGGCCGGCGCACCGATTTGAAATGCGTATGGTCGGCTGCCAGCGTGTCAGCCAGCGCGGCGGCGGTCGCGTCCGCCACCTCGGGCTCGTCTGCATCGATAACCACCGCCAGGAGGTCCTGGAACTGTGGAAACTCCTTGTGCAGAGCGATAGCGCGCTGCCGCCAGGGCAGGCTGGCCGAGAACATCTGATCGGTGTCGGTGGTGACGCCGAGATGCCCCGCCGAATACCATCCGGCGAACACCGCGAGGAGCAGGCCGACAAGCACGACCAGACGGGCGCGATGGTGGCAGACAGCGACGAGGCCAACGAGCAAGCGTCGCGGATTCATGGGAGCCGAAGGGTCATGGAAGGTCGGTCGGTATCTATATCCGCGGCTAGGAGGCCCCAGACGAGACCACTGAACGGCCTCGCCTGAGCATCGTCATCATTCGGGATGCTCGACCGTCGTGTGATAATAGGTCCGGGTGAGCGGGTCCATGCTGCCGAGGCCCAGCAGCACCAGCAGCCAGAACAATCCCGCCGTCGCAAAGCCGCGCGCCACCACGGGGGCACGGCCGATCTCCATGAACACGATGCCCACGATCGCCGCCATCGCCATCGCCGGCAGCAGGATCAGCACCCGCAACCAGGGCGCGAACGAGAGCATGGCAACGCCGAACTCGACCCCGAGCAGGACCAGAAGCAGCACCCAGGCGATCAGCAGGCGCGGAAAGCGCGGCGGCATCAGCTCCTCCCGATCAGGTAGATCAGCGGGTAGAGGATGATCCAAATGATATCCACGAAGCTCCAGTACATCCCGACCACCTCGACCGGTGTGACGTAGAGCGGGGAGAACTCCCGGCGCCGCGCCCGCCAGGCGATCATCGCGACAAGGACGATCCCGCCCACCATGTGCACCCCGTGCAGCCCGGTGCCGATGAAGTAGAACACGTAGAATAGCCGCGCGCCGCCCTCGGTCGGCTCGCCGGCGAACTTGAAATCGGGGCCGACCGGCCAGAGGTGCTTGTCGAAATCCCCCGACCATTCGAGGCCAAACTTCAGCGCGAGAAAGGCCAGCCCGAGGCCGATGGCGGCGAAGCAGCACTGCATGAGCCGGCGGTTGTTGCCGACCCGAGCGAAGGCGAGACCGGTGGAATAGACGAAGCTGCTGGTCAGGAGGATGCCCGTGTTGAGGGTACCGATCCACAGCTCGGTCTCGCGCGCCCCCGCGTCGAAGCCGGCGAGGTTCTGGCTTCGGGCGTAAATCCAGGTCAGGAACAGCCCGCCGAAGAACAGCACCTCGGTTGCCAGGAACAGCCACATCCCGGCGAGCGCCGTCCCCGCCTGGTGCTCGGCGCTCGAATACTGGAATTCGTGCGGGGCGTAGGTGTCAGACACGGTTCTGCACAAGTTCGGGGGGCGGGAAGGTGTAGGGCGGCTCGGTGACGACCGGGGTGGTGGCGAAGTTCTTCGCAGGCGGCGGCGAAGGCGTCTGCCATTCGAGCCCGGTAGCACCCCACGGGTTCGCCGGCGCCCGTTCGCCGCGGAACAGCGACCAGGTGAGGTAGCCGAGCGGTAGCAGATAGCCCGCCGCCAGGATGGTCGCCCCGGCCGAGGAGAGCACGTTGAGCACCTGGAAATCCGGCGGGTAGGAATGGTAGCGGCGCGGCATTCCGAGATAGCCGAGCAGGAACTGCGGCGCGAACGTCACATTGAAGCCGATGAAGATGATCAACGCGGCGGCGCGGCCCCACATCTCGGGATACATGCGGCCGGTGATCTTCGGCCACCAGTAATGCAACCCGCCAAAAAATGCCGTCACCATCCCCCCCACCATCACGTAGTGGAAATGCGCCACGACGAAATAGGTCTGCGTCAGGTGGACGTCGGCCGCCAGTGCCGCGACGAACAGGCCGGTGAGCCCGCCGATGGTGAACAGGCCGACGAAGCCGAGCGCGTATAGCATCGGCGCGTCGAACCGGATGAAGCCCTTGTGCATGGTGCCGATCCAGTTGAACACCTTGATCGCCGACGGCACGGCAACGGCATAGCTCAGCAGGGAGAACACCACGCTGGCGTAGAGCGACTGGCCGGAGACGAACATGTGGTGTCCCCAGACGAAAAAGCTGATCACCGCGATGGACACGCTGCACCAGGCGACGAATTTGTAGCCGAACAGGCGCCGTCGGCAGAATACGGGGATGATCTCGCTGATGACGCCGAAGCCCGGCAGAATCATGATGTAGACGGCCGGGTGCGAGTAGAACCAGAACATGTGCTGGAACAGGATGGGGTCGCCGCCGATCGCCGGGTCGAACACGCCGATGCGGAAGATCCGCTCGAAGCCGAGCAACAGCAGGGTGATGGCCAGCACGGGGGTGGCGAGCACCAGGATCACGCTGGTCGAATAGAGCGACCACAGGAAGATCGGCATTTTGTACCAGGTCATTCCCGGCGCGCGCAGCCGGTGGATCGTGACGATGAAATTCAGCCCGGTGGCGATGGAGGAAAAGCCGGAGACGAACACGCCGATCACCGCGAGCACGACGTGGCTCTGGTTGAAGCTGGTCGACATCGGCGGATAGAAGGTCCATCCGGTGTCAACGCCGCCGATGAACAGCGCATAGAGCTCGATGATGCCGCCGATGATGAACAAGTACCAGCTGATCAGGTTGAGCTTGGGAAAAGCGAGGTCGCGTGCGCCCAGCATCAGCGGCACGACGAAGTTCCCGAGGCTTACCGGCACCGCCGGGACCAGGAAGAACCACACCATGATCACGCCGTGCGTCGTGAATAGCCGGTTGTAGGTCTCCGCCGACGGGATGAGGCCTTCGGGCACCAGCAGGTTCAGCCGCACCGCGGCGGCAGCGATGCCGCCGATGAAGAAGAAGAAAGTGATCGAGCCGAGATAAAGGATGGCGATGCGTTTATGGTCCGTCGTCAGCAGCCAGCTCGCGACGGTGCTCTTGTCGACCAGATAGCTCTTCTCAAGTTCCGCGGCTTCGACGACGGTGGTGCTCATGAGTGGTTCTCCGGCGCCAGCGACTTGATGTAGGCGATGAGCTTGATGAGATCCTCTTCGCTGATCTGGCCGGCGAAGGAGGGCATGACGGGGGCGAAGCTCGCGACGACCTGGCTGCGCGGCATCAGGATGGAATCGCGCAAATAGCGGTCATCGGCGATCACGGTGGTGCCGTCCGACAGCGGCACCGGGCTGCCATACACGCCGTTGAGCGAGGGTGCGCGCACGGTGCCGTGGCCACCGTGGCAACCATTGCAGCCATAGCGCATGAACAGTACCTTTCCGTCCGCGACGAGGGTTCCGCTGGTGCCGTTCTGCTCTAGCCATTGCTGATATTGCGGCCCCTCCATGACGACGATCTTGCCCGTCATGTGCGCGTGATCGGTGCCGCAGAAGCGGGTGCAGAACAGGTCGTAGGTCCCCGGCCGATCCGCCCGGAACCATAGGACGTCATAGCGCCCCGGCAGCACGTCGTGCTTGACGCGGAAGGCGGGCACGGCGAAGTCATGGATCACGTCCTCCGATGTCATGACCAGCTGCACGGGGCGGCCGACCGGCACATGCACCGCATTGATCTCGCGCTGGCCGCCAACATGCTCGGCCTTCCACATCCACTGTTTCGCGACGATGTAGACGGTGAGCGCGTCCGCGGGCGGTTGGGACAGGCGGAGGTAGAGGTTGGCGCCCCAGATGAACAAAGCGAAGAAGACCAGCAAGGTGGCGGCCGTCCACGCGCTCTCAAGGCGCCATGTCTTTTTTGCCAGCGCCCCACGATCCACCTTGCTACCTGCGCGGTACTTGAACACGAACAGCAGCATCAGACCGAACACCAGCGCCAGCACCGCCCCCGCGATCAGTGTGAGCGCGATGAGCAGATAGTCGACCTCGTGCGACATGCTGCTCGCGGCTGGCAACCATAGTCTCACGGCGCCCTCCTCTCGCGGCGGAACGCGAGGAACAGGGTGCCACCCAGTAACAGGACGGTGAGCGCGCCCCCGAGTTTGAGCAGCTTGAGAACCGCGAGCGTGTAGCGGCCGGTGGTCGGGTCAAAATGGAAGCACAGCAGCAGAACCGGAAGCGCACGCGCCGCAATGGTGCCGGTGCTCGCCCGAGTGACACCAAGTCGCACATCCTGCGGCGCGTAGCCGACGCCGAGCAGGTAACTCGACACCACGCCCCCCGGTGTCACAAACACGAGCCCCGCCGGATGCAGGAACTGCTTCAGCTTCGGATCGAAGCGGTCGCGAAATCCCACAGCGTCTGCCACCGCACCCACGGCGGCGGCCGAGCCTGTTAGGAAGCGCCAGTCTTGCGCAGCACCGGGCAGCCGGTATTGCGCGATATCGATGGACTTAGCCTTCGCGGCGTCGCTGCTGGTTTCCGCCGGATCGATGCTGAGCGCGATGAGGGTATAATCCCTTCCTGCGACCATCCGGGTCTGAGCAAGCGCGTTGTAGAGATCGGCGCGGACCACGCCACACAGGTTGGGGCAGCTGAAATAGCCGAGTGCCAGGATGGCCGGCTTCCCTCGCAACAAATCGCCGAGCTGTACCTCGCGTCCACTCGCGTCGCGAAAGACTTCGCCGGCGGGTAGGCGCGCGCCCGGCTTCTGCTGATAGGCGAAATCGCGTAGGTCCGCCTGCACGGCCGCATGCGCCGACATCGTGCAGAACACCAGCAACAAGACGATGCGGAGAACCGTCATCGCGCCTTGTCCGACGGCGTCGGCCAGCCGGGGATGCCGTCCCGAGCGATCTCGCGCATTGCGGCATCGATCGGGATGTGCGCGATGCCGGCCGATCTGTCGATCCAGCCGGTACTGTTCAGCCGCTGCATTTCGCTGGCGTAGAAGCGCTGCATCTCCTGGCGCGGGCTCGGCTGCAGGCGCGGTTGCGGATAGGTCGGCAGCCGGTGCGCCAAGGTGCGGTCGAGATGCGACGTCGGAAAAGCCAGCAACACGCCGACGGTGATCACCGCCAACGAGCCGAGCAATAGGCCGACCGCCCCCAAGATAAAGCGGCTGCTGATGTCCGCCGGCTCGTGGCTCACGGCCGGAATGACTTTTTCCGGCTCAGCCATGACGGTCCGCCGCCGCTACGCGCAAGGATTGCAGCGGCACCCATAGCGCGACACCCACGGCGATGCCAAACACCGCCAGCATTGCCAAGACGTCGAGCAGTCCGAAGCCGTGGCCGGAGGCCGGCCGCACCAGCCACCAGGCACGCAGCACCTCGGCCGCGACCAGCGCAGCGGCGATCGTGCCCATCGCCCGCCGGGAGCTCTGCACCTGCGGCCACAACAGCAGGAAGAACGGCAGGAGGAAATGCAGTGCGAAGATCACTCCGGCGATGTACTGCCAGCCATGCGTGACCCGAGGCACGTAGTACGCAGCCTCGGTCGGCAGATCCGATTGCCAGATGATGAGGATCTGCATGAAGTCGAGATAGGCCCAGAAGATCACCAGTCCGAGCATCAGCTTGCCGAGATCTTCGGTGCTTCTCTTGTCAGGAGGCAGCGCGATGGTCGCGCCCAACACCGCGACGGAGAGCGCGAAGAGTGCCGCCTCCGTGCCGATCACCAACCCGTACGCGCTCGACTTGAAGTCGGGATCGAGCGACATCGTCGCGTCGATCGACGCGAAGGTGACGGTGAGGGCGAGCAGGATCAGCCCCGGCGGCGCAATCCGGTAGAGCAGCGGCTCCGGGTCGTCGCGTCGCAGCGCCCAAAGCACGGCGCCGCCAAGCGCCAGCCAGATGACGATATAGCCGACACCGCGGCCATAGAAGAACGGCAGGTTGAGATAGAACGCATTGTGCGGATGTGCGTCCGGGTGCGACCACGGATAGAGCGTGCCGAGCACAAACAGCAACGGGATGACGAACGGCACCACGAGCGGCAAGGTCGCAATGCCCGCGACGAGCTGCGGGCGGATCGCCCAGCCCCACCGGCCGCCGGTGAGCGCGTGGATCAGCAGCAGCGCGAGGCTGCCGAGCGGCCAGCCGATCCAGCAGGCAAGTGCGGCGAGCCAGGCGTGCGGAAACAGTTCGGGGGCGATGATCCAGCCGATCGCGCTGCCGACCACCCCCACCGCGGCGGCGATCCAGCAGCCGCGCTCGATATCGCGCCGCGTCATTGCATCTTGCCCCGCTGATCAGCGGGTACATCGGCGATCGAGGCGTGCTGGCTGAGTTGCAGCGCGCGGATATAGGCGGCGATTGCCCATCGGTCGGCCGGTTGCACGCGGTTGGCGTAGGAATACATGGCGCCATAGCCATGCGTGATGACGTCGTAGAAATGCTCGACGGGCGCGGCGCGCAGTCGGTCGATATGATAGGAGGGCGGCGGCGGGAAGCCGCGCTGCACGATCATCCCATGCCCGTCGCCCAGTTCCGAGTGGCACGGCGTGCAGTAGATGCGGAACCGCTCCTGCCCGCGCTCCAGCAGCGCCAGCGTGACGGGCGGCGGTGCGACGGGCTTTTGCTCGAACTGCACGGTGTCGCTCGGGGTCTTGGCCGGAGCGACGAGCGGCGTGTAGACCTTCTGCTTCGGTTGCGTGGTCATGTCGTCGCAGCCCGACAGCACGGCGAAGGTCAGCAGGCAGAGCGCCAGGCGCCTCACGGAATGACCTCGACCACGGCCGGGTTCAGCGTGTCGAGCACCGCACGGGCACGCGTCAAGCGTTCCGCTTCCTCGCTGCGAATGGCCACGAACCAGCCATCGCGCATCGCCTCGCGGAAGCTGTCGCACTCGTCGATTGGTTCGTGCAGGCGCGGCATCCGGCAGATGATAAAATAGCCGAAGAAGCCCGCTGCCATCGCGGTGAGCACGCCGAGCTCGAAGGCGATTGGGACGAAAGGCGGCCACGCAAATTTGGGCCGCCCGCCGATATTGAGTGGATAATTCCACACATCGGCATAGGTCATCAGTGCAAAGAAGATGATAAAGCCAAGCATCCCGGCGATGAACATCACGAGCGGCAGCGGCGAGCCGGTGGGGTGCTCGTCGAGTGCCATCGGCGTGTAGGTCTCGAGCGCTTCGATCCGCTCGGCGCGCAGGCGTTCGAGCGCATGACGCAGGTCTCGCTCGGTGTCGAACGCGGCAAGGATCCCGGTCATGCCGCTCGTTCCCCGCGTTGCTTGCCGATCAAGCTGCGCATCTCGTGCATCGAGATTGCTGGGACGAAGCGCAGTGAGAGCAGGATGCCGCTGAGGAACAACCCGATCGTGCCGGCAAGTGTCGCCCAATCCCAGAACGTCGCGTGGAAGGTGCCCCAAGAAGAAGGAAGATGCGGCCGATGCAGGCTGGTTATGACGATCTCGTAGCGCTCCAGCCACATCCCGACGATCACGCCGAGGCAAATCAGGATCACCACCGGCTGGCGCATCCTGAGCGGCCGTATCCAGAGCAGCTGCGGGATGAGAATGTTGAACAGAATGGCGCCGTAGTAGACCGGCATGTACATGCCGTGCACCCGAACGCCGAACATCCTGATGTCCGCCGGATCGCCGCCGTAGTAGGTGGTGAAGGCGTCCATCATGTAGGCGTAGCCGAGCAGTAAGCTGCTGGTGATGAGCAGCTTGCAGAGCACGTCGAGGTGCCGCCCGGTGATGAAATCCTCGAGGCGCATCAGCCGACGCATCGGGATCACGATCAGCAGCACGACGGCGAAGCCTGAGAGCAGCGCGCCGAACACGAAGAACGGCGGGAACTCCGTCGAATGCCAGCCGACGGTCGCGCCGCCGGCGAAATCCAGGCCGACGATGCTGTGGATCGACACCACCACGGGCGCCATGATCGCGGCCATGATGCCGTAAGTGGCGTGAAAGTGCTTCCACTGCTTGTCCGAGCCCCGGAAGCCCAGCGCGAAGAAGCCGTAGACCCACTGGCGCACCCGCCCGGTGGCGCGGTCGCGCACCGTCGCGAGATCGGGGAGCAGGCCGAAATACCAATACAGCACCGACGCCAGGACGTAGGTATACAGCGCCCAGAAATCCCACAGCAGCGGGCTGCGGAACTGCGCCCACAGGCCCATCGTGTTGGGATAGAAAAACAGCCAATAGGCGAACCACGGCCGGCCGAGATGCAGGATGGGGTAGACGCCGGCCGAAGCGGCGCCGAACAGCATCATCGACTCGGCGACGCGGTTGATCGATGTGCGCCACTCGACGCGCACCAGGAAGAACAGCGCGGAGATGAAGGTGCCGCCCGAGGCAATGGCGATCCACCACACGTAACTGAGGATCGCGAATCCCCACGCTACCGGCCAGCCGATGCCCCAGATGCCGATGCCGGCCCAGAACAGGTAGCAGATCGAGACCACGAGAAGCGCGAACAAGAGAAAACTCGGGATGAAGGCGATCCACCACCAGAGGAAGGCACGCTCGCGCAGCACGATGGCGCACACGCGGTCGGTCATCGAGGCGCCGGTGGGGCCGGGCAGCAGCACGGGGTCGTCGAGACGTGGCGCGCGAATGCCATTCCTGCCGGCGCGCGCGAGACGCCGCTGCAGCGCCAGTTCGGGCGAGGCTGGCGCGTCGCTCATGAGCTGGCGCGCTCCAGCGCCGGATTGAGATTGAGGATGCGTCCCTCAAAGGTGACGCGCGGATTGGTGTTCTGGTCCTCGAGCAGCGCGTAGTCGAGGGGACTCTGCTTGCGCTTCGAGACCTCGCTGTCTTCGTCCGCGAGATTGCCGAAGGTGAAGGCCTGCGTCGGACACGCCGCCTGGCAGGCGGTGCGGACCTCGGGCGTCGGTCCGCCGGTCTTATCCCGCTCGATCCGTGCTGCGGCGATGCGTTGCAGGCAGAAGGTGCACTTCTCCATGACGCCCCGCGCGCGCACCGTCACATCCGGGTTCCACGATTCCGGCGGCCGGTCCTGCTTGTCCGCAAAGGCGAAGTAGTTGAAGCGACGTACTTTATAGGGGCAGTTGTTGGAGCAGAACCGCGTGCCGACGCAGCGGTTGTAGACCATCACGTTGAGCCCCTCGGAATCGTGCACTGTCGCACCCACGGGACAGACGATCTCGCATGGCGCCTGCTCGCAATGCATACACAGGATCGGCTGGAAAAAGGTTTCCGGCGCGTCGGGGTTTCCCTGGTAGTAGCGGTCGATGCGCAGCCAATGCATCTCGCGCTCGCGCAGCACCTCCTCCTTGCCGACCACGGGGATGTTGTTCTCCGCCTGGCAAGCGACGACGCAGGCGTTGCAGCCGATGCAGCTGTTGAGGTCGATGCTCATGGCCCAGGCGGCGGGGCCGGGCGGATGCGTGCGGTAGAGATGCGGCTGGGCGTGATCGTCGTGCAGGAAACGCGGGTCCGCCTGGAAGGCCTCTAGCGCACCATTCCGCACGAACTCTCCCGCGTCGTCGAAGATCAGCGCGTGATGCTCGGTGCTGGCGAGGCGGTCGGTGCCGCCAGCCTTACGCAGTTGGACTGCACCGCTCCATCCGGTCAGCCGATAGAAGTCGAAGCCCGCGCCTTGCGCCACGGGACCGAGCTCGGTCCGCCCGAAGCCCAGCGGTGCCAGGACGCAATCCTGCGCCTGGCCGGGCAACAGCCACACCGGCGCGGTCATCTCCGCCTGACCGATGGACAGATGTACGCGGTCGCCATTGGCCACCCCGAGCTTGCCCGCGAGCGCCGGTGCGATCAGCAGCGGATTGTCCCAGGTGAGCTTGGTCAGCGGACGCGGCAGTTCGAGCAACCACGGATTGTCGGCGAACCGCCCGTCCCACACATGCGGGTCTGGTCGGAACAGCACGGTAACGGCTTGATCCGGCGGCTTCGGCGGCGCGAGGCGCGCAACGTCAGAGCGTAACGTTGTATCCGCCTTGCCGCTCGCCGTGTTCGCCACCACGCCGCTCGCCAGCGCCTCATACCACGCATCCGCGAATCGCTCGCCGAACCGCGGCTTCCACGTGGCTTCGACCGAGTCGCGGCTCGGCACGCCGGTAGCATCGGCGAACAGCGACAGGAGTTCGGACGGGCTGGTGCCGCCGTAAAGCGGCAGGGCTTGCGGCTGCATGATCGTCGCCGTGCCGTCGAAGGCGCGCGCGTCGCCCCAGGCCTCCCACGGATGTGCCATCGGCACGAACCACGTGGCGGCGCGCGCGGTCTCGTCCGGCGCGCGCGACAAGGCAAGGTTGAATGGCACGTGCCGCAACGCCTCGGTGAAGCCAAGCGGTGCCGGTGCGGCGTATACCGGATTGATGTCGATCATCAGCAGCGCGGTCACGCGACCCGCCCGCATGTCCTCCACCAGCGCCGCGAGCGAGGCCGCCTGGTCGGTTGGCCCGTGCTCGACGGGATCGATCAGGTCGAACGTGGCGCCGCGCCCGCCGAGCGCTTCGTTCATCGCGTGCACGAGCGCGTGCGTCTCGGCGGGTTGATCGGGTCCGACATGCACGAAGGCGCGCCCATGCGCCGCCTTCAGGTCGCTCGCGACGGCACCCACCCAATCCGGCGCGTGGCCGGGCGTCGCGCCGGTGAGGAGCGCGGCCGAAAGCGCCGTGACGATTTCGTGCATCTCGCGCGGCCCGGCGATGAAGCGGTGATCGGCGGCGGTGCCGATCAGCGTCGGTGTCGGCTCGACGGCATAGACCCGGCTCATGCGCTGCGTGCGCGTCGGGTTGCGGCGCGAGGCGAAATCGCGCGCAGCGCGCAGATGACCCGGCGCCGAGCTGATGAGGTCGCTGTCGAGCGCGAGGATCACGTCGGCCCGGTCGAGATGCGGAACGATCGCGACCGGCTTGCCGTAGGCGAGAACCGCACCCTTGCGCACCGCATCGCGCGACACCGGCTCCCATTGATGCCAGCGTGCCTCGGGATATTGTGCGAGCAGCGCGTCGATCTGCCGTGCGAGCGTGGGCGAGGTAACGGTGCCGGTCAGGATGCGGAACCCTGCGCCGTGGGTCGCGGCGATCTGGCCGCGTTGTCCGACCAGCGCGGTCAACAATTGTTGGCGCTGTGCCGGCACGCCGTCGACAATGAGAGCGGCACGGCGGTGCGGGTCGTAGAAATCCAGTACCATCGCCTGCCCGAACGCGTCGGTCGCGCCGAGGCTCGCGGGATGGTGCGGGTTGCCCTCGACCTTGATCGGCCGCCCCATCCAGTGCTTGACCACGACGCCGCTCGCGTATCCGTCGATGACGTTCGCGGTGGTGTAGTAGTTGGGCAGCGAGGGGATGATGTCGGGCGGTATCCGGACGGCGGGAATGAGCTCGCCGGGCGGCTGGGCGATATCGCAGCCCGACAAGCCTGCCATTGCGAATGAGGCAGCCATCAACTGCAGCACGCGGCGACGGTCCACCGGCGCGGCGAGCTGCTCGGCGAGTGCGGGGAATTCTTGCGCCGCGCGCGCGATGAAAGCGGGATCGTCCGCCAGCTGTCGCAGGCTGCGCCACTGAGTATTCATCGGTGGCATATCGAGCAGTCCGTCAGGTTGCGATCCGGGATGTGGTACAGCTTCATCAACGCGGCAGGCGACGGCGTGTCCGCCGTGCGATGCCATTCGGTGTTGAATATCTCGCTCTGAGGGCGAAGGTTCGGGCCAGGGTTGCTATGGCAGCTCGTGCAGAATCCCATCGTGAAACTTGCCTGCTTCGACATCAGAGGCAGTCGGTCCACCGCGCCGTGACAACTCGAACAGCCGACGCCCTTGGCGATGTGGATGCTATGATTGAAGTAGACGTATTCCGGCAGGTTGTTGATCCGATGCCAGACGATCGGCTTATCGTTCGCCAGGCTGTCGCGCACCGGGGCGAGCAGCGCCGCGTTGGTCCAGATCTGCGAATGGCACGTCATGCAGGTATAGGTCGGCGGTAGCCCTGCGTTGGACGCGACCTCGACGGAGGTGTGACAGAAGCGGCAGTCGATGCCGAGCCCGGCGACGTGGTGCTGATGGCTGAATGGCACGGGCTGGTCCACGGTCCAGCGCACGTTGCGGACATAGTTCGTGCGCGGAAATCCCCACCACCATGCAATCAGGGCCAGGAACGCGCCCGCCGTGCCAAGCAGGATCAGCTTGGCCGCCAGATTCGCGCTGGGCCGAAAGATCGCTGCCATCCTTGTCCCACCTGTCGCGGAACAAACCTTCCCCGCGCCGCGGGGTTCCGGTTTCGCAGGATCGTGATGCGATACATGGGCTTTGACGGGGCGTGCGCGTTGCAGGAGAGTGAGGGTGTGACGGGGAGGAGTGCCATGCCCGAAACCGTGTCATCGGCGACCAAGCTGTCGCCGCGTATCCGCCCGCCGTTCCGGGCCGATCACGTGGGCAGCTTGTTGCGTCCGCGCGAGCTGCAGGACGCGCGCACCGCCTGGAAATCCGGCGCAATGTCGCGCGAGGCATTGCGGTCAGTGGAGGATCGCTGCATCGAGGCCGCGATCCGGCGACAGCAGGAGGTCGGGTTGCGTGCCGTGACCGACGGCGAATACCGGCGCGCGTACTGGCACTACGATTTCGTCGCGGGTCTCGACGGCGTGGAGATCTACGAGCCCGAGCAGAAGATCCAGTTCAAGGGCAACGTCCCGCTGCCGCATGCGCTGCGCGTCACTGGGCCGATCCGCTGGTCGAAACCGGTGATGATCGACGACTACCGCTTCGTTGCCGGCCACGCGGGCAGCGCGGTGACAAAGCAGACGATCCCGTCGCCGAGTGTTGTGCATTTTCGTGGCGGCCGGCGCGCGATCGACGCCAGCACCTATCCCGAAATGGACGGGTTCTTCGCCGATCTCGCCGCCGCCTATCGCGATGCGGTCGGCGCCTTCGCCGCCGCCGGCTGCCGTTACTTGCAGCTTGACGAGGTGAACATCGCCTATCTCTGCGACCCCGAGCAGATCGCCAGCCTCAAGGCGCGCGGCGAGCACGTGGAAAATTTGCTCGGCATTTACGGCGACATGCTCAATACCGCGATCAGCGGCCGCTCGCCTGACATGACGATCTCGATGCATCTTTGTCGGGGCAATTTCCGGTCGACCTGGGTGGCGAGCGGCGGCTACGAGCCGGTGGCCGAGGTGCTGTTCAACCAAATCAACGCCGACGCGTATTTCATGGAATACGACACCGACCGCGCCGGCGGCTTCGAGCCGCTGCGCTTCGTGCCGCGCGGGGAAAAGGTCGTCGTGCTGGGGCTCGTTACCAGCAAGACCGGGGAGCTCGAGAGCAAGGACGAGCTGAAGCGGCGCATCGATGAGGCCACGAAATATCTGCCGTTGGAACAACTTGCGCTCAGTCCGCAATGCGGCTTCGCGAGCACGGAACAAGGCAATCTGCTCTCCGAGGAGCAGCAATGGGCCAAGTTGCGGCTGTGCGTCGAGGTGGCGCGGGAGGTGTGGGGCGGGGTGTAGCGGGCAAGTGGCGGAATGAATTCCGCCCTACGCGGCTCGGAGAGCGGGCGGACTTCAGTCCGCCATCGCGGATCAGCCCGCCAAAAACTCTGCCACCTGCGGCACCGTCTTAAGGGTGGCCAACTCCTGCTCGCTCGGCAGTTGCGGCCGATCGCGCTCGGCATTGACCATGCAGAGGAACCCCAATGGCTCGCCCTCAGTGGCGCGGAACTGGTGCCAGGTCCAGGATGGGATGGTAACGAGGTCCCGCGGCCCGACCTCGCGCACCTCCTCGCCCAGCAAGCAGCGGCCTCGGCCGCGCAGGATCATCACAGCGTGGACGTGCTCGTGGCGCTCCAAGGTCGAGTAGCCGCCAGCCGCCATCTCGAAATACCGTAGCTCGCAGCCGAGTTGTTGCTCGGCGAACAACACTTGACGCGAGATCGCCTTGAACGGCGCCGAGCCTTCCTCCTTGTACGGCATGTGATCGACCCCAGCCCAGCGATAGTCGGGTCGGGATTCGCGCAGAAGCTTGTCCATTCGGCCTATCCGTAGCGATGCGCGGCGACGGCGCGGGTGAAGGCGGTGGTCTCCTCGGTCAAGCGCTCTCGGGCCATGAGCAGGCTGCCGCCGATCAGCAACATCGTCTCCGGACCGTAGAAATCAAGCTTTTCGCCGATCCGCTCCAGGGTCATGCCACCCGCCGGGACCGGCAGGGCCGACGCCGCGCGGGCATTCCCTGCGAGTGTCCGGCAGGTCGCCCGCGAGTAGCCGAACCGGCCGCCATAGGTCGGAAAGATCACCGCGTCGGCACCGATCAAGGGAAAAAGCTTGCCTATCAGCAACTCGGGCGCAAGGCGGGCAGCGCCGCCCATTGTGGGATGCGCGAGGAAGGTGACATCCGGGTTGTCGCGGATCAGCACCTGCGCGGTGGCGAAGCCGGCAAGGGCTGGGGCGATCATCACCGTGTCCACGCCCTCGTCCCGTGCCAGCCCGATCTGCCGACGCATCCGTTCGAGGTCTCCCGACAGGCTCGGGACGTAGCGGGTCAGGTGGCCGGTCGCGGTGGTAGCGCGGCGGGCAGCGGCGGCGCAGGCGGCGACGCGCTCGGCAAAAGGAGAATAGGCTTGGTCGGCCAATCCGTGATCGTCCTTGACGAAATCGAGGCCGCCGCGCGCGAACTGTTCGACCAACGCGGCCAGCCGATCCGGAGGGAGCCCCTGCGGCTTAATGGCCGAGCAGGTCAGCGCGCGACCAGCCGCACCGGTACGCGCGCGGAGGCCGCCGATGCCGTGACGCGGGCCGCCGAAGCCGGCCGCGAACTCGGCCGACATTTCCACGTCGATGAGCGCCGCGTCCTCCTGCAGCGACGTGTTGCCGAACAGCATATTGAGCAGTTGCCCGGCATCGGCGCCGATGGTCGCCACCGCCAGTCCGATCCTTACCGCGAATCGCCCGCCGCCCTGGTCCTCGATTCCCTCCACGCGGCCGACGATTTCGTTGAGGATCGCTGCATCCTCGATCGCATCGAGCGGCATCTCCACACTCTGCTCGACGGCGATCGCCCGCGCCCGCGCTTCGATCGCGCCGGCGTCGCTCGGCACCCGGTAGGTCGCGATGAGGCGCGTCACGTATGGACCAGAGGGCAGTGCCCCTCGCTCATCGGGCGGAACGCCTGGTCCGGCGGGATGGTGCGGACGAGCTTGTAGTAGTCCCACGGGTAGCGGCTCTCGCCGGGGGACTTCACCTGGAACAGGTACATCGGGTTCAGCTTGCGGCCGTCAGCGCGGATGCTCCCTTTGCCATAGACGGAATCCTCCACGGGCATCGCTTTCATCTGCTCGATCACCGCGCGCCCCGAACCCTTGGCGCGGTCGGCGCCGAGTGCCGCCACGGCCTTGAGGTAGTGCGTCACGGCGGAGTAGTCGCCGGCCTGGATCATGTTCGGCATCTTGCCGTCCATGCGCGCGCCGTATCGCTTGGCGAAGGCGCGGCTCCCGTCGTTCATGTCCCAGTACCAGGCTTCGGTGAGCAGCAGCCCCTGCGCGGTGGCGAGACCGAGGCCGTGCACGTCGGGGATGGTGAGCAACAGCGCGGCCAACTTGGTGCCGGAGCGGGTGATGCCGAACTCGGCCGCCTGCTTGACGCAGTTCACCGTGTTGTCGCCGCTATTGGCGAGCCCGATCACCTTGGCCCCGCTCGCCTTGGCCTCGACCAGGAAGGTCGAGAAATCCGTGGTCTCGGGGAACGGGTGCATGATGGTGCCGAGCACCTTGCCACCGGCGGCGACCACGGCGCGGGAGGTGTCGCTCGCCAGCAATTTTCCAAACGTGTAGTCGGCGGCGATGAAGAACCAGGTGGTGCCACCTTCGGCGACCAGCGCCGTGCCCGTGCAGTTGCCGAGCGACCAGGTGTCGTAGGTCCATTGCACGTGGTTGGGGCCGCAGGCCTTGCCGGTGAGATCGGAGCTCGCGGGGGCTGTGAATACCGCTGCCTTGTCCTTCTCGCGCACCAGGTTGGCGATAGCGAGGGCCGCGGCCGAGTTGTTGACGTTGGTTATAACGTCCACGCCCTGCCGGTCGAACCACTCCCGCGCAATGCCCTGGGCGATATCGGCCTTGCTCTGGTAATCGGCGACCATCACGTCGACCGTCCAGCCGGGATGCGCCCGCACGAAATCCTCGGCGGCCATCTTGGTCGCGTTGACCGAGCCCTCGCCGGTACCGTTGGCGTTGGGACCGTTGAGGTCGGTCAGGATACCGATGCGGATTGTCTTCGCTTCGGCACGAACCCGCGCCCCAGCCACAAGGGTCAGCCCGCCGGCGGCTGCGCCTAACAGTGTGCGCCTTCGGATCGATCCTGGCATCCCGAGCTTCCCCTCATTTCCATTTTCGTCTGATGCTAGAGGTGAACTGTCCCTACGTGAACCGCAGAGCTGCCTGTGATCGATGCCTCTTCCTGCACCGTAAGGCTTGCGGTGATCGGCTCATGGCGGACTGAAGTCCGCCCTACGAGATCGGGGCGTAGGGCGGACTTCAGTCCGCCGCTTGGCGCTTCATCGCCGGGAGCACCTCCATCTCCAGCAAGCGCCGCGAAATCGCCGCGTCGGACTCCGATACCCCGCGCATCGCGCCCGTCAGCGCTACCTTATCGAGCCCGAGTGCGGCGAGCCCGCGCAATCGGGCGACGCACCGATCGGGCGGGCCGGTGATGGCGAAGCGGTCGATGAACTCGGGCGTCAGCACGCCGGCTTGGCGCGAATCGCCGCGCGTGTGGGCGCGCATGTCGTAGCTGTTGCGCAGGTCGGTGAGCACCGCGCGGTCCCTCTCGCTCATGGGGCC
>JAFKFI010000110.1 GCA_017307285.1 Alphaproteobacteria bacterium | reverse complement strand
GGAGGGCTGTGACGGCACCGCCGTGGGGCGCCGCGACGATTGGGTTGCCGATCAGTTCTGGCGTTGGGGATAGTGTCCACGCCGCACCCGCTTCGGCAACGTCGATCATCGCGCCGAGCTTGGCCGAGAAGCCCGACGTCGTCATGCAGGCGGCGCTGTGCGGGTCCAGCGTCATCTCGCAACCGGCCTGTTCATTGCGAAAACCCCCTGCGCCGCGGCGAAAATGTCTGCGGGCCCACGGTCCCACGCCTCGGCCCGGACGAACGCCATCGTCTCCGACACTTTGTAGCAATGGGCCCAGGCCGTCACGGCGCAGGTCGCGAACGGAGCTCTCACGTGGTCGATCTTCAGATTCAGGGTGGAGATCGACAGGCCTTGTGATCGCGACATGATCGCTCCACCGCAGGCATGATCGATCAGGCTCGCAACGACGCCAGCGGCGATCGCGCCGCCGCCGTCCGTGAGGTCCGGGCGGCACGAGAGCCGCATCGAGCAGAGGCCGTCACCGAGGGAAAGGGTCTCCAGGCCGAGCTCTTTGCTCCAGGGGATGGCGGGCATTGCGTTTTCGGGGACCAATGCATTCTCCTGCCAGTGCGAAGCAGACACATTCCATCGGAACGAACACTCGGTCAACATCAGCCATCGAAAACGCAACTAATCGGTTTACATATTTGTATCCGCACGGTAGTTCGAACCAGTCCATGGAGACTAGCTCGAACCGACTGCTCGTGTTTGCCGTGGTGGGCGTATTACTGTTCACGCTGGTGGTCTTCACGCTCTGGATCGTCTCTGCCCGCAATCCCGACGGACGAGATTACCTGATCCGGTTCGACCAGAGCGTCGCTGGCATAAAGAAGGGATCCTCCGTAACCTATTCCGGAGTGCCCGCCGGGTCGGTGACGTCGATCCGCCTAGACGCGCGGGAGCCGTCAATGGTGCTCGTGACGGTCCGCCTCGACCGGAACATTCCGGTCCTGCAAGGCGTCAGGGCGTCGATCTCGCGCTCGTTTTTCAGCGGCGACGCGACCGTGACTCTCGACGGCGCAACGAAGGGCGCCCCGCCGATCGTCCAGGCCGCTGGCCAGGACTTACCTGAAATCCCCTCTAAGAAAGGAGGTTTGCTCGGATCGGGCGGCGACCCGATGGCACTCGTCGCCAAGATCAGCCGGACGGTGGACGACGCGCGGCGCACCGCGGTGCAGAACGCGGTGAATGCGTGGGAGACGCTGATCGCAGCCCGCGCCTCCGCGCAGAGCCTTCGCTCGCAGATCCGCGCCAACGAGATCGCGCTCGAGGGCGTGCAGCGCGAGGCGATCGTCGGCAGCCGCACGACGCTGGACGTGTTGAACGCCCAGCAGACCCTGCTGAACTCGCGGACCAACCTGGTGCAGTCGCTGACCCAGCTGGTCACAGCGTCCTTCCAAGTGGCCCAGGCGGTGGGCCGCCTGACCGCGCGCGACCTGCATTTGCCGGTGCCGCTGTACGACGAGACGGCCTACTACAACGAGGTCAAGAACAAGTGGACCGGCCTCGGGGACTACGCCACCAACCAGCCGGGTCGCTGACCGGCACGCAGCCAGGGGACGCGGCATGAGTGGGGCCAAGACGCCGGCGGGGCATGAGCAGGGGGGCGATCCCTCGATGGAGGACATTCTCGCCTCCATTCGCCGCATCCTCAGCGAGGACGAACCCCCGGCAGGGGCTGAGGGCGCCGGGAATACCGGCGCGGAGAAAGACTCTGTCGAGAAGCCTCGCCCTGCGAAGGACAACAAGGGCCAGGACCCGGGCGTCCTCGTCCTCGATCCCTCCATGATGGTCGAAGAGCCGACCCCCAACGCCCCGGTGGAGCAAGCAATGACTGAAGACGCCCAGACCGAGCCGGCACGCCCGCCCGAGCCGATCCCGCAGACGGTCAATTCGGACGCGCATGGCGGCGGACTGGTAGCGCCCGAGGCCGCGGCCGCCGCGGCGTCGTCCGTCGGCACGCTGGTCCGAACCTTGACGGGACGATCGGCCCAGCTCCATCAGGGCGGGCCGACGCTCGAGGATCTGGTACGCGACGAGCTGCGGCCGATCCTCAAGCAGTGGCTCGACGTCAATCTGCCGCCGCTTGTGGAGCGGCTGGTGCGGATCGAGATCGAGCGGGTGGTAGGACGCGCGGATATCTGACCGATCCGCCGACGACCTGCCGCCGCGGCGTTGACATAGCGACGCCGCCTCCGAGTTGATGACAATGTTAAGCAAGACTTACACGCCTGCCGAGATCGAGCCCCGTCTATACGAGGGCTGGGAGCGCGAGGGTGCGTTCGCCGCGCACCCGGATTCCAATGCGGCGCCGTTCACCATCATGATCCCGCCGCCGAACGTGACCGGCAGCCTGCACATGGGTCATGCGCTGACCTTCACCATCCAGGATACGCTGATCCGCTGGCGGCGGATGCAGGGGCGGGACGCGCTGTGGCAGCCGGGCTCCGACCATGCCGGCATCGCGACGCAAATGGTGGTCGAGCGGCTGCTCGCGGAGCAGGGTTCGTCGCGCCAGGCGCTCGGGCGCGAAGGCTTTGTCGATCGCGTCTGGCAGTGGAAGGCGGAATCGGGTGGGGCGATCACGCGCCAACTGCGCCGGCTCGGCGCCTCGCTCGACTGGCCGCGCGAGCGCTTCACGATGGATGACGGGCTCTCGGCTGCGGTCCGCGAGGTGTTCGTCACGCTGTACCGCCAGGGTCTGATCTATCGCGACCGGCGGCTGGTGAACTGGGACCCGAAATTCCAGTCCGCGATCTCCGACCTCGAGGTCGAGAACGCCGAGGTGAAGGGCAGCCTCTGGCACATCCGCTATCCGATCGCGGGCGAGCCCGGCCGGTTCATCACAGTGGCGACGACGCGGCCGGAGACGATGCTCGGGGATACGGGCGTCGCCGTGCATCCCGACGATCCGCGTTTTTCCGATCTTGTCGGCAAGCAGGCGATCCTGCCGCTGGTCGGCCGGCGCATTCCGATCGTCGCGGATGAGTATTCCGATCCCGAGAAGGGCACTGGCGCGGTCAAGATCACGCCCGCGCACGATTTCAACGATTTCGGCGTGGGGCAGCGGCATGGGTTGCCGATGCCGTCCATTCTGGATCGCGAGGCGCGTGTGGTGCTCGACGAGATCGCCGACGCGATCGCGCCGGTGGAGGGTGTGGCCGATCCCGCCTTCCTGCGCGGCTTGGCAGGCCAGGATCGTCTCGTTGCGCGTCGCGCGATCGTCGCCGAGCTGGAGCGGCTCGGGTTGCTGGAAAAGATCGAGCCGCACACGCATCAGGTACCGCACGGCGACCGTTCGGGCGTGCCGATCGAGCCGTTCCTGACCACCCAGTGGTACGCGAATGCGGGCGAGCTCGCCAAGCCGGCGATCGCGGCGGTGGAGAGCGGGCGCACGGTGTTCGTGCCGAAGCAGTGGGAGAACACGTTCTTCGCCTGGATGCGCGACATCCAGCCCTGGTGCATCAGCCGCCAGCTCTGGTGGGGCCATCGCATTCCCGCCTGGTACGGGCCGGACGGCGCGGTGTTCGTCGAGCGCACCGAGGAGGAGGCGCTCGCGGCGGCGCGGGCGCATTACGGGCGCGACGAGGCGCTGACCCGCGACGCGGATGTTCTCGATACCTGGTTCAGTTCCGGCCTGTGGCCGTTCTCGACCTTGGGCTGGCCGGAGCAGACGGCGGAGCTCGCGCGCTACTACCCGACCGACGTGCTCGTGACGGGATTCGACATCATCTTCTTCTGGGTCGCCCGGATGATGATGATGGGGCTGCATTTCATGGGCGATGTGCCGTTCCGCACTGTCTACATCCACGGCCTGGTGCGGGACGAGCGCGGCCAGAAGATGTCGAAATCCAAGGGCAACGTGATCGACCCGCTGGAGCTAATCGACAGCTACGGCGCCGACGCGCTGCGCTTCACCATTTGCGCGCTGACCGGGCCGGGGCGGGATGTCAAGCTGAGCCCGGCGCGCGTTGAGGAGCATCGCCGGTTCGCGACGAAGCTATGGAACGCGGCACGGTTTTGCGAGATGAACGGCGTGCGGCCGGATGCGGCGTTCGATCCGTCTGGCGTGACGTTGCCTTTGACGCGCTGGATTCTGGATGCGGCGAACCGCGCGGTGGCGGATGCCGATGCGGCGCTGGAAGCCTACCGCATGAACGACTACGCCGGCGCCGGCTATCGTTTCACCTGGAACCTGTTCTGCGACTGGTTTCTTGAACTCGCCAAGCCGGTCCTGGCGGAAGGCGACACGCCGGCGGCGGTCGAGGTGCGCGCCACGGCGGCGCATGTGCTTGGGATCATCCTGCGGCTGCTGCATCCCGCGATGCCGTTTGTCACCGAGGAATTGTGGGACCGCTTCGGCTACGGCCCGGATTGCAGCCTGATCGGCGCGCCGTGGCCGGAGCCCGTCGCGGTGCCGGGCGCGGAGGAGGCGCGGGCGGAGCTCGATTGGGTGGTACGGCTGATCGGCGAGGTCCGCACGGTGCGTTCCGAGATGAACGTGCCGCCCGCGACGCTCACGCCGATCCTGCTGCGTGATGCACGGCCGGAGACGCTGGCGCGCGGCGAACGTTGGATCGAGGCGATCCGGCGGATGGCGCGAGCGTCGGAGTTTGGGCCGCTCTCCGGTGAGATGCCGAAGGGTGCGGCGCAGGCGGTGCTGGACGAGGCGACGATCGTGCTGCCGCTCGCCGGGGTGATCGATCTCGACGCCGAGCGTGCGCGGCTTGGCCGTGAGCGGGTCAAGGCCGAGCAGGAAGCGGGAAAGATCGGCAAGAAGCTGGACAACGCCGATTTCGTCCGCCGCGCCCCGGCCGAGGTCGTCGAGGAGAATCGCGAGCGGCTGCAATCGGCACGGGACGAGATCGCGCGGCTTGACGCGGCGCTGCGACGCATCGACTAAGTTCGAGGGAGGCCAAGCCATGCTGGAGAAGCGTTGGGATCGGTCGAAGCTGCCGTCGCGGCATGTGACCGAGGGGCCGGATCGCGCGCCGCATCGCAGCTACTACTACGCGATGGGGCTGACCGAGGACGAGATCAACCAGCCCTTCGTCGGTGTGGCGACCTGCTGGAACGAGGCCGCGCCTTGCAACATCGCGCTGTCGCGCCAGGCGCAGTCGGTGAAGAAGGGGGTCGCCGAGCAGGGCGGCACGCCGCGCGAGTTCACCACCATCACCGTGACCGACGGCATCGCGATGGGGCACCAGGGGATGAAATCCTCGCTGGTGTCGCGCGACCTGATCGCGGACTCCGTCGAGCTGACGGTGCGGGGGCATTGCTATGACGCGCTGGTTGGGCTGGCGGGCTGTGACAAGTCGCTGCCCGGCATGATGATGGCGATGCTGCGGCTCAACGTGCCGAGCGTGTTCATGTATGGCGGCTCGATCCTGCCGGGACGGTTCCACGATCGTGACGTAACGGTGGTGGACGTGTTCGAGGCTGTCGGCCAGCATGCCGCGGGCAAGATGTCGGACGCGGAATTGCACGAGCTCGAATGCGTCGCCTGCCCGTCGGCCGGCGCGTGCGGGGGGCAGTTCACCGCCAACACGATGGCGACGGTGAGCGAGGCGATGGGCCTTGCGTTGCCGGGCTCGGCCGGCGCGCCGGCGCCGTACGAGGACCGCGACCGCTGGGCGGTGGAATCGGGCCGCGCGGTGATGCGGCTTATCGAGCAGAACATCCGCCCGCGCGACATCGTGACGCGCCGCGCGCTGGAGAACGCCGCTGTCGTGGTGGGTGCGACCGGCGGCTCGACCAATGCGGGGCTGCATCTGCCGGCGATCGCGCACGAGGCGGGCATTCGGTTCACGATGGACGACGTGGTGGAGATCATGCGCCGCACGCCGTACATCGCCGACCTCAAGCCGGGCGGCAAATACGTCGCGTTCGACGTCTACAAGGTCGGCGGCATCCAGGTGATCTTGAAGGCGCTGCTGGACGGCGGCTTGCTGCATGGCGATTGCCTGACCGTGACGGGCAAGACGCTGGCCGAGAGCATCGCGGATGTGGTGTTTCCGACCGATCAGGACGTGATCCATCCGGTGTCGAAGCCGCTCTCGCCGACCGGCGGCGTGGTCGGGCTCAAGGGCAATCTCGCGCCGGACGGTGCGATCGTGAAGATCGCGGGGATGGAGAAGCTGCGCTTCGAGGGCAGCGCGCTTTGCTTCGACTCGGAGGAGGAAGCGTTCCGCGCGGTGCAGGCGCGCGCCTACAAGCCGGGCGACGTGATCGTGGTGCGCTACGAGGGGCCGAAGGGCGGGCCGGGAATGCGCGAGATGCTGTCCACCACGGCGGCGATCTACGGGCAGGGTATGGGCGACCAGGTCGCGCTGATCACCGACGGACGCTTCTCGGGTGCGACGCGGGGCTTCTGCATCGGCCATGTCGGGCCGGAGGCGGCGGTCGGCGGCCCGATCGCGCTGCTGCGGAACGGCGACCGCATCGTGATCGACGCGGAGAAGGGCACGATGGATGTGCAGCTCAGCGATGCCGAGTTTGCCTCGCGCCGCGCCGCCTGGCAGCCGCGCAAGACCGATTACAACAGCGGGGCGATCTGGAAATACGCGCAGCTGGTCGGCCCCGCCCATCTCGGCGCTGTGACGCATCCCGGCGCCGAGGCCGAGACGCATTGCTACGCGGATATCTGACGGCGCGTTGACGATGTGAGGGACCGCTCCTAGCCTTCCCACGCGCGGACGGGGAGGGCTGTCATGGAGACGCGGACGCTCGGGCGGACGGGCTTGAAGGTCTCCGCCCTTGGCTTTGGCTGCGGCGCGGTGGGCGGGCTGATGGTGCGTGGCGAGCCCGCCGATCAGCGGCGCGCGGTGGCGCGGGCGATCGAGCTTGGCATCAACTATTTCGACACGGCCCCGCAATACGGCGACGGCGCCTCCGAGCGCAATCTTGGCCGAGTGCTGAGCGAGCTCACTGTCACTGCCGACATTTTCGTCGGCACCAAGATCCGTGTGTCGCCCGGCGATTATGACCGGCTCGAACAGGTGATCCCGGAGGGGTTGGAAGCAAGTCTGAAGCGACTGGGCCGCGAGAGTGTGGACCTGTTTCAGCTGCACAACGCGATCGCGCCAGAGAGCAGCGACGAGGCGCTGAGCCTGCGCGCGGTGTTCAGCGAAGTGGTACCCGCACTCGAGCGTTTGCGCACGCAAGGGAAGACGCAGTTCTTCGGCATCACTGCTGTTGGCGACACTGCCGCGCTGCAGCAAGTGATCGACGCGCAGGCGTTCGATACCGCCCAGGTCAGCTACAACATGCTGAACCCGAGCGCGGGCGCCGCCGTCCCGGCGGGCTATCCGGCGCAAGACTACGGCGATCTGATCGGCCGCGCGCAGGCGGCGGGAATGGGCGTCATCAACATTCGCGTGCTGGCCGGCGGCGCGTTGTCCGGCAGCGAGGCGCGCCATCCGATCGCTTCGCCGCCGCCGGCGCCGATTGGTTCGGGCCATGATTACGGTATCGACGTGCAGCGCGCGCGGCGGCTTGCGCCGTTGATCGAGCAGGGTTTTGCCGATGATCTGGCCGAGGCGTCCTTGCGGTTTTCTATCGCCAATCCCGGCGTAAGCACGGTGTTGATCGGCATGGCGCGGATCGAGGAACTGGAGCACGCGGCGGCGGCGGTAAGCAAGGGACCGCTTTCGGCCGATGCATTGCGGCAGCTTGCTGCATTGCAGAACGGTTTTGTCGGCGAGGCGCGGTAGCCAGCCATCGTCATGCCCGTGCTTGTCACGGGCATCCACGACTTGCGGGGCCGCCCGTCGAAGTCGTGGATGGCCGGCCTTCGCCGGCCATGACAAACTCGAAGGTCTCGCGTGAAACGGTTCTGAAGAGGAGTGCGACATGCCCAAGCTTCCCGCCGAACGAATCAAGGAAATCGGCGAAGGACTGCTGATCGCGAGCGGCGCGCCGCCGGAGGAAGCCGAGACGGTGATGCGGCATTGCGTCAACGCCAATCTCGCTGGCCATGATTCGCACGGCATCATCATGATCCCGAACTACATCGAGCGCGTGAAGGTCGGCCATATCGTGCCCGGGGCGCCGTGGAAGATCGTGCAGGAGAGTGCGACGACGACGGTGGTGGATGGCCATTGGGGTTTTGGCTACGTCGTCAACGAGCGGGCGATGAAATACACCATCGAGAAGGCGCGCACCGCGAACGTCGCGGCCGCCACGGTGTTCCGACAGGGCCATATCGGCCGCCTCGCGAGCTATCCGCTGATGGCGGTCGAGGCGGGCATGATCGGCCTCATCACCGCCGATTCCGGCCGCTCACCCAAGCATGTGGCACCGTTCGGCGGTGCCGAGCCGCGGCTTGGCACCAACCCGCTGTCGATCGCGGTGCCGTCCGATCTCGGCGGCCCGCTGTTCCTCGACATGGCGACCTCGGCGGTGGCGGCGGGAAAGATTTCGCTCGCGGTGGCGCGCAAGCAGGAGGTGCCGCTCGGCTGGATCATCGACAAGGACGGCAAGCAGACCACCGATCCGACGCAGCACCGCAAGGGCGGCGCGCTGCTGCCGCTCGGCGGCACCGAAGGTTACAAGGGATACGGTCTCGCCGTGATGGTGGAAATCCTCTGCGGCTTGCTCACCGGCCTCGGCTTCGGGGTCGAGCCGACCGGGCGGCACAATGACGGCTGCTTCATGGCGGTGTTCAAGGTCGATGCGTTCCGCCCGCTGGCGCAGTTCAAGCAGGAGGTGACGGAATTCGCTCGGTACCTGCAAAACACCAAGCCCGCCGAGGGTTTCAGCCGGGTCTACTATCCGGGCGAGATCGAGTACGAGAAGGAGAAGGACCGTCGCGCCAACGGCATCGAGGTCGAGGACGCCACCTGGCAAAAGCTGAGGGAACTGGCGGCGGGTTACGGCGTGGCGGAGAAGCTCGGGCTCGGTTGACACTCTCAAAGGCGGTCAACATCATCGGCGAAAACCGGGGGAATGCCGATGACGACCGCCGACGCGACGAAGCGCGACCTGTCCACCATGCTGCGGCCGCGCTCGATCGCGTTGATCGGCGCGACCGACCGCTCCAGCTGGTCGCGCAACACCTTCGACAATCTCACCAAGCGTAACTACGCCGGCGAGGTGCATCTCGTCGCGCGACGCGGCGGCACCGTGCATGGGCGCGCGGCGGCGACCTCCTGCGTGGCGCTCGGCCAGAAGGTCGATCTCGGCCTGCTGATGGTGCCGCTGGCGGCGACCGAGGAGGCGATGGCCGATCTCGCCGCGTCGGGTGCACGCAATGCGGTGATCCTCACGTCGGGCTTCGCCGAAACCGGGCATGGCGGGGCCGCCGAGCAGGAGAAGCTCGCGGCGATGGCGCGGCGGCACGGCATTTCGGTGCTCGGCCCGAACTGCCTGGGCTACGTCAATTTCCTCGATGACGTGCCGCTATGGACCGGGGCGTTCCGCGCGCCGAGCCAGACCGGGCCGATCGCGATTATCTCGCAGAGCGGCGCCACGGCCTCGTTCATCGCCAGCCTCGCGTATCAGCAGGATATCGGCCTCAGCCACATGATCTCGACCGGCAACGAGGCCGATCTCGACAGCGCGGCGTTCGTCGATCACCTGCTCGACGATGACCGCGTGCGCGCGATCGTCATGTTCACCGAGACGATCCGCGACGCGCACCGCTTCGCGGCGGCGGCGCAGCGGGCGCGCGCGGCGGGCAAGCCGATCATCGTGCTGAAGATTGGGCTGTCCGATGTCACGGCGCGCTCGGCGCAGGCCCATACCGGCGCGCTGGTGGGCGATAACCGCGTGTTCGACGGCGTGTGCAAGCAGTTCGGCGTGGTGCGGGTGAACTCGGTCGAGGATCTGCTGTTCACCGCCGATGTGATCGCGCGCACCGGCGTGCTGAAGCCGAAGGGGCTGGGCATCGTCTCGGTGTCGGGCGGCGCCTGCGAGATCGCCGCCGATCGCGCGCAGCTCGAAGGTGTCCGTATTCCACCGCTCTCGGACAGTGCCGCGCAAGCGCTCACCGAGGTGCTGCCGAGCTTCGGCACGCCGCACAATCCGCTCGACATCACCGGCGGCGCGGTGCTGGAGCCCGATCTGTTCGAGAAGGCGCTCAGGATCATGACGGGCCAGCCGGAATACGCCGCACTTGCCTGCCTGTTCGATGTGCCGGTTTCCGAGGAGCAAGTGAACGACTTCTCCATGAACTCGCTGCGCCACATCGCCGCTGGGCTGAAGGGCGCGCCGATTCCGGCCTTCATGCTGAGCCATACGTTCAGGCCAGTCACCGAGACCGGGCGTCGCGTCATCGGGGAGCTTGGGCTGCCCTACGTGTCGGGCGGGATCGCGCACGGCGTCACCGCGCTGGGTCACGCCTGGTGGTGGTCGGAGCAGCAACGGCGCGCTGCCTCGCCCTGGTCGCCGGCTACGGCGGCAAGCCCGTCCGATCGGCCGCGCACGGAGCGTGCCGCGCTTGATCATCTGGCGCGGCACGGCGTGCCGATCGTGCCGGCGACGTTGGCGACCGATGAGGCGTCCGCCGTGGCGGCGGCGCGGGCGCTCGGCGGACCCGTGGTGTTGAAGATCGCCAGCGTGGACATCCAGCACAAGAGCGACATCGGCGGTGTCGCGCTCAATGTCGAGGGTGACGAGGCGGTCGGCGCCGCGTTTCGTCGCGTGATGGCGGCGGCGCCGGCGGGTGCGAAGGTGGATGGCGTGCTGGTCTCGCCGATGCGCGAGCGCGGGCTCGAATTGTTCGTCGGCTGCGCGCGGGATGCGCAATGGGGTCCGGTGCTCGCGGTCGGGCTGGGTGGCATCTTTGTCGAGGTGCTGCAGGATGTCGCGTTGCGCGTGCTGCCGGTTCCGCCCGAGGAAGTGCGGCGGATGCTCGGCGAGTTGAAGGGCGCCAAGCTGCTCGACGGCCAGCGCGGCATTCCGGCGGCTGATCTCGACGCGGTGGCAACGGCGATCGCGCGGATCGGCGATGCGGTGGTGGCGCTTGGTCCGGCCCTCCAAGAATTCGATGTCAACCCGCTCTGGGTGCGCGGTTCGCAGGTCGAGGCGCTGGACGCGCTGGCAGTCTGGCGCGACTGAGGAAACGCGCCTATCGAGAAGCTCGCGCCGGCGAGCCGGCCGCTAATCCGAGGGACGAGAGAGAATGACGAAGACTGAGATCGGCCGGCGGGCCGTGCTGGGAGGGGCTGCGCTCGCGGCACCTGCGTTGCTGCTGCGTGGACGCGCCGCCAGGGCGGAGAATGCGGTGTATCGCATCGGGCTGCTCAACGACCAGAGCGGCACGTATGCGGCGGGCGACGGGCCGGGCTCGTTCTTCACCGCGAAGCTGGCACTCGAAGACTTCAAGAAGATGCATCCCGAGTTCAAGGCCGAGATGATCGTCGGCGACATGTCGACCAGCGTGGACACCGCGACGACGCTGGCGCGTGGCTGGTATGACCAGAACGGAGTCGATGCAATCATCGGCCTGCCGCAATCGGCGGCGGCGATCTCGGTCGGCTCGATCGCCAAGCAGAAGGACAAGCTGGTGGTGTTCACCGGCGCCGGCGTGCCCGATCTCACCGGCAAGTGGTGCAACGAGAACCAGATCCACTGGACGTACGATCTGTGGGTGAACGCGCACGCGACATGCGACTACGTGGCGCGGCATGGCGGCGATACGTGGTACTTCATCACCGCCGACTACATCAGCGGCCATTCGATGCAGGACTACGCCACCGAGACGATCAAGGCGGCGGGCGGCAAGGTGGTGGGCGGCACGTTCTATGCCTTTCCGGGGACGACGGATTTCTCCAGCGCGCTGGTCTCGGCGCAGGCGAGCGGGGCGAAGGTGGTGTGCCTCGGCAACGCCGGCGACGACACGACCAACTGCATCAAGCAGGCGGCGGAGTTCGGCCTGATCGGTAGCGGCATCAAGCTCGCGGGTCTGGTGTTCTCGATCAGCAACATCGAGGCGCTCGGCTTGCAGGCGTGCCAGGGCGTGGTGTTCACCGAGGCGTTCTACTGGGACCTCAACGACGACACGCGTGCCTTCTCGGAGCGTTTCTCGGGCGAGTTCAAGGGCAAGAAGCCGACCATGTTCCATGCCGGCGCCTATTCCGCGACCATGCACATCCTGAAGGCCGCGGCGGCGGCGGGCATGGAGAAGGCGAAGGCGTCGGGCCGGACGGTCGCGGATCAGATGAAGGCGATCCCGACCGATGACGTGGTGTTCGGCAAGGGCTACGTGCGCAAGGACGGCAAGTTCATCCACGACACGTTCGTGTTCGAGGTGAAATCGCCGTCCGAGTCGAAGCATCCGTACGATTGGTACAAGCAGCTCGCGCGCATTCCGGGCGATCAGGCGTTCCTGTCGATGGAACGGCTCGGCTGTCCGTTCGTGAAGGCGTAAGTGGCGGATTGGCATCCGCCCTACGGTTCGGCGTAGGGCGGATGCCGGACTGCTATCAGGCCCGCTCGAAGATCGCCGCGATGCCCTGGCCGCCGCCGATGCACATGGTGACGAGGGCGTAGCGGCCGCCGATGCGCTCCAGCTCGTAGAGCGCCTTCACCGTGATGATCGCGCCCGTCGCGCCGACCGGGTGGCCGAGCGAGATGCCGGAGCCGTTCGGGTTGACCTTCGCGGGGTCGAAGCCGAGCTCCTTGCTCACCGCGCAGGCCTGGGCGGCGAAGGCCTCGTTGGCCTCTATCACGTCGATGTCGGACAGCTTGAGGCCGGCCTTCTCCAGCACCTTGCGCGAGGCGGGGACGGGGCCGATGCCCATGACCTTGGGATCGACGCCGGCATGGGCGTAGGCGACCAGGCGGCCGAGCGGCTTCAATCCGCGGCGGCTCGCCTCGCCACCCTCCATCAGCACCACGGCGGCGGCGCCGTCATTGATGCCCGAGGCGTTGCCGGCCGTGACGGTGCCGTCCTTCTGGAAGACCGGACGCAGCTTGGCCATGTCCTCGGCCGAGGCGTCGGCGCGGGGGTGCTCGTCGGTGTCGAATACCGTCTCGCCCTTGCGCGTCTTGATCGTGACGGGGAGGATCTGCTGCTTGAAGCGGCCGGTCTTGATGGCGTTCGTCGCGCGACGGTGCGACTCGACGGCCAGCGCGTCCTGGTCGGCGCGGGTGATCTGATGCTGGGCGGCGACGTTCTCGGCGGTGACGCCCATATGGATGTTGTGGAATGGGTCGTGCAGGGCGGCGACCATCATGTCGACCATCGTGGTGTCGCCCATGCGGGCACCCCAGCGCATTCCCTGACTCATGTAAGCGGAGCGGCTCATGCTCTCCGCGCCGCCGCCGATCGCGATGTCGGCGTCGCCGAGGGTGATGGTCTGGGCGGCCGAGACGATGGCCTGCAGGCCGGAGCCGCAGAGCCGGTTGAGGGTGAGGGCCGGCGCGTCCTGCGATACACCGCCGTTCATCGCCGCGACGCGGGCCAGGTACATATCCTTGGCGTCGGTGTGGATCACGTTACCCATCACCACGTGGCCGACCTCGTCGCCCTTCACGTCGGCGCGGGACAGTGCCTCGCGGATCACCTGGGCGCCGAGTTCGGTCGGCGGCACGTCCTTGAGCCCACCCCCGAAATCGCCGATGGCGGTGCGGACGCCCGAGACGATAACCACTTCGCGTTGCATGGCAGGCTCCTTTCATCGATTGATAGAGACCATATAGCGACTCCGGCCGCCCTGCCTATTGTCGCCGGCCGAGCTTGAAAGAACGCCCATGAACGGTACCGCCCCCTCACTCTCCGGACTGGCCGCCGACGAGCACCCTGTCCGGTTCGACTTGCTCACCGAGAACCCAGTCTACAAGCCGTTCCGCTATCCTTGGGCCTACGAGGCGTGGCTGACCCAGCAGCGGGTGCATTGGCTGCCCGAGGAGGTGCCGCTCGCCGATGACGTGAAGGACTGGCACCGCAACCTAACCGATGGCGAGCGGAACCTGCTGACGCAGATCTTCCGCTTCTTCACCCAGGCCGATGTCGAGGTGAACAACTGCTACATGAAGCATTACAGCCAGGTGTTCAAACCCACCGAAGTGCTGATGATGCTATCGGCGTTCTCCAATACCGAGACCATCCATATCGCCGCGTACAGCCATTTGCTGGATACGATCGGGATGCCGGAGATCGAGTATCAGGCCTTCCTCCGCTACAAGGAGATGAAGGACAAGTACGACTACATGCATTCCTTCCGCATCGACAGCAAGCACGAGATCGCCAAGACACTGGCCGCGTTCGGGGCGTTTACCGAGGGGCTACAGCTGTTTGCGTCCTTCGCCATCCTGCTGAACTTCCCGCGCTTCGGGAAGATGAAGGGCATGGGGCAGGTGATTTCCTGGTCGGTGCGCGACGAGACGCTGCATTGCCTCTCCATCATCCGGCTGTTCCGCACTTTCGTGCAGGAGAATCCGGAAATCTGGACGGAGGAGCTGCGGCGCGAGATCTATATCAGCTGTGCGACGATCATGGACCACGAGGATGCCTTCATCGATCTCGCCTTCGAGCAAGGGCCGGTGGAAGGGCTCGATGCGCGGACCCTGAAGGAATACATCCGCTATATCGCCGACCGGCGCCTGGTGCAGCTCGGGCTGAACCCGCTGTATCACGTGTCGCGCAACCCGCTGCCGTGGCTCGACGACATGCTGAATGCGGTCGAGCACACGAATTTCTTCGAGAACCGCGCCACCGAATACAGCCGGGCCTCCACCACCGGGACGTGGGAGGAGGCGTTCGACGTTGCCGTGTTCGAGCCGAGCTCGAACACACCGGCCGTACTCCCAGCCGAATGAACCGGTGGCGAGAGTTCCCATGTTCCGTCTAACGCCGTGAGAGAATGGCATTAATCGACGAAATAACGCTGGATTACCGCGTCGATTACGCATCATCCCATTGAAATCGTGCATGAACTGAGACGACGGATTGAGTTTGGTGTACGATTGACGAGTCGTCGCAGTTCGGGCAACGGGCGCGCCGACGCTGCCCAGGGTGTCTCCACGGGGGGAGGCGCAGGGGAACCTCGCGGAAACAGGATACGGGCAGATGAACCCGCAGGGGCTCGAGAATATGGACAAGGTCATGATGTCATTGGGCCATGCCGAGGAGGAACCCGGGCGTGAGCATGGCATCGGTGGGGCGCCGCGCTATAGCCGCCGCCTCTCGGACAAGATCCTCATTGCTTTCCACCACGCCTGCGACCAGGCCGACTACGAGGTGGCCGAGCAGTTGCTGCAGGTGCTGGAGAAGATGCTGACGCGCCGCCCGATGACTCCGGACGGCACCCGCCGGCGCAACATGGAGAGCCTGGTCGCGGCGTACGAGCGGCTCTGGTATTTGCGTCACCCTGATCTCGGCGACAACTAAGCCCACGCCATCGTTGTCATGCCCGTGCTTGGCACGGGCATCCTTTGCTGGCCGGCACGCAAGTCATGGATGGTCGGCCTTCGCCGACCATGACGAGGTGTTCCGGTGGCCGGCTTCGCCACAGCTTGAAAGCGGCAGAGCCGATCCGCCGCGCAGCACGGTGTCGGCCTCGGGCGTGTAGGCGGAGCGGTCCCCGTGCAGCATCAGCCCTGGCAAGATTCGGAACGGGCCGCGGCCGTCCTTGACGCCTTGCAGCAGCGCGAGCTTCGCCTGCCGACCCTGGCGCGGCCAGAGCGGGAATAGGGTGCCCGAGCCGCACCGCGCCGCGGCCAAGGCCGCGAGGCAGGCCGGCAGGTCGGCGGCCGAGACGATCAGGGTCAGGGTGCCGCGCGGCCGGAGATGGCGGGCGAGCGACGTCGCCCAGGTCGCCAGCAGATCGGCAGGCGCGTGCTTGGCATCGCTGCGGCCGCGCAGAGGCGAGGGCGTGCCGGCTTCCAGGTGATAGGGCGGGTTGGCGAAGGCGTGGTCGAACACTCCGCTCTCGGGGATCGCCTCGACCGAGGCAGCGAGAAAAGTCAGATCCGCCCAGCCATTGGCGGCCGCGTTACGCTGGGCGAGGGCGGCGAGCGACGGATCGCGTTCGATACCCAGCCCGACGATCCCGGCAACCCGCGCCGCGAGGCAGAGGAGCCCGGCCCCGGCGCCGCTGCCGCCTTCCAGCACGCGGTCGCCACTGCGCGCCGGAATCGCGGCGGCGAGCAGGACGGGCTCGATGCCGCTGCGGAAGCCCTCGGCCGGCTGCGCATAGCTCACCCGGCCATCCAGGAGATGGCCCTCGGTGGTTGCCATCCCCTAGAGCTCGCCAGCCTCCGCCAACACCCGGCGGGCTTGCGCCTCATCCTCTATCGCGACGCCAAGGCGGCGCTGGATCGCGCCGATGCTGCCTTCGGTGATGCTGGTGTGGGTGTCCAGCACGAAGGTGCCAATCCCAGCGTCGGCCAGCAGTGCCGCGAGAAAGCTCAGCCGCACCGGGTCGTTCGATGTCGCGATCACCCGCATTGCCGGTTCCACCTTCTTGCCATCATGCAGGTTTGACCGGGACGTGAATGCAATGTCAAAGCCTTGAATCAGCTTGGCTTGACCCTGTTTCGAACCGGCCGATATGGTGCCCCGTTCATGCCACACCGACATGCCGGGAGAGCCATTTGGGCGTCGTCGCGAGCCTGCCCGTATCGAGCGCGCCTGCCGAGCCCCCAGTTGGCAAGGCCGAGGGCGGCGAGGATGCGCTGTCGCGTCTCGCGGGCTTGCTGCATCGGGATCTCGAAGCATGCAACCGGGCGATCGTCGCCCGGATGGACAGCCCGGTCGCGCTGATCCCGCAGCTCGCGGCGCATATCGTGGCGGCCGGCGGCAAGCGCATCCGTCCGCTGCTGACCTTGGCGGCGGCACGCATGTGCGGCTATCCCGACGCGCCCGACGGCATGCGGCACGTGCATCTCGCGACCTGCGTGGAATTCATCCACACCGCGACATTGCTGCACGATGACGTGGTGGATGAGAGCCTGCTGCGGCGCGGCCTCGCCAGTGCCAACGCGGTGTTCGGCAACAAGGCATCTGTGTTGGTCGGCGATTTCCTGTTCGCGCGTTCGTTCCAGCTGATGGTGGATGACGGCTCGCTGCGGGTGCTCGCCATCCTGTCGCGTGCTGCCGCGACGATCGCCGAGGGCGAGGTGCTGCAGCTGGTGACGCAGAACGACCTCTCGACCTCCGAGACGCGCTATCTCGAGGTGATCAAGGGCAAGACGGCGGCGCTGTTCTCGGCGGCGTGCCAGGTCGGCGCGGTGGTGGCCGAGCGTCCCGCGCGCGAAGAGCAGGCGCTGGCGGATTACGGGATGAATCTCGGCATCGCTTTCCAGCTGGTCGACGACGCGCTCGATTACGCGGCCGACCAGGCGACGCTCGGCAAGACGGTCGGCGACGATTTCCGGGAGGGCAAGATCACCTTGCCGGTGCTCGCCGCGTTCCAGGCCGGCGATGCGTCGGAGCGGGATTTCTGGCGGCGCACCATTGAGAGCAGCGAGCAGCGCGAGGACGACCTCGACCACGCGCTGCACCTCATGCAGCGGCGGGGCGCCATTCGCACGACGCTCGACCGGGCCGCGCGGTTCGCCGCCGACGCGCAGCGCGCGCTGGCGCCGTTCCCGGACACCGAGCTGCGCAGCTGCCTCGCCGCCGTCGCGGACTACACGCTGAGCCGGGCGCGCTAGCCCGCCGGGGCGGGGCGGGCGTCGGCAGGAGGAAGGCGGATGCCCTGTGCTTTCGCTGCCGGCGCGATGGTCACGGCTGCCGCGATCCAGGGCTGCGTCGCTTCCCTGCTTCCCGTCACCGGGGGGACGCTCACCGGGCCGCTGACGCTCGCGGCGCCGGCGGGGAACACGGTGCGCAACGGCAGCCTCACCGTCGGCGACAGCGACTTCTTCCGCAGCAGCTTTCAGACGCGCGGGCCGCAGGTGGCACTCTTCAGCCGGGTCGGCAGCGCGACCACCGACAAGGCGGTGGTGCACAGCTTCTATCTGGTCAACCATCCGGGCGGCGCCGGCCATGTCATCCCGAACATGCTGGTCGAGACCTCGGTCGACTCCTCGCCGGCCGACGGCATCTGGGGATTTTTGTCCACCTTGGCGAGCAATGCCGCGGGCGGCAATGGCGGCGCGACCGGGCATGTGGCGGGGTATTGGCAGACGGTCCGCACCGGGGTGCCGATCCCGCACACGACGCTCGCCGCACCTCCGCAGGGTTCGTCGGTTCGCGTGTCGGACGTCAGCCATTTCGCGACCGGATACACCAAGGGCGTTGGATATCCGGTCTCCCCCGAGCATCCGCTGGCAGTCACGATCGGTGGCGGCCGGCACGAGGTGACGGGTGTGCGCCCGGACGAGAAGGGTGCAGCCAGCGGTCCCGGCGTCCTGCTCCTGAGCCGACCGCTGCCGCCTGGGGAGGCGGGGCCGGGCACGCCGGTCCGGGGGGACGTGGTCGGCGCCAATCTGTGGGGCGGCGTGATCGAATATCACGAGCAGGTCGATCTGCCGTCGTCGCGGAGCGGCATGGGGCAGACCTTGGAGCTCGACTGGGTGGGCAACAATGTCGATGACGCGAACGCGAGGACCTTCGTCTCTGCGGTGCTCGGCAAGAACGCCAAGGATGGCGCCGACGTGGAGATCGGCAACGTGATCGGCGTCTGGCCCGGCGCCCATGCGACGGCGGCGGGGGGTGCGTCGATCAAGCGCGGCTTCTGGGTCGGGCTGCCGTTCAGCGAGGCGGTGATCGACACGCGCAAGGCGACGCAGCGCAGCGGGGCCAACGCGATTTGGCTGGCGGAGGGCCATCGCATCGCGCTCGATGCGTCCGGCAAGCACTATCTCGGCGCGGAAGGGGGCGTGTTCACCTATCGTACGGATAGCGGCACGGGCATGAGCATCGCACCATCCGGCGATGCCGGCTTTGGCGGCTCCGTCGCGGCCCAGTCGTTCCGTGTCGGTGCGGATCAGGTTCTCGGCCCGCGCCAGACCGGGTGGCCCTTGCCGATCGGCACGGTGGCGCGCGAGAGGCTGGACGCGGATTGGCACCCGGAGGCGGGGAAGGGCGATCGTCGGGAGGAGATGGCGGCGGTGACCGACCAGCTGCGCGCGGTCACGCGCACCCTCGCGGCGCTGATCACGGACTTGTCGCGGCATGGGTTGATCGGGCCATGACGCGGGCCATCGTTATCGCGCTGCTTGGCGTACTGTGCGCGGGGCCGGCGTGGTCGCAGCAATCGCCAGCACCGCCGGAGAAGCAGCTGCCGCCGACCATCACGCTGCCTTCGGCGCTGGTGACGGAGATCGCGCTCTATCTGCAGGAGCGGCCGTACCGGGAAGTCGCCGGCCTGCTCGCGGCGTTGCAGCAGGCGGTCGCCGAACAGTCGCGCGCCGCGGAGCAATCACCGGCACCCAAGCCGTCCGGGCACTAGGCCCGGACGGCTTATTGACGAAATGACGAGCGGCTCGCTCACGCCGCCCGCACGCTGGCGACGAAGCCGCCGACCACGCTGGAGAGCTGCTCTGCCTGCTTGGACAGGTCGCCGGCGGCGGCGAGCACCTGGGTGGCGGCGGCGCCGGTGTGGTTGGCGACCTGGCTGACGCCGCCGGCGTTCGCCGTCACCTCCTGCGTGCTCGACGCGGTTTCCTGTACGTTGCGGGCAATCTCCGCGGTGGCGGAACCCTGCTGCTCGACGGCGGCGGCGATGGCGCTGGCGATCGCGCTGACCTCTTCGATGATGCCGGTGATGCCCTTGATCGCCTCCACCGCCTCGCTGGTGGCGGACTGGATTTGCGCGATCTGGGCGCCGATTTCCTCCGTCGCCCGGCCAGTCTGGTTCGCTAGGCTCTTGACCTCCGACGCCACCACGGCGAAGCCCTTGCCGGCCTCGCCGGCGCGTGCCGCCTCGATCGTCGCGTTCAGCGCGAGCAGATTGGTCTGGCCAGCGATGTTGGTGATGAGCTCGACCACCTGGCCGATCTTCTGCGCCCCTTCGGCGAGCGCGCGGACGATCTTGTCGGTGCGGCGGGCGTCGGTCACGGCGCCTTCCGTCATGCGCGCCGATTGCGCGACCTGCCGGCTGATCTCGCCGATCGAGGCGGTCAATTCCTCGGCGGCGGAGGCGACGGTCTGCACCCCGCTGCTCGCCCGGTCGGCGGCGGCGGCGACGGTGGCCGCCCGCTCGTTGGTCTCGGCGGCGGTGGACGACATGGTCTGCGCGGTCGCTTCGAGTTCCGTGGACGCCGACGAGAGCAGGTCCACGAGGCCGCCAATCTTGCCCTCGAACGTGCCCATCAGCTGCTCGAGCTGCACCGCCCGCTGCTCCTTGGCGTGGCGCTCGGCTTCCTGCGCCGCCGTGAGCTGTTGCGAACGCTCCATCGTCTCCTTGAACACCTGCACCGCCCGCGCGAGATCGCCGATCTCGTCCTGGCGCTCCGTTCCTTCCACCGCGACGGCCAGATCATTGCCGGAGAGGCGTGTCAGCGCGCTGCTGACCTGCCCGAGCGGGCGGACCACGCGGCGGATGAAGACGAAGTAGAGGACCAGGAGTGCGGTGAGCGCGGTGAGCCCCATCATTGCCGCGGCGACATCGGTCATCCGGTCGGCGCTGGCCCGGGCGGCTGCCGCCTCGCTTGCCGCGCGCCCGTTCATCATCCGCTGGAACTCGGCGATCGGCTGCATGATGACGGCCTTGTCGCGGTCGTACTGGTCGCCGAACATCAGGCGCCGCGCGGTCTCGAAATCCTTCGCGGCGACGGCCTTCATCGCGGCGTCCTCGGTCTTGATCAGTGCGTCGGAATTGGCCTTCGCCTGCTCGATGAGCGCGAGTTCGGCGGCGGGCGCGTCGAGCTGCTTGAGCCGCGCGACGACGTTGTCCCTTGTCTTGGTCTCCTTCACCTCGCGCCAGTAGGCGTCGAAGAAGCGGCGCTCCCCGGCGATGCTGTAGCGGCGGGCGTCGTCGGTCAGCCGGTCGGACGCGTTGGCGAGATCGATCCCGAGCTGCTTCAGCTCGATCTGCCGCTCGATCGCCTGCCGCTCGGCGCGGAGCTGGGATTGGGCGAACCACATTGCCCCGCCCGTGGCGATCGCCAGCGCGATGACGGCGCCGCAGGAAAGCCTGGAGACCCGCGAAATACGCATCGTGACCCACTCCACCCAATACTGGTTGCGAGCACGATACGGCCCAATCCTGAATATCCGATTGAGAATCGTACTGTCGGGCGCGGCGGATGCCTCTTGCGCGGTTACGCACCCAGCGCTGCATTCTGGTGTCCGCAACACAGACGGATCGCCGCGCCATGAAGTCCCACGTCGTTGTCATCGGAGCGGGGATCGCCGGCGCGGCCAGCGCGATTGAGTTGCTGCGAGACGGGCATCGGGTGACGATCCTGGAGCCCGGCGAGCCCGGCGGCGAGCAGGCGGCGAGCTACGGCAACGGTGCCTGGCTCAGCACCGCGTCCGTCGTTCCGGTCTCGATGCCGGGGCTGTGGCGCAAGGTGCCGGACTATCTGCGCGATCCGCTCGGGCCGCTGGCGATACGCTGGAGCTACCTGCCGCGCCTGCTGCCGTGGCTCACCCGCTTCCTCCGCGCCGGGTCGACCATCGCCAAGGTGGAGGCGACCGCGCGGGCGCTGCGCCCGCTGATCGCCGACGCGCCGGAGCGGCACGCGCGGCTCGCCGCCGAGGCCGGCGTCGCGGAGCTGATCGAGCGCAAGGGGCTGCTCTATATCTATCCGTCGCGCGCCGAGTTCGAGGCGGAGGCGCTGGCCTGGCGCTTGCGCAGCGAGAACGGCGTGCGTTGGATCGAGCTCAACGAGGACGAGCTGCGCCAGCGCGAGCCGGCGCTCGACCGGCGCTATACGTTCGGCGTCATGGTGGAGGAAGGCGGCAACTGTACCGATCCCGGCGGCTATGTCGCCGCGCTGGTGCGGCATGCGCGCGCGAAGGGTGCGGTGCTGCGCCGCGAGCGCGCCACGGGGTTTCGCATCGAGGCTGGCCGGCTCAAGGCGGTGCGCACCGAGGACGGGGGAGAGATCGGCTGCGACAAGGCGGTGATCTCAGCGGGCGCGTGGTCCAAGACGCTGGCGCGCGCCGCCGGCGATCACGTCCATCTGGAGACCGAGCGCGGCTATCACGTGATGATCGCCAATCCGGGAACCGGCCCGCGGCATCCGATCATGCCGAGCGACACGCACACCGCGACGACAATGACGCGCGGCGGATTGCGTATCGCGGGGCAGGTGGAACTCGCCGGGCTCGATGCCGGGCCGAACTGGAAGCGCGCCGAGATCCTGCGCGACTACGCGCTGAGCGCCTGGCCCGACTTGCCGCGCGATCTGCCGCCCGAGCGGATAAAATACTGGATGGGGCATCGTCCCTCGACACCGGACGGTCTGCCCTGCATCGGGCCGGCGTCGGGGAGCGCGGATATCGTGCACGCCTATGGTCACGGGCATATCGGGCTGGCATCCGGTGCGATGACCGGGCGGCTCGCGGCCGATCTGGTCAGCGGCAAGCCGCCGGTGATTGATCCTGGCCCGTACGCACCGGGGCGATTTCGGAGGGGGTAGACCGGTCGGAACTCGATACCAGGCACGTGCGACGCGGTTACGGTCGTCCTGCAACCGCTCTAGCTCATCCGATGCTCAGGAATGCCGCCAAGGCGCGGTTCACGTTCGCCAACGTGGCCTCATCCAGCCGGCCAATCCGCCTCCCGGCTTTCGCGCGCGGAATGGTGGTTGCCTTGTCGACCATCACCTGCGACCGCCGACGGAGTCCGATGCCCTCCCCCGGCTCCACGGTGACCCGCAGCAGCGGCATGTCATGGAGTTCGCTGGTCAGCGGCAGCACGGTGATTGATGGATGCTCGGCGTAGGCGTCGGCCTGCACGATCAGCGCCGGGCGCGGTTTGCCGTAGTCGCCGGAGACGGCGACCGTCACCAGGTCGCCGCGCTTCACGCGGTCCAGCCGTCGGCGTCGGAGACATCCTCGATCCAGCGCATCACCTCGGCCTCGTCGCTGCCCGGATCGGCGACGCGTTCAGCCAGCACACGGGACTGCCGCCGCGCCTCGGCCGCGAAGGCCCGCTCCCGCTGCCGCTCGACATAGGCCCGCATGAAGTCGCGCAATACCTGGGCGGCCGGTTTGTCCTCCGCCTCTGTGGCCCTCTGGAAGTCGGCCTTGAGCTTGGGATCGACGCGGAAGTTGAAACTTTCCTCCTTCGGATGCTGGCTAAGCCGGGGCATTAAAGCCTCACAATAAACTTATTATGCACGTACAAGTGGCGCCGAAGGCCGCCTCTTCAAGCCTCTTGCTCCAGGCTCGGCCCCTTCTCAGTGCCGAGTTGGCGCTCGGGATGGCGAAGGTCTTTCCGCCGTCTACGATCAAATGCCAAACAGCATCCGCGCATTGCCGCCGGCGACCGCTGCCCGTCCGGCGGAGTCCAGGGTCTCCGCCGTCGAGAGATGTTCGAGCGGATCGTACTCGCCCATGTCGTAGGGATAGTCGGTCCCGAGCATGATCTTCTCGACGCCGAAGGTCCGTACGAGGGCGTCGAGCTGCAGCGGCGTGAACACCACGCTGTCGAACCAGATGCGCTTGAGATATGTGCTCGGCGCGTGCGGCAGATCGCCGTGCGCGTCGCTGCGGGCGCCCCAGGCGTGGTCGATGCGGCCGGAATAGGCGCCGAGGAAGCCGCCGCCATGTGCCGCGAGCAGCTTGAGGTTCGGGTGGCGCTCCAGCACGCCATCGAGGATGAGGTAGTGCAGCGCGATGGTGGTTTCGAGCGGATTGCCGATCGTGTTGTTGAGATAGAAACGACCCAGCCGCTCGGCGTGGGAAAAGCCGCCAGGATGGATCATCACCACTGCGCCGAGCTGTTCCGCGCGCGCCCAGAACGGCGCGAAATCGGGCTCCGACAGCTCCCGCCCCGCGACGTTGGTGAGCACTTCGACGCCCTTGAAGCCGAGTGCCTCCATGCAGCGTTCGAGTTCTCCCACCGCGTCCGCGCCGGCTTGCAGCGGCACCGTGCCCATCGGCACGAACCGGTCGGGCTGGCGCGCGGCAAATTCCGCCATGCCGTCATTGACGATGCGGGTCGCCTGCATGGCGATCGCCGGTTCCAGCGTGGTGTAGATTTGCGGTGGCGCCGGGGTCACGACCTGGATGTCGACGCCCATCTTGTCCATGTCGGCGAGACGCAGCGCGAGGTCGGTGGAATTGCGCGCCCGCTCGCTTTCCTGCTTGCGGTTCAGCGCCGCGGTGGCTGGCGTCGCGAAACGACCGAGCGGGGTTTTGCTTGCGTCGAGATGCGGTCTGGCGAATGCGGCGGCTTCGGGGCTGTAAACGTGCGCGTGTATGTCGATCGTGGTGCTGGCGGGGCGTGTCTCGCGTCCCGGCTTGCCGCGCGGGCGCGCCGCTGTCACATCGTAGCGGTTGGTTTCCTCGGGCATCGTCGCCTCCTCATCGGTCATGGGCGAAGGCGCGGGAGCGAAGGGCCGCCCCTCGCGATGGTCATGGCGCCGATCCCCCGCGCGCATTGCGTGGCCCATGCGCTCGGGCGAGACTGCCCGCCGCATCCTCGACGGGAGACTATCATGGCTGAGCGGCCGTTCACGCTGTCCGATCTCGAAGTCCTGACCAAGTGGGACACGCCCACGATCTGCAACGCCCTCGAGGTGGTGGCGCCGGAGCGCCGGGCGATCGGCTTCACGGTCGAGCCGATGGTCGCGGTCGATCCGAAGGCGCCGCCGATCGTCGGCCTGGCGCGCGTCGGCATGATCCGCGCCAAGGAGCCGCCGCGCGGCCCGGTGGCGAAGCGCGAGGACTGGTACGACTACGTGGGCAACTCCGATCTGCCGACTATCGTGGTGATCCAGGATCTCGACGATCGGCCGGGCTATGGCGCGTTCTGGGGCGAGGTGAATTCCACGGTGCACAAGGCGCTCGGCGCGCTCGGCTGCGTGACCAACGGCTCGTTCCGCGATCTCGGCGCCTGGGCGCAGGGCTTCCAGATGATCGGCGGCCGCGTCGGGCCGAGCCACGCGCATGTGCACATGGTGGATTTCGGCAAGCAGGTGAACGTGTTCGGGATGCAGGTTGCGCATGACGACGTGGTGCACGCCGATTATCACGGCGCGGTGGTGATCCCGGCCGAGGTGGTGAAGAAGCTGCCGGCGGCGATCGACCTCATCGCGCGCCGCGAGAAGGTCATTCTCGACGTATGCCTGGCGCAAGATTTTTCCCCCGCCAAGCTGCGTGAGGCCCTCAAGCGCTCGGGGGAGATTCACTGATCCGAGGCTTGCGTTGGCTGGCGGTCCGCAGGTGAGCCCTCCACCCCGCATCGTCATGACCGGCGCAGGCCGGTCATCCACGACTTTACTGGCCGGCAAGCGAAGTCGTGGATGGTCGGCCTGCGCCGACCAAGACGAGTACTTGGTCAAGCACGGTTCTCTACTCGCGACGGTGAAGGCCGATGCATTTGGGAGTTGACGCGAACATTAACTAACGAAATGATCTGGCGGTCATGAGCGCCACCGCATCCCTCCCATCCCATCGGGGCGATCGTGTGGGGCTTGGGCGACAGCCTGGAGCGGCAGCGGCGGTTTGGCTGGGGGGAGCCGTGGCTGGTGCCGCTGGCCGATGTGCTGCGGTTCTATCTCTACCGCACCCTGGCGCGGTTCACTGCGCTGCACGCCAGCTTCCTCGCCGGCACGCTTCCCACGGCACCGCGCCGGAGGAGCGCGCCGCGGCCGGCGGGCGAGGGGGAGAGGGCAGGCGGGCCGGGTCGGGAGCGCCGGGCGCCGGCGATCCCGCCGGGTCCGGTGCTGATCGAGTATGGCATGCGGCCTTACGATTTGCAGTTGGGCCGGCTGCTCGACGACCCCGAGATGCGGGCCTTCCTCGCCGCCGTACCGCAGGCCGGGCGGTTGCTCCGGCCGTTGTGGCGCAGGCTCACCCGAGAGAAGCTGCCGGAGGTGCTGCGCCTGCCGCCCAGGCCGCGCAAGCCGCGTCCGCCGAGACCCCGGCGTACGGATGGTCCGCCGGGGCTGCGCCGGGTGCGATTGCCCGACGGGACCCGAAGCTGGGAGCCGATCCCGTGCTACCCGGCCGGCGCGAAGCCGCCGCGGCTGCGCCGCTCCCGCGCCGACCAATGGCCCGAGCCGGAGCCGCCGCCCCGACCCTCGCGCTTCCGGCCACGGCCGCCACCCAAGGCGCCGCGCCTGGCCAACCCGGAGCGCCGGCTGAGCGACTACAACTGGATCGGCCGGCTTTTCATGCGATAGCGAGGCAAGCCTGCCCTGGCATGCCCATAATGTTGCTAATCTGCAACTAATAGACAGCTTCCGGCTTGAGCCTACTCGGCCGCCGCCTTGCGCCGCGTTGCGGCCTTTGCTGCCGGCTTCCGCTTCGGCGCGGCCTTCCTCTTCTTGGCGGCTGTCTTCTTCGGCTTGGCAGCCGCCTTTTTCGCGGCCGTCGGCTTGGCCGGAGCGGGCGCCGGAGCGGGCGTCGCCTTGGGCTCGCGCTTGGCCGCCGGCGGCTTGGCGGCCGCCTTGCGCCGGGCGCTGCCCTTCGGCTTGAGCTGCTTGCCCTTCTCGGCGAGCAGCGCCACAGCCTCGTCGAGCGAGATATCCTCCATCGCCACCCCGCGCGGCAGGTTGGCGACAGTCTTGCCGTGCTGCACGTAGGGGCCGAACCGCCCCTTCTTGACCGAGATCAGCTCCTTGTCCCCCGGATGCGGCCCGATCGTGCGGACGCTCGCCAGCTTCTTCGCCAGCACGTCCACCGCCCGGTTGAGCCCGACCGCCAGCACGTCGTCGTCGCGGTCGAGCGAGCCGAACACGGCGCCCATCCGGACATAGGGGCCGAACCGACCGATGCCGGCCTCGATCGGCTCGTGGGTCTCCGGGTGAGTGCCGATCACGCGCGGCAGCGACAACAGCCCGATGGCCTGCTCCAAGGTGATCTGCTCGCCGTCCATGCCGCGGGGTAGGGAGGTGCGGCGCGGTTTTTTCTTCTTGTCCTCGCCGTTCTCGCCCTGCTGGACGTAGAGGCCATAGGGGCCGCGACGGACGGTGATCTCCTCGCCGGTCTCGGGGTCCTGCCCGAGCACGCGCATCCCCTCCTTCAGCGTCTCGCCGCCCTCCTCGCCGTTGCCGATGGCGAGGCGCCGCGTGTACTGGCAGGCGGGATAATTCGAGCAGCCAATAAAACTGCCGTAGCGTCCGAGCTTGAGCCCGAGCCGCCCGGTGCCGCAGGCTTGGCAGACCCGTGGGTCGCTGCCGTCCTCCCGTGGCGGGAAGAAATGCGCCCCGAGATCCTGGTCGAGCGCGTTGATGACGTCGGAGATCTTGAGATCCTTGGTCTGATCAACCGCCCGGGAAAATTCTTCCCAAAAGACGTGCATCACCTCGCGCCAGTCGGCCCGCCCATCGGAGATGTCGTCGAGCTGTTCCTCCAGGCTGGCGGTGAAGCCGGTGTCAACGTAGCGCTCGAAGAAGCTGGTGAGGAAGGCCGTGACCAGCCGGCCGCGATCCTCGGGGATGAAGCGCTTCTTCTCCAGCCGGACGTAATTGCGGTCCTGCAGGACGGAGAGGATCGAGGCGTAGGTGGAGGGCCGGCCGATGCCGAGTTCCTCCATCTTCTTGACGAGACTGGCCTCGGAGTAGCGCGGCGGCGGCTGGGTGAAGTGCTGGTTGGCCGCGACGTCGCCGCGCTTCAGCGGGTCGCGTTCGGCCATCGGCGGCAGCATGCGGCCTTCCTCGGCCTCCGCCGCGCTGCCCTCGGCGTCGTCCTGGTCCTCGCGATACAGCTTGAGGAAGCCGTCGAACGCCACGATCGAGCCGGTGGCGCGCAGCTTCACGCCGCGCCCGTCCGTGACCTCGACGCTCACCTGGTCGAGCTCGGCCGATTGCATTTGCGAGGCGACGGCGCGCTTCCAGATCAGCTCGTAGAGCCGCCGTTGGTCGGGGTTGAGCGCATGGGCGACGCTGTCGGGCGTGCGGGCGACATCGGTCGGCCGGATCGCCTCGTGCGCCTCCTGGGCGTTCTTCGCCCGGCTGGTGTATTCGCGGGGCGCGGCCGGCAGGTAGTCGCGGCCATACGTGCCGTTGACGTGCTGGCGGATGGCCGAAATCGCCTCGCCGGCCATCTGCACCCCATCGGTCCGCATATAGGTGATGAGCCCGACCGTATCGCCTTCCAGCTCGACGCCCTCGTAGAGCTGCTGGGCGAGGCGCATGGTCTGCTGCGCGCCGAAGCCGAGCTTGCGCGAGGCTTCCTGCTGCAAGGTCGAGGTGGTGAAGGGCGGCGGCGGGTTGCGCCTGACCCGCTTGCGTTCGACCGAGCCGACGGTGAACGAGCCGGCCTCGACCGCCGCCTTCGCCCGCAGCGCCAGGGCCTCGGCGTTGAGGTCGAACTGGTCGAGCCGCTTGCCGTCGAGATGGGTCAGCCGCGCGGTGAACGGGGCGCCGCCGGGCGTGGTGAACAGCGCCTCGACGGTCCAGTACTCGCGCGGCCGGAATGCCTCGATTTCGGCTTCGCGCTCGCAGATCAGGCGGAGCGCGACGGACTGCACCCGCCCGGCGCTGCGGCTGCCCGGCAGCTTGCGCCACAGTACCGGCGAGAGGGTGAAGCCGACCAGGTAGTCGAGGGCGCGACGGGCGAGGTAGGCCTCGATCAGCGGCTGGTCGAGGTCGCGCGGATGCGCCATCGCCGCTCGGATGGCGTTCCGGGTGATCTCGTTGAAGGTGATCCGCTCGACTTTCACGCCCTTCAGCGCGCGCTTGTCCTCCAGCATGGCGCGGACGTGCCAGGAGATGGCCTCGCCCTCGCGATCGGGGTCGGTCGCAAGATAGAGGGTGCGGGCGCCCTTCAGCGCCTTGGCGATGGCTGCGACCTGCCGGTTGCCGCGCTCGTCGGCCTCCCAGTCCATCGCGAAATCCTGGTCCGGGCGCACCGACCCGTCCTTCGGTGGCAGGTCCCGGACATGCCCGAAGCTCGCGAGGACCGTGTAGCCGCCACCGAGGTATTTGTTGATGGTCTTGGCTTTGGCGGGGGATTCGACGACGACGACGTCCGACATTTTATCCTTTGGGGCGCTACTGTCCGTGATCGGCGACGAGGGTGACGCGGTTCCCCGGAAGGGTCTCGACGCGGCCGGCGAGTTCCAGTTCCAGCAGCGTCGCCATCACGGCGGCCGGAGAGAACTGGCAGCCACGGATCAGATCGTCAACCAAGGTTGGCGAGGGGCCAAGCAGATCAAGCACATGGCTCCGCACGGCAGGCATGTCCCGGGGCCGCTCGGCCGGCTCGACCGCCCGCGGCGGCCGCTCGTCCAGCCCGGGGGGCGGGCCGCGGACGAACAGCGGGGCGCGGCTCAGCCCTTCGCGGAGCGGGTCGTCGGGCAGGTTGTCCAGCACATCCGCCAGCGTCTCGGTGAGTTGCGCGCCTTGCCGGATCAGGTCGTTCGAGCCCCGGCAGCGCGGGTCGAGCGGCGAGCCCGGCACGGCGAACAGCTCGCGGCCATATTCCTGCGCCATCCGCGCGGTGATCAGGCTGCCGGAGCGCGGGGCCGCCTCCACCACGATCACGCCCAGCGCCAGCCCGGCGATGATCCTGTTGCGTCGGGGAAAGTGCCGTGCCTGCGGCGCAGTGCCGAGCGGCGCCTCGGCCACCACCGCGCCGCAGGCGGCGATCTCGGCCTGCAGCTCAGTGTTTTCCGGCGGGTAGGGGTGGTCGAGCCCGCCGGCGATGGCGGCCACCGTCCGCCCGGCCGCTAACGCGCCGCGATGTGCCGCCGCGTCCACACCGCGCGCGAGACCCGAGACCACGGAAAATCCCGCCTCGGCCAGTTCCCGCGCCAGTGCTTCCGCTACGCGCTTCCCATTGGTCGAGGCGTTCCGTCCGCCGACGATCGCCACGGCTCGGGCGGAGAGTGCGTTCGGGTCGCCGAGTACGGCCATGACCGGGGGGGCGTCCTCGATCAGCGCCAGCAATGGCGGGTAGTCCGGCTGGTCGAGCACCAGGAGCCGGGCGCCGATGCGCTCGAGCGCGGCAATCTCCCGCTCGGCCCGCCCGATGCTCGGCACCGCTGGCGCCCCGCGCCGCCCGCCCGCGCGGGCCAGCTCGGGCAGGGCGTCAATCGCCGCCGCGGGCGAGCCATAGCGTTGCAATAGTCGACGATACGTGACCGGCCCAACCCCCTCGGCCCGAGCCAGTCGCAAATGGTCAACCGCAAGGCGCGCGTTCAAATGTCTTGTTCCGATCAATCGCACCAGGACTGCTGCACGCCCGACGGGGCGCACCAGCAGCCCGCTCCGTCAAAGCCGAATTCGTGCCAGCCCGGCCGGCCGATGTCCATGAATCAGTTGCGTCCGTCCTCGGCGCGGCGCCATCTTGCGCATTCCCATCGATCCTCTTTCAGCCGAATGGAGGCCGGATGGCCCAGAAGCTCCTTGTTCTCGTCGGCACCCGGAAGGGCGCGTTCGTCCTCGAGAGCGATGCCGGCCGTCGATCTTGGGCGCTGCGCGGGCCGTTCTGCGAGACCTGGCCGATGAACCACGTCGTCGCTGACCAGACGACCGGCACGATCTACGGCGGCGGCGGCAACGAGTGGTTCGGCCCGGCGATCTGGAAATCCACCGATTTCGGGGCGAGCTGGACGCATTCCAGCGACGGGCTGGCCTACGCGGCGGGCGAGACGCCGATCAAATCGGTCTGGAGCGTCGCCCCTGCGGGGGGCAGCCTGTATGCGGGGGTCGAACCGGCGGGACTGTTTCGCAGCGACGATGCCGGGCAGTCGTGGCGCCACGTCGCCGGATTGCGCGACCACCCGACGCGGCCGGACTGGCAGCCGGGCGGTGCCGGGCTGATCCTGCATTCGCTGGTGCCGCACCCGACCGACGAGCGGAAGATCTGGGTCGCGATCTCCGCCGCCGGCGTGTTCCACACGGCGGATGGCGGGGAGACCTGGGAGCCGCGCAACCAGGGCACCAGGGCCGACTTCCTGCCGGCTGGGGAGAACTATCCCGAGTTCGGCCAGTGCGTGCACTGCCTCGTGATGGCGCCGGGAATGGAGGACCGCCTCTACCAGCAGAACCATTGCGGCATGTATCGCAGCGATGACGGCGGGCGGCGCTGGGAGAGCATCGAGGCGGGTCTGCCATCGAGCTTCGGCTTCCCGGCGGCAGTCCATCCGCGCGATCCGGCGACGCTCTATCTGCTGCCGCTCAATGGCGACACGGCGGGGCGCTACGTTCCGGAGGCCCGCGCCGCCGTGTGGCGGACGCGCGATGGCGGAGAAAGCTGGCGGGCATTGCGCGACGGCTTGCCGCAGCAGAACGCCTTCTTCGGCGTGCTGCGCCAGGCGATGGCGACCGATCGGCTCGACCCCGCCGGAATCTATTTCGGCACCAGCACCGGCGCGCTGTACGCGAGCGCCGACGAGGGTGACAGCTGGAATTGCATTGCTCAGCACCTGCCGACCATCTGTTCGGTGGAGACGCTGGTTGTCGACGGATAGCCCGCCCGTCCTGGTGACATTGCCGGCGGTGCTCGTGAAGCTGTTTCCCGGCTGCGGGCGGCAGGTGGATGTATCCGCTGCCTGCGTCGGCGAGGCGATGGATGTTTTGAACAGTCGCTGGCCCGGAATGCGCGACCGGCTCTGTGATTCCACACCGTCGATCCGGCGCCACATCAACGTCTTTGTCGACGGCGAACGCGCGACGTTGGCGACCCCGCTCGGACCTGGCGCGGAAGTCATCGTGCTGACGGCGATCAGCGGCGGGTAGAAGGCGGATTGACATCCGCCCTACGCCCCGCCTCGTAGGGCGGATGTCAATCCGCCAACTTAGGCGACCGTGAACGACTTCAGCGCCGCCTCGTCGAACGTGAGCCCCAGCCCCGGCTTGTTCGGCAATACGAGCTGACCCCGCTCGATCGGCGGCGTCTCCTGGTACAGCTTGAGCATCCACGGCATGTATTCCACCGTGAGCCCGTTCGGCACCGCGGCAATCAGGTGAAGGTGCATCTCCGGGATCACGTGGCTGACCACCGGCAGGTTGAACGCCTCGGCCATGCCGGCGACCTTCAGCCATTGCGTGACGCCGCCGACGCGCACCAGGTCGATCATCACGATATCTACCGACCGCGCCTCGATCATGTGGCGGAACGGCACGATGCCCCAGACATACTCGCCACCGGCGATCGGCGTCGCGAGGGCGGCGTTGATGCGCGCGAGGCCCTGGTAGTCGTCGCAGGCGGTGACGTCCTCCAGCCAGAACAGGCCGACATCCTCGACGCGCTTGCCGATGTCGATGGCCTGCTCGGGGCGCCAGCGTTGGTTGAGGTCGCACATCAGCTTGATGTCGGGGCCGATCGCGTCGCGCACCACGCGCACTCGCCGCACCTCCTCGGCGGGCGACGGGTCGCCGGGGAGCGCCATCTGCGTCTTCATCTCGACGAAGCCCTTCTCCACCAGCCGGCGCGCGGCGGTCGCGGCCTGATCGTCGGTGAGCCCGCGTCGCAGCGAGCCGCTGGCATAGGTCGGCACGCGGTCGCGCATCCCGCCGAGCAGGCGCCAGAGTGGCTGGTCGAGCACCTTGCCCTTGATGTCCCACAACGCGATGTCGATGGCCGAGAGCGCAAGCGTGAAAATGCCAGCCGGCCCGCAATTGTCGCCGGCGGCGGCGCCGAGCTTGCGGTGGATCGCCTCGATGCGCAGCGGGTCGTCACCGACGATGAGCGCGACGAGCTCATCCACCGCCGCGCGCAGCGTGCCAGTCATGGCGCCCCCGTAGAAGGTGAGGCCGATCCCCTCGATGCCGGCGTCGGTCCGGACGCGAAGGATGACGACCGGGCGGAAGCGTCCGGCCTCCTCCGGCATGTCCGCGAGGGGGTCGTCTTCCGGGATTCGCAGGATGGCCGTATGAACGCTGGTGATCTTCATGGCGGCATCTCCGTTGTCGTCGCGGCAAGTCTCGGAGCTCCGGGCGCGCCGCGCAAATCGGCGGGCCGCGCAACGCGAAGGAGACTGTCATGCCGAAGGTTCTTGTCATCCACGGCGCCGGCATGAACATGCGCGGCAAGGTGCAGACCGAGATATTCGGCACCATGACCTTGCCGGAATACGACGCGCGCATCCGCGACTACGCGAAGGAGCTCGGCGTCGAGGTCGAGATCTTTCACTCGAACATCGAGGGTGCCGTCATCGATCGGCTCTACTCGGCGAACGACGAGGGCATCGACGCGGCGCTGTTCAACCCGGCGGGATTTTCCAGCGGCTATCCGGCGCTAGTCGCGGCCATCTCGCAGGTGCGCTTTCCGGTGGTCGAGCTGCACATCTCCAATCCGATCCGTCGCGGCCCGGCATCGGACACGGCGCGCGTCAGCCAGAGCATCGTCGCGGGCTTCGGCATCGCGGGCTACGGCCTGGCGCTGCGCGGCATCCGCGACATGCTGGCGGCGAAGTAGGAAGCGCGGACGTGGCCATCCTCTACGAGAAGCGCGACGGCGTCGCCTACATCACGCTGAACAATCCGGCCAAGGCGAATATCCTCGACAAGCAGACGTCGGACGAGATTTCCGCGGCATGGGTCGATCTGTGGGAGGATCGCGACATCCGCTGCGCCATCCTCACCGGCGCCGGCGACCGGCATTTCTGCGGCGGCCACAACCTCGCGCCGCGCCCCGATCTCACGCAGGACGACCGCGAGTATCTGCGCACGCAGCGCATCTTCTGGCCGCTCGCCGGCACGGTGCATGGCCAGAAGACCGGCGTGGATGGGCGGATGGGCGACCATTATCCGCGCGTGTGGAAGCCGGTGATCGCGGCGGTGAACGGCTGGGCGGCGGGGGCGGGGCTCTACATCCTGCTCTCGTCCACCGACATCCGCATCGCCAGCGCCGAGCACGCGCGCTTCAAGTTCGCGCTGACCACGCAAGGCTGGCTCGGCCACGGACCCGGCGCCAGCCTGCTCGCCAAGCAGCTGCGCTACAGCGACGCCATGAAGATCATGCTGACCGACGAGCCGTTCGATGCGCTGGAGGCGTTGCGCATCGGCCTGGTCAACGAGGTCGTGCCGCACGCCGAGCTGCTGGCGCGCGCCGAGAAGATGGCGCGTCACATCTGCACCCTGCCGCCAGTCGCGGTGCGCATGATGAAGGAGTTCATGGTCCGCTTCGGCGACCTGCCGACCGACCAGGCCTGGCACGTGCAGAACCTCATCAATTCGCTGCTGATCCAAGTAACGACGGACGGCGAGGAGGGCAGGGCGGCGTTCAACGAGAAGCGCAAGCCGAACTTCACCGGCGCCCTGCGGCGGCGTGGCGAGGCCTGGGAGGAACCGACCGAGGAGGAAGCAAAGCGGCGCGACGAGGCATATCGCAGCGGGGAGTACTAGCCCGCGTGCGTGCCATAGCGTAGGGCGGAAAAGCGAAGCGCATTCCGCCGCACGTTGGCGGAATGCGCTTCGCTTTTCCGCCCTACGATTCCAGGCGCTATCATCCGAGTACTTCGCGCATCACCGCCTCAGTATCCGCGCCGAGCTCGGGCGCGGCGCCGGTCGCGCGGCCGAAGCTGGCGCGCCAAGGCAAGCCCGGCAGAACGCCCGTTCCGTGCGCGTCCCAGAAGCCGCGCTCGCGAAGATGCGGGCTCTCGACGAGATCGACCGAGGTAGCAAGCGCCGATGATGGCACACCGGCGCGCGACAATGTGGGGGCGGCACAGCGCGCATCCCGAGAGCGGAACCACGCGCCGAGGACACGGTCGATCGCATCCCGCCGCGCCGCGCGCTCCCGTACATCGAGCTCGACCAGCGGTACCAGCTCAGGCACGGTGGCGCACAGGCTGCGCCATTCGGTGTCGTTCGTGACCGCGACGCCGATCCAATCGTCGTTTCCTGCGCAACGATAGGCGCCGTGCGGTGCATGAACGCTGGAACGGTTGCCAACCGGCTGCGGCGGCGTGCCGAGCTGCGCCGCAAGCAGCGGCTCGGCCATCGTCCACAGCATCGCCTCCATCATCGAGAAATCGACCCGCGCGACCAGCCCGGTTCGCCGGCGGCGCCACAGCGCCGCGGCGACGATGAAGCCGAGCATGAGGCCGCACATCGGGTCGAGCCATGCGAAACCAACCCGTGGCGCGACATCGGGGTGACGGTTGAGGCCGGCGAACCCGGTGTAGCATTGCAGCAAGGTGCCGTACGCGACCGCCCGCGCCTCCGGCCCCGTGCGACCAAGGCCGGAGGCGGATACGTAGATCAGGTCGGAATTTGCACGCTGCAGCGTCTCAGCGCCGAGACCGAGCCGGTCCATCACGCCGGTGGCGAAATTCTCGATCAGCACGTCGCACTTGGTGGCCAGCGCGCGCGCCGTCGCAACGGCTTCCGGCTGCTTGAGGTCGAGCACGACGCTGCGCTTGCCCTGGCCGAGTACGGTGTGCAGTTCCGACGCGCGGCCTGGGTCGCCGCGGCCTGGCGCCTCGACCTTGATGATCTCCGCACCCATCGCGGCCAGATAGCGCGTCGCGGTCGGGCCGGCGATCACCCAGCTGAAATCCAGCACGCGAATGCCGGACAGCGGCAATGGCTCGCCCGGTGGCGCAGCGGCGCGCGTGCTGCTGGCGAGTGTCAATCCGAACGGCGAGCCGGGTGCCTTGATCGTCCGTTCACCGATCGTCAGCGGCCGAAAGAACTGCCGATGCGCGAGTTGGGGCGAGCCGAGTTGTTCCGCCGGCTCACGCAACGGGAAGCTCGGCACATGCGCGGCCTGCGCGGTGTCGGCGATCCATTGCTTGTCGTGCTGGCGGCTCCACGCGGACATCAGCGCGTGCAGCGCATCCCAGTTGGCAGCGCGATCCGGCTTGGTCGCGAACCGAGGATCGCTGCCCCAGTCGGGCGAGCCCATCGCCACGAGCCACGACGCCCACTGGCGATCCTCGCGCGGTGAGATCGCGGTGTAGCCGTCGCGCGCCGGCAGGATGGTGACGGTCGCGCCGTTGCCGTCCGCAACGCGCTTCCGCTCCCAGCTTCGGCCGGTGAGCCCGGCGCGGGCCAGCTCGGTCATCGCCAAGGTCGCCAGCGCCTCCTGAATTGAGACGTCGACCACGGCACCTGGCGAAGCCGACAGCACGGCGTGCATTCCGGCGCACGCTGCCGCGAGGCCGCCGATGAAGGCGGATTGCTCGCCAATGGGGCGGATCGGCGGTTCCGCGAGGTCGTCCACCTGTCCCGTCAGCAGCCGCGCGATGCCGCTTGCGAAAGACAAAGTGAGATCGGTCGCCGGTTCCTCGGCGCGCGGGCCAGACTGGCCGAACGGCGAGATGAAGACCAGCGGCGCGGTGAGGTTAATGGGGCGAAGTGCGTCGGCATCGCGTCGCTCCGCGCGCAACCGCGCCGGGCTGCCCTCACAGACGATCAGCGCCGCGCCCGCCAACGCCTCGCGCGAGGCGGCGGTATCGTTCGCAACGACCGCCTTGCCGTGGTTCAGATGGATCGCCAGCGTTGTCGAGAAATCGGGGTCGATGCAGGCGACGCTGGCGCCGACATCGGCCAGCAATCGCCCGCACACCGCAGCGGCCAAACCCTTGCCGAGTTGGACGCAGCGTAAGCCTTCGAGCAGCGCCATCAGCCCTCAGACGCTGACGTGGCCGATGAATTTTGCCGGCGGGCGGTCGCCCCATTGCGAGCGCAGGCCTTCCTCGGCCGAGACCAGGTTCGACCCGTTATGAACGTTGAGGCGGTCGGTGTCGGCCCAGTGCTCGTGCACTCGGCCCCACGGGTCGGCCCAGTAGTCGTACACCTGGCTGCCTAGCAGATGCCGACCGATGCCCCACATGTGCTCGAACTTTCCGGCGCGCGCGAGGTGGTCATGGCCGATGAACACGTCGTCGATGTCCTGCACCTCGAAGGAGAAGTGATTGAGTCCCGCGCGCTCGTTCCTCATGCAGAAGAAGGCGTGGTGATCGACATAGCGGTCCCCGGCATCCACGCGGTTGAACGAGCCGATGATGTTGTCGCGGCTGTCGGCATAGACGTCGTCCGAGCCGATCAGCCCCAGCGTCTCGCGGAACCACCGCACGGTCTCGACATTGCGCGGCGAGCCCAGCACCGCGTGGCCGATCCGCTTGACGGTCGATGGGCCGGCGGCGAAGCGGATCACCTCGCCGGCCCGGTTCAGCGGCGCCGGTCCGGAATTGATCGGCTGGCGATTGACCGCGATGGGCTGGACGGATTCGATGCCGTGGACCACCTCGATCGTGTAGCCGTTCGGCTCCTTCAGGCGCACGCGCTTGCCACCCCCCGGTTCGTCGAGCGTTTCGATCCCCGAGGCGCCGGGCAGCTTTGCCACCGTCTTGAGATCGTCCTCGCTCTCGGCGTACCAGGCAAAGCCGAGAAAACCCGGATCGCCCTTCTCGGTCACATGGATGTGGTGGGTCGGGTCGGTGCCCCGCATGTAGAGCGCGGTCGGCGTGCGCTCGGCGCGTACCATGCCGAACGCGGTGAGGAATTCCTCCTGCTGATCGAGATCCGGCGAGCGTAGCCGGCCGAACGCAAGGTCGCGAACCTTGATGACGGGCATGGTGGCTTTCTCCCTCGAACGCCGATGTGGTCGGTTCTTCTCGTTGCCGCGGGAAAATCTCGCACGGCGGGCGGAACCTCTCAAGCGTGCCGCATGGCCTCTCCGGTCAACCGACGGTATCCTCCCCGGCAAAATTGGAGCGGTGAACGATGCATGATCTGGTTATTCGTGGTGGGTTGATCGTCGACGGCACAGGCGCGCCGCGCCAGGCCGGCGACATCGCAGTCGATGACGGCATCATCACCGCCGCCGGCGGCAAGGCGGGTCCGGCGCGGCGCGACGTGGACGCCGACGGGCTGCTGGTGACGCCAGGCTTCATCGACATTCACACCCACTACGACGGCCAGGCCACATGGGACCCGTACATCACGCCCTCGTCGTGGCACGGCGTGACCACCGTGGTGTTCGGGAATTGCGGCGTGGGGTTCGCGCCGGTGCGCAAGGACGCGGCGCCGTATCTCATCAACCTGATGGAAGGCGTCGAGGACATTCCGGGGACGGTGCTGGCCGAGGGCGTCAAGTTCAACTGGGAATCCTTCCCCGAGTATCTCGACGAGCTGGAGACCATGCCGCGCGTTCTCGATGTGGCTGCGCAGGTGCCGCACGCCGCGTTGCGCTTCTACGTGATGGGCGAGCGCGGCGCCGACCACGCGGTACAACCGACAGAGGCCGAGATTGAGCGCATGGGATCGCTGCTCGAACAGGCGCTTCGCGCGGGCGCGCTCGGCTTCACCACCTCGCGCACGGTCAAGCACAAGACGCGCGACGGGCGGGCGATCCCTAGCCTATCGGCCCGCGAGCCGGAGCTCTACGGACTGGCATTGGCGATGCGCCGGGCTGGTCTCGGCGTACTCGAAGTCAACTCGGATTTCGGACCGGGCGAGTTCGAGACGATGCGCGCCGCCGCCGAGGTGGCAGAACGGCCGCTCTCCTGCCTGCTCGTGCAGGTCAACGATGCGCCGGATCGCTGGCGCGAGACGCTCGACGGCGTGCGCGCCGCGCGGGCCTCGGGCATTGCGGCGAATTGCCAGGTGGGATGCCGGCCGATCGGCGTGCTGATGGGGCTGGAGACCTCGCGCCACCCGTTCGACACGCATCCGGCATGGCGCGAGTTGTCTGAACTCCCGCCGGCCGAGCGCGTGGCGCGGTTGCGCGAGGACGCGGCTCTGCGCCGGACGTTGCTCGAACCGCAGCCCAACGCTGGCGCGACGGCCATGCTGGCCCGCACATATCCGCTCGGCCCGAGCCTCGACTACGAGCCGGACCCGGCCACCAGCGTCGCGGCGCGCGCCGCCGCCGCCGGCCGCGATCCGCTGGAGATGGCGCTCGATCTCATGCTGGCGGAGGACGGCAAAGGGCTGATGCTGCATCCGTTCGAGAACTATCACGCGGGCAATCTCGACGTGGTGCGCGAGATGCTGCTCGACGATGCGACCGTGATCGGCGTCGCCGACGGGGGCGCGCATGTCGGCGTGATCTGCGACGCAAGCGCACCAACCTTCCTGCTGAGCCACTGGGCGCGCGATCGGCGGCGGGGGCCGGGATTGCCGCTGGAATTCTTGGTCAGGAAGCACACGCGCGACACCGCCGAGGCCTACGGGCTCAACGATCGCGGCGTGCTGGCGCCGGGCAAGAGGGCCGACATCGCTGTGATCGACTTCGACCAGCTCAGCCTGAAGCGTCCGGAAGTGGTGTACGACCTGCCGGCGGGTGGCAAGCGGCTGATGCAGCGCGCACAAGGCTATCGCCACGTGTTTGTCAACGGCGTCGAGACCTTGCGCGACGACGCGCACACTGGCCAATTCCCCGGCAAGCTGGTGCGTGGCCCGCAGGCCGCGCGCACCGGCCGGCATTGAAAGAGGAATCAAGATGACTGCATTTCGTACGAGCCGTCGCCGGTTTTTGGCGTGCACGGGAATGGTTGCGGGGGCGACGCTCGCGGCGCCGTTCGTGCGTGGCGCCCATGCCGCCGGCAAGCTGAATGTCGGTTTCTGGGACCATTTCGTTCCCTCGGCCAACCCGGTGCTGGTCCGGCTATGCAAGGAGTGGGCGGAGCAGGAAAAAGTCGATCTCCAGGTCGATCTCATCACCACCATTGGCGGGAAATTGTCGCTGACGGCGGCGGCGGAACGGCAGGGCCGGACTGGGCACGATCTGCTGTCGTTCAATGGCTGGCAGCTGGCGGCCTATTACGACAGTCTCGAACCGGTCGACGATGTGGTGCACGATCTTATCCAACGCAACGGCCCGATCGACGCCGCCGTCTCAAACCTCGCGCAATCGGACGGCCATTGGCGAGCGGTGCCGTTCACGCCCGGCAGCCAGATTCTCCCACCTTGTGGGCGGATCGACATGCTCAAGAGCCATGCCGGCCTCGACGTGACGCAAATCTTTCCCGCCGGCGCGGCGGCGGACAAGGCTTTGGTCGATGGCTGGACATGGGATGCGTTTCTCGCGGCGGCGGAGAAGTGCCACAAGGCGGGCTTCCCGTTCGGCCTGCCGCTCGGCACCACCGGCGATTCGACCAACTGGATCGGCGCGCTGTGCAATGCGTTCGGCGCCGTCGCGGTCGATGCCAAGGGCGACATCGCGATCCGGTCGGACGGAACGCGGCAGGTTCTGGAATACGTCAAGCGATTGGCGGCGTTCCTGCCGCCCGACGTGGTCGCGTGGGACGACGCTTCCAACAATCGCTGGCTGATTTCCGGCAAGGGCGCGCTGATCCTCAACGGCCCAAGCGCCTGGGCCGTTGCCAAGCGCGACGCGCCGACGGTGGCGGAGCAGTGCTGGACGTTCGCCATGCCGAAGGGACCGAAGGGGCGGTTCGTGTCGTTCACCCCGTTCCTCGCCGGCATCTGGCAGTTCTCCAAGAACAAGAGCGCGGCCAAGAGCCTGCTGGCGCATCTCTCGACGCGAGAGGCGATCCAGCAGCTCGTCGCGGCGAGCCAGGGCTTCGACCTGCCGCCCTTCGTGAAATTCAACGATTTCGACACATGGGCCGAGCAGGCGCCGCCGAAAGGGACCATCTACAACTATCCGAGCCGCGGCGATCAGGTGCAGGTCATCACCGCCAGCCCCGCGCCGCCGCCGATCGCGGCCCAGATCTACGCGCAAGCCACGATGCCTCGCATGATCGCGCGCTACGTGAAGGGCGGTAGCTCGATGGATCAGGCGATCACCTGGGCGGAAGGCGAGCTCGAAGGCTATAGCCGGTCCTGACATGAACGAGCTGACCGGCACGTCGGTGCGTCGCCTGGAGGATGTCCGCTTTCTCACTGGAAGCGGTCGCTACACCGACGACATCAATCGTGCCGGTCAGGCCTTCGCCGTCGTAGTCCGCTCGCCGCACGCCCATGCCAACGTCGTGCGGGTTGACACCACAGCGGCGCTGGCGTCACCCGGCGTGCTCGGCGCGTTCACCGCCGCCGATCTTAGCGCTGATGGCGTGGGGCCGATCCCCTGCGCGACCAAGGTGCCCACCGTCGGGCCAATGCTGGTGCCGGTGCGCCATGCACTCGCTGGCGAGCGGGTGCGCCATGTCGGCGAGCCGGTCGCGTTCGTCGTGGCGGAAACACGCACCGCGGCGCGCGATGCGGCCGAACGGGTGAGTGTCACGTACGATCCGCTGCCTTGTGCGGTCGATGCGGCAGCGGCGCTGGCGCCCGGGGCGGTTCAGCTTTGGGACGATGTTCCGGGCAATCTTTCCTACACGTTCGAGAAGGGCGACCGCCCCGCCACGCAAGCGGCTTTCGCCACCGCCGCGCATGTCGTCGAACTCACGCTGGTGAACAACCGCGTCATCGTGGCGCCGCTCGAACACCGCGCCGCGATCGCGGAATACGACCCTGCAAATGGCTTCGACCTCCTGCTGAGCGGCCAGGGCGTGCATGGCATCCGCCAGCAACTCGCCGACACGGTGTTCCGCGTGCCGCGCGAGACCATCCGGGTGTCGTGTCCCGACGTGGGCGGCGGGTTTGGCGTGAAGAACGGCTTGTATCCCGAATGGATCATGCTGCTCTGGGCCGCGCGCCGCCTCGGCCGACCGGTCAAATGGGTCTCGGATCACGGCGAGGACTTCGTCTCGACCGCGCAGGGCCGCGACAATCTCACGCATGGCCGACTGGCGCTCGATGCAACAGGCCGCATGCTCGCGCTCGATGTCTCCACCATCGCCAATCTCGGCGCGGCGATGGCGACCGGCGGCCCCGGCAGCTCCACCAACGCACCGGGCAACGCGATGGGCGGCGGCTACGCCATCCCGGCAGTGTTCATGTCCGTGCGCGGCGCCTTTACCAATACCGTGCCGATCGACGCCTATCGCGGCGCCGGCAAGCCGGAGGCGAACTACCTCATCGAACGGCTAATCGACGCTGCCGCAGCCGTCGCCGGCATCGACCGCGTCGAGCTGCGCCGGCGCAATCTCGTCTCGGCATTCCCGCACCACACCGCGATGGGCACCACGATCGACAGTGGCCGCTTTGCCGACAATATCGACCTGGCGCTCGCAGCCGCCGACCGGGCCAGCTATCCCGCGCGCCGCGATGCCGCGCGGGATCGCGGCAGACTGCGCGGCTTCGCGTTGACCTGCTTCCTGGAAACCGCGCGCGGCGCGCCGGACGAGGGCGCGGAAATCCGTTTCGCCGACAACGACCGGGTGCGGCTGTTGCTCGGCACGCAGTCGAACGGGCAGGGGCATGAGACCAGTTTTCCCCAGATCGCCGCTGACCGTCTTGGCCTGCCGATCACGTCGTTCGACTACGTTCAGGCCGATACGCGGGAGGTTCGCAACGGCAACGGCCACGGCGGCGCACGTTCGTTGCATATGGGCGGATCGGCGCTGGTGCGGGCCATCGATGCCGTGATCGCCAAGGCCCGGCCGATCGCCGCGCGTCTGCTGCAGGCGCGCCCCGACGAGGTTGCCTTCAATGCCGGCGCGTTCAGCGCCGGGGAGCGCAGCGTCGGGTTGCTCGATGTCGCACGCGCGGCGCACGACCCGGCAAACCTGTCGGACGGCGAGGCGCCAGGCCTCGACACCTATGTCTGGAACCCGCTCGACAAGATCACCTTCCCGAACGGCTGCCACGTCGCCGAGGTGGAGGTCGATCCCGAGACCGGGAGGGTGGTGCTCGCGCGCTACACCGCCGTAGACGATTTCGGCGCCATCGTGAACCCGATGCTGACCATCGGCCAGGTGCAGGGGGGGCTCGCGCAAGGCATCGGACAGGCGATGCTGGAGCACACCGTCTATGATCCTGGGACCGGCCAGCTGCTCAGCGGGTCGTTCATGGACTATGCGCTGCCGCGCGCCGACGATCTGCCGTCGCTCGACGTGCAGCTGCACGGTGTGCCGACCAGTTCCAACCCGCTCGGCGTCAAGGGCGCCGGGCAGGCGGGGGCGATGGCGGCGCCGCAGGCGGTGATCGCCGCCATCCTCGACGCGCTCGCGCCGCTCGGCGTGCGTCACATTGACATGCCGGCAACACCGGAGCGGGTGTGGCGCG
>JAFKFI010000109.1 GCA_017307285.1 Alphaproteobacteria bacterium | reverse complement strand
TCGCCTTACGATCGATCAGGCGTGCGCCAATTTGCGCGGCGGCGTCTGCACCACCGGCGCGAGCTCGGGCGCGCCGAACGACACCTCCCGACGCTCGTTGGACACCGGGCGATACAGCGTGTCGCGCTGCTGCGGCACGCGGCCGATCGAGCGGATCAGCGCCTCCATCGCCTCGGGCGGGAATTCCTGGCCGTGCTGCGTGCCAGCGGCGCGCGAGATGCTTTCGTTCATCAACGTGCCGCCCATGTCGTTGGCACCCGCGTTGAGGCACTGCGCCGCGCCCTCCGGCCCCATCTTCACCCAGGAGACCTGTACGTTGGTGATCAGCGGATGCAACACCAGCCGCGACACCGCGTGCATCAGCACCGCCTCGCGCACCGTCGGCCCCCGTCGCGACAGGCCGCGCAGATACATCGGCGCTTCCATATGCACGAAGGGCAGGGGAACGAACTCGGTGATCCCGCCGGTCTCCTGCTGCAGATCGCGCAACCGCAGCAGGTGGCGCGCCCAAGACAAAGTGGTCTCGACATGGCCGAACATGATGGTCGACGTGGTGCGCAGTCCGAGCTTGTGAGCGGCGCCCACCACGTTCAGCCACTGGTCCGTCATGATCTTGTCGGGCGCGATCACCCGGCGCACCTCGTCGTCAAGAATCTCCGCAGCCGTCCCCGGCAAGGTGCCGAGCCCGGCCTCCTTCAGCTCGGCGAGGAAGTCGGGGATCGACCTGCCCAGAGTCGCGGCGCCCTGGGTGACTTCCAGCGGCGAGAAAGCGTGCACGTGCATCCCCGGCAGCGCCGCCTTGATGGCGCGCGTTATTCCGACATAGGTGGCACCCGTGTAATCCGGATGGATGCCGCCTTGCAGGCACACTTCCGTCGCACCCCGGTCCCACGCCTCGCGCGAGCGGCGGACGATTTCCTCGAGGTCCAAATCGTACGGCGTCCCGCGCAGCGCCTCATGCGTCTTGCCTTTGGAGAAGGCGCAGAACTTGCACTTGTAGTAGCAGATATTGGTGTAGTTGATGTTGCGGTTGACCACGTAGCGCACCACGTCGCCGCTGACCGCCTTGCGCAGCGCGTCGGCGGCGGCGGTCACGTGGTCGAAATCCACATCGCGCGCGGCGAACAGGCGCATGATCTCCGGCTCGTCCAGCCGCTCGCCGTTGGTCGCTTTGGCAACGATCCGCTCGACGACGGGGTCGACCGACCCGAGCCGCGATAGCTGACCGCGAGGCGGCACCGTCAATCCCGGCGCCCAGTCGTCATCGCGGGCGAGCCCGTCGGCGTCCATCGCTCGCCGCACGCGGGTCGCGATCTTCGGCGCGAGCCACCGATCGGCGTCGCGCGCATATTCGGGATAGACCGGCAGCCGCTGCACCAGCACCTTGCCGACGCTCGCGGTGCGGCGCGCCAGCTCCTCGATCTCGGGCCACGGCGCCTCGGGGTTCACGTGGTCGGGCGTCACCGGCGACACGCCGCCCCAATCGTTGATCCCGGCCTCGACGATGCGCTCGTAATTCTCCGGCGTCAGGTTCGGCGGCGCCTGAATGTTCATCGTCGGCCCGAGCAGCAGCCGCGCGGCGGCAACCGTCCACAACAGGTCGTCGAGATCGGGCTCCGGCGCGTTCTCCCACTTGGTCTTTGGCTTGGCGCGGAAGTTCTGCACGATCACTTCCTGGATGTGACCGTAGCGCGCGTGCAGATCGCGGATCGCGAGCAGAGATTCGAGCCGTTCCTCGCGTGTCTCGCCGATGCCGATGAGGATACCCGTGGTGAATGGCACCGCGAGCTCGCCCGCAAGGCGCATGGTTTCGAGCCGCACGGCGGGAAGCTTGTCGGGCGAGCCGTAATGCACGCCGCCCGGCTCGCACAACCGCGCGCTCGCGCTCTCCAGCATGATGCCCTGGCTCGCGCTCACCTCGCGCAGCCCGGCGATCTCCTCGCGCGTCATCACGCCCGGATTGGCGTGCGGCAGCAGGCCGGTCTCCTTCAGCACCAACTCGCTCATCGCGCGCAGGTAATCGATCGTCGTCGCATAACCGAGCGTGGCCAGCGCCTCGGATGCCGCCCGATAGCGCGCCTCCGGCTTGTCGCCCAGCGTGAACAGCGCCTCGGTACAACCCGCCTTGGCGCCGGCGTGGGCGATGGCCAGCACGTCCTCGGGCGACAGATAGGCTGGCCGCCCGGCGCGCGGGCGCTCGGCGAAGGTGCAGTAGTGGCACACGTCCCGGCACAGCTTGGTCAGCGGGATGAATACTTTTCGCGAGTAGGACAGGTTGCGCCCGTGTCCCTGGTCGCGCAGCAACGCCGCTTCGCGCGTCAGCTCGGAGAGCGGCGCGCGGTTGATCCAGTCGATCGTCTGCTCGATGCTCGTCATAGCGTGATCTTAGCGCGGCTTCGGACCGGCGGCAGTGCCGTCCGTCCATCGCCGTTCCCCCTGTCGGTGCTGACCCGGCGGCAGTCTGTACCGGCCGCCGGGGGAAGCCAACGCGAAATCATGTGCTATCCTGTCGGGCAGATATGCAAGGGGGAAGGTTCATGCAATACGGGTTCAACCTGCCGACGGCGGGCGACCTCATCGCGCCGCACGCCCTGGCACGGCTCGCCACCGAGGGCGAGGCGATGGGCTACGACTCGTTGCAGATCAGCGACCACGTGGTGATCCCGAAGTCGATCGCCGCAAAATACCCGTACGCGGATAGCGGCGAGTTCCCCGCCGGCGCGCGGGCGCAGCGCCACGAGCAGTTCATGGAGATGATGTTCGCCGCCGCCAAGACGAAGAGGATTCGGATTCTCTCTTCCGTGACGGTTGTGCCGCATCGCCCGGCCGTGCTCACCGCCAAGATGATCGCGACGATGGACGTGCTGTCCGAGGGACGGATCACCTGGGGCATCGGCGCGGGATGGATGCGCGAGGAGTTCGAGGCGCTCGATACCGAGCCGTTCGACCATCGCGGCACTGTCACTGACGAGTATATCCTGGCCTGCAAGGAGCTATGGACCAACCCCAATCCGAGCTTCGACGGGAAATACGTAAAATTCTCCAACCTGATCTTCGAGCCGAAGCCGGTGCAGAAGCCGATCCCGGTCTGGGTCGGCGGCGAGAGCGGGCCGGCGCTGCGCCGCACCGCGCGGCTTGGTGACGGCTGGTATCCGATCGGCACCAACCCCGAGTTCCGCCTCGACAGCCTGCCGCGCTACAAGGCCGGCATCGAGAAGCTGCGCGGCATGATCGCCAAGGCCGGCCGCAAGCCGTCGGACGTGGCACTCGCCTATCGCGTGTCGACGCACGGGGAAAAGCTGCCGGCGAAGGCCGATGACGGCGAGCGTCGCCTGTTCTCCGGCAGCAATCAGGACATCATCGCCGATCTGCGCGCGCTCAAGGAGCTCGGCGTGGTGGCGGCGGATTTCACCCTCGTCGGGCCGGACCTCGAATCCTCGCTCGTCGCGATGAAGCGCTTTCGCGAAGACGTTCTCAACAAGGTGTAACGACATGCAGCTCGGTATCACGCTCAAGCTCGGCGCGGGCAATCCGGTCGACATCGACAAGGTGCTGGAGGCCGAACGCCTCGGCTATTCGCAGGTCTGGGCCGGCGAGGCCTACGGCACCGACGCGGTGACGCCGATCACCTGGGTGCTCGCGCGGACGACGAAGATCAAGGCCGGCACTGGCATCATGCAGATGCAAGCCCGGACGCCGACCTGCGTTGCCATGACGGCGATGACCTTGCAGATGATGTCGGGCAACCGCTTCCTCTGCGGCATCGGCCCGTCCGGCCCGCAGGTGATCGAGGGTTGGCACGGTGTCGCGTTCGGCAAGCCGCTGGCGCGCACCAAGGAATACGCCGCCATCATCCGCCAGATCCTGCGCCGCGAGGCGCCGCTCACCTTCAAGGGCGAGCACTATCAAATTCCCTACGCCGGGCCAGACGCGACCGGCTTGGGCAAGCCGCTCAAGAGTATCGTGCACGGCGACCCGAGCCTGCCGATCTACACCGCCTCGATTACCCCGGCCGGATTGCGCACCGCTGGTGAGATCGCGGACGGCACCTTGCCGATCTTCTTCTCGCCCGAGCAGCCGAACCTCATCACCGACGCGATCGAGGAGGGCATGAAGAAATCCGCCAACAGCAAGACGATGGCCGATTTCGACAATGCGCCCTACGTCCGCATCCGCATGGGCGACGACCTCGACGCCTGCCGGGACGCGCTGCGGCCGGAGCTTGCGCTCTATATCGGCGGCATGGGCGCGCGCTCGAAGAATTTCTACAACGATCTCGCCAAGCGCCTCGGCTACGAGGAAGCCGCCGAGACCATCCAGAATTACTACCTCGACGGCAAGAAGAAGGACGCCGAGGCAGCGGTTCCCGCCAAGCTGATCGACGAGATCTCGCTGGTCGGGCCGGCCGCGCGCATCAAGGACCGAATGCAGGCGTGGAAGGACGTCGCCAAGACGCACAAGGTTCGCACGATGGTGCTGACTGGCGGGTCTGTGCAGGCGTTGCGGGTCGCGGCGGAGGCGGCGCTGTAAGTTTTTCCAGCTCCCGCGAGGGGGCGTGTACCAGCCCCGGTGCAGTTGGTCATGTGCGCCGGGACTGTGCTAGCATTTGCGGTGGCATCCGGTCGGCGGGGGCGATCGCGCCACCGTGCGATTTGCGCGCCAGGTGATATGCTTTGCGACCGGACGGAACAAGCAAGACGCGATCGGAGGAAGCATGGACGCATCCACGGAAGACAAGAATGCCGGCCAGTGCCCGGTGGTGCACGGGGGCCGCGGCAAGAGCAACCGCGACTGGTGGCCGACTCGGCTGAGCCTTCAGCCTCTTCATCGGCACTCGGCGCGGTCCAATCCGATGAGCGAGTCATTCGACTACGCCAAGGAATTCAAGAGCCTCGATCTGAATGCGGTGATCAAGGATCTCCACGCCTTGATGACGGAATCGCAAGATTGGTGGCCGGCCGATTTCGGGCATTACGGCGGCCTGATGATTCGGATGGCGTGGCACAGCGCGGGCACCTACCGGATCGCCGACGGCCGCGGCGGCGCGGGCACCGGCCAGCAGCGCTTCGCGCCGCTGAATAGCTGGCCGGACAACGCGAACCTCGACAAGGCGCGGCGGCTGCTCTGGCCGGTGAAGCAGAAATATGGCCGGAAACTATCCTGGGGCGACCTGATGGTTCTCGCTGGCAACGTCGCCCTGGAGTCGATGGGCTTCAAGACGTTCGGCTACGGCGGCGGCCGCGTCGATACGTGGGAACCCGAGGAACTCTACTGGGGCTCCGAGGGGACTTGGCTCGGCGACGAACGCTACAGCGGCGAACGCCAGCTGCAGAATCCGCTAGGCGCCGTGCAGATGGGGCTGATCTACGTCAACCCGGAAGGGCCGAACGGCAAGCCCGATTTCATGGCGGCCGCGCACGACATCCGCGAGACCTTCAAGCGGATGGCGATGAATGACGAGGAGACCGTCGCACTCATCGCCGGCGGCCACACCTTCGGCAAGACCCACGGCGCCGGCGATCCGTCCTTTGTCGGCAAGGAGCCCGAAGGCGCCAATGTCGAGGATCAAGGCCTCGGCTGGAAGAGCACGCATGGCACCGGCTTCGGGGCGGACGCCATCACCGGCGGCCCGGAGGTCACTTGGTCGCAGACACCGACGAAGTGGAGCAACCACTTCTTCGACAATTTGTTCAACAACGAATGGGAGCTGACCAAGAGCCCCGCCGGCGTGCATCAGTGGAAGGCGAAGAATGGCGCCGCCACGATCCCCGACGCGCACGATCCGTCGAAGAAGCATATCCCGACTATGCTGACGACGGACCTGTCGCTGCGCTTCGACCCGATCTACGGGCCGATTTCGCGCCGCTACTACGAGAACCCGGCCGAGTTCGCGGACGCTTTTGCCCGCGCCTGGTTCAAGCTCACGCACCGGGACATGGGCCCGATCCAGCGCTATCTCGGCCCGCTCGTGCCGAAGGAGACGCTGATTTGGCAGGACCCGATCCCGCCCGTCGATCATCCGTTGATCGACCAGCAGGACATCGCGGCCCTGAAAGCCAAGATCCTGGCCTCCGGCCTATCGGTCTCCCAGCTGGTGTCGACCGCTTGGGCGTCCGCGTCGACGTTCCGTGGTTCCGACAAGCGGGGCGGCGCCAACGGCGCACGCATCCGCCTCGCGCCGCAGAAGGACTGGGAAGTCAACCAGCCCGCGCAGCTCGCGACCGTGCTGCAGAAGCTCGAAGCGATCCAGAAGGACTTCAATGGCTCGGCCACCGGCGGGAAGAAGGTCTCGCTCGCCGATCTCATCGTGCTCGGCGGCGCCGCCGCGATCGAGAAGGCGGCGAAGGCAGGCGGGCTCGACGTGAAGGTTCCTTTCACGCCCGGGCGCATGGATGCGTCGCCCGAGCAGACCGACGCGGAATCCTTCGCCGCCCTCGAGCCGGTGGTTGACGGCTTCCGCAACTATCATCGCGGCATCCAGATCATGATGCACGAGGAGGCGTTGGTCGATCGGGCGCAGTTGCTGGAACTGACGGCGCCCGAGATGACAGCGCTGGTCGGCGGCCTGCGCGTGCTCGGCGCCAATGCCGGGAACGCGAAGCACGGCGTCTTCACCAAGCAGCCCGAGACGCTGACGAACGACTTCTTCGTCAACCTGCTCGACATGCGTACGCAATGGAAGCGGATGGACGGCGCGGACGAGGTGTACGAAGGGCGCGATCGGAAGACCAACGAACCGAAATGGACCGGCACCCGTGTCGATCTGATGTTCGGCTCAAACTCCGAACTGCGCGCGTTCGCCGAAGTCTATGCCTGCGCCGACTCGAAGGAGAAGTTCGCCAAGGACTTCGTGGCGGCCTGGAACAGGGTGATGAACGCCGATCGGTTCGATCTCGCCTGATCGCGACGGGAGGGTCCCCGGCGCTTGCCGGGGACCCTCTCCATTGTCGCGATTCGTGCATTTTTCGTTCACCGCCGCGCGACTGAGCGTGGCGTCGGACGAGTAGGGGAGAAATCAAGAATGTCCTTGCGGGAAGCCGCCGCGATCAGCGGCGTGGGCGAGACCGCCTACACGCGCGGGTCGGGCAAAAGCGTGCTGGCGATGCAGCTCGAAGCGGCGTTGAAGGCGATCCAGGATGCCGGGCTGTCGCCCAAGGACATCGACGGCATCGTGCCCTATGGCGCGGGCGTCGTCGCCGAGGATTTCATCACCAATTTCGGCATCGCCGATCTGCGGTTCTCCGCCGTCACGCCGATGGGCGGGGCGAGCTGCGTCGCGGCGATCCAGTGCGCGGCGGCGGCAATCTCTGCGGGGATCTGCAATCATGTCCTGCTGGTGATCGGCCGCAATGGTTTCTCCGGCAACCGCATCGGCGCGCGCGTGGCGCAGATGCCGCAGTTCCGCACCATCGCCGAGTTCGAGATGCCGCTCGGCGCCATCGCCCCGGCGCAGCTCTACGCGCCGATGGCGCGGCGCCACATGGAACTCTACGGCACCAAGAGCGAGCAATGGGCCGAGATCGCCGTCAGCACGCGGCACAACGCGATCCTCAACGGCAACGCGACGATGACCAAGCCGATCACCGTGGAGGACCACCAGAACTCGCGCATGATCTCCGACCCACTGCGCCTGCTCGATTGCAGCCTGGAGAGCGACGGTGCGGCGGCGGTCGTGGTGAGCGCGTCCGATCGTGCCAAGGACATGGCGAAACGGCCGATCTACGTCATGGGCGTCGCCGAGGGCCACCCGGATTCGCCGAGCGCCATCACCCAGCGGCCCGACCTCACGCGCCTCGGCCTCGCCAAGGCAGCGCCCAAGGCGTTCGCGATGGCGGGCGTGACGCATGACGACATCGATGTCGCGGAAATCTACGACTGCTTCACCTACATCGTGATGTGCCAGATCGAGGATCTCGGCTTCGTCAAGAAGGGCGAGGGCGGCCCGTTCGTCGGCGACGGCAACATCAAGCTCGGCGGCCGGCTGCCGATCAACACGCATGGCGGGCTGTTGTCGCAATCGCACATGGCGGGCATGAACCATATCTGCGAGCTCGCGCGCCAGCTGCGCGGCGAGGCGGGGCGGGCGCAGGTAGCGGACGCGGAAATCGGCCTCGTCACCGGCTACGGCGACATGGGCGACGGCTCCATCGCCATCATGCGGAGGGGCTGAGATGTCGGACCAGGTCGTGGCCAAGCCGATGCCGGAGCCGACGCCGGACACGCAGCCCTATTGGGACGGGCTGCGCGCGCGCAAGCTGCTCATCCAGTCCTGCGCGAGCTGCGGCAAGTTGCGCTTCTATCCACGGCCGATGTGCGACGCTTGCTACTCGATGGACAGCACCTGGATCGAGGCGTCGGGGAACGGCACCGTGCATAGCTGGACGGTGACGCACCACCCGTTCCATGCCGGGTTCAAGGGCGAGGTGCCCTACATCTTGGCGACGGTCGATCTGGCGGAAGGCGTGCGGCTGAACGCGCAGGTCCGCGGGATCGAGCGGGACGCCCTGCAGATGGGCCTGCCGGTAAAGGTCGGGTTCGAGGCGGGGGCCGACGGATTGAACCTTCCGGTGGTCAAGCCGACCGGCTGAGGCGCCTCCATTCGGGGCTCGCAAGCAACCGCGGCCGGTCCAAAAGTGTTTCATCCGATCGGGTTAGCCACGGGTGAAGACACAATGGACCGGCCACTGGAAATCGCCTTCCACAATCTGGACTCCTCGCCATCGCTGGAGGCGGAGATCCGCGAGAACGTCGCTAAGCTGGAGGCGCGCTACCCGCAGCTGATCGGCTGCCGTGTCTCGGTGGAGGCGCAGCACCAGCAGCACCGCACGGGAAATCTGTACGAGGTTCACGTGGTGCTTTCGGTGCGCGGCGGGCGCGATCTCGCAGTGTCCCGCGAGCCGCACAAGGCCAAGCAGCGCTACGCCAATCCCGACGTGCGGACCGCGATGCGCGACGCCTTCCGCACCGCGGAACGGCAGTTGCAAACGCACAAGGACCAGCTGCGCGAGGACACCAGCACCCCGAGCGGTTCCGCCTTGGCCGGGCAGGTGACGCAGCTGCTGCCCGGTGCCGATCACGGCTTCATTCTCAACAGTGTCGGCACGCAGCTCTATTTCCACCGTGACAGCGTCACCAACGCCGATTTCGCAGCGCTGAAGGAAGGCGATGCGGTGCGCTACGTCGAGGAGGAAGGCGACGCCGGACCCGTCGCGACCAAGGTAAGGCTCGCCCAGGAAGCGTGAGCATCCCGAACGCTTGACCGACCCGCCCCCGACGTCGAGATTCCCTCCGCGAAATGCAGGCGGGGGGGGCGACGATGCCGGAGGTTCGGAACGTGGCGCGGGAGCGTCTGGAGCGTGGCGAGCTCTCGCTCGGTGTCGGGGTGCGGCTGACGCGCAGCGTGGAGATCGCGCCGGCCATGCAGGCGGCTGGATTCGACTGGCTATTTCTCGACCTCGAGCACGGCACCATGTCGCTCGATGCCGCGGCACAGATCGCGGTGGCCGCGTTGGACGCCGGCATTGCGCCGTTCGTGCGGATTCCGAATGGCGAATACGCGATGGCGACGCGGATGCTGGACAACGGCGCGCTTGGCATCGTCGTGCCGCATGTCGATAGCGGCGACGAGGCGCGCGACATCGTGCAGAAGCTGAAATACCCGCCGGTCGGCCATCGCTCGGTCGGCGGCTGGGGGCCGCATTACGGCTTGCGCTCGGTGACGGTGGGCGAGGGGGCGCGCATCCTCAACGCAACAACAATGATCATCGCTATGCTGGAGACGCCGACCGCGATCGAGAACGCGGCTTCCATCGCGGCGGTGCCGGGTATCGACGTGCTGCTGATCGGCACCAACGACCTTTGCGCCGAGATGGGCATTCCGGGCGAGTTCGGACATGAGCGCGTGGGCGACGCCTACCGGAAGATGATCGCGGCGGCGAAGCAGCACGGCAAGTATCCCGGAATGGCCGGCGTGTACGACCATGCGATCATGCCGCGCTATATCGAGATGGGAGCGCGGTTCATCCTGTCGGGCAACGACGCGAGCTTCGTGATGGCGAGCGCCGGCAACCGCTCCGGCTTTCTGCGCGGCCTCGCTCTCGCGTAACGCCGGCTCGCGCGGTCAGGTCCGGGTGGCGCCTGGCGGCAGAACCGTGTCGACGTGCGAGCAGCCGGTTCCGTTCATGCGAACCTCGATGCTGCCGTCAGGATGCCGCTGGCCGCGCACCTGCCCGCGCGGGCCGTTGCCGCTGATCGGCCGCACGGTCAGATCGAATTGACCGTCTGGCCCGGCCGCGCCGCGCGCCGAGCTGATGCCCGAGCCATCGGTGAACCAGATCACGCCGCGCAGGCCGATCGTCGCGCCGATCGGCATTCCGGCGATGTCCCAGCTCATCGGCGGGCAATCCTTGCCCTGCTCGCGCCGCGCGGCAATGCCTGTATCCGCCCACAAGCGCGGCTGATTGGCAGGTGTCGCTTGCGGGGACGCCGATGCAACCGGCGTCGGCGTGGCCGGCGGGTTTTGACAACCGCCGGCCGCGAGCAGGAGGGCGCCGAGCGCCGCCTGCCGAAGATACGTCCGCACCTATTGCAGGCCGGCGATCCCGAACGCCTCGCCGAAGCGGCGGCTGGCCTCGAAGCGGTCGCCATACTTGCGGTGAACCGCCGTGTGCTGCGCGGCGGCGAGGATCAGGCGGTCGCGGTCAGGCGACGTGCTCTTGCCGTAATCCTCCAGCATGCACTGAGCGATCTCCTGGTTATGGGGATCGTTGCCGATGCGGGTGGCCATCAGCGCCAGACGCTGCACCAGAGGCGCACGGTCCGCGCCGCTGTCGAGATAGGCCTGCGTCCAGGCCACGCCCTCCGGCCCATTGAGGTCGCCCACAGCGCTGTCCACGCGATCGAGCAGTTGCTGCGCGGACAGTTTGCTCGCGCTGCCCGGCGCCCGGATGGTGACGGGGTTGAGGTCGCCGGTGTTCTTCTGGTGGTGGGCGTTGCGGTTGAGGAAGGAGGCCGCGACCCACAGCAGCTTGAGCCGCTGCGGATGATCGAAATTGTCGTAGAACCAGCCGAGCGTGTTGCAGTACTCGTAGCAATGCTGCGGCATCGAGAAGTTGGTGTCGATCTGCGTCTCCAGCACGACTTGCGCCGCGGCGATCTGCAGCACGTCGACGATGCGGCGCGGGCTCTTGCCGGCAAGCAGCAGTTTCGCAAGGTGCTCGGCATACCCCGGCTCGGGCTGGCGAATGATCACGTCGATCAGCTCGTTGGCTTCCTGCTGGGTGAGCGCGGCGGTGTTGCCAAGCAACTCACGCTCGCGCTCCGTCGTGCCGCCATACGGAACCGCGTGCAGGCTCTCGCCCTGGATGAACATTGTCACGGCGTTGCAGGCCATCTCGTAGGTCGAATACCAGCGTGGCCCGACGGCGATGTCGAGCGCGCCGGCATAGACAACGTCATGCGCGTTGTCCCAGCCGACGAAATTGCCGAGCTCGACGGTGGCGCGGGCGCGATAGGATTTATGGCCGGTCGTGTACGAGCGGTTGTAGAGCATCCGGTCCTGCACATCGATCATGCCGGCGAACACCAGCTCGGCCAGGACCTCGCGCCGGTTCGGCACATCCTGCATCAGGCCGAGGAAATGCCGGTAGGCGGGGATGACCTCGCCGCGATGCACGAGCGTGATCCACTGGTCCAGCCGGTCGCGCAGCGGTCCGCTGCTCGGCTCCGCCTGCTGGTCCTGCCAATAGACGGTCGGCGCCGGCGGGTTGTCGATCGTGCCCTTGAAGCCGCGCGTGTAGTGGCCGGGGGCCTTGCCGATCTTCTGGTTCCAGATGTCGAGCCCGGTCGGGATGTACCAGATGGTCTGCGCCATCGGCAGATTGGTGAGGTCGGCCGGCAGCATACGGCTGAGATTGATCCCGGCGCGAGCGCTGAGCAGGCAATGGTCGTTGTTGACGAAGTTCGGATAGCCGTTGTCGATGCGCTCATGGTACGGCACGTGGGTGTAGGGCGCGTGGATGCGGACGGCCTCGGCGACGATCTCTGGCATCGGCCGGCCGGACTTCACCAGCTCGTAATAAGCCTTGCTGGCGCCCACCTGATCGCGCGCGAGGATGCGGTCCTCGAGCCGGTCGTAAAGCCCTGCTGCCTGTCCCGAGCGCTCCTTGAGCGCCCCTTGCTGCGCCGCCATCGCTTCCTCCGTCTTTCGTATTCCGCTGTCCAGCAAAGCCTACTCCCCAGTTTCTCCCCCGGCAACGCAACTTGGGGCAACGCAACTTGCGGGCCGAGCCGGTCTCGCCCAAGCTTCCGCCTCCAGGGGAGGAAGCCATGAAGATCAAGCGCATCGAGCACGTCGCGGTGGCGGTGAAGAACATGCAGGCGAGCGTGGACCTGCTGGAGAACGCGTTTGGGTTGAAGCTCGAATACGAGGAGCGGATCGGCGACATCAAGCTGGCGATGCTGCCGGTGGGCGAAACCTATATCGAGCTGCTGGACGGGGTCTCCCGTAACTCGGAGATCGGCGCGCAGATTCCCGAACGGGGCGAGGGTCTGTTCCATATCTGCTTCGAGGTCGACGACATCGACGGCGCGCTCGCCGAGCTACGCGAGAAAGGGATCAAGCTGATCAACGACACGCCGCGCGCCGGGCATGGCGGCAGCCGGATCGCCTTCATCGACCCGAGCGCCACCGGCAACCTGCTGATCGAACTCGCGGAGCTCCCGGCCGGGCACTGAGGCTCCCCGCGCGTTTGTGCAGCGCACACCGGCGGTTTGCGGGAGCCGGCGGGAAGAGCGCAAGCTCCCGGTTGTAGGTGCGCCGAGCGGAAAACTCGGCCGCGCCCCATCGGAGGAGCAAGCCATGACGGTTGCAGCAATCCTCAAGCACAAGGGCTACGAGGTGCTCTCGGTCAACCCGACCGCGAGCATCGCCGAGGTGGTGGATACGCTGTCGCGCAGGCGCATCGGCGCCGTGGTGGTGATCGATGCCGCCGACCAGCTGCTCGGCATTGTCAGCGAGCGCGACATCATGAATTCGCTGGCAGCCAATGGCCCCCGGACGCTCGAAATGTCTGCGGGACAGCTGATGACGCGGGTACTCCACACCGTCACACCGCAGACCACCGAGGTCGAGGCCATGACGATGATGACGGCGAGCCGCGTACGTCACCTGCCGGTGATCGAGCACGGCGCGCTGATCGGCATGATCAGCATTGGCGACGTGGTCAAGGCGCGCATCATGCAGCAGGACCAGGAGGTCGACAGCCTCAAGGCCTACGTCGCGGGCGCGACCTAGGGCCGGCGCTCAGGGCTTCGCCGGGCCGTTCGGGGTTGGCACGCGAGCCTTGGGGTTGTCCCAGGGCGGGGACCCGAGGTTGAGCTGATTCGGGCTCGTGCTGGCGCCCGTTACCGCGCCGGCGCCGGCGCCGATCGCGGCACCTGCGAGCGCACCGACAGGCCCGCCCAACGCACCCACACCGGCGCCCGTCGCTGCACCGGCCGCCGCGCCGCCCGTCGTGCGTTCCTTCTCGCCCGTGCCACAGCCTGCCAGCAGCGCGAGAGCGCCGAAGGCGGCCATCGTGATCGGCCATTTCGCTGTCATTGTCCGCCTCGCATAAGGATCGATTCGAGCTTCGCGATTTTCGGAACGTGCGGTGAACAGCGCGGTTGCAGCGATCCGCGCTCGAACGAGGCTGCAATCCTGCGCGCAGAGCGGCTAGGCTGTTGCCGAGCCGAGGGAGGGAAGCTGCGCCGATGGAGCCGGATCTCGTCGCCTACTCGCCGATCATGCACCGGCCGCGCCTGCGCTGGCCGGGCGGCGCGCGCGTCGCGTTATGGGTTGTGCCGAATATCGAGCACTACGAGTTCATGCCGAAATTCGTCCGCACGCGCGATCCGTGGCCGCGCTCGCCGCACCCGGATGTGCTCGGCTACTCGCAGCGCGACTACGGCAACCGGGTCGGGCTGTGGCGCCTGTTTGGCCTGACCGACGATTTCGGCATGAAATGCACCGTCAGCTTGAACCTCGCGGTGATCCAGCACTATCCGGCGATCCTGGAGGCGATGGAGAAGCGCGGCTGGGAGCTGATGTCGCACGGCATCTACAACACTCGTTACCACTGGAACTTCTCCGAGGAGGAAGAGCGCGAGGCGATGGAGGAGGCGGCGGCGATCCATCTCAGCCTGACGGGGCGACGCATTCGCGGCTGGTTCAGCCCCGCGATCACCAACACGCTGCGCACCTTCGATCTCGCCGCCGAGACCGGCTACGACTACACGGCCGACCTCTATCACGACGACCAGCCGTTCCCGCTGAAAGTGAAAAGCGGCAAGCTGCTGTCGATGCCCTATTCGGTCGATCTCAATGACGTGATCCTGCTCCGGCGCGGCGAGGAGGCGGAGGCGTTCGCACGGCAGATCCGCGACTATTTCGACACGGTATACGAGGAGGGTGCGGAGCAAGGGCGGGTGATGTGCATTGCGCTGCATCCCTATTGGGTCGGCCAGCCGCACCGTGTCCGCGCGTTCCGTCGCGCGATGGAATACATCCTGTCGCATCCCGGTGTGTGGCTCACGACCGCCGCCGAGATCGCCGATTGGTACAACGCCAACCATCTTCCGGCGATCGAGGCACATCTCGCGGCGCGGGAGGCGGCCAATGGCTGAGGGCACGCCGCCGCGCGGCGAGAGCCGCGAACCCGGAATGGATCACGACCTGTATCCCTTCCGCACCCTCGACCAGGCGCCGCGTTTCGTGTGGCCGGATGGCGCGCGCATCGCGCTGACTGTCACGCTGATGCTGGATCATTGGGAGGTGAACCCGCCGGAGCACGCCAGCCGCGACCCACGCATCGCCTCGCCCCTCGGAGCCTATTTCCCCGACTGGCTGACCTGGAGCCAACGCGAGTACGGCAACCGCGTCGGCATCTTCCGCGTGCTAGAGGTGCTCGATCAATTCGATTTGATTCCGAGCGTGGCACTCGGCTCGGCGGCGGCGAAGCGGTATCCGGAACTGGTCGATGAATGCAGCCGGCGCAACGCCTGCTTCATGGCGCATGGCAGCCACGCCACGCGGCGCATCACTAGCCGCATGAGCGAGGCTGAGGAACGCACCTTCATCGCCGAGAGCCGCGACGCCGTGAAAGCCGCCACCGGCGACGCGCCGCAAGGCTGGTGCGGGCAGGATTTCAACCAGTCCACCCGTACGCCCGCGCTGCTCGCCGAGGCGGGTTTCGTGTACACGACCGATTGGGCCAACGACGATCGGCCGTTTCTGCTTGGCGGAAAACTGCTCGCGCTGCCGCCGCAGCCGGAGTGGAACGATCTCGAATGCATGTGGCTGCGCCGCGTCGCGCCTCCGGTCTGGGCGGATTGCATAGCGGAGGCGTTCGCGTTCCTGCACGACGAAGGCGGCGCCGTGTTCAATCTGACATTGCATCCGTGGATTTCCGGCCAGGCGCATCGTATCCGATGGCTGCGTGACGGGTTGACACGAATCCTCGGTCGGCACGGGATTTGGCGCAGCACCACGGACGAGGTGGCGCGCGTCGCTCGCCAGCAGCTATAACAAGCGCTACGACCTGGAGAACGAATTTCGATGCAAGCACCGATTCCCTTGAAGGCACCTGGTTGGGTCGGCGAGTTCCGCGCATTCATCGCTCGCGGCAACGTGGTCGATCTCGCGGTCGGCATCATCATCGGCGTCGCCTTCACCGCAATCGTCAACAGCCTCGTGAAGGACATCTTCAATCCGCTGATAGGCATGGCGATCGGCGGGATCGACTTCAGCAACATCTTCATCCCGCTGAACGGAGAGCACTACAACTCGCTGGCCGACGCGCAGAGAGTCGGTGCGCCGACCGTCAACATCGGCGTGTTCATCAACAGCATCATCAACTTCATCATCATCGCCTTCGCCGTGTTCTGGCTCGTGAAGCTGATCTCGAAGGTGATCCATCGGGAGAAGGCCGCCGCGCCGCCGGCGCGCAGCGAGGTTCTGCTCGAGGAAATCCGCGACATCCTGAAGCAGCGCGCCTAGCGCACGCCATCGGCAATCGGCGTCGACAGGTGTCAGCTTGATCGCACGTGTCGCCGCCGGGCTTGCCTTGCTGCTGCTAAGCGCCTGCGCCGGCTCGTTCGGCGGTGGGTGCCGGCAGGTGCCGCAGGCGCAACTGGCGATCGAGATGCGCCGTAACATCCCTGTGGTGTCCGCGACAGTGGACGGCGCGCCTGCGACCCTGGTCCTCGATACCGGCGCGGAGCACACCATTCTGCTCGCCTCCTTCGTCGACCGCATCCACCTCAAGCGCGATTTCCGGCATGCGACGATGATCCGCGGCATGGGCAGCGCGATGGCCACGGCGTCCGCCCGGCCGAATGAGATCGTGCTCGACCACGTGACGATGGACCGATGGCCCGTCATCGTCGGTTCCTTCTCGACCGGCGATCTGCCCGGAGGGGTGCCGGACGGCTTGCTGGGCGCCGACATCCTGGCCCATTTCGACGTCGACCTCGACGTGCCGAACGGCCGGGTGACACTCTATCCCGCATGCCCCGGCGCCGTCCCGCCCTGGACCGAGCCTTATGTCTCGCTGCAAGGCCGGCTGGTGCGGGGGCGGTTTCTCATTCCGGTGAAGCTGAACGACGTGACGATCCAGGTCGCGGTGGACACTGGGGCGGAATATTCGCTGGTCAGCACCCGTGCGGCGCGGGAGGCCGGCGTCACTCCGGCCATGCTGGCCCGCGATCCGCCGGCCGCGCTCGCGGTGGTCGGTCCGGATCAGCTCACGGCCCGGGTGCACCGGTTCCGCGAAATCTCGCTCGGGGCGGAGAGCTATCCCAATCCCGTGCTGCCGGTCATCGCGTTTCCGAGCCCCGCGATGGACGGGCTGCTGGGAATGAACTATCTGCGCCGCAACCGACTCTGGCTGTCCTACGCCAGCGGGCAGGTGTTCGTAGCGCGCGCGACACCATAGACGGCAGACGGCGCGAGCATCACTCGCCGGACAGCTCTTTGCGCCGCCGGTCGAGCTCCTCGCTGTAGCGGCGGAGCGCGTATTGCTCGGTGAGCAGGCCGATCACGTGCCGGCTCTCCGGCCCGTCGACCACTGCCAGGGCGTCGCTCTCCGCTGTCTCGAACATGGCGACCGCCTCCTTGATCGTCATTTGCGGGAGCAGCATTGCGTCAGGGTAGTGCAGGATGTCGCTCACCCGGGTTATGCCCTCGATCTCGGCATGGGCCTCGGCCGCGACGACGACACCGGCGTAGCGGTCCGCCTCGTCGACCGCCACGACGCGCTGGGTGGCGCCGAGCGGGAAGTCCCGGCGGAAGGCGGTGAGCGGCGTGTCGGCGCGCACCGTCCGCACCTCGCGCCGCATCATCCGTCCGACCGTGAGATTGCGCATCCAGCCGACATCCACAGCGCTGCGGATGCTCTCGCCGCGCAGATGGAAGCGCCAGGTGGCGAAGGAGTAGCCGAAGGTGCGGCGCACGGTGAGCGCCGAGACCACGCAGGCGGCGAGCACGGCGGCGGTCATCGGCAGGCTGCCGGTTGTCTCGAGGGCGAGGAAGCCCATCGTCAACGGGCCGCCGACGATCGCCACCGCCATGCCGCTCATGCCCACCAGCGCGCAGACCACGGCGGGGATGGCGTGCGCCGCCGAGACAGAGGCGAGCACCCCGGCGAACAGTTTGCCGAGCATCGCGCCCAAGAACAGCGAGGCGAAGAACAGGCCGCCGCGAAACCCCGAGCCCAGCGAGATCGCCGAGGCCGTCGCCTTGAGCACCAGCAGCAAGGCGACGAAGCGCAGCGAGTAGGGCGCGTCGAAGCCGAGTGCGAGGGCGGCATGGCCGGATGACAGCACCTGCGGGCTGACCAGGGCGAGCAGACCCACCGCCAGCCCGCCGATTCCAGGGCGCAGCCAACTCGGCACCCCGCTGCGGCGGAACAGCGTTTCGGTGAGGGTGACGCCGCGCATGATAAGGATGCCGACCAGGGCGCACAGCACGCCCAGCAGCACGATGGGAAAGTAGTCGATGGCCTCGAGCCTGGTCGAGACCAGCACCTCGAGCCCGGCCGGGCTGCCGTGCAGCGCGTGCACCACGGAGACGCTGACGATCGCAGCCACGACCACGGGCGCCAGGGTGCCGAGCGAGTAGGTGCCGATGACGAGCTCGAAGGCATAAAAGGACCCGGTGAGCGGTGCGTTGAACGCTCCCGCGATCGCCCCGGCCGCGCCGCAGCCGACCAGCACGCGCAGGTCGTTGCGCCGGACGCGAAAGCTGCGGCCGAGGCGTGAGGCAACGGCAGAGCCGATCTGGGTGTAGCCGGCCTCCAGCCCGACGGAGGCGCCGAAGCCGTTGGACATCACGGTCTGCAGCACGACGATGAGGCTGTCGTTGAGCGACATGCGCCCGCCATAGAGCGCGTTGGCCTCAATCGGGTCCACCGCGCGGCGCGGCCAGAAGCGGGCGACCAACAGCCCGAGCGCGCCCAGCATCAAGCCGCCGAGCGCCGGGACGGCGACGCAGCGGATGGGGTCCACGAAGGCGGCGCCGCTGAGCCGCTCGCCCGGCGGCAGATCGAACAGCGCGGTATGGATGGCGTAGGTGGTGATCGTCATGGCCGAGACCATGACCCCGGCGGCGACACCGACGGCGGCGGCCACCGCGACGAGCCAGATCTCGTCGGCGCGGACCAGCGCGCGCAACGTCTGCGGCGCGTGCAGCACCGCCTCGCCGAAGGCCCGCCGATGGCGCAGTCGCACCGGCCTGGCGCCCGACTGCCGCTGGTCATCCTCGGGCGCCAGAGCCGAATCTCCAGGAAGACTTGTCATGGATGGCGTCCAGACCAGGCCAGCGGATCGGAGCGGGCGGCCAGCGTGGCCCGAGACCCATCAGTCATTCATGGGACCTGCGTGCTGTTCCATCAACCGCATAGAAGCCGATTGTGGCTAAATTCGTGGTAAAGAATAAGATTCTCGACCGGAATTACGCACGCATCCATGTGCGGCTCAGCCGGGCGATGCCCGTTCGCGCCGCGTGGCCTCGAGATCGTCGGCGACGAAGGCGCGCACCAGCTCGACGAGCGGCTCGTGCGCGGCGAAGCCCAGCGTGCGCGCCCGAACCGGGTCGAACGCCGTCGGCCAACCCCCCACGATGTCGGCGATCGCGGGATCGGCGACGCGCGCGACCAACTTGGAGGCGCCGGGCCGCACCTCATCGAGCGCCTGGAGCATATGGGCAATCGTCGCACTGATGCCCGGCGGATTGACGCTGCGGTCGAGCCCCATCGGGCCGGTATCGAGCGTCGCGGCGTGGAGCAGCCAGTCCACGGCCCGGCGCGGGCTGCATATCCAGACCGCGAAATCGTCCGACACGGGCAGCTCGGCGGGCAACCCGAGCAGCGGTTCGCGGATAATGCCCGAGACGAAGCTGCTCGCCGCCTTGTTGGGCCGCCCGGGCCGGACGGTGACGGTGGGCAGGCGGATCGAGACCGCGTCGAGAAAGCCCCGGCGGCTGGCGTCGGCCAGCAGCAGCTCGCCGATCGCCTTCTGCGTGCCGTAGCTGTTGCCGGGGATCTGCCGCGCGTCGTCCGCCAGGACCGCGTTCTGTCCGCCACCGAAGCTGGCCACGCTGCTGGTGAACACCACCCTGGGCGGGCGGGAGAGGCGGCGGCAGGCGTCGATCACCGAGTCGGTGCCGCGCAAATTGACCCGACGGCCGAGGTCGTAATCCGCCTCCGCCTGCGCGCTGACCACGGCGGCGAGGTGGAACACGATATCGGTGTCGGGCGGTATGGCGGCTTCGGGCAGCTCGGCCACGTCGCCGGCGACCCGCCGGACGGGGAAGGGCGCATCCTCGGGCGGGGGCGGCTCGGCGATGTCGAACAGCGTGAGCGCGGTCACTTGCCGGTCGCCGATCCGCCCGTCGCGTGCGAGACGCGCGGCCACCTTGCGGCCGAGGAACCCGCCGCCGCCCAGGATGGAGATTCGCATGACCGGTCCTCCGCCGCGCTCGCCGGGCGACGAGTAGACCCGGTTGCGGCGGCACGCAACGCGGTTCACCGTCAGGCATGATCGCCCCGCTGCCATTCAGCCTGTTCGTCAATCCCCGCGCCGGCACGCCGGGGATCGTGGTGCTGCCCGCCGCCGGGTTCCGCCGCGCCAAGGCCGCGATCACCGGTTGGCCGGAATATGCGCCGACCCCGCTGCGCGACTTGCCGGAGATCGCGCGCGGCGCTGGTGTCGCCGCGGTCAGGTTGAAGGATGAGGCGGGGCGATTCGGACTCGGCAGCTTCAAGGCGCTCGGCGGCGCCTACGCCGTGGCCGAAGCGCTGCGCGGCCAGCACAAGCCGGAAGCCGTTACCGTGACCTGCGCCACTGACGGCAATCACGGCCGGGCCGTGGCGTGGGGTGCGCGGCGCTGCGGCTGCCGCTGCGTGGTGTTCGTCCACGAGGCGGTCAGCGCCGGCCGGGCGGCGGCGATCGCGGCGCTCGGGGCCGAGTTGCGCCGCGTTCCCGGCACCTATGACGACGCTGTGCGCGAGGCCGAGCGGGTGGCGCAACAGGAAGGCTGGTCGGTGATCTCCGACACCTCCTGGCCCGGCTATCTCGAAGTGCCGCGCCGTGTGATGCAGGGCTACCGGCTGATGGCCGACGAGGCGCTCGAGCAATGGGACGGCGCGGCGCCGAGTCATGTCTTCATACAAGCCGGAGTGGGCGGCGTCGCGGCGGCTGTCGCGGTGCAGCTGCGCGCTCGGTTGACGCCGCCACCCGCGTTGATCGTGGTCGAGCCGGATCGCGCCGCCTGCCTGCTGGCCAGCGCCGAGCTCGGCGCCCCCACCTCGGTCCCCGGCACGCTGGACACGGTGATGGCGGGGCTGGCCTGCGGCGAGCCGAGCCTGCTCGCCTGGCAGGAACTCGACCGATCGGCCGCCGCGTTCATGGCGATTCCCGACGAGGCGGCCCCGCCTGCCATGCGGCTACTGGCGGATGCGGGGATCGTGACCGGCGAATCGGGCGCTGCCGGGCTCGCGGCTTTGCGGCTGGCGGCGGCCGACCCGGCGGCAAGGGCAGCGCTCGGGCTCGGAGCGGAGAGTCGCGTCTTGCTGTTCGGGACCGAGGGGGCGACCGATCCAGCCGTCTACGAGCGGCTGGTGGGCCGACCGGCCGACACAGTGGCTCGCAAATCCACCTGAGCCGCCCCGGAAATTCTTGCAATTCCTTAACTCTTTCCGGCTATCCTGGGACAGTAGCGGAAACGGACTTCATCTTCCGGGCGTTGACGGCCACAAGTTCCAGAACGGAGCAGGCAAAGTGGGCAGCAGAAAGCGGATCGTCGCGGCGATCGCCGTCGTCTGTGTCGCGTATGCGGTTTGGCCATACGTGACGTTGTTCCGTCTCGGTCAGGCGATTCGGCACGGCAACGCGGCCGCGCTGGAAACACTGGTCGACTGGGACGGGGTGCGGGAAGGCATCAAGGAAGACATCTGCGACAATCTGTTCGACCAGGAGCCGACGGCGCGGGTCGCCAACGGCGAGAGCCGGCTGCCACCCTTCGGCTTCTCCTTCGTCCGCGGGATCGCCGGCAATGCGGTGGACGAGAACGTCAACCCGCAGGCGCTCGTCTCCGCGGCACGTGGCGCCGCTGAAGGGCAATCGAAGCAGTTCCCGGCCGACTCCAATCCGACCATCGCCTGGGCGTTCTTCGACGGGCCGACGAGCTTCCTCGTGCTGCTGCGTCGACCGGGCGCCGCGCCCAGCGAGGAGCCGATTCGCATCGAGTTCAAACTGCGTCACGCCACCTGGAAGGTGACGCGCGCCTGGCTGCCGCGCGAGATGCTGATGCAGGCGAACGCCAAGACTTAGGCAGTGTGCAGCCTCGGGAAGAGGCTGCGCCAAGTGAGGCGCCCCCGATCCGAAAACTTGTAGGGCGGAATTCATTCCGCCATCTGTCGTGTGTCCGACCGTCGGATCGTGCTTCCGGCCGCTGACGCGATGGGCTCAACTCCGGCGCCTGGGCTCTGGGAAGAGAAGGACGCCTGCGCCGTCCCGGAGCGACGCGATCTGTGCCGATGCTGGCCAGGGGGAGGCAAAGCCGCATTTGTAGCTTCCACCGGGCGATCCGCAGAGCATGCCTTCCTCGAGGTGCGTCTGCGATCGATACATCCGTACTCTAATCCGGTTCGCCATGCGCCGGGGATCGAAGCTGGCGGCCGGCAAGTCGCGGGACCTGCCCGAAACGGTACTCCGCCTCACGGCGCCAGGGCCGAAACAGGCTCAGCGTCCGGATTTGAGCGCTTCGGACAGGCTAAGCACGAGGTTGCCAAACTTATCCAGTGCGGCACTCGCACCCAGCGGAACCAGGCAGGTGGCGTCGTATTCCTGCACAATCAGCGGCCCTAAGCGCGCGCCGGCGGCGAGCGCGGCGCGGTCGACCACCGGCAGCGTGGTCCAGCCTGGGCCATCGAGCCACGCTCGCCGGGTCGCGGGTGGGTTGACGCGGGTCGGGGCGATGCTGGGCGGCAGGCGTGGCGTTTCGGGGATGCCGCGCGCGATGATGCCGAGCCCGACCAGCTCGACAGGCTCGTGCTCGGGCGCGCGGAACCCGTAGACCCGCGCGTGCTCCGCGCCGAACAGGCCCGGCAATGAGGCGAGCAGCGCCTCGGCATCGCCGTCGGGCAGCTCGACCGTGAGTTCCGTAGACTGGCCGACATATCGGGCCGACGCTGACCGTTGAACCCGGCGCCGGGCCGGCGGAAAGCCGTCCAAGGCGAGCTGCGCGGCGGCTGTGGCCTCCAACTCGCTCAGGGTATCGCGCAAGCGCGCCGGATCGGCGGTGTCCACCCGCGCGCGCAGGCTGCGGCTGGCGTGGTGCTCGGTGTCGGCGACCAGCAGGCCGAACGCGCTGAACAGGCCGGGGAAAGGCGGGACGATCACCCGGCGAATGCCGAGCTCGGCGGCGATGGCGGCGGCGAAGAGCGGGCCGTTGCCGCCGAAGGCGAGCAGCGCGAAATCGCGCGGGTCGCGGCCGCGTTCCACCGACACGGCGCGGATGGCGCGCATCATGGTCGCCGCCGCGATGCGCAGCATGCCATGCGCGGCCTGCTCGACCGGCAGGCCCATCGGCTCGGCGAGATGGCGCGCCACCGCCGCGCGCGCCGCCTCGCCGTCGACCGGCAGCGAACCTCCGGCCAGCCCCGCCGGATCGAGATAGCCGAGCACGAGGTTACAGTCGGTGATGGTCGGCAACGTGCCGCCTCGCCGGTAGCAGGCCGGCCCCGGATCGGCGCCCGCGCTGTCAGGCCCGGCCTTCGGCGCGCCGGCAGCATCCAGCCGGCAGATCGAGCCGCCGCCGGCGCCGACCTCCGCGAGGTCGATCGCCGGCAGCTTCAGCATGTAGCCGGCCCCGACCAGCAGCCGGGCACCACCGGTCACGCCGGCGCCGACCTCCATCGCCTCGGAACGCAGCACCTCGCCGTTCTCCACCAGCCCGGCCTTGGCGGTGGTGCCGCCCATGTCGAAGGTGATGAGGCGCGGCTCGCCCAGACGAGCGGCAAGGGCGGCGGCGCCGACCACGCCGGCGGCGGGGCCGCTCTCGACGATGTGGGCGGGAAAGCGCGCAGCGAAGGCTCGGGTGGCGAGTCCGCCATTCGACTGCATTAGGTGGAGCTCGGCCTCGATCCCGAGCGCGCGCAGCCGCGCGGCGAGCGAGGTGAGATAGGCGCGCACGACGGGCTGCACGTAGGCGTTGATCACCGTCGTGCTGGTGCGCGGGTACTCCTTGATCTCGGGCAGAATCTCGTGGCTGAGCGAGACCGGCAAATCGGGCAGGGCGGCGCGCACCGCCTCGGCGACCGCCTGCTCGTGCGCCGGGTTGGCGTAGCTGTGCAGCAGGCAGACGGCGAGGCTCTCGACCCGCTCGCGCCGCAAGGTCTCGATCGCGACCGCCAGGGCCGTGGAGTCCAGCGGGACGCGTACGACCCCATCGGGGCCGATCTTCTCGTGGATTTCCAGCCTGAGCCGCCGCTCGATCAGGGCGGGTGGCTTGCTCCAATGCATGTCGTAGAGCCGAGGCATCCGCAAATCGCGGATTTCCAGCACATCGCGAAAACCCTCGGTGGTGATCAGCGCGGTGCGCGCGCCCTTGCCTTCGAGGATGGTGTTGGAGCCAATGGTGGTGGCGTGCAGCACTTCGGCGACCTCGCCCCCGGCCTCCTCCAGCAGCGAGGTAAGGCCTGCGACGATGCCGTCGGCGTAGTCGCGCGGGGTCGAAAGCACCTTACGCGTCAACACCCGCCCGTCGGCGGCGAAGGCGACCAGATCGGTGAAGGTGCCGCCGATATCGATGCCGATGCGCAGGGTCATGCCGGCGAACCCCAATCGACGGCAACCAACGGCGGCCGGCTGGCGCGGCGCCGCGCGCGCAATGCCTCCGTGGCCGCCGCGTCGATGACAGGCGGGTCGCCGGCCGCGACGACGCCGTAATCCCGCGCCGCGCCCTCGATGCTGACGAGACCGTCGCGCAGATCCTTGGCAATGGAAGAAAGATCGCGCTCCAACGGATCGCCCCAGCCGCCCCCGCCAGGCAGCTCGTGGCGGAATATTTTTCCTCCGCGCAACGTCATCGTCAGTTTCGCGTGCAACTTCTCTTCGGTGGGCAGTCCGGGATCGAGCACGTTGCGTCCCGCCGCCCCGGCGCCGCCCCCTTGCAGCCCATACGGCCGATGCGCCTGTCGATCTGCGCGCACCTGCAGAATCCCCTCGGCGGCGCGCATCCGCCAGGTGCGGCGGAGCGACACGCCGCCGCGGAACCGCCCGGCGCCGCCGGTGTCCGGCACCATCGCGTAATCCAGCACTTCCAGCGGGTTCTCCGCCTCGATCACCTCGACGCTGAAGCTCGCCATGTTGGCGAACATGCTGGTGTTGGCGTCGGGGCCATCGGCCCAGGGTCGTGCCCCCCAGGCGCCGGAGAGGAAGTCGACATAGATGAACGGCTTTCTATCCGCGTCGTAGCCGCCGATGGTGATACCGGTGTTGCCGCCCTCGCAGGCCGCGAACACTCGGTCGGGATACAGCATCGCCAGCGCGCCAAAGCAGCAATCGGCGGCGCGGAACCCGGTGAGCCCGCGCGCCGCGCACGCCGCCGGCGGCAGGGCGTGCGTGATGGTGCCCTCGGGGGCAATGACGGTGATCGGGCGGAACACCCCGTCATTGTTCGGCATGTTGATGGACAGCACCGATTTCGCGGCGGTGAACGAGGCCGCCGCGGTGTAGCTCCAGGTGTTGTTGATCGCCCCCTTCACCTGCGCGGCACTACCGGTCCAGTCTATCTCCATCGTGTCGCCGCGCTTGCGGATGGTGCAAACGAGCGGGATCGGCCGTCCCACATCGATCTGGTCGTCGTCGATCCAATCGGTGAAGGTCGCCTCGCCGTCCGGGAGCTCCGCGAGGCAGTGGCGGGTGAGGCGAGTCCATCGTCTCGGCCATCAACGCGCGCACGCCCTCCGCGCCGTGGCGCGCGACCAGGTCGGCGATGCCGCGCGCCGCCATCTCGCAGGCGGCAAGCTGCGCGCGCAAGTCGCCGAACACGCGCGCGGGGAGCCTGACATTGCGCTCGATCATGCGGAACAGCGTCGCGTTGGGCTGGCCGCGCTCGTAGAGCTTCAGCGGCGGAATGCGCAGGCCCTCGGCGTAGATCTCTGTGCTATCCGATGCGTTGGACCCCGGCACGCGCCCGCCGACATCGGTGTGATGGCAGATCGTCGCGCCATAGGCGATCACGCGAGCGTCGGCGAAGATCGGCTTGAAGACAAAGATATCGGGCAGGTGCATGCCGCCCTCGTAGGGGTCGTTGAGCACCAGCACGTCGCCCTCGCCGATGTCGCCGTCGAATCGGCGCAGCGCCGCCTGGAGCGCCACCGGGATGCTGCACAAGTGGCCAGGCAGGCTGAGCCCCTGCGCCGCGAGCCTTCCGTCGGCGTCGCAAACGGCGGCCGAGAAATCCATGATGTTCTTGAGCACCCCGGAATAGGCGGTGCGATAGATGGTCAGTGCCATCTCGTCGCCGAGGGCGGTGAGCGCGTTGCGGAACAGCTCGGCGGTGATCGGATCGGGCTGGGTCATCGGCGGAGCATGACGCGCCGGCCCGGACGCGCCAAGGTAAGGCGGACCGGAGAGAGGAGAGATCGATGCCGCCAAAGATCGGCTATCTGCTACCGACCCGCGAGCAAGTGATGGAGGGCCGCCCCGAAGCCGCCCCGCTGCTGGCACTGGCGGCGCGCGCCGAGGCGCTCGGCTACGACTCCATCTGGATCGGCGATTCCGTGACTGCGCGACCGCGCCACGATCCGCTGACCCTGCTCGCCGCCGTCGCCGTGCGGGCGCCGCGGATGGAGCTGGGTACGGCGGTGCTCTTGCCGGCGCTGCGCAACCCGGTGCTGCTCGCCCACCAGGTCGCCACCTTGGATCAGATCAGCGAGGGCCGCTTCATCCTCGGCGTCGGCATCGCCAGCGACGTGCCGAACATCCGCACCGAATTCGAGGCCTGCGGCGTGCCGTGGGAGAAGCGCATCGGGCGCATGATGGAGGGGCTGCGCCTGTGCCGCGCGCTGTGGAGCGGCGAGAAAGTGGAGTGGGACGGCCGCTGGCGGGTGCGCGACGCGGTGCTCGGCCCGGTGCCGCACCGCAAGGGCGGCCCGCCGATCTGGATCGGCGGCAACGGCCAGCCGAGCCTCGAGCGCGTGGGAAAGCATTTCGACGGCTGGTTCCCGAACGGAGCGGATGCGGCGCGCTTCGCAACCGACTTCACCGAAATCCAGGCGATCGCCCGCGAGGCGGCCCGCGATCCCGCGGCGCTGACCGGGGCTGTGTATCTGACCCTGGCGATCGACGATGACGCGGCACGCGCCGACGCGCGGCTAGACGCGTTCATGGAACACTATTACGGCCAGCCCGCCGCGGTGATGCGTGCGCGCCAGGTCAACTACGCCGGGCCGGCGGCCGGTGCGGCGGAGTGGCTGGCGGGTTACGCTCGGGCGGGTGCGAGCCATCTCGTGCTGCGCTTCGCGGGCGATCACGAGCGGCATCTGGAGGCGATCGCCGGAGTACGCGGCTCGCTTGCCGGAGTGTCGGCATGAGCGTCGTCGGCCGGGTGGACAGCCTCTGGCGCTTTCCGGTCAAGAGCATGCGGGGCGAGGAGTTGGCCGAGGCGTATCTCGGCTATGGAGGCGTGCTGGGCGACCGGATCTGTGCCTTCCATGACACCGCCGCCCGCAAGGCATTGCCCTTCCTGACCGCGCGCGTGCAGGAGCAAATGCTGCGCTTCACCCCCCGGTTCCGTCACGGCGCACGGGCCGCGCAGCCGGTCAATCTCGCCGATGCCGAGGGTCTTGGCCCCGGTGTCACGCCGGTCTATCCGAGCCGCGACGATTTGGCGCTGGACGTCGAAACGCCCTCCGGCGCGACGCTCGCGGTCGACGACCCGGCGCTGATCGATGCGTTGTCCGACGGACTCGAAGACGGTCATGCATTGTCGCTGCTGCGATCCGACCGGTCGCTGACCGACTGCCGGCCGGTCTCGCTGTTCTCCATGCAGACGGTCCGGCAGATCGGCGAGGAGGTCGGCCGCCCGCTCGACAAGCGCCGCTTCCGAGCGAACGTCTATGCCGATTTCGGCGCGATGGCGGGCTTCGCGGAGGAGGAGCTCATAGGCCGACGGCTGCGTCTCGGCGAGCGGGCGGTGATCGCCCTAGTCGAGCGCGATCCGCGCTGCAAGATGATCACGCTGGACCCCGACACGGCCGAGGCCAACCCGGAGATTCTTCGGAAGGTCGCTCATGGTCACGGAGGGTTCGCGGGGTTATACGGCGTGGTTCTGACGGAGGGGACCGTGCGGCGCGGTGACGTCATCGAGGTGCTCGGCTAGCTCGCGATAGCCCCGCCAGCCCGCGGTTCCAATATTGTATTTATTCGCAACAATATAGACGCACCAAAGCAGGCTTGCCCCGCTATCGCATGAAAAGCCGGCCGATCCAGTTGTAGTCGCTCAGCCGGCGCTCCGGGTTGGGCGGGCGCGGCGGCTTGCGCGCCGGCACTGGCCGGAAGCGCGATGGTGGGGGCGGCTCCGGCTCGGGCTCC
>JAFKFI010000014.1 GCA_017307285.1 Alphaproteobacteria bacterium | reverse complement strand
GGGTTGGGTGAGGGGTCTGCGTGTTGACGCATTCCGACCCGTGATCCAGCCTCCCCGCGAAAGCCGGGGAGAGTGAAGCATGAGCAGCGAGTACAATGTCGGCGACCTGATCGCCGAGTTCCTGGCCCATTGCGGCATCTCCACGGCGGTCGGGGTGGTGTCGATCCACAACATCCCGATGCTCGACGGGATCGGCCGGCGCAACGCGATCCGCTTTGTGATGGCGCGTGGCGAGCTGGGCGGCGGGCACATGGCGGACGGCTATGCCCGCGTCACGGGGAAACTCGGGGCGTTCTTCAGCAGCACCGGGCCGGGGGCGGCGAACGCGGTGGGCAGCCTCGTCGAGGCGCGGTTCGCGGCGACGCCGATGCTGCACCTCACCGGGCAGACGGCGACCAAGTTCGCCGATCGCGGCGTCGGCACGGTGCATGACGCGTACGACCAGCTCACCATGCTCGATTCGGTGTCGAAGTCGGCCTACCGCATCCGCTCGGCGGATCAGGCGCTCGGCGTGCTGACGCGGGCCGCCGTCGATGCGCTGACGCCGCCGATGGGGCCGGTGAGCGTCGAGGTGCCGATCGACATTCAGCGCACGCCGATCGCGCGGCCCTCGTTCGATTCGTTTTCGCTGCCGGTGCCGGCACCGCTGGCGCCTTCCGAGGCGGCGCTCGACGAGCTGGCGGCGCGGGTGGCGAAGGCCAAGCGTCCGATGCTGTGGCTCGGCGCGGGGGCCCGCCATGCCGGCGGGCCGGCGGCGCGGCTGCTCGACATGGGGTTCGGCATGGTGACGAGCCTGCAAGGGCGCGGCAGCGTGTCGGAGGACCATCCGCTGAACCTCGGTGGTTTCAACGGCAACGGCCAGCCGCGGGTCGAGGAGCTGTATCGCAGCGTCGATCTCATGCTGATCGTCGGCTCGCGGCTGCGCGGGCATGAGACGGGGGATTTCTCGATCAAGTTCCCCGAGGAGCTGGTGCAGATCGACGCCGACCCGCTGGCCAACGGCCGCACCTATCCCAATAAGTTTTTCGTCTGCGGCGACGCTCGGCTGGTGCTGGAGGGGCTGGTCAAGCGGTTGCAGGGGAAGGCGCATGTCGATCCCGCTTTCACCAGCGAGGTGCGTGGGCTCAAGGAGAAGATTCGCGCCAAGTATGCCGAGAGCCTTGGCCCGTATGGGAGCTTCGCGGAGCAGCTGCGAAAGGTGATGCCGCGCGACGCGCTGTGGGTGCGCGACGTGACGATCAGCAACACCACCTGGGGGCTCGGCTGTTCCCGGTGTATTCGCCGGAGACCAACGTCTATCCGGTGGGGGCGGGGATCGGGCAGGGCTTGTCGCTCGGCATCGGCGCCGCACTCGGCGCCAACGGGCGGAAAGTCGTGGTGATGACCGGCGACGGCGGCTTCTTCCTCAATGTCGGCGAGCTGTGGACGGCGGTCCAGGAAAAACTCGACATGGTGACGATCGTGATGAACGATCGCGGCTACGGGGTCATCAAGCACATCCAGAACGCGCTCTATGGCGGACGCAACTATTTCGCCGATCTGATGGGGCCGGATCTCGGCGAGCTCGCCAAGCTCGCGGGGATGCCGTTCTGGAAGGTGTCGCGACCGGAGGAGCTGGGCAACACGGTCGAGCAGGCGTTGGCGACCAAGGGGCCGACGCTTGTCGAGGTCGACATGAAGGCGATCGGCGAAATTCCGCCGTATCACCCGTTCAACAAGCGACAGCCCGCGCCCGCCCGGGCCTGACTTGGGCGCGCTCGGCCTGGCGGCGATTTTCTGTCTGGCCTGGGGGCTGAGCGAGGATCGGCGGCGGATTCCCTGGCGCACCGTGATCGGCGGGATCGCGCTGCAGCTGGTGCTGGCGGCGCTGCTGCTCGGGATTCCGCAGGCGCGGCGGGGGTTGTTCGTGCTCAACGACGCGGCGATCGCGTTGCAGAAGGCGACCGATGCGGGATCGGCGTTCGTGTTCGGCTATCTCGCCGGGCCGCCGCTGCCGTTTGTCGAGGCGCATGCCGGCGCGAGCTTCATTCTCGCCTTCAACGCGCTGCCGCTGGTGCTGGTGATTAGCGCGCTGGCGGCGGTGCTGTTCCATTGGGGCGTGTTGCAGCGAGTGACGGCGGCGTTCGCCTGGCTGCTGCGGCGCGTGCTGGGGATCGGCGGAGCGCTGGCGTTGGGCGCGGCGGTGCATATTTTTCTGGGTATGATCGAGGCGCCGCTGCTGGTGCGGCCATATCTGGCGCGGATGCAGCGTGGGGAATTGTTCGCGCTGATGAGCTGCGGGATGGCGGGGGTCGCGGGCACCGTCATGGTGATCTATGCCTCGTTCCTGGCACCGGTGATTCCGAATGCGCTCGGCAATATTCTCATCGCCTCGGTGATCGCGACGCCGGCCTCGCTCGCCATCGCCGCGCTGATGGTGCCGTTCGCGCCGGGCGGCGGCGAGGAGGGGCGCATCGTGCTGGCCGACCCGCCGCTCACCACGATGGACGCGGTGGTGAAGGGCACGATGGACGGCATCCGCCCGCTGGTGGCGATCGCCGCGATGCTGCTGGTGGCGGTGGCGTTGGTTGCGCTGGTCAACCAGTGTCTCAGCGTGTTGCCGCCGTTGGACGGCGCGCCGATCACCTTGCAGCGCGTGTTCTCCTGGCCGTTCCGGCCGGTGATGTGGCTGATCGGCGTGCCTTGGGCGGAGAGCGGGGCGGCGGCGACCTTGATGGGCACCAAGACCGTGCTCAACGAGTTTGTTGCCTATCTCGATCTCGCGCGCCTGCCGGGCGATGCGTTGTCGCCGCACTCGCGATTGATCGTGACCTACGCGCTGTGCGGCTTCGCCAATTTCGGCAGTTGCGGCATCCTGATCGGCGGGCTTGGCGCGATGATCCCGGAGCGGCGGCACGAGGTGGTGACGCTTGGCGTGCGCTCCATCCTGTCGGGGACGCTGGCGACCTGCGCGAGTGGTGCTGTGGCGGGGCTGATCGGATAGTTTCCTGGGGGAGTATTGGCGATGAACTGGACCGAGCGGCGGCGGCGTTTCCGGGCGATCCTGGCGGGGGACAAATGCTATTACCCAGCGTCGGTGTATGACCCGTTGTCGGCGCGGATTGCCGAGGATCTCGGCTTCGAGGTCGGCATGTTCGCCGGTTCCACCGCCTCGCTGACCGTGCTCGGCGCGCCGGACCTCATCGTGCTGACCTTGACGGAGTTCGCCCAGCAGGCGCTGCGCATCAACCGCGCGGGCAGCCTGCCGCTGCTGGTGGACGCCGACCACGGCTACGGCAACGCGCTCAACGTGATGCGCACGGTGGAGGAGCTGGAGACCGCCGGGGTCGCCGCGCTCACCATCGAGGACACGGTGCTGCCGCGTCCCTTTGGCGCGGGCGGCGGTGGGCTGACCTCGATCGAGGAGGGAGTTGGAAAAATGCGCGCGGCCTTGGCGGCGCGGCAGGACCCCGACCTGGTGATCGTCGGCCGCACCATCGCGATGGGGCTGACCAGCACCGAGGACGCCATCGCGCGGGCGAAGGCCTATGCCGCGACGGGGGTGGATGCGTTCTTCTTCGTCGGCATCAAGGACCGCGCCCAGCTCGACGCCGCGGCGGCGGCGATCGACATTCCGATCATCATTGGGGGTGGTTCGGGCGACCTCGCCGACCGGGACTATCTCGCCAGCCGCCGCGTGCGCGTGGCGCTGCAAGGCCACCAACCGATCATGGCGGCGGCGCAGGCGGTGCATGACACGATGAAGGCGTTAAGGGACGGGGTGAAGCCCAAGGAG
>JAFKFI010000013.1 GCA_017307285.1 Alphaproteobacteria bacterium | reverse complement strand
GCCGCCCGCATCCCCTTCGTGCCCCAACAACCGCTCTCCTCAATATCCCAAGATCACCCGGTAATCGCCTGCGCTGCCAAACCCGCCCGCGCCCTCGTCAACGCGGATGCACGGCCGATTTCCAGGGTTGCACCGCGCCAGCTTCCCCAGCATCCCGGCCTTGGCCCACTCGTCATGAGCGGCCTGCATCTCGGCGACCTCGGCCTGCAGCTGCGCCTTGCGCGCCTCCGCCGCACCGATCGCGCTGCTGTCCCACCACAGCCTGCCGGTATTGGCGACCCAGTTCAGCAGCATCAGCCCCGCCACCATGGCCAGCAGCCATCCGAGCAACCGCCAGCTCGCCCACAGGATCACGCGGCGCAAGGCGTGCTCGGCGCGACCGGCGGCCTCGGTCATCCCGTCCAGTCGGCCGAGCAGGGGCTGCGTTGCCGCCTCTACCGCCGCCACGCCCTCGGTCGCCGCGCCGGCAAAACTCGCCCGCACCGCCGAACGAACCGCCGCCCGCGTGCTCGGATCGAGCGCCTCGACCTGGCGCGCCAGCTGCTCTCGCTCGTGCTGCAACGCGGCTCGCTCCGCCGCTAGCCCCTCCAGCGCGGCCTCCACCGCTGCCTGCTGCCGATCGGCGATCTCCATCAGCCCGTACAGGCGGTCTTCCGTCTCACTCATCACAGGCCCATCCCCATGCCGCGACCGAGGGAGCGGCGCTGGGACAGCTCCTTGCGCTGGCGCTCGATGGCGATCTCGGCCCGCTGTCGTAGCAGCTCCCGCACATGCGCCTCGGCCGCGTCCGTCATGCCGGCGATCGCGCGGCGCGGCTCTGGATCGGCCAGCACACGCGCCAAATTCTTCCGCTCCTCGAGGCCGAACTCGGCGCCGCGCTCCCGCAGCACCCGCACCAGCTCCGGCTGCTCACGCAACCCCGCGCCGAACCGCTGCAGCTCAGCACGCGCCTTGTCGAGGCTGCCCGCCTCCGCGCCCCGTCCCGACAGCGCCAGGCGGAAGTCGCTCGCCAGACGGTCCCAGCTCGCCACCAGCTCGCGCGCCTTGGCATCGCGCTCGACCGCCTGCCGGTGCGCCTGGTAGCGCGCCCGGAACCCGGCCCGGCCTTGCGCGACCTCCTCGGCGGATACCGCCTCGCGCTTGACGGCCTGGCCCGGTGATGACTGCGCCTCCCTTTCCTCCTGCCCCTGGTCTAGCGCCGCTTGACGCCGCGGCGCCGGAGCCTCGGGGGCCAGCACGATCTCGCTGACCGGCCGCAGCGGGTCGAGCCCGCGCCGCTCGGCAAAGGCCGTCTCGTAGTCGAGCGTGGTGTCCTTCGCCCGCTCACGCCCGAGCCCCCGGGCCAGCCGGCCGGCATCGGCGAAGGCGTCCCGCCCGTAGTGCAGCGCCACGCCGTCACGGTGGCGGGTCAGCGCCACGTAGGCGGCGTGCCGGTCCATGTGCGGCGAGGCCAGCACGTGCGCCCGGTCCACCGTCACCCCCTGCGCCTTGTGGATCGTCGCCGCGTAGCCGTGATCGAGATCGGCGTAGTCGCCCAGCCCGAAGGTTATTTTTCGACTCTCCTGCCGGCCAGCGCCATCGAGCCGCACCGTCAGGCCCTGGCCGTCGACGCGCTCCACCGTGCCGAGCGTGCCGTTCTTCACCCCCAGCCCGCGCTCATTGCGGAGAAACATGATGCGATCGCCACGGGCAAAAAGCCGCTCGCCGCGCTCGATCGCGACCGCCTGCTCCGGCCCCAGCGCCCCGGCCGCCCGCAGGTGCTCCCGCGCCAGCCGGTTCAGTTCCGCCACGTCGGCGCGCGTGTAGGCCAGCATCACCGGGCTGGCGTGTGGACGCTCCCGCCGGACGGTCTCCCACCCCTCCACCAGCGCCGCCCGCGCCGCGTCATGCGTCTCCGCCATGCGCACCATCCCAGCCTGTGCGTAGCGTCCCAGCGCCTCGGCCGTGCGGCCGGTCGCCAGCTCCCGCGTCGCGTCGCGCTGCCAGTCCTCGCGCTGCCGGCGGATTTCGGTGATCTCCACCGCGCCGTGCCGCTCGGCCAAGGCGCGGAACGCCGCCCCCGCCTCGATCGCCTGCAGCTGCTCGGGATCGCCGACCAGCACTACCTTGGCGCCGACCGATTGCGCCTGCGACAGCACCCGCTCGAGCTGCCGCGAGCCCACCAGCCCCGCCTCGTCGATCACCAGCACGTCCTTGGCGCTCAGCGCCTCGCGGCTTTCCTTCCAGCCCCACTCCAGGCTGGCCAGGGTGCGGCTCTGGATGCCCGACCCCGCCTCCAGCCCCTCGGCGGCGATGCCCGACAGCGCCGCGCCGCGCACCGTCAGCCCCTGTGCCTCCCAGGCCTGCCGCGCCACCCCGAGCATCGCGCTCTTGCCGGTCCCGGCGTAGCCCACGACGAGGGAAAGATCCGCCCCCGACGTGACGTGCCGATACGCCGCGCGCTGCTCCTCGCCGAGCGTCAGACCACCCTGCTCCGCGTCCCGCAGCGCCCGCCAGCCCGCGACAAGCGACACTCGATGCCTGTCGCGCTCCGCTAGCGCTCCCGCCGCCATCTCCATGCGCCGCTCGGTCGCCAGCATCTCACGCGTGGAAAACCGCTCCTGCCCGCGCCCGTCGATCCCCAGCCGCACCAACTCCGGACACGCTTCGGCCTTCGCCATCGCCCGCTCGAATTGCTCCCGGTCCGCCGTGTGCCGATCGACGAACCGCGCCAGGTCGCGCCGCGTGAACGTGCTGTGCTGCCGCGTGATGGCATCGAGCACCAGGCCGGGATCCTCGATGATCTTCTCCCCGTTGCGCCGCGCGATCGCGATGTGCTCGGCTGCCCGCTCGGCGTTCTCCTCCCGCGCGCTCCGGCGAAAGCCAGCGGGGCCGATCTTGTGTTGCGGCTCCAGCGCGAGGCCCTGCTCGGCGTAGCTGCGATGGTCGATGCGGATGTCGTACCCCAGCGACAAAAGCCGCTCGTTGGTCATGCTGGCCCAGCGCTCGCGCCATGCCACGAGCAGCGTCCGGTCGTTCCAAGCCACTACCTTCTTGCCGAATGCTCCCTCGCCCTCCGGCCCGGGGATGATTTCCCGCATCGTCAGCATGACGTGCGCGTGCGGTTGCAGCTCGCCGTCGGCGGCGGCTATCCAGTGTACGTTGAGGTCGGCCACCATGCCGCAGTCGACGAACTGCTCGCGGGCAAAATCCCGTGCCAGCGCAATCGCCTCGGCTTGGCTCAGCTCGCGTGGCAGGGAGATTTCGAGGTCGCGGGCGAGCTGCGCGTCCTTACGCTTCTCGCCCGCCTCGACCTCGTTCCACAACGTGCCGCGATCGAGCCAGCGCGCTGGCGCGCCCTCGGGCAGCAGGATCTCCGAATGGATGACGCCGGCCTTCTCCCGGTAGTCGTGCGCGCGCCCCAGTTTGTCGTCGTGCAGGCGCTCGGCGGCACGGTAGGCGGCAGAGGCGACGGCGCTGCGTCCGGCGGAGCGGCCGATCACCTTGGCGCTGAAATGGTAGATCGCCAATGCGGCGCGGCTCCGGATGGGCTTCGACGGAGCACAGCCTAGCTGGCGCCGCGCGGGTCATGCAATGACCTATAAGCGCGCATTTCCTGACTGCCTCCGCTGCACTCCGGCCGGAAATGACGCGGTTCTCCCGAGCCAGCGTGACAGTTGTTTTGTCGGGCGGCTAGACTCAGCGGCAGTCTGTCAGATCTCGGGGGATACCGCTTCATGGCCCGTAAGCCGCGCGACTTCGACGCCGAACTCCAGGCCCTCATGGAACGGGCCAAGAAGGTTAAGTCACAGAAGACCACGCAACTCGGCGAGC
>JAFKFI010000012.1 GCA_017307285.1 Alphaproteobacteria bacterium | reverse complement strand
GCGCTCCTGCTGGATCGTGCACCGGGCCGCCCGGCGGCCCGGGCCATGCTGTTGTTCGGGCTAAGTGCCACCGTGTTTCCACTGATGGCGCTCTGGAAGGCGGGCCACACGATGGAGGCGGCCAGCCTGTTGGCGTGCGACCCTGGCACCCTGGCACTCGCTTGGTCGGCTGCCGGGGCGGGATGGCTGCTGGTGCAACTCGCGCCCCATGCCGTGCGTCTGGTGCTGGAATCGGCCGCGATCGCGCGAACCCGCCGCGTGCGCGCGCTGCGGGCACGCTGTGCGGAGGAATGGGGTTTTCCCGAGCGCGAACCGGACGCGGACTCAGCTTATCCCAACGGCAACGGACGATAGCCGATGCCGTGTCATCAGCCGGTGTCGTATCATCGTGAGCCGGTACAGCGAGGGTGCGATCTGCCCTCCTCCCAGGCGGGTGGCCGCCCGTCAGTCGGCACAATGGATTGCGCCGTGCGCCGCGCCCAATGACACCGCGTGGTGCGCGTCGCAGGGCGCGGATCATTGTCGAGGAGCGTTGCTGCTACGCTTCAGGCCGCCCGCTGCTGAGGGGAAGGCCGGCCGCGGCTTGCGGCCGGAGAAGGTGGGTCGGTCCTCGGCCTCCGCCGAAAATGACGCGCATGTCGCAGAATCACAGCTAGGCAAGCGCACATGCCCCCTCCCGAAGTCGGGAGAGGGTTGGCGGGACGGCGGTCAGGCGAGAGGCTGCGAGGCCAGCCTGCGTTCGGCGATCTGCGCCTTCATCGCCTTCTGCAGCTTCTCGAAGGCGCGGACCTCGATCTGGCGCACCCGCTCGCGCGAGATCCCGTATTGCTGGGACAGCTCCTCGAGCGTGGTCGGGTTGTCCTTCAGCCGGCGCTCGATCAGGATGTGCCGCTCGCGCTCGTTCAGCGTCTTGAGCGCGCCGCTGAGCAAGGCCTTGCGGCCGCTGAGTTCCTCGCGCTCCGCGAGCGCAGCCTCCTGGCTGTCGCTCTCGTCCACCAGCCAGTCCTGCCACTCGCCCTCGCTATCCATGCGGACAGGCGCGTTGAGGCTGTGGTCCGGCGCGGCGAGGCGCCGGTTCATGTTGATCACGTCCTGCTCGGGGACGGCCAGCATGGTGGCGATCTTGCTGACCTGCTCGGGCTTGAGGTCGCCGTCCTCGATCGCCTGCATCTGGCCCTTGAGCCGTCGCAGGTTGAAGAACAGCTTCTTCTGCGCCGCCGTGGTGCCCATCTTCACGAGCGACCAGCTGTGCAGGATGTATTCCTGGATGGCGGCACGGATCCACCACATCGCGTAGGTGGCGAGGCGGAAGCCGCGGTCCGGGTCGAACCGCTTCACCGCCTGCATCATGCCGACATTGCCCTCGCTGATCAGTTCGCCCACCGGCAGGCCGTAGCCGCGATAGCCCATCGCGATTTTTGCGACGAGCCGCAGATGGGAGGTGACAAGCTTGTGGGCCGCATCCATATCCTCGCTGTCGCGCCAGCGACGCGACAGGGCCAGCTCCTCCTCCGGAGTGAGCATGGGAAACTTGCGGATCTCCTGCAGGTAGCGGGAGAGATTGCCCTCAGGGGCGACATTGACGACGGCAGAGGCCAAGGGAAGGCTCCTTTCGTCTGAACGGCTCAGACCCTACCCTTACGGCGCAGGGGCTCGGCCGGTTTCGACTTGGACAAATCAGGATGCGGGAGGGATCATCACGTCCCGGAGACCCGCCCCATCGCGGCGACAGTGTCTCTGGACGAACCCGCCGGGCGATGCACCCCTCGCACCGGCACGATGATGGATACCGGACCACAGTGGTCCTGTCAAGGAATCTGCCCTATCCGAGCCCGCCGGCCACGCAGGACCGGTCTGCGCTTTCGATATGCAACCTTCTTCGATCGGGAGCTATAGGCACCCTGGAATGATCAGTGATTCTCCATTAGGTCACGCAGCGCGAAGCCGACTGGATTGCCCGGAAAGTACATGTGCTTGACGTTCAGGTCTTGCTTATAAACAGGCGTCCCACCAGCCGAAAGGATCGCGCTCGGTGAGTAGGTCGGTTGGTCCCAAAGCATGAGGGCACATAGGCGACCCCGATACTCCGCCGTTGATCTCGCCACTTCCCATGCAATCGCGTCAGATGGACTGAGCCGTACGCCATCGTCCGACCTTGAGGACTCGCTCCAATACAACGTGCTTCGTTCTTCGTTGCTCAGGTTGTTGAACCTGATGCACAAAACAGGCGCGCGTGCTCCGCTAAGCTGCCCATTCAAGGATTCTTTGATCGCTCTGACAATATTATCTAGCCAGGAGCTATTGGTCCCAGATGAAAGAACAACTGCGGTCCTTGATTGGCGAGTTTTGACCCGAGAAGTGAGATAAACTGCTTCCACCTGAGAGCAGTCGAGACCAGGGATGCATTTTGAGATGGCCCTACATATCTCGTTATCACTCGACTGCGGCTCCGCCGTCTTTTCCAGGTCGAAGAAGGTATCAGGGAACGACACTTTTTGCAGGTGAAACACATCAGTCTCTGCGGACCCCGTTGCGCCTGCGGCTTCGGCGGCACGCTTTAACTCAAGTCCAAAATCATACTTCGCACGGTTGCGCGACTTTATTTGCAAATGTAGAATGCAGTTTTGCATAACAGATAGTTTTTCAATGAATTTTGTTAATATTTTGTATGTTACATTTGCAGTGGCGGCATCAAAGAAGATTCCGTTGTCATTAACAACTGACTTGCAGTCCAATTCTGCCACTACGCCGTTCTTGGAAATTCGAAAATCAAATCTGTCTTCCTCGGATAGTTCGATGAATTCTACTTTGAATCCCATTTGGGTCAGCCTGTGCGCGGTCAGCATTTCGTGCGAGAGCGGAATGAGACCTTGAGGGCCGTTGAACAATCCGTTGAACCTGGCTCGGAATTGCTCTCGCTTCCTCGGTGCAAGTTGGTCATAAACGCTGGAGGAAATGGTCAGGAATTCACTTGCCTCATAGTACCCATTTCTGAGGTCCCCAAATGTCAGCCTGGAAAAGAGTTTAGCAGCGAGTGACGATTTTCTGGCAAGCAAGACAAGGTATTCCAGATAGTGCCGTTGAACAATTAATTGTAAATCAGCTGCAAAACTTGTTTCTTGTAGCTTACGTTCAAATGATTTCGTTGCTTTTTCACTGCAAACGTCCTTAACGAACTCCTGAATGGAAAGATCATCCAGATATCGGAACCGAGCTGGAATGGTCGGGGTGAATGTCATCGAGCGCATGGCTTCCTTCGAGGTGGAACCATTCGTTGGTAGCTGGTCGAGGTCAGCCCACTGAAACTGCCCATCGGGCGGGTCGTGGCCTGACCTCGGTGATATGGAGGTCCGGGCGGGAATCGAACCCACATTCGCGGATTTGCAGTCCGCTGCATCACCACTCTGCCACCGGACCGTCCTGGGACGGCGCCGTTCCGTAGGTCGGAGCGGCGGCCAAGTTTATCAAGCGCCCGCGCGGCCAAGGTCAAGCCCCGGTCGGCCCCGCGTGGCATCGGGTTGGCGTCCGGCGGGCGCCACCTCTATAAGACGCGCTCTCCTTCCCGCGAGCCGAATGCATGGACGCTGCCCTGTTGGACTACGAAGATGCCCGAAACCGCATGGTGGACAGCCAGATCCGGCCCAACAAGGTGGTCGACCCGCGCATCCTGCGGGCCATGCGCCAGCTGCCGCGCGAGCGGTTCGTGCCGGCGCAGGCGCGGGTGCTGGCCTACGCTGACGAGGACGTGCCGCTCGGCAACGGGCGCGCCTTGATGGAGCCGATGGTGCTGGCGCGGGTCGTCGGCGCCGGCCCTGGTTACGGCGCCGCCGTGCTTGCCGCGTGCGGTGCGAACGTGACGGCTCTCGAGGAGGATGAGGGCTTGCTCGGCCTGGCAAGGCAGGTGCTGCCGACAGTTGCTCCCGCGGTCACGCTGGTCGAGGGCAAGCTCGCTTCCGGATGGCCGCAGGGTGCCCCGTGGGACATCATCCTGATTGAGGGCGCCGTGCGGGACATTCCGGCAGCGTTGGGGCCGCAGCTGCATCCAGAAAGCGGGCGGCTCCTTGCGGTCTGCACCGGACGAGGCTCCAGCGGCAAAGCGGTGCTCGCCGAACCCACTCCGGTCGGGCTCCGAGCGCAGCCGGTGTTCGACTGCGCGACCCCGCTGATTCCGAGCCTGCTGCCCGAACCCGGCTTCGTGTTCTGAACGGCCCCGCGGCGCGGGGCCGGCCGGGGTGAATGGGGCGGCCGACCAGCAAAGCGTTGGCGTCCCGTCCGATCATGTGGCACATCTTGGACAAATCAGCGGTTTGGCACGCTTGTTTGCAGGGCCCGCGCCAGCTGGATCGGCGCGGACGGGACGGGAAAAGCGACGGATGGTGGCTTTGCGTCAGGGATTGATCTTCGGTCTCAGCGCCGCGTTGGCGGGCGCGCCGGCTTGGGCGCAACCGCCGCAGCCAAAGGCCCCGCCGCCACCCCGCGCGACACAAGCCGGAATGCGTGCGGCGCAGCAGGCGCAGGTGATGGGGCCGCGGACCCTGACGGAGGCGTTGGCGGCCGCGTACTCTAATAACCCGACCCTGCAAGCCTCCCGCGCGCAGCTGCGCGCGGTCGACGAGAACGTGCCGCAGGCCTTGGCTGGCTGGCGCCCGACGGTGGTGCTCAGCGGCACGGGCGGCGTGGGCGACGGCTACTCCAGGAGCTACATCAGCACCCCGACGGTCGATCCGATCACCGGGCAGACGATCCAGGGCGGCCGCAGCAGCAACCAGCGGGCCGACCGCTTGCTCGGAACGGCGCAAGCCACGATCACGCAGCCGATCTACCGCGGCGGACGCACGCGAGCCTCGACCAATCGCGCCGAGAGCCAGGTGATGGCACAGCGCGGCCAGCTGATCGCGCAGGAACAGCAAACCTTCACCGACACCGTGAACGCCTATGTCGGCGTGATCCAGGCACAGCAGATCCTTGCCCTCAACATCAACAACGAACAGGTGCTGACGCGCCAGCTGCAGGCCACCAACGACCGGTTCCGGGTGGGCGAGATCACCCGGACGGATGTTGCCCAGGCCGAGGCGGCGCTGGCCGGCGCCACGGCGCAGCGGCAGACTTCGGAAGGCAACGTTGCCACCGCGCGGGCGACCTATCAGCGTGTGATCGGCTTTCTACCGCCCGCCGACCTGGTGGAGCCGCAGCCGCTGAAGCTGCCGGTGCGCAACCAGCAGCAAGCGAACGCCCTCGCCGCGGCGAACAACCCGAACGTGGTGTCCGCGCAGTTCAACGATGCGGCGGCGCGGGACGCGGTCGACGTCGCGATGAGCAACCTGATGCCGCAGCTCAGCGTGCAGGCGCAGGCCTTCCAGCAGAACAACGCGTCGCTACCGCGCAACACCAACAACGGCGCGCAGCTCGTGGCGACGCTGTCGGTGCCGCTCTACCAGGGCGGGGCCGAGTATTCGGCGGTGCGTCAGGCGCGCCAGCAGGAACAGCAGACCCGCAAGCAGCTTGACGACGCGCGGCGGCAGGCGATCCAGCAGGCGACCCAGGCGTGGGAGACGCTGGTCGCCGCGCGCTCGACGGCCGAGAGCACGCGGTCGCAGATCCGCGCCAACAGCATCGCTCTCGAGGGCGTCGAGCGGGAGGCGATCGTCGGCAGCCGGACCACGCTCGACGTGCTGAACGCACAACAGGCGCTGCTCAATTCGCAGGTCACGCTGGTGCAGAACCTGGCCAATCTGGTCACGGCGTCGTACACCGTCGCCTCGGCGATCGGGCGGCTGACGGCGCGCGACCTC
>JAFKFI010000011.1 GCA_017307285.1 Alphaproteobacteria bacterium | reverse complement strand
CGGCCGGATTTTGCAATGGGGGCCTTGGCGGCCTCAACAATATCGAGATCGTTCAGGTTTTCGGCGCGAAAGCCGGGCCGTTCGGCTTGATGCGGACGCCGGGGCGCAGTCGCGTCCATGGCAGCGCACCCTACGAAACGGACGTGTAGGGCGGAATTCATTCCGCCCCGATCTCATAGGAGTCGAGCGCTCATGGCAATGAAACGGATGGTGCTGCAGATCGGCATGGGCACCGATATTCGTGGCGCGGATTGCACCAAGGCGGCGGTGCGCGCGCTGCGCGATGCGCTCTGGCACAATTCCCTCAATGTGGCCGACGCGCTGGGTCTGCCGACCGACTCGATGCGGGTCGAGGTCATGATCGGCGTGCCGCGCCCGAGCGAGGTGGATCAGGCGGCGGTGCTCGCGGTCCTGCCGCACGGCACCGGCACGGTGCGGGTGGTGGAAGGTGGGCTCGAAATCCGCAATGACGCCGGGACCGACTCGACCCTCATCGCCAATGCCGCCGCCGTGGTGCGGCTCGATGTCGCCTAGGAGCCGCAGCCATGACCGCCAAGCGCGTGATCCTCGAAATGGGCACCGGCAACGATCTACACGGCGGCGACTACACCAAGGCGGCGCTTCGCGCGGTGCAGGACGCCATTCACCACAGTTCGCTCACCATGCTGCGCTCCCTCAACGTGCCGTCGGGCTCCATGCAGGTCGAGGTGACGATCGGCGTGCAGCAGCCGGACAAGGTCGATGCCGAAAAAGTCAGGGCTTCCTTGCCGCACGGGGTCGTCAGCGTGCGCGTGGTCAAGGGCGGCCTGGACGTGCCGGATGACGAGGGAGCCGACGTCGCGGTGATCGCCAGCGCCGCGGTCGCGGTCCGTTTGGAGCTCCCCTGATGCAATGATGATCTAGCAGCGACTGTTGCGGGGTGCTATGCAACCCGACAGCCCATTTCCGGTTCTTCGCGGTAGCCCTTGCTCGCTGCCGCCAGGGTCGGCGGGGCCCCCGCGAACCACCACGACCAGCCGCCGAGCACGGCACGGAACCGGTCAGCCCTTGCAGGCTGCCGGCCTGCCAACACGGAAACACAGCGAAGAGCAACGATGTCGGATCCCCTGAATCCATTCGGTCCAGCCCCGAGAGCGGCGCCGGATGAAGAAGATCGAATGCGTCAGGCCCTCGGCCTGCGTGGCGATCAATCGAGCGAGCGGCCCGCGCAGCGGCGCGAGCAGGAGCGCCGGACCCGCCGCTTCGTCAAGGACGGCGAGGTTCCGGTGGTGGTCCTGAGCCCATCGCGCGAGCATGGCCCGGACGGCCCGGCGCCGGTCAACCGCATTGCCGCCGCCGAAGCGGCCCTGCGCTCCGAGCGGGCCGCGCGGGAGCGGGCGGAGCGGACCTTGCGCGAGACGCAGGCGACGTTGCAGCACATCCAGACAAAGCTGGCCCACGCCGATCTCGCGCATAGCGAGGCCTTGGCCGCCGAGCGCCGGGGTCGCGAGCAGGCCGAGGCGGCGCTCGCTGAGGCCATCGTGCTGCGCGAGGCGCTGGAGGCGCGACTGGCCGATTTGACGGCCGCGCCGCCGCCTGCGCCGGAACCCGTCCCGGAGCCGCCGCCCAAGCCGAGCCGCTCGACTGCCATCAAGCCCCGCCGCAAGGCCGCCGCGAGCACGATCGAGCGCGAGCCGCAGCCTGTGAAATGGTGGTTGCCCTCTTACAAGGCCAAAACCCGCGCCACCTGACGCGCCGCGACCTCAATCGACCGAAACGTTCCGGCCCATCGCTTGGCGCATGAACATCCGCTTCAGCCCTGGCATCCGGTGGACCGCACCGATGCCGAGGTCGCGGGTCGCGCGGATCAGCGGATTATCGGTGCTGAACAGCCGATCGAGCCCATCGGTCGCGGCCAGCATTAGCAGGTTGGCGGGGCGGCGAGCCGACTGATAGCGCTGCAGGAGATCGGGGGCACCGGGATCGGCACCCGACTCGACCGCCTCGATCACCGCCTCGGCGAGCGCGGCGGCGTCGCGGAAGCCGAGATTGAGGCCCTGGCCAGCGATCGGGTGGATGCCATGCGCGGCATCGCCAATGAGGGCGAGTCGCGTGTCGAAATATCGGTGAGCGTGCAGGGCGCCGAGCGGATAGCGCCAGCGCCGGCCGATCGGGCGGACGGCGCCAAGGTGGTTGCCGAGGCGGCGGGCAATCTCGCGGCCGAAGCCGGAATCGTCCATCGCCAGCACGCGCTCGGCGATCGGCGTGCGCTCGGTCCAGACGATCGCCGACACATGCGCGGCGTCCGGGATGGCGCACATCGGCAGCTGGGCGAAGGGGCCGGAGGGGAGGAAATGCTCGAGCGCGGTGTTGCCGTGCGGGCGTTCGTGGGCGATGGCGGAGACGATGCCGGTCTGGCCGTATGGCAGCCGGGTGACGGGAATACCCGCCTGACGGCGCAGCGGTGAGTTGCGGCCCTCGGCGGCGACCACGAGGCGGCACGCGACGTTCGGGCCGCCGGCGATGCGAACCGTCGCACCCTCTGCGTGACGCTCGACGCTCGCCTCGGCCGGGGCGATGCAGCGCAGGGCCGGCAGCGCGTGCAGATGGGCGTTGATCGCGACGCGCAAGCTGCGAGCCTCCACCATCCAGCCGAACGCGTCCGTCTCCTCCCCTGTGTCGCGATGATCGAAATGCAGAAACAGGCGCGAGGCCGGGCGGCCGATCCGGCCATCGGAGACGCGGATGTGCTCGATCGGGCAGGTCGGCTCGGGCAGGCGGTCCCACAGCCCGGCGGCGTCCAGCAGACCGCGCGAGCCGGCGGCGATGGCGAAGGCGCGGCCATCGAAATCGGGGTGCTCCATCGGCGGGAGCGGCGCGCGGTCCACGACGACCGTGCTCACCCCGGCCGCCGCCAGCCGGCAGGCGAGCGTGCCGCCGACTGGCCCGGCGCCGACCACGCAGACCTCCGCCGCAATCGTTTCGGTCAACGGAGGGCGCTGCCCACGAAACGAGCAGGCGCTTGTGGCCGTGTCTCGCGCAAATCGACGGCGTATGGCGTGCGGCTGGGCAAAAGAATGTGCATGGCGATTGGGCAAACTGGCACCGGGGCCGGGCTTCGGCAAGCCGATGTGAATGGCACGACAATCGCTAGGCACGGCTGGCAATCTCCACGGACCGTCCGCCATGATCCGATCCCGCCTATTCCGGGGATGCGCAGAACTCCTATGCGCGAGCCTGGTCGCTGGCCCCGCTTGGGCACAGCCGAGTGCTGCGCGGATCGACACCGGCGATACGTGCTGGGTGCTGCTCTGCACTGTCCTGGTGCTGCTGATGACGGTGCCGGGGCTGGCACTGTTCTATGGCGGGATGGTGCGCAAGAAGAACATCCTCGCCACCATGATGCAGTCCTTCAGCATCTGCGCGCTGGTGACAGTAATCTGGATCATGTTCGGCTACAGCCTGGCCTATACCAACGGCAATGGCTGGATCGGCGACGGGTCGCGCTTCTTCCTCAATGGCCTGGTCGAGCACTGGAACGAGCCCTTCGTGCTGGGTGCCGGCAGCACAACCCCGGTGCCGACCACGATCCCAGAGAGCGTGTTCATGATGTTCGAGATGGCCTTCGCCATCATCACGCCCGCCGTCGTCACCGGCGCCTTCGCCGACCGCATGAAGTTCTCCGCGCTGCTGGTGTTCATGGGCCTGTGGTCGCTCGTCGTATACGCGCCGATCACGCATTGGGTCTGGAGCGCCACCGGGTTCCTCAGCCGAATGGGGGTGGCGGATTTCGCCGGCGGCACGGTGGTGGAGATCAACGCCGGCACCGCCGGGCTG
>JAFKFI010000108.1 GCA_017307285.1 Alphaproteobacteria bacterium | reverse complement strand
GTCAGCAATCACCGAGCTGGTCGCCGGCGGCACCTCGGCGGCCCAGGCGACCGGGTCGGCCTTCAGCGGCAGAACCCAGCCTTCGGGGCCAAGGATTTCGTATTTGTAGAGCGTGCCGGGGAGCAGGCGCGGGATGAACAGCTCCCAGATGCCTCCGCCATGACGCAGCCGCATTGGGTGGCGTCGCCCGTCCCAGGCGTTGAAGTCGCCCACCACCGAGACCCGCCGCGCGTTCGGCGCCCAGACCGCGAAACGCACACCTCGCACCCCGTCCACCGACATCGGATGCGCACCGAGGCAGCGGCCGAGATCGTGATGCCGGCCCTCGCCCAGCAAATGCAGGTCGATATCGCCGAGCAGAAGCGGAGACGCGTAGGGGTCTTCGGTCTCCCGCATCGCCTCGCCGGTGTCGATGCGTAGCACGTAGGGCGCCCCGCCGGTGTGCAGCAGGCCGTGGAACAGGCCGGTCGGGTGGATGCGCTCGAGATTTCCGAGTGTCACTCCGGTCGCGCGATCGGCGACGGCGACGGTCCGTGCGTCCGGCTGGAAGGTCCGGATGATCGTGCCGTCGGCCACCGGATGCGGGCCAAGCACGGCGAACGGATCGCCATGCCGGGCGTGGACCAGCGCCTCCACGGTCGAGGGATCGGGTAGATAGTGGTTCATGCGGGCTCCGTCTCCGAGCCGGCGAGGAGCCGCTCGACGATCCGATGCAGCCCTTGCAGCGGGATGCCGAGCCATGTCGGGCGGTTCGCCGCCTCATAGCGGATTTCGTAGGCGGCCTTCTCGATGAGGAACAGGTCGAGCAGCGCCTGCTCGGCCTCATGCGGTACCCAGGGATGCGGCGCCTCGGCGAGCACGGCGCGATAGCTGTCGAGGAAGGTGGCGCCGGCCTCCTCGCGGAATCGCTCGACCAGCGCCCCGCGACGCTCGGCGGTCTGCGCCGACGTCGCCGTGCGTCCTGGCGCGGCTGCCGCGGCGGCGTAGTCAAAGGAGCGCATCAATCCGGCGACGTCGCGCATCGGCGAGCTCTTCATGCGGCGCTGCTCCATCGGCCGCGCCGGTTCGCCCTCGAAGTCGATGATGAAGGCGTCGCCCTTGACGACGAGCACCTGGCCCAAATGGAAATCTCCATGCACCCGCGTCTGAACCGCGCCGTGACCTCGCCGCGCGAGATCGCGCACGGTGCGCTTCAGCTCCTGCTCGCGATCGAACAGCTCGTTCGCCAGCCCGCCGGTCGCCTCGTCGGGCCACTCCCGTACGGCGTGCAGCAACGCGAGCGCGCCGTCGATCTGTTCGATCGCGCCGTCGGCCCAGGCGTCGAGAATGGCATCGTCTGCCGGCTCCGGCGCGAAGTCCGGCTCGTCGGTCGGCCGCGACAGGACCTCGTGTAACTCGCCGAGCCGCCGTCCGACCGCGCTGGCGAAACCGGTGTAGGACTGGAACGCATCGGCCTCCGACGGCCGCTCCTCGCCCGTGACGGCCAGCTCCTCCGCCTCGCGGGCGAGGAAGTCGAGCGTCCAGCCCCAGCCGTCGCCCTGGTTGCGCACGAACCCTTGCACGAGACCGAACGTGTTGGGGGTGCCGTCGGCATCGACACGCAAGAGCTCGCCGTAGAGCGGGGCGCTGTTGGCGTAGCCCTGCTCAGTGAGATAGCGCGTCATCTCACCCTCGGGATGCACCCCGGCGGCGACTCGCCGCACGATCTTCATCACCAGCGTGTCGCCGATCACCAGCGAGCTGTTGGATTGCTCGGCCGATAGCCGGCGGATTTCCGCATCCGGCGCGAGTTCGAGCTCGGCCATCCGCGAGGTCGGCAGGAAGCGGATTTCCCCGTCTGGTATGGCGAGCCGTAGCTTTTGGTGTAGCCCGGCGACCACCGCGCGCGGCAGCGAGTCGAGAGCGAATGCGTCGGTGAGATAGCCGACATCCCGGCCGCGGCGCAGCCGCGACAACGCGAGCTGCTGCACCAGCGGTCCCGGCGCCTCCTCGCGCGCCGCGCCCAGCGGCAGCGCGTAGCGCTCGGTATGGCCCGGCAGCGCGACCTCGATCTCGGTGAGCATGACCGCGTCCTCGGAGCCCGGCAGCCGGACGGCATAGGCGATGCGGACGCTCAGCAGTTCCTCGCCCTTCGAGGCGAACCAGCGGCGCTTCGGCAGATAGGCCGGCAGGATCTCACGCTCCACCAGGGTGCGGCTCGGGGGCGAAAGCAGCTCCTCGAGGTGGTGACGGACGACCAGGGTGGCGTACTCCGGCAGTGGTTCAGGTGCCGGAACGTGCCAGGCGGGAAGTTGTGCCTCGGCGGCCAGCAGAAACCAGAAAAAACCGTAGGGGGGCAGGGTGAGCAGGTACGTGAGTTGACCGACCGGCGGGAAGGCCGAGCCGCCGACGATGTCCACCGGCACGCGGCCGCTGAACATCGACAGGTCGAGTTCCACCGCCTGCGCCGCGCGCGAGACGTTGCTCACGCATAGGATGGTCTCGTCGGTGCCGTCCTCGTGCCGGTGCTCCCGCAGGAAAGCCAGCACCTTGCGGTTGCCCGGATACAAGAAGCGCAATGTGCCGCGGCCAAACGCGACATGGCGGCGGCGCACTGCCAGCATCCGGCGGGTCCAATTCAGGAGCGAGTGCTGGTCCGCCGCCTGCGCCTCGACGTTCACCGCCTCGTAGCCGTAGATTGGGTCCATGATCGGCGGCAGCACGAGGCTCGCCGGATCGGCCCGCGAGAAACCGCCGTTGCGGTCCGGCGACCACTGCATCGGCGTGCGGACGCCGTCCCGGTCGCCGAGATGGATGTTGTCGCCCATCCCGATCTCGTCGCCGTAGTAGATCACCGGTGTGCCGGGCATCGAGAGCAGGAGGCCGTTCATCAGCTCGATACGGCGCCGGTCCTTTTGCAACAGCGGCGCCAGACGCCGACGGATGCCGAGATTGATCCGCGCGCGGCGGTCGGCGGCGTAGGTTTCCCAGAGATAGTCACGCTCGCTGTCCGTCACCATTTCGAGCGTCAGCTCGTCATGATTGCGTAGGAAGATCGCCCATTGGCAGTTCGCCGGAATCTCCGGCGTCTGGCGCATGATGTCGGTGATGGGAAATCGATCCTCCCGCGCGATCGCCATGTACATGCGCGGCATCAGCGGGAAGTGGAACGACATGTGGCACTCGTCGCCGTCGCCGAAATACTGCTGCGCGTCCTCCGGCCACTGGTTGGCCTCAGCGAGCAGCATTCGTCCCGGCGCGTAGGCGTCGAGCTCGGCGCGAAACCGCTTCAGGACGGCGTGGGTCTCCGGCAGGTTCTCGTTGTTCGTGCCCTCCCGTTCCACGAGGTACGGCACGGCGTCGAGCCGCAGCCCGTCCACACCGAGGTCCAGCCAGAAGCGCATGACGGAGAGCACTTCCTGCAATACGCGCGGATGGTCATAGTTCAGGTCCGGCTGGTGCGAGTAGAAGCGATGCCAGAAATACGCCCCGGCCGTGGCATCCCAGGTCCAGTTGGATTTTTCCGTGTCGATGAAGATGATGCGCGTGCCGGCGTATTTCTGATCGCTGTCCGACCACACGTAGAAATCCCGCGCCTGTGAGCCGGGCTTGGCCTCGCGCGCGCGCTGGAACCAGGGGTGCCGGTCCGAGGTGTGGTTGACCACAAGTTCGGTGATGACGCGCAAGCCGCGCGCGTGCGCTTCGTGGATGAAGCGCCGCACGTCGCCGAGCGTGCCATATTCGGGATGCACGCCGCGATAGTCAGCAATGTCGTACCCGTCGTCGCGACGGGGCGAGGGGTAGAACGGCAACAGCCAAATTGCGGTGACGCCGAGCTCGGCGATGTAGTCGAGCTTTTGCAGCAGCCCCTTGAAATCACCAACGCCGTCGTTGTTAGCGTCGAAGAACGACTTCAAGTGCAGCTGGTAGATCACCGCGTCCTTGTACCAGAGCGGGTCCTCGATCGGCGGCAGCTGCGGCGGCTTGTGCATCTCGTGCGTCATCCCGCGGGCCGTGCGCGCCAGATCGCGTACGGCATGGCCGGGTCTAGCCTGACGTGCTGGCGTTTGCCGGTCCATACGGTGCGTGTTCCCCTCACGAGATCCTCGATTTCCAAAGCCGCGTCGTCCGACAGGCCCCAGCTCCACAGCGGCGCCTCGAAATCGGCCTCCTGCGCGTTGTGCGGATCGAGGCTGACCGCGACGAGCAGGACGTTCGACCGGTCCGGCATCGCCTTTTCGTAGTACAAAATCGCGTCGTTGAAGGCGTTGTGGAACGTAAGGTTGAGATGCGTCTGCAGCGCCGGGTTGGTCTGCCGGATGCGGTTCAGCCGAGTGATCTCGGCCACGATGTTGCCGGGGCGGTCCCAGTCCCACGCGCGGATCTGGTATTTTTCCGAGTCCGCGTATTCCTCGCGCCCCGGCAGCGGCCGTGCCTCGCATAGCTCGAAACCGTTATACATGCCCCACAGCCCGGACAATGTGGTCGCCAGCGCTGCGCGGATCAGGAAGCCGGCGCGGCCGGAGCCTTGCAGGAAGATCGGGTTGATGTCGGGCGTATTGACGAACAGATGCGGCCGGAAGAACTCCTTCGGCGCCGTCGTTGTCAGCTCCTCGAAATATTCGGTCAACTCGAGTTTGGTGTTGCGCCAGGTGAAGTAGGTGTAGGACTGCGAGAAACCGACCTTCGCCAGCCGATACATCACCTTGGGCCGCGTGAAGGCCTCGGCGAGAAAGATCGCGTCGGGATAGCGCGCGCGCACCTCGCCGATCATCCATTGCCAGAAGGGCAGGGGCTTGGTGTGCGGGTTGTCGACGCGGAACAGCCGCACGCCCTCACTGGCCCAGAACAGCACCACGTCGCACAGCGCGACCCAGAGATCGGGCATCGCGCCCGGCGCGTAGAAATCGACGTTGACGATGTCCTCGTATTTCTTAGGCGGGTTCTCGGCGTAGCGCAGCGAGCCATCGGGGCGCCAGTCAAACCAATCCTTGTGCTGGCGCAGCCAAGGATGATCCGGCGAGCACTGGATGGCGAAGTCGAGCGCCAACTCCATGCCTTCCTGCTCGGCGGCGTCGCGCAGCCGGCGGAAATCCTCGATCGTGCCGAGCTCGGGATGGATCGCGTCGTGCCCACCCTCGGCGCTGCCGATGGCGTAGGGGCTGCCGGGATCGTCCGGCGCCGGTTGCAGGCTGTTGTTGCGGCCTTTGCGGTTGGTGCGGCCGATTGGGTGGATCGGGGGGAAGTAGAGGACGTCGAACCCCATGTCGCGGATGCGCGGCAGATGGCGGATCACGTCGGCGAAATTGCCGTGTCGATGCGGGTCGTCGCTCATCGAGCGGGGAAAGATCTCATACCAGCTGGCGAAACGGGCAGCCGTGCGCTCGGCCTCGACACGCAAGGGCGGCTCGGCACGAACTCGAAACGGCCGCGGATCGGCCGCCCCCATCACAGCTGCGGCCTCGGGCGAGAGCAATACCGCGCGCCGCTCCTCCTCGTTCGAGCGTTCGAGGCGCTGCGCAAGCTCGCGCACAGCCTCGCCTTCGGTCTCCAAGACGAGTGCCACGCCTTCCCGCACTTCGAGGCTGGTATTGACTCCAGCGGAGTGCTTCTTACCCAACTCATCGCGAAAGCTGCCGAACGCGTCGCGCCAGGCTTCGACAGTGAATTCGTAGGCACCGACCCGACCCACGGGAAAGCGCGCCTGCCAGCGATCATTGCCGAGGGGGTGCATTCGTGCCTCGCACCACTCCGTGTCACCCACCCCACGCCAAAGCAGCGCGGCGCCTAGGACGTCGTGACCATCGGCGATCACGTCGGCTTCCACCGTCACCGTCTCGCCGGCAATGCGTTTGGCGGGGAACGGACCGCCTGCGACCGAGGGGGAGATGGCTTCAATGGCGATGCGCGGCGCCGCGCACGCGAGCTTCGCCGTCTCTCGCAGCGGTGGCCGCTCGGTCACCCCCGGGGGACTTGGCACGGCGCGATAGAGCGCCACCTCGCCGGGTTCGAGCGTCGCCGTGTCGCCGGGAGAAAGCATCGCGCCGGCGTGCGGCAGCACGGACTCGAAGCGCGCGAACGCCCCGCCCGCCGCTTCGACAAGCGTGGAGGCGGCACAAGAATGGCGGTGCGAGGTGTCGGCATTGGCCAGAATGAGCGACGCGCGATCGGCCTGATGCGCGTGTCGCGTGGTGCCGCGCAGCAGCGCGAGGCAGGCGGAACCCGCGCCGGCGAGCATCACCGGCGCTCGCGCCGAAGCGAGCGCCGGTTCGCCATCGCGCACGCGATTGAGTGCGACAATGCTTTCGGAAAGATCAAACGGTGCTTCGTGCTCAATGCGAGCAAAATCGTCGGCCACGTCGCACGCCGGGTCCATGCGACGCGCACTGGCGAACTCGAAGCCCATCGGCATCATCCACCCGGCGCCGAGGGTCGCAGCAAAAGCGAGATTCCGGTCATAGGTCGGACGCAAGGTCGCGGGATCGTGGCAGGAAAGAGCGAGGCGCGGCCCGAACGGTGCTTCCGGAGCGGCGATGACGCGCGCGATGCGGCTGAGTGTCTCGACCTCGGTCCAGAACCACTCGGCACGGAAATCCCACCACGGCAGCGATGAAAACACGAAGTCGAAATTAGCGCCCGCGAGGGCCTGCAGATTCGCGCCTGGTGTCCAGCCGAGCAGCAGCGCGTCGGTGTTGCGCCGACGCACGCTCCGGATCAGTTCGCGCAGCACCGGCGGCCGCACCGAAGCGGGGGAGACGATACGGAACCCGCCTATCCCCGCGCGCAGCCAGCCGCTGAGCCGCTCGGCCCACCACTCGCTCACGCCCGGCGCTTCGGGCCGCAGCCGCGCCGCCTCGAAATTGCCGCCCGGCCCGCGCGGGTCGAGGGCGGCGCGCTCGTCCGGCGTGCCGAAAAGGTCAGGGGTGTCGGCGGCGAGCGGCGAGCCGGCGGCGACCTGGTCGAGCACCACGTCGAGCAGCGGCGTTAGGCCGAACGTCGTACAATCCGCCGCGATCGCCGCAATCGCTGCGTCCGCGTCGCCTTGCCAATCCAGCCTGTCGTCGATCCGCCGGTAGTCGGCCGGCAGGAACAGGTCGCCGCTCGCGCCCGTGGCGAAGGGCGGCGCGATCAGGACGTGATCGAAGCCGAGCCGCGCGATCCGCTCGAAATGCGCGCGCCAGCCGGACAGCGGACCCGCGAGCAACGGGCTGAGATAATAGATGCGCGGCATCCGCCCCGCCCCGGCGTCTGGGAATGGGACCTGCCGAGCCGGTGCATCCATCGTCGCAGCTTGCTGTTCAATGTCCAAATCCGCCCCACGCGCATTGATGCCGCCGTCCCGCAACATCGCGCGGGCCATCCATAGGTTTCCGATCAGCGTCGGCTTTGCGCGTCAGCTTGGCCGAGATCGGATCAGTCCAGATGCACCCCGCCCGTGACCGCCTGATAGGTGGCGACCGCCAGCATGATCGGCTCGAACGGCTTGGTGATGACGAAGGCGGGCTCGACCTCCTCGCCTGTCAGCAGGCGTTCGGGATAGGCCGTGACGAAGATCACCGGCACGTGGTGGCTCTGCAAGATGCGTGATACCGCATTCGCGCCATCGCCGCCGGCTCCGAGATTGATGTCCGCCAGGATAAGCCCCGGACGGGTGCGGCGCGCGATGTCCACCGCGTCCCGCTCAGTGGAGGCGACACCCACCACGCGATGGCCGCAGCCTTGTACCAGCTCCTCGATGTCCATTGCGATGATCGGCTCGTCCTCGATGATCAGTACATCGGTTGCTGCTGACGCTCGCAGACGATCGCGTGCGTCGGCGAGTTCTGCCTTCGCGAACTCGAGGTCGAGGCCGACCACCGGCGCGGCGCCCTCGATCGGCATTTCCTCGAGGGAGGTCAGCAGCAGGAGCTGACGTTGCTTGCGGCGGAGCCCGATTTCCGGGGTGCCGGGTCCGGCCAGTCGATCGAAGCGGCGCGTGACGTGAGTGTATAACGCCGCGCGCGGATCGCTCGTGGGTTCGTCACCGGACAGCATGTCCTTGAGGCTATCGGCGACCAACCCGTCGCCCCGAACCTGGCTGCCGCTCAAGGCGCGGGCATAGCGCCGGGCATAGGGCAATGCGCGGATCAGATTGTCGTGCTGCGGATTGCTCATTGGTCATACCCTCTTGCGCGATCGCGGCCGAAACCAGACCTTGCGTGACATATGGACAGTATCCCATTTCCCGATCCGCCGCCCGCCTTCGTCTCGCCACGCGCGCAAATGATCGCGCTGCTGCCCGAGCTGCGTGGGTTCGCGCGCTTTCTCGTGCGGGAGCGGGCGGAGGCCGACGATCTGGTGCAGGAAGCGGTGGTGAGAGCGCTCGCTGCCTTCGACCAGTTTCAGCCGGGCACAAACCTCAAGTCGTGGCTTTTCACAATCCTGCGCAACGCCTTCTTTGAACAGGCGCGGCGCCGCCGTACTGAGCGGGCCGCGCTCGAGCGCTCCGGCATGGCGGACGAGCCGCGCGTCTCCGACCAGGAAGGGCGCGCGGCATTGAGCGACCTGCAGCGCCGGCTGTGGAGTCTGCCGCCGTTGCTGCGCGAGGCGTTGGTGCTCGTCGGTGTGCAGGAGCTCAGCTACGACGAGGCAGCGGCGATCTGTGGGGTTCCAGCGGGCACGATGAAGGCGCGGGTGTCGCGCGCCCGGACGCAGCTCCGCCAACTCGTTGGAGACGCTCCCCTGGCGTCTGGCGATACTTAGCGAAGGCAACGGGCTGCCATCATGGTGGACCGTGTGATCGGTGTCGCGACGGGTTGGGAACGAGCGTTCGTGCTGCCGAACGTCTTGTAAGGAGCACAGTTGCGTCGCTTTCCCAGCCGCGCAAGGGGCGGACGGAGCCTCGCGCACACGTGAGCTATGCCATGCAACGGATCTGCGGCGCCGTTCATTGAGCCAATATCTCGCAACAGAGCGCGAGCGGTTTTGAAGGAGCAGTCGAATATGTCTGAGGCTCTGGTTTTCCACGACCAAGTTATCGCCATTCTTCCTAAGCTGCGGGTACAGGCGCTGGCATTGACCCGGAATCGGGCGGCCGCTGAAGATCTTGTGCAGGATGCAGTGTGCAACGCGCTGTCGGCGCAGGACAGCTTCATTCCGGGCACCAATTTCGCCGCGTGGATGCATCGCATCCTGCGCAACCGCTTCATCTCCAACCTGCGCAAGCGGCGCGACACCACCGATATCGACGACGTTCCCTCCTCGGTCTTCGCGACGGACGCGGCCCATGAGGACCGGCTTGCGTTGAAGGAGCTCGGCCACGCGATGACCCGCCTGCCGGCGGACCAGCGGGAGGCGCTCGTCATGGTCGTGGTCCACGGCATGAGCTATGAGGCGTTGGCGCAGGCGACCGGCTGTGCGGTTGGAACGGCCAAGAGTCGCGTGTTCCGCGCGCGCCGGCAGCTCGAATCCTGGCTTCTCGGCGAGCGCTCGGAGCGTCAAGCACCCCGTCCGCAGATCAGGGCGGAGCGCCTGCTCGACGAGCCGAGCCCCCTTCATTCCTGATCCGGCCATTGCCACGAAGACCGGAGTACTCTCAGTATTGATCGGCGGCGGGCACAACCAGGCAGTCCGCCGCCGTTTGGACTTCGCCGAAGATGAAACATGTCCCGATGACGCAGCGGAAGGATAAGCCCGTGCCGGTCCGCCCGCCCAGGGAGCGGAAGGCCGACGAGGCGTTCGACCTATGGCTGCACCGCGGGCTGCACAAGTTGTTCGATGATGTCGCCGACGAGCCGATCCCTCCCGAATTGCTGAAGATCATCGAAGAGGACCGTGAGAAGTGACCATCCGGGCGGCCCGCGGGGGGTAAAGGTGAGGACAGTGCTCGGTTCCGTCCGGGCGCGTGTGACGTTGCTTCTGCTGATTTCCGTGGTCCCGCTGGTCTTCATGGCGGTGGCGCTGGCCTTCGACAGCTATTTCGCCTCACTCGCCCGATCCAGGGAATTCGCGGCCGCAGGCCTCCGCAAGGCGTCCGTGCGACATGACGCCGCACTGGATCACGCGATTGGCACGATCGCCAGAATTGCCGCGCAGCCGCGGGATGCCGTTTGCCCCCTGTTGGCCGGTGCGGCCGTACTGGAGCCGACGCGGTACGCTGGCCTTGCGGTGCTCGACGCTTACGGTCGCGTGGAGTGTCAGGCTGGAGAGCCGGGGGTGGCGGCGATTGACTGGGCTTCGGACCCCGGTTTGGAACAGTCGCGGCGAGGCGAGCCCGCGCTGGGCAGGCTCGGCGCAGTGCCGGGCTCGAATGCGATGGTCCTGCCGATTTTCGTCTCCACCGAAGGAAAATCCGAGCCGCAGGCGATTGTCGCCGCGGCTCTTCGGCTCGATTGGCTGGCTGGACAAGATGGCGCGCGAGGTGCGGACGGGGATCTCGGATTATGGCTCCTGGATCCGGCATCGCGACTGCACGCGCTGGACGGCGCGAGCGACGATCGGCTTCCGCCGCCCCAAGCTCAGCGGCCGCTGTTTTCCGTCCCCGCCTCGGCCGCGCCGGTTGCGGCACTGGACGGCGTCTCGCGCCACGGCGAGGCGTTTGCCTACGCCATTGGCCCTGTGCGAGGCGGTTATGCGCTGCTCGCCGCCTATCGCTCGGCCGCCATTCAGGCTGCGGCTCACGACGCGCTGATCCGCCACCTGCTGGAGATTACGGTGGCACTGGTGGTGGGCCTGCTCATCATGGGCGGCGGCACGGATCGCGCGGTGGTTCAGCCGCTGAAACGGCTCACGGCGGCAGTCAACCGGTGGCGCGGTGGCGGCCCCTTCGACAGCTTCTCACTGCATGGAATGCCGACTGAGGTGGTAGATCTCTCCCAGGCCTTCTCGCATGCAACCGGCGCGCTGGCCGAGCATGAGGCGCAGCTGCGGAGCGCAGTTGCGCAACAGCATCTGCTGATGCAGGAGATCCACCATCGGGTGAAGAACAACCTGCAGATAGTCGCGAGCCTGCTGAACCTGCAGGCCAGCCGGATCCGCGCCCCCGAGGCCAAGGCCGAGTTCCAGGCGGCCCGCGATCGGGTCCGCGCCCTCGCCACCCTTCACCGCCATCTCTATGCGGACGGCGAGTTGCGGACCATCAACATGCGCAGCTTCCTAATGGAGCTCTCGGGCCAGCTCTTCCAAGCGATGGGAGAGCGCGAGGGCGACCGTATCACTCTCACCGTGGACGCGCCGGAGCTCCAGATGTCGAGCGACCAGGCCGTGCCGCTGTCGCTGATCGTCACCGAGGCGGTAAGCAACGCCATTAAATATGCCTTTCCCGGGGGACGTCGCGGCCGCGTCGCAGTGCATCTCGCAGCCGACAAGGACATCGCGCATCTGGTAATCGAGGATGACGGCATCGGCATTCCGGCGGGCAGCGGCGAGAGCGAGAGCGGGCCGCGCGACGGGCTCGGCATCCAACTCATCCGTGGCTTCGCCCGCCAACTCGGTGCGACATTGACCGTGCAGGAGGGCAACGGAACGCGCTATGAGCTCGATATCCCGCTGCACGCCGAGCGGGCGGAGAGTGACGAGAGGGTGGACGAGGTGAACGCGGCGGCGTGAAGGCCGCGTGTCTTGCCCGGCGCCAGCTCCCAGCGAAAGGACGACGATGGACCAGGCTTTGGCCGAGACGCTGACCCGGTGGCGCCGGCACCTGCACGCCCATCCCGAGCTGTCGAAACAGGAGGCAGAGACCGCCGCATTCGTCCAGGCACGGCTGGCGGAGCTCGGCGTGTCGTTCGAGGCTGGCATCGGCGGTCATGGGGTGGTCGCGACGATCAGCCGGGGCCGCTCCAATCGCAGTGTCGGGCTGCGCGCCGACATGGACGCGTTGCCCATTACCGAAACGACAGGGCTTCCCCACGCCTCGACCAACCCCGGCGTGATGCACGCCTGCGGGCATGACGGGCATACCGCCTCCCTGCTCGGCGCCGCCGCGTTGCTGATGCGGGACGAGAGCTGGACTGGCACCGTACATCTCGTGTTCCAGCCGGCCGAAGAGGGCGCGGGCGGCGCGCTGGCGATGCTGGCTGATGGCTTGTTCGATCGTTTCCCGATGGAGCGCATCTTCGGTTTTCACAACTGGCCGGGTCTCGATGCCGGAACCGTCGCGGTGCATGACGGCCCGGTGATGGCGGGTGGCGCACGCATTGAAATCCGTGTGAGGGGCCATGCCGGCCACGCCGCGCTGCCGCATCTGGCGCGCGACCCGATGCTCGCCTCGGCTCACCTGCTGGTCGCGCTGCAATCTGTGGTGTCACGCAGCCTCGACCCCCTGGATTGCGGGGTGCTGTCGATCTGCACAATGGAAGCGGGACGCGCCGCCAACCAGATCCCCGAGGAGGCGGTGATGCGCGGCACGATGCGCGCGCTGCGCACCGAGGTGATGGACCAGCTCGAAGAGGGGATACGCCGCGTCTCGGCTGGCACCGCGACCATGTTCGGCATGACGGCCGAGGTTGCGATCCAGCGTGGCGTGATGGTGACGAGCAATACGTCGCAGGAAGCCTCTCTCGCTGCCGAGGCGGCTGCCGGCGCCGGGCTGCCGGTGCGGCGCGACCTACCGCCGACGATGGGCTCGGAAGATTTCGGCTGGTTCTCCCAGCAGCGGCCCAGCGCCTATGTCTGGATCGGCAACGGCGTCTCGGGTCCGGGGCACGAACTGCACAACCCCGGCTATGATTTCAACGATGCGATCCTGCCGGCGGCGGCGTCCTACCTCGCGGGCGTCGCCAAGCGCGCGCTTGGCGACTAGCCAACCGGGATATTGTCGAGCAGCCGCACCGTGCCGAGTCGGGCCGCCGCGATCAGCCGCGCGCGGGGCTGCGCCGTCGCGATCGGTTCCAGGGTCGGACCGTCAACCAGCGCCAGATAATCGACTCCAAAGCCGTCCACGGCGAGCGCGGCGCGGGCGGCGTGCAGCAGTTCCGCCGCCGACCCGCCGGCCGCGATGGCCTGCGCTGTCCGGGCGAGCGCTTGATAGAGATTGGGCGCGCGCCGCCGCTCGGCCTCGCTGAGGAACCGATTGCGCGACGACAGCGCGAGCCCGTCGGCCTCGCGCACAGTCGGCACGCCGACGATCCGTAGCGGCAGGTGCAGGTCGGCGACCATGCGGGTCACGACTTGCAGTTGCTGCCAATCCTTTTCGCCAAAAAACGCGACATCCGGCCGGACTTGGCCGAACAGCTTGGCCACCACCGTCGCCATGCCACGGAAATGGCCCGGTCGGTGGCTGCCCTCCCAGCGCTCAGCAGGGCCCGAGGGGTCGACAGTGGTGGCGCCGCCGGGCGGATACATCGTCGCGACGTCCGGCATCCAGACGAGATCGCAGCCGCACGCATCGAGCGTCGCGAGGTCGCCCGCCTCGTCGCGCGGATAGCGGCTGAGATCCTCCGTGGGTGCGAATTGCAGCGGGTTGACGAAGATCGAGGTCACGGTCGCCGCCCCGGTGCCGACCGCCGCGTCGACCAGCGCGCGATGCCCGGCGTGCAGCGCGCCCATCGTCGGCACCAGCGCGAGGGCAGTACGCCCTTCGCGCAGCCGGGCGCAGTAATGGGTCAGCTCTGGGAGGGTGCGAGCGACGTGCATGTCGGGGTTATAGCTATCGCGCGGCGCGGGCAAAGAGGCCTACACGCGGGAGTAACGATCGGGAGGGGACAGGCACGATGCAACTGAAAGATCAGGTGGCGCTGGTGACGGGCGGATCGCGTGGGATCGGGCGGGCAACCGCACTGGCCTTCGCCGCGGAGGGGGCGGATATCGCCTTTTGCCATTTCAACGACGATGCCCAGGCGGAGGCGACCGCGACGGAGATCCGCGCCCTTGGCAGGCGCGTGCTGCACATCTCAGCCGATGTTGCGGACCCAGGCGCCACCCGCGCTTTCGCGCGGCAGGCGACCGATGCGCTCGGCGCGCCCGACATTCTGTTCAACAACGCCGGCATGAACACCCGCAAGCCGTTCGAGGACTATACCGAGGCGGAGTTCGACCGGCTGATCGGGGTTCACCTCAAGGGCATGTTCTTCATGGCCCAGGCGGTCTACCCCGGCATGGCGGCACGGGGGCGGGGCTGCATCATCAATGTCGCCTCGCAGATGGGCCTCAAGGGCGGCCCCAACGCCGTGCCGTACTGCGCGGCCAAGGCGGGCATCATCGGCCTGACCCGGGCGCTCGCCTGGGAAGCGGCGCCCAAAGGGGTGCGGGTAAACGCCATCGCGCCGGGGCCGATCGACACCGACCTCGTTCGCCAGAATAGCGATGAATGGCAGGCGGCGTTCCGCGCGCGCTTGCCGGCAGGCCGGTTCGGGCGAGCCGAGGAGATAGCCGCAACCGCACTGCTGCTCGCCGGTCCTCAGGGCGGGTTCTATGTCGGTGCCTGCCTATCGCCGAACGGTGGCGACATTATGTATTGAATCTCAATAAGAAGCGCATCTGGACATTCCGATGATGGAAGAAATCGCGGTTAAATTCTGTTTAGGTTCAGGCAATGTTTCCGAAATTCCCCCGGGCGCTCATGCCTAAAAATCGACGACGGAATAAAAAATCGGGACAAATCAGAAACATGGTCGAGTGTAGCGATTGACCGAAGCTGTCCCGTGAGAGGCCATGATCGGGGCCTGTCAATTTCAGTGATCCTGGCCTAATCCCCCGGCATGGCCGACGACAGAACGAATGCCCTCAAGCGAGAAGCGCGCGCATGGCTGCGCCAGCAATCGCGCCTGGGGCGAGCGGCGTCGCGGCCGGTGCTGCTTATGAACCTGCTCGGCACGGCGCTGGCGATCGGGCAGGCCTATTGTGCCGCCGAGGCGCTGTATCGCGCGTTCCAGGGCCGCGCAGCCTGGGAGTTGCTGGCGGGCTTCGCCATCCTGGCGCTGGCGCGCGCTGGGCTGTCCGTCCTCGCGGAGCGCGCCGCCTTCGCCGCCGGCGCCGCCGCGCGCCGACGCTTGCGCACCGACGCATTGACCCGGTTACTCCATGCCGGGCCGTCGCTGCTGCGGGGCAGCCATTCGGGCGAGTTGACCGTCACGGCGATCGACCGGGTGGAGGCGCTCGATGGCCTGTTTGCGCGCTGGCTGCCGGCCGCCTCGCTGGCGGTCGCCGGCCCCGTTCTGGTCGCGCTCGCCGCGTTGTGGGCCGACCCGTTCGGGGCCTTCGTGCTGGCGGCGACTGGCCTGATGGTGCCGATCGCGATGGCGCTGGCCGGCCTCGGCGCAGCGGCCGCGTCGCGTCGGCAGTTCCTCGCGATGGCGCGGTTGCAAGCGCGCTTCCTCGACCGGGTGCGCGGGATTGCCACCATCGTCGTTCATGGCCGTGCCGAGGACGAGGCGCGGGCTTTGGGAAGCGCTGCCGACGAGTTGCGTCGCCGCACCATGCGGGTGCTGCGCGTGGCCTTTCTTTCCTCCGTGGCGCTCGACTTCGCCGCCGCCGTGGCCTTGGTTGGGCTGGCGATCCATTACGGGCTGGCGCTGCGCGCGGGGACGCTCTCCAACCCCACAACCGCGCTGTTCGTGCTGCTGCTGGTACCGGAGTTCTTCGCGCCATTGCGCGGTTTTTCCGCCGCCTACCAGGACCGGCTGCGCGCGCATGGCGCCGCCGAGGCGCTGCTCGCGCTGCCGCCCATCCCCGACCAGGCGCCCGCCCGGCCGATACGGACGGTCGAGGCGCAGGGTGTCGCCGTCGCGTTCGAGGATGTCCGGCTGACCTGGGACCCGGTGCGCGGACGGGCGCTCGACGGCATCTCTTTCCGCGTCCCGGCGGGCGAGACGCTGGTCCTCGCCGGACCCTCTGGGGCCGGCAAGTCCAGCATCATCGAAATCCTGCTCGGCTTCGTTGCCCCTGACCAGGGCCGTGTTACCCTCAATGGAGCGGATATTTCCGAGCTGGTGCCGCAGGCTTTGTCGCGTCTGACCGGCTGGATCGGTCAGCGTCCCGTGCTGTTCGCCGGCTCGATCCGCGACAACATCCGCTTCGCCCGCCCCGAGGCGACCGACGCCGAGGTCGAGGAGGCGGCGCGCGCGGCGCGGGTGGACCGGTTTTCCGATGCGCTGCCGGACGGCCTCGACACCGCGGTCGGCGAGGGCGGCTACGGGCTTTCGGGCGGGCAGGCGCAGCGCATCGCCATCGCCCGCGCTTTCCTCAAGAACGCCCCCTTGCTGCTGCTTGACGAGCCCACGGCGCATCTCGACCCGGCGACCGAGGCGGAGGTGCTGGAAAGTTTACGCCGCCTCGCCATCGGCCGGACGGTGATCCTGGCGAGCCATGCGGCCGCCGCCCATGCTTTCGGGGGACGACGGCTCGACATCGCCGCCGGTCGCGTCGTCGCCGCGCGAGGTGCGGCGTGAGCCCGCTGCTGCGCGTGCTCGCGCTGTGGCGCGGCCATCTCGGCTGGCTGCTGCTCGGCTTCGTCACTACCCTTGCGGCGCTCGTGGCCGGCCTCGGCATGATGACGCTCTCCGGCGCAGCACTGGCGACCGCGGTAGCGGGGGCGCTGGTCGCTCCCATGCTGCTGCGGGGATTCGGCGCCGCACGGGTGATCCTGCGGTATTTTGAGCGGCTGTGGACGCACGAGGCGACGTTCCGGGCACTCGCCTCCCTCAGGGTGTGGTTCTTTCGCGGTCTGTCGCGCAGTTCCGCCGGTGGGCTCGGCTTCCGCCGGGCCGGCGACGTGTTGGCGCGGCTGGTCTCCGACGTGGAGGCGCTGGACGGGCTGTATGTCGGCATCCTGCTCCCGCTCGCCTGCGCGGTGCTCTTGCTCCCCGCCCTGGTGGTGCTGATCGGGCTGCGCGACCCGGGGCTGGCGGCGGCGATCGGGGTGCTGTTCGCGATCGCCGCCTTCGTGCTGCCCTGGATCGCCATGCGGGTGACGCGTGGTGCGGGGCAGCGCCTGGCAAGCACCGCCGCCGCGCTGCGTGTCGCCGCCCTCGATGCCCTGACCGGCCTGCGCGAGGTGCGGGCGTTCGGCGCCGAGGGGCGGATGCTCGCCGCCGTGCAGGCGCGGGAGGGCGCGCTGCTCTCCGCCCAGCGCGAGGTTTCCGCCCGCATGGCTCTGGCCGGCGCGGCGGCGTTCCTCTGCGCCCAGCTCGCGATCCTGGCGGTGCTGATCGCCGCCGGCTTCGCCCCGGTCGCCGCCGTGGCCGCCGCCTTCCTGGTGCTCGCCGCGTTCGAGGCGATCGGCGGGCTGCCGCGCGCCGGTGCGATGGCGGGCCACGCGGTCGTCGCCGCCCGCCGCGTGCTGGAGGCAGCCGAGGCCCCGGCGGCAGTGCCCGAGCCGGCGCCACCCGCCGCCATGCCTGCTGGTTCGGGATTGCGCTTCGAGGCGGTGCATTTCCGCTGGCGCGCCGACCGGCCCGAGGTGTTCGACGGCCTCACCCTGGACATCCCGCAAGGCAGCCGGGTGGCAATCCTCGGGCCGTCGGGCGCGGGCAAGTCCACGCTCGCGGCGCTGGCCCTGAAGCTCGCGGCGCCACAGCAGGGATGCGTGAAGCTCGGCGGCGTCGACATCGCAACCCTTGCCACGGCCGAGCTGCGGGCGCGGATCGGCTGGCTCAGCCAGGCGACCCACCTGTTCGATGACACCATCCGCGCCAACCTCCGCTTGGCCCGCCCCGATGCCGACGACGCGGCGCTGTGGGCGGCGCTCGAAGCGGCGCATATCGGCGAGGTGGTGCGCGCCTTGCCCGATGGGCTCGACACCTGGGTCGGCGAAGGCGGCGCGCGCTTCTCCGGCGGGCAAGGCCGGCGGCTCGCGTTGGCGCGCACGTTGCTGTCCGATGCCGAGGTGCTGATCCTCGACGAGCCCTGCGCCGGGCTCGACGCCGATACCGAGCGCGCCTTTCTCACCACGCTTAACGAAGTGGCGGAGGGGCGGACGGTGCTGCTCATCATGCATCGACTGACCGGGGTGGAACGGCTCGATCGGATCTGGCGCATCTCGGCCGGCCACGCGGTGGCGGCGGCGGCGTGACGCGCGGTTGACGGCTCCGCAACCGGTGGGCAGGTATGCTCCTGTTCTCAACCGCTTGTAAGGATTCGGTCATGCGCCGCCTTGCCGTCCTGCTGCTGCTCTGCCTCGGCGCCTGCACGGCGAGCGAGCCGCCCGCCGCGCAGCGTTTCGTGGTTTATTTCCAGGAATGGTCCGCCGGCCTCGACGACAACGCCCAGAAGGCGGTCAGCGGCGCGGCGCAATGGGCACAACAGCACCCGACCGAGTCCGTCACTGTGACCGGCTATGCTGATCCCGAGGGCAGCCAGCAGGCCAATAAGGACTTGTCCCGCACTCGCGCGCAGGTCGTGGTCGACCAGCTCACGCGCGACGGCGTGGCACCCGCTCGCATCCATCTCGCGGCGAAGGGTCCGACGGACTTCACTCTTTCTTCGCTCGAAAGCCGGCGTGTGGAGATCGCCATCGCGGGCCGCTGATCGGCGTGCCGGACGGGCTCTCCCGGCCGGACCCGGCGGAGGCGCTGCGCCGGGTGTTCGGCTTCCCCGGCTTCCGGGGATCGCAGGAGCAGGTGCTCCGCCACGTGATCGGCGGCGGCGACGCGCTGGTGTTGATGCCGACGGGCGGCGGCAAGAGCATCTGCTACCAACTGCCCGCGCTCTGCCGCCCTGGCACGGCGGTGGTGATCTCGCCGCTGATCGCGCTGATGGACGACCAGGTCGCGGCGCTGCGCCAGGTCGGGGTCGCGGCCGGCGCGCTGCATTCGGAGCTCGACCCCGCCGAGGCGCGCCACGTCGCCCAGGCGCTCGGCGAGGGGCGGCTCGACCTCTTGTACGTCTCGCCCGAGCGGCTACTGTCGAACGGCACGCTCGATCGGCTGTCGCGGCTGCGACTGTCGCTGCTGGCGATCGACGAGGCGCATTGCGTCTCGCAATGGGGCCACGAGTTCCGCCCGGAATACCGCGCACTCGCCTGCCTGCCCGAACGGTTTCCCGGCGTGCCGCGCATCGCGCTGACCGCGACCGCCGACCCGCGCACCCGCGCCGATATTCTGCAATCGCTTGCCATGAGCGATGCGGAGGTATTCGCGTCGAGCTTTCACCGGCCCAACCTCAACATCGCCGCCGAGCCCAAGATCGGCGAGACTGCGCAGCTGCTCGACCTGCTCGCCCGTCATCCCGGCGCCTGCGGCATCGTCTATTGCGGCAGCCGGGCGAAGACCGAACGCATCGCGGCGCGGCTGCAGCAGAAGGGCGTTGCCGCCATCGCGTTTCACGCCGGGCTGGACCGCGCGGACAAGCGGGCCGCACTTGCCCGTTTCCGCTCCGGCGAGCCGCTCATCATCGTTGCGACCATCGCCTTTGGCATGGGCATCGACCGGCCGGATGTGCGCTTCGTCGTGCATCTCGACATGCCGGACAGCCCGGAATCCTACTACCAGCAGATCGGCCGCGCGGGACGCGACGGCGACTCGGCGCAGACCCTGCTGCTCTACGGCGGCGAGGACATCGCCCGCGCCCGCCATTGGCTCGCCCAGTCCGCCGCGCCCGAGGCGCAGAAGCGGGTTATGCGGGCGCGGCTTGAGGCGATGATCTCGCTCACCGAGACCACCGCCTGTCGAACCCGCTCGCTGCTCGGCTGCTTCGGCGAGGAGTTGGGGGCGCCGTGTGGCCATTGCGACAACTGCGCCAGACCCGCGACGCTGGTCGACGGCACGGTGGAAGCGCAGAAGGTGCTCTCGGCGGTGTATCGCACCGGACAGATGTTCGGGGCGGTCCATGTCATCGCGGTACTGCGGGGGCAGGAGACCGAGATGGTGCTGCGCCACCGGCACGAGAAGCTGCCCACCTTCGGGATCGGCGCGGATCGCTCGCGGGAGTTCTGGCGCGGCGTCATCCGCCAGCTGATCGCGGCGGGCATGCTGCGGACCGAGAGCGGCGAGTTCGCCAGCCTCGCCCTGGTGGCGGACCGCGCCCGTCCGGTGCTTCGCGGCGAGGAGCGCGTCATGCTGCGCGAGGACGCGCCGGTGCCGGCGCGAATCCGACGGGAGCGTCGTACCGCCGGCGCCCCGGCCGTCGAGTTGGCCGCCGTTCCGGCCGGATTGTTCGAGTCGCTGCGTGCCTGGCGCGCCGCTGAGGCAAAGGCGCAAGCGATCCCGCCCTACGTCATCTTCCACGACTCGGTGTTGCGCGAGATCGCGGCGGTGCGGCCAGCGAATCTCACCGAGCTTGGCCAGATCAAGGGCGTTGGCGCGTCCAAGCTCGACCGCTACGGCACGCGGGTGCTCGACATCCTGAAGCAGGCGGAATGAATTCCGCCCTACCAAAGGCGGACGCATTGCGCCTGGCGGCGCGCGAAAAGGTTGCGATGAACTCTGCTTGATGCCCGGCGTTCTGCTCGCAAGCACGGCAGGCCAACTGGCGGCGAGCGGAGGGACGGCGATGGTGGACTTGGCTCCTGCGGCTGGCGGCCTGCCGGTTCTGTCGGAATCCGAGCATCGTGCTCAACTTCGCCGCGCGGTGGTCGCCAGCACCATCGGCACCACGATCGAGTGGTATGATTTCTTCCTCTACAGCATCGTCACCGGCCTGGTGTTCGCCAAGCTGTTCTTCCCGCACTCTGACCCGCTGGTCGGCACGCTGGAGGCGTTCGGTATCTACGCCGTCGGCTTCATCGCCCGGCCGGTCGGCGCCGCCATCTTCGGCCATTTCGGCGACCGCATCGGTCGCAAGGCGACCTTGATCGCGACCTTGATGCTCATGGGCATCGCGACCTTCCTCGTCGGGCTGGTGCCGACCTACGCCAGCGTCGGCATCTGGGGTGCCATCATCCTGACCATCCTGCGCTTCATCCAGGGCGTCGGGGTGGGGGGCGAGTGGGGCGGCTCGGTGCTGCTGTCGATGGAGTGGGCGCGCACCAACCAGCATCGCGGCTTCATCGCCTCCTGGCCGCAATGGGGTGTGCCGGCCGGGCTGTTCATCTCCAACCTGATCGTGCTGATCTTCAGCGCCATTGCCGGTGACGCGTTTCTCACCTGGGGCTGGCGGGTGCCGTTCCTGCTCAGCATCGTGCTGGTCGCCATCGGGTTGTGGATACGCCTCGGCATTCTCGAAACCCCGGTGTTCCAGCGGCTGCTGAACGAGAAGCGCATCGAGAAGGCGCCAATGATCGAGGTGTTCCGCCGGCAGCCCGGCGAGATCTTTCTCAGCGCCTTCGCGCGCATGGGCGAGCAGGCGCCGTTCTACATCTTCACCGCTTTCGTGTTCTCGTACGGCGTCAACACGCTGCACGTCTCGCGCGACTTCCTGCTGATCGCGGTGCTGGTCGCGGCGGTGGTGTCGTTCTTCACCGTGCCCTTCGCCGGCCATCTCTCGGACCGGTTCGGGCGTAAGCGCATCTACATTCTGGGCGCCGCCGTCACCGCGGTCTTCGGATGGATCTACTTCGCGATGTTGAACACCGTCGTGCCGTTCTGGGTGTTTCTCGCGGTGGTGCTGTCGTTGATCCCGCACGACCTGATGTATGGACCGCAGGCGGCGCTGATCGCCGAGAGCTTTACCCCGCGTCTGCGCTACAGCGGCGCCTCGATCGGCTACCAGCTTGCCTCGATCATCGCCGGCGGCCCGGCGCCGCTGATCGCCGCGGCGCTATTCGCCGCCTATCGCTCGCCGTGGCCGATCGCCATTTTCATCAGCGTCTGCGGCGTAATCTCTGTCGTCGCCGCAGCGCTGCTCAAGGACTACACCAACAAGGACATCCACGACGAATACGACGACACGGTGATCGTCAAGCGGGCCGTGTGATCAGCTCGCAGGCCCACTGGCGGCGGCGAGACGGCGCTTGAGATCGCGGACCTCCTCGAAGCGCGTGGTCACGTCGCGGAGGATGGCGCCCATGCCGGCCATGCGGCCCTGCTCATCGTGGAACGCGACTATGGTGAACTCGATCGAGATGCGGCTGCCGTCCTTGCGCAACCCCGGCACGGCGAGCAACTCGCCCTCACCATAGCGGCTCTTGCCGGTCTCCATCACGCGGTTGAAGCCTTCCCAGTGCCGCGCGCGAATGCCGGGCGGGATAATGATGTCGAGCGACTGGCCGACCGCCTCATCCTGCGGGAAGCCGAAGATGCGTTCGGCGCCGTGATTCCAGAATTGGATCACGCCGGATGCGTCGGTGACGACGATTGCGTCCGCGGCACCCTCCACCATCGTCTTGTACAGCTTGGCCGTGTCGATCGTCATGCGGGGCCTCCCTCATTGCACGCTTCCGTGGGGTCTGTATCGTCGCCGATCTGGCAGGATCGGGACAGGGGCCGAGCATGGAATTCCGCATCAATTCGCAGCAGCGCGACATGGTTTCGACCGTCCGGGAGCTGGTCCAGTCGGAGTTCAAGCCCAACGCCCAACGCTGGATGGACGGCAGCTTCCCGTGGGACAACATGCGCAAGCTCGCCGGCATCGGCGTGCTCGGCATGACGGTACCGGAGGAGTATGGCGGGCTCGGGCTGCCGGTGTTCGACACGGCGCTGATCCTCGAGGAGATCGCCAAGGGCTGCTACATCACCGCGATGGCGGTGCTGGGCGAGGCGGGCGTGCAGACGCGGGTGATCGCGCATTACGCGCCAGCCTCGATCAAGGAGCGCATTTTGCCGCGCGTCGTCACCGGAGACTGCATGTTGGCAATCTGCATGACCGAGCCGCACGCTGGCACGGACGTCGCTAATTTCCGCACCAACGCGCGCGTCGCCGGCGACAAGGTGATTCTGCGCGGCACCAAGACGCTGATCAGCCGGGTTCCCGAGGCCGGCATGTTCATCGTGTTCACGCGGGTGGACGGAAGGCCGGGACGGGAAGGCATCGGCTGCATCCTGGTCGAGGGCGGCACCAAAGGGCTGGAGATCACCGGCACCTATCACACGATGGGCGGGGAGAATCTCTACGAGCTGCAGTTCAACGATTGCGAGCTGCCGGTGGAGAATCTTGTTCTGAAAGAGAATGGTTTCAAGCGGCTGCTGACCGCGTTCAACACGCAACGCTGCCTGAACCCCGCGATTTCGCTCGGCCTCGCGGAAGCCGCGTTCGACGAAGCGGTGAACTACGTGCGCGAGCGCGAGGTATTCGGCCGCCGCGTGGCGGACAACCAGGGTATCCGCTGGAAGCTCGCCGATATGTTCAAGGACATCGAGGCGGGGCGTGGCTTGCTGTACCGCGCTTGCGGCACGGCGAACCCGTTTCCCGATCCGTTCCTGTCGGCGACGGCCAAGGTGTTCAACAACGAGATGTCGGTGCGCGTGGCGAGCGAGGCGGTCCAGTTGCACGGCGGATATGGTTTCACCGACGACTATCCGGTGTCGCGCATCTATCGCGCGGTGCGCTACGGCTCGCTCGGCGGCGGCACCGCGGAAACCCTGCGCGACCTGATCGGCAAGAAGCTCGTGGCCGATGTCGGCGCGCAGGGGATTCTGGGGCTCAATACCTACTGAGCGTCACGCCTTGACGGCGGTGAACGCGCCGCCGGTCGCGGTGCGGCCGCCGTCGGAGACGTAGTGGCCGCCGGTCATGTTCGAGGAAGCATCCGAGCAGAGGAACAGCACGAGATTGGCAATCTCCTCGGCGCGGCCATAGCGGCCAATCGGGATCATCTGCTGGTAGCCCGCCGCGAACCCTGCCGGATCGTTGGGCGAGCGAGTCTGCGCGATCGACTGGATCATCCGCGTGTCGATCGGGCCGGGGCAGACTGCGTTGACGCGGACGCCGTTGCGCGCGACCTCGCCGGACGCCGCCTTGGTCAGGCCGATCACCGCGTGCTTGGAGGCGACATAGGCCGACATGCCCGGCGTCGCGACCAGTCCGGCGACCGACGCCGTGTTCACCACCGCACCCGAGCCCTGCTTGATCAACGCCGGCAGCACATACTTCAGTCCGAGGAACACGCCGCGCACGTTGACCGCGATCACCTGGTCGAACGCATCCTCGTCGTAGTCGACGGTATCGGCGAGCTTGCCCTCGATGCCGGCGTTGTTGAAGAAGCAGTCGATACGGCCGTATTTGTCGAGCGCGGCCTTCACATAGGCTTGCACGTCGGCCGATTTGGTGACGTCGGCGCGCACGTAGGTCGTGTCGCCGCCCTGCTGGCGGAGGATGCCGGCGGTGCCCTCGCCGAGCGACTCGTCGCGGTCCACCACCACCACTTTCGCGCCGCCCTTGGCGAAGCCGAGCGAGGTCGCCCGGCCGATGCCGCCGCCGCCGCCCGTGACGATCGCCACTTTGCCGCTGAAATCCATCGCGCCTCTCCCCCTTGTCGTCTTGCCGGCGATGTTAGCATCCTACACCGCGACGCAAAGCGCGAGGGGAGGGAACCATGCCGAAGATCCTGCTGGCCGACAGTCCGCTGAACGACACGCCGATCGCGCAGGACATGGCGCCCTCGGGCTTCGACCTGACCATCGCTCCGCCGGCCAGCACGGAGTTCAACGCGGCGCTCGCCGAGGCGGAGTATTTCGTCGGCCTGACCAGCGGCCCGATGAGCGATGATTTCTTCCGCGCGGCGCCTAAGCTGAAACTGGTGCAACTGGTCAGCGCCGGCTACGACCGGGTGGACATCGAGGCAGCGCGGCGTGCCAAAGTGCCGGTGTCCAACAACGGCGGCGCCAATTCGACCGCCGTGGCCGAGCACGCCATCCTGCTGATGCTGGCGGTGAACCGGCGGCTGATCTGGCAGCACACCAACGTCGTGGCCGGGCGCTGGCGCGGCAACGATTTCGCCAGCGTGAAGCTCTACGAGCTGCACGGCAAGACGCTCGGCATCATCGGCCTCGGCACGATCGGCAAGAAGGTGGCGCGGCTCGGGCGCGCCTTCGGCTTGCAGGTGCAGTACTACGACACGGTGCGATTGACCGAGGACGCCGAGGATGCGCTCGGCGCGCGCTTCCGCTCGATGCCGGAGGTGCTGCGCTCGTCCGACATCGTCTCGCTGCACGTGCCGCTGACGCCGGCGACGCGCAAGATGATCGGCGCCAAGGAGCTCGGGCTGATGAAGCCCTCCGCCATCCTGGTGAACACGTGTCGCGGCCCGGTGGTGGACGAGGCGGCGCTCTATGAGGCGCTGAGCAACGGCAAGATCACCGCCGCCGGTCTCGACGTGTTCGAGGAGGAGCCGACCTCGCCGCGCAATCCGCTGTTCGGGCTCGACAACGTGATTCTCACGCCGCATCTCGCCGGCCCGACCTGGGACAATCAGTTCTCCCGCTTCCGCAACGCGTTCGACAACGTGCAGCGCGTGGCGCGTGGCGACAAGCCGCTCTGGGTAATCCCGGAGATGCGCGACCTGTTCTATTGAAATCGGGGACTTGGCGATGAGCAACGACGAGAGTGCGCTGAACCCCGCGCTGTTCGCCGCATCCGCGGTCGCACCGGAAACCCGCGCGCTCAACGACAAGCTAGTCGAGCTGATGACGCCGCTGCCCGAGTGGTGGGATGTCGGCGCCGAGCGGGTGCGCGAGGCCCGCCGGCGCGGCGAGGGCGCGTTTCCCGCGCCGGTGATGTCGGAGCGCGCGCGCAGCCGCACGATCGAGGGGCGCGACGGGCGGCGGATTCCGCTGCGCGTGCTCGCACCCGACAATCCGCGCGGCGCCTATCTGCACATCCACGGCGGCGGCTGGGTGCTCGGCAGCGCCGAGGCGCACGATCTGATGATGGAGCGGATCGCCGACAACGCCGGCCTCGCCTGCGTCAGTGTGGAGTATCGCCTCGCGCCCGAGCACCCGTATCCGGCCGGGCCGGACGATTGCGAGGACGCGGCCGTCTGGCTGGTGCGCAACGCGCGCGCCGAGTTCGGCACCGAGGCGCTGACCATCGGCGGCGAATCAGCGGGTGGACATCTCTCGGCGGTGACTTTGCTGAGGATGCGCGACCGGCACGGCTATGCCGGGTTCCGCGGCGCCAATCTCGTGTACGGTGCGTTCGACTTGTCGATGACGCCGAGCCAGCTTGCGTTCGGCAATGCGCGGCGGCTGGTGCTGCGCACCATCGACATCGAGAAATTCGCCGAGGCTTTCCTCGAAGGCGGCTTCGACCGGCGCGACCCGGATATATCTCCGCTCTACGCGGATTTGCGGGGATTATGCCCGGCGCTGTTCAGCGTTGGCACGGAGGACGCGCTGCTGGATGAT
>JAFKFI010000107.1 GCA_017307285.1 Alphaproteobacteria bacterium | reverse complement strand
CTCGACGCCCTTGTCGTCAACGACGGCGCGCTTGCAGACGGGCGTAAGGCCGAGCTTGAACAGCATACGGCTACGTGCAGCGACTGCGCCGACACGCTGGCCGCTTATCGCGCGCAATCGGATCGTCTCAAAGCTGCGCGCCATCGTGCTCCGGCCGGTTTGGCGGAGAAGATCAAGTCCGACATTCACCATCAGACGTCAGGACGAATGATGTGGGATTGGTCTCGGCTCTCCCAACTCGCAGCTGCCGTTGTGGTCGTCGCTGCACTCTCCGCATCGGCAGGCTGGATGGCGTCAGAGCGCGTCCATCGGCGCGCGGATGTCGTCGTCAGCGCACGCGAGGCGCACATGCGCTCGCTCGTGCAGGATAGTCCTCTGCAGATCGCGTCATCCGATCGGCACACCGTAAGGCCGTGGTTCGCTGGCAAGCTCGAATTCGCCCCGGCCGTGCCGGATTTCCACCCCGTAGGCGGTCGCCACGGCGCGCAGCGTGACCCCGGCGCAGGCCGCGAGGGCCTGGAGCAGCATGTCCGCCGAGCAGGCGAGCTTGCCGGTGCCGCCGGCGGATTCGTGCAGGCCGGCGGTGACGCTGCCGTGCCAGGAGGGCACGGTGCAGGCGATCTCGACGGGATCGAGCGAGGCCTCGGCGCGGGCCGGGATGCGGGCGGCGTCGGGCAGCTCGCGGTATTTCGTCTTCAGCGGCGCCTGTAGGGCGCGCAGTTGCTCGGCGTTCATGGGCGCTCCTTTCGATTGCCCGTTCATTGAAACGGCGGCCGGCGCCGGTCAATCCTGCATTGCCGTCGCGGCAGCGTGGATATGGTTGACAGACGTTATATGATCGTGAATGTAGCGCATCCGCTCCCGAGGAAAGTCGATCATGCGCGCCTGGCTCTGGACCATCCTTTCGCTTGCCGTCGTGGCGGCGCCGCTGGCGCGGGCCGAGGAGCCGGCGGCGCTCAAGATCGGCGTGCTGACCGACATGAACGGGCCGTATGGCGACGCGGCGGGCGAGGGGTCGGTGGTGGCGGCGCGATTGGCCGTGCAGGATTTCGGCAGCTCGGTGCTTGGCCGCAAGATCGAGATTGTCGCGGCCGACCATCAGAACCGGCCCGACGTCGCGGTCGATATCGCGCGGCGCTGGTTCGACCGCGAGGACGTGCAGATGGTCACGGACCTCACCAATTCGGCGGTGGCGATCGCGGTGCAGGGGCTGGCGGCGGAGAAGCATCGGATCGACCTCGTGACCAGCACGGCCTCCACCGCGCTGAGCAACGAGAACTGTTCTCCGTACGGCGCGCACTGGACATTCGACTCGTATGCGCTGTCGGCCGGCACCGGGCGGGCATTGGTCGAGAGCGGGGCGAAGAGCTGGTACTTCATCACCGCCGACTACACATTCGGCGCCAACCTGGAAAAGACGGCGAGCAGCGAGATCGTCCATGCCGGGGGGAAGGTGCTCGGCCATTCGGTGGCGCCGTTGAATACGACCGATTTCGCCTCGCAGCTGGTCGCCGCGCAGGCGTCGGGTGCGGACGTGGTCGGGCTCGCCAATTCGGGCGCCGATACCGCGAACTCGGTGAAGCAGGCTGTCGAGTTCGGGCTGACCAAGAAGCAGAAGCTGGCGGCATTCCTGCCGTTCATCACCGACATCAAGGCGATCGGGCTGCCGAGCGCGCAGGGGCTGATCCTGACTACGGCGTTCTATTGGGACCGCGACGCGGAAAGCCGCGCCTGGGCGCAGCGATTCTTCGCCGAGCGGCACGCGATGCCGACCATGATCCAGGCCGGGACGTATTCGGCCGTGCTGCACTACCTCGAGGCGGTGAAGGCGACCGGCAGCGTCGATGCGGAGGTGGTGACGCGGGAGATGCGGGCGACGCCGGTGCATGACGCGGTGTTCCACGACGGCCACATCCGCGCGGATGGGCGCATGGTGCATGACATGTACCTCGTGCAGGTGAAGGCGCCCGCGGCGTCGAAGGGGCCTTGGGATCTTTACACCGTGCTGCGGACGATCCCGGGGGAGCAGGCGTTTCAGCCGTTGGAGAAGGGGAGCTGCCGGCTGCTGCGGGCGGCTGGGTAGACCCCTCCCCCCAACCCCCTCCCACAAGGGGAGGGGGCTTTCTTCTCCCTCTCCCCTTGTGGGAGAGGGCCGGGGTGAGGGGTTGCCTTTACAAGCGGAACCGCGCTGCCGGGTGCTCCGACGGCAGCCGGGCGCGGCCGGGGCCGTATAGTTTCTCGCGCAACGTCCCCGTCGCGTAGTCCCGCTTATAGACCCCGCGCTCTTGCAGCTCGGGCACCACGAGATCGACGATGTCCTCGAACGTCTCAGGCGTCAGCGCGTAGGCGAGATTGAAGCCGTCGATATCGGTCTCCTCCACCCAAGCCTGCATCTCGTCCGCGACCTCTCGCGCCGAGCCGACCACCACCGGACCACGGCCGCCGATCGCGGCGTGCTTGGCGATCTCGCGCACTGTCCATTCGCGATCGGGGTCGGCGATGGTGAACGCCTCCAACGCCGAGGTCATTGCCTTCTTCTGCTCGAAGCGGACGATCTCGTCGAGCGCGAGCTCGGAAAAATCCACGCCCGTCCAGCCGGACATCAGCGCGAGCGCGCCTTCCTCGCTGACATGCGCGCGATACTCGGCGAGCTTTTCCTCGGCCTCGGCACGGGTGCGGCCGGGGATGATCGTCATCATGGTGAAGATCTGGATTTCCGCCGGGTTGCGCCCGAGCAGTGCGGCGCGGCGGCGGATGTCGGCGACGATCGGCGCGATCACGCGGCGGGTGGGGCCGTTGATGAACACGCACTCGGCGTGCTCGGCGGCGAATTGCCGGCCGCGTGTCGAGGCGCCGGCTTGGTAGAGCACCGGCGTGCGCTGCGGCGATGGCTCGCAGAGGTGGATCGCTTCCATCTGGAAGTATTTGCCGGCGTGCTTGATGCGGTGGATCTTGCCAGCGTCGGCGAAGCGCCGCCCGGCGCGGTCGCGCAGCACGGCGCCGTCCTCCCAGCTGCCTTCCCACAGCTTGTAGACCGCCTGCATGTATTCCTCGGCGATCTCGTAGCGTGTGTCGTGGTCGTGCTGCTCGGTCATGCCCATCGCGAGCGCCGCGCTGTTGAGATAGCCAGTGACGATGTTCCAGCCGACGCGACCCTTGGTGAGATGGTCGAGCGTCGACATGCGGCGGGCGAACGGATACGGGAGTTCGTAGGACAACGCGCAGGTCACGCCGAAGCCGAGATGCTGCGTGACCACCGCCATCGCCGGGATCACCATGAGCGGATCGTTCACCGGCACCTGCACCGCCTGCTCGAGCGCCGTGCGCGGCGAGCCCTGGTACACGTCGTAGATGCCGAGCACATCGGCGAGGAACAGCGCATCGAACTTGCCCCGCTCCAGGGTGCGCGCAAGATCCGTCCAGTATTCCAGCGTGTTGTAGCTGTCGGCCCGGTCGCGCGGATGCGTCCACAGGCCGGGCGACTGGTGGGCGATGCAGTTCATGTCGAACGCGTTGAGGCGGATCGTCTTGGGCATCGCGCTTAGCTCCGCGCGCGCAACGGGCGGGTCAACTCGGCGAGCGTCGCCGCCGAGCTGAGGTCCATCGCCGCGGATATGAATTTTTCCACGTCGCCGGCGGGCAGATAGTCGCGGGCGTTGTCGCGGAATTTCTGGGCGAGCTCGTCGTTGCTGAGCGGGTTTTGCGGGTCGCCCTTCGGGTACATCATCTCGGCTTGCAGGCTCTCGCCACCCTGCATTCTCACCACCACGCGCGCGGGGAATTTCTCCGGGTATAGCTTGGTTAGCTCGGCGTCGGCGACGACCTCCGTGCGGTCGAGCACGCGGCGCACCCGCGCGTCCTGGAAGCGGTCGGGCTGGAATTGCGGCTGGCCGACCTTCCCGTCCACCAGGGCGACGGCGACGCAGTACGGCACCGAAAGCCGCGACGCCATCGTACTGTCCGCCTGCTTGCTGGAGAAGTGCGACTTGACGGTGGCGTAGGTGTTGATCGCGACGCTCTCGATGCGCGCCGGATCGGGGGCGTGGCGCGCGACGATCTCCAGCGCCGCGCCGATCGGCGAGTGGCTGGCGAGGATGGAGGGGTATGGCTTGTAGCCGTTCTGGGTGATCTCCCAGGTCTCGCCGAGCCCGCGCGTCAGCACGGCGGCGTCGGGCTCGGTGCTGTAGGCGGCGAGATAGCCCTTGGGGTGGCCGAAAATGTCGGGCGGACTGGTGGCGCCGAGGGCGGCGAGGCGCGCGGCCAGCACGCCGTTCATGCCGGCCTTGCCGGGATGCACGCTCTTGCTGTCGTCGCCGGTCTCGAAGAAGGCGTTGAGGCCGGCCGCTTGCGTGCCGGCGAAGCCGAGTGCGGCCTGCGTCGCCGCCGCGTCGAGGCCCATCGCGCGCGCGGCGGCCGCCGCGGCGCCGAACGTGCCGTTGGTGGCGGTGGAGTGCCAGAAGCGATAGTGCGTCGGCATCACCGCCATGCCGACCCGCGCCGTGACCTCGTACCCCGCGACCATCGCGACGATGAGGTCACGCCCGGAGAGCCCGCGATCCTCGCACACCGCGAGCGCCGCCGGCACCACGACGGAGCCGACATGGATCAGGGCGCGCTTGTGGGTGTCGTCGTTGTCGGCCGCGTTGGCGAGGATGCCGTTGGCGAGGGCGGCAAGGGCGGGATGCGTGACACCGCCTCCGACGATGCTGGCGCCGCCCTTCGCGGCGAATTCCTCCGCGACGGCGCGCGCGATGCCGGCCTTGCGGGGGTCTTCGCGCCACGCCGCCAGCGCGCAGCCGATCGCGTCGAGGAACATGCGGCACGCCTGCTCGACGGCGGGCCGGGGAATATCCTCGTAGCGTAGGCCGGCGACGAACGAGCCCAGGCGCTCGCTCGCGGAAGTGGTCGCGGTCATGATGCGTGTCGTCCTGTCGGGATGCGAGTGCGCCAGTCTAGCCGAGCGGCAACACCGTGGGCGAATCGCCGCCGAGCAACAATTGCGGCACCTGCGCGAATCGCCACGCGCCATCGGCGTCGCGATCCAGCACCCAGGCGAGGTCGAAGCGGTCCTCCGGCCAGTCGGCGGGGCAGCGCGGGGTGGGGCCGGCGAGCAGGCGGGGGATGCGTGGCAGGGCCTTGTGTTCCCACGCGATCAGCACCGGGCCGGCACAGGCGAGCACGTCATCGGCGAGCTTCGGCTCCTCGCCCACCGGCAGGTCGGCGTGGATCGGCAGCCTGAGAAGGCGCGCGAGCGGCACGAGCGTCTGGCGCGCGCGGTGGCTGGTGCCGCGATGATGTGGCGCGAACAGGGCCGCCGGCGTCGCCAGCGGATCCGCCGCGCGGGCGAACCAAGGAACGAGGGCTCCCGCCCGCTGCCAGCCGAGCGGGCTCAAGCTGCGCGGGTCCGCTCGCCCCTCCTCGTCCACGCCGAACGGGGGATGCCGGTTCTCGTGGTCGGCGGGCTTTTCCGCGTGACGGACGATCATCACCTTGAGCGGCGGCATCGGGCCTTCTCCATCCGCAAGGTCAATCGCTCACAGCCAGCGTGCGTTGCCGGCGGCGGTTCCCGGCAGTGAGCCTGGCGTGCAGCAGCCAGAGCGGGATCGCCAGCAGGCCGATCGCGGCAGCGGCGTAGAGCGCGCCGCCGGGGCCGCCTACGAGGTCGGCGGCGTGGCCGCAGAGGGCGGGGGCCAGGGCGTTGCCGGCGTAATAGGTGGTGTAGAAAATCCCCATGCCGACGGCGCGGTTCTCCGGGCGTGACGACAGCGTGCCGGCGGCCATGATGACCGAGGGATGCACTGAGCCGAGCACGCCGAACATCACGGCGCTCGCCAGCGGCCAGGCGGTGAAGGCCATGCCAAAGCAGCCCAGCGCCATCGCGACGGCGCCGAACAGCAGGACGCGGAAATTGCCGAACCGCGCGGCGATGGCGCCGCCGGCGAGTGTCGCGGGGATGCTGCCCCAGGTCGCGAGCGTCATCACCGCGCCGGCGATCAGCGCGGAATGGCCCTGCACGCTCATCAGCGACGGCACGTAGGACACGAACCCGCCGTAGCAGCCGGTATAGGCGGTCCACACCAGGCCGCCGACCATGACGAGGATGCACTCGCGCCGGCCCGGCAGCGAGAACCGGCGCTGCGCCGGTTGCGCGGATGGCGCGTCGCGGTAGCTCGCGAGGAACAGGACCAGCGAGAGGCCGACGAGCGCGGTATCGGACAGCAGCGCGGCGACTGTGCCGCTTTCGGCGGCGATCCACGGCAAGGCGATCTGCGCGCCGGACACGCCGACGGGGTAGGCCGCGACCGAAAGGCTGATCGCCAGCATGAAGGCGCGGCCGGTGAACCAGTCGGAGATGATCTTGTTCTGCAGCACGATCATCGCGACCCCGCCGGCGCCCGCTAGCAGCCGCCCGGCGCCGATCCCCGCCGGGTTGGCCCACACCGCGCCGAGCAACGGCCCCGCCGTCATCAGCGCGAGCCCGCCGCCGACGATCAGCCGATCACCGTAGCGGCGCCCGAGGAGGCCGAGCGGCAGGGCGAGGATGATTCCGGGGGCGACGAACACGCCGATCAGCGTGCCGATGCTGGTGTAGTCGAGACCGTACGCCGCCATCAGCTGCGGCGTCAGGCTGGCGACGGTCTGGTACTGGTAGCCGAATGCGATCCGCGCGAGCACCATCGCGGCGAGTATCAGCCAGGGCCGCGCCCCCATGTCTTTCCCCCGGCGCTGCCCGCGCCCGTATGCCTAGGCCGGGATGCCGGCCCCGCCAACCAGGCTCAGGATGCCAGCGGACCGACGCTGGAGAACAGCTGCACCAGCCCTTCCGCGTAGGTGGGATGCGAGACCGTCAGCGCCTCCACCGCCTGATAGGGCAACCCGGCGCTCATCGCCAACTGGATCGGCGGCAGCATTTCGCCGGCGTGCGGGCCGAAGGCGGTGAAGCCGATGATCCGGTCGTCCGCGCCGATCAGCGCCTTGAGTTTGCCGCGCGTCTCGCCGGTCGTGCGGGTGCGCAGGATGGCGGCGACCGGGAGCTCCGCGAGACGGTAGGCGACGCCTTGCCGCTTGGCCTCGGTCTCGTTCAGGCCGACGCGCGCAAGCTCGGGATCGGTGAACAGGCAGAACGGCACCTGCCGGCCGGACGTGCTGCGGTTCCCGCCATTCAGGTTGTCGCGCACGATGCGGAAATCCTCGAACGCCATATGGGTGAAGGCCGGACTTCCCGCGCAGTCGCCCATTGCCCAGACGGCGGGGGCGCTCGTCTCCAGCCGGTCATTGACGCGTACATATCCGGACGGGGTTAGCTCGACCCCTGCGCGATCGAGCCCGATCCCTTGCGTGTTCGGCGCCTTTCCCAGGGCGACCAGGAGGTGGGAGCCTTCGAGCGTCGACTCGGTCCCGCCGGCCGCGAGGTGGAGCGTGACGGTGCGGCCCGATCGACCGGAGACGCGCCGAACGTCGGCCGAGGTGACGATCTCGATGCCCTCATCGCCCAGCAGGCTGCGGATCGCCCCGGAAATGTCGGGGTCCTCGCGGGAGATGATTTGCTCGGCGCGCTCGCAAATGGTCACGCGGCTGCCGAACCGGCGCATCGCCTGCGCGAGCTCCAGCGCGATGTAGCCGCCGCCGAGGATCAGCAAGTGCTCGGGCAGGGTGTCGAGGTCGAGCAGCTCGACATGGGTGAGGGGCGCGGCGTCGGCGAGCCCCGGAAGCTCCGGCACCGTGGCGAAGGCGCCGAGGTCGAGGAAGACCTTGTCGCCGCGGAGCGTCCGTTTCCCGCCATCGGCGGACGTGACCTCGATGGTCCGCTCGGCGACGAAGCTGCCCCGCCCCATGACCAGTTCGCAGTGGGCGGCGGCGAATTTCTCCAGGTGCGTCTTGATGAGGCCATCGACCATCGCCCGCTTGCGCGCCTGCACCTCTCGCATCGAAACCGTGACGCCGGACGCGTGGGTGCCGAACCCGGCGCTGGTCGCGACCGTCCGGGCGACGCTCGCGCTGTGGATAATGTTCTTGCTCGGCAGGCAGGCGATATTGGGACAGGAGCCGCCGATGTAGCGCTCCTCCACCACCGCGACACGCTGACGTTGGCCACCGAGATGCCAGGCCATCGACTTGCCGGCCTCGCCGCTGCCGAACATCACGGCGTCGTAGGTCTCGATTGCTGGCATGGCTGGTTCCCCGTCTGACCTTCTTCTCTCTTACTGCCAAGCCCGGCCTTGCGCATCACGCCCCGGCGAAGGGCGTCGCGCGCCGCAACCCAGCCCGGCGCCGGTAGCCCGGACGCGGTGCCGGGCCTATCTTGGGACGATGTCCGAAACTCCCGCCTTCCTCGACAGCCTGCGACCCGCCGTGCCCGACATCGTCGTACCGCGCGGCGTCACGCCCTTCTATCTGCCGCGCCGGCCGGTGCGCGGCCGGCTGATCCGGCTTGGGCCGCTGGCCGACGCGCTGCTGACCCGCCACGACAATCCACCGCTGGTGCGCCGGATCACCGGCGAGGCGCTGGCGCTGGCCGCCGGTCTGGCCTCCGCGCTCAAGTTCCAGGGCTCGTTCAGCCTCCAGGTGAAGGGCGACGGCGCCCTGCCGATGCTGCTCGCCGACTGCACCGATGGCGGCGCGCTGCGCGGCTATGCCCGCATCAACGAGGACAAATTCTCCGACCTGCTTGCCCGCGAGACCGAGCCATCGGCCGAGCAGCTGATGGGGCACGGCTATCTGGCCTTCACGGTGGACCAGGGGCCCGATCGCGACCGGCACCAGGGGATCGTGACCATCGAGGGCAGCCGCCTCGCCGACATGGCGCTGCATTACTTCCGCACCAGCGAGCAGATGAGCTGCTTCGTCCATCTTGCCTGCGAGGAGACCGAGGCCGGCTGGCGGGCGGGTGGGTTGATCCTGGAGAAGGTGGCGGGCGAGGGCGGGGTCGATCCCGCGCTCGACGCGGAGGCACAGGAGGAAAGCTGGCGTACTGCCGTCGCCCTCGCCGCGACCTTGCGGGACGGCGAGCTGCTCGACGATGCGCTGCCGCCCGAACGATTGTTGTATCGATTGTTCCATACGGAGGGCGCCGCGGTCGATCGGGCGCGGGCGCTCTCGTATGGCTGCCGCTGCTCCCGCCAGCGCCTGTCTGGCATCCTGGAAGGCTTCACGCGGGACGATCTGGACCACATGACCGTCGAAGGCGACATCGTGATGACGTGCGAGTTCTGCAATTTCGACTTCCGCTTCCCCCGCGAGGAAATCCGCGGGACCGAGGTTGGGGCACGGAATTGAACGCTCGGCATGTCGGCCGCCGCCAGGTGGGCGGGCTGCTGCTGGCCCTCGGGCTGGCGGCGTGCGGTGGCTCGCGGCAGGAGCCTGCTACCGGCCCGGAGAACTTCGCGCCGCTGCGCTACGATTATCTGACGCCGCTCCGGCTGAATGTCGCCTCGATCGAGGTCGAGGAGCGTTTCGTGCCGGGCGGCGGCGACTTGGCGGGGAGCGATCCGGTGCGGCCCGCCGACGCGATCCGGCAGATGGCGCACGATCGGTTGCAGGCGCTCGGCACCTCCGGGCGCGCGGTGCTGCTGATCAATGACGCGAGCATCCTGCGGCGCGGCGACAGCTACCAGGGCTCGCTGGCGGTCGAGCTCGACATCTATACGTCGGCCAACACCAGGGCGGCCTTCGCCGAGGCCCGCGTCTCCGCCTCGCGCCCCATCACCGGCGGGGAAAGCACGCGGCGGGCGCTGTACGGGGTGACCAAGCAGCTGATGGACGCGCTCAACGTCGAGCTCGAGTACCAGATGCGCCGCTCGCTGCGCGATTGGCTGGTGGAAGAGCCCGCAGCGCCGGCTCCCGTGCAGCAACAGGCATTGCCGCCACCGCCGCGCGTGTAGGATAGCTGCAGGTCTGGTAGTCGGCGGAATGCGCTGCGCTTTTCCGCCCTACGCGTTTAACCCAGTCAACCTGTGACGATAATTCCGGTCACGCCGGCCGCGAGCAGGTCGCACAGATCGGGCAGCGCCAGCGCCACGCAGCCCTCTGTGGGCGCGAAATCCGCACGGGCGACGTGCAGGAAAATCGCCGAGCCGCGCTCGCGGATCACCGGCTGGTCGTTCCAGCCGAGCACGCCGATGAGATCGTACACCGCGTCGTCCCGCCACAGCGCCTCGTGCCGCGCCGGGTGGGGCAGGCGGATCATTCGATTGTAGTCAGGATGCGTCGGGTCATCGCACCAGCCGTCGTCGGGGGCGAGGGGTTCCACGGGGACGGCGCACGCAGGATGCGCGATGCGGTCGGCGCGGTAGAGCACCCGGCGGAGCGGTAAGGCGCCAGCGGGGGTGGCGCCGTCGCCTTCCTGCTTGTCTCGGCGGACACCGCCACGGCCGAGGGCGGCGCGGAAGACGCGGCCTTGGAAGATCAACCTGCCGTCGGGCTGGACGATGGCGTCCGGCATGGCGCGCTCAGCCGAGCAGGTGGCCGAACCGTTCAGCCTTGGTGGCGAGGTAGTGGTTGTTCACCCCGTTGGGGGCGACGACGTGGCTGACGCGGCCGACTACCTCCACCCCGCAAGCTGCGAGGCCGCTCATCTTCTCGGGGTTGTTGGTCAGCAGGCGGACGCGCGGCACGCCGAGCTCGCGCAGCATGGTGGCGGCGACGAGGAAGTTGCGCTCGTCGGCGCCCCAGCCGAGGGCGCGGTTGGCGTCCAGCGTGTCCAGCCCGCGATCCTGCAGGGCATAGGCGCGGAGCTTGTTGACCAGGCCGATGCCGCGGCCTTCCTGGGCAAGATAGAGGAGGACGCCGGAGCCCTCTTTCGCGATGCGCCGGATCGCGCCGCGCAGCTGGGCGCCGCAATCGCAGCGCAGGCTGCCGAGCAGGTCGCCGGTGAAGCACTCGGAATGGATTCTCACCAGCGGCGCCGCGTCGGTCTCCGGCGTGCCGATGACGATGGCGAGGTGCTCGATGCCGGCGTCGGGGCCGCGAAACGCCACCACCCGAGCATCCGGCGCGTCCTCCAGTGGGACTTGCGCTTCGGACACACGGTGCAGGTTGGCGGCGAGCGCGCCGGGATAAGCGGTGACATCGGCCGCCGGAACCGAGAGCAGATGCAGCCGCTCGGCTGCTTCGGAGGCATCCGGCCGCGCGGGAGCGGCCAGCACGGCGGCCAGGAGCCGGCCGAGCTTGATCAGCGCGAGGGCGGGGCCAGCGAGGACCGGCGGCCGGACGGCCTCGGGCGTTTCGGGGAGGATCTGCTCGGCCGTGGGATCGGCGAGCGTACGAAGAGTCGCCGGGTCGAACGCATTGCCGGTGAGGCGGACTGCGACGACCTTCGCCGAGCGCGGCACCGGCTGCTGCAGAACCGAGGTCGCGCGCACTGGCGACAACAGCAACACGGCCGGACCGTCCGCGAGTGCGGCGAACTCGCTCAGTCCGTGCGCTCCGGCAGTTTCAGCCGCGATCAGCACCAGAGGCTCGGCGCCTGTCAGCAGAAAGGGAATGCCGCGGCGCAGCTCGGCCACGGCGCGGTGGACGCCACGGATCTCGAGCGCGACAGCTTCTGACGGCACCGATGCGGCAGCGAGGCCGGCCGATGCAATTCCGTGAGGCGACAAACGGTTCATGCGATCACTTCTAGACCCGCCATTCTCACGGCATACCCCTCGGTCGGCCAAGGGTGAAGCTGCAAGGCAGCCCTGCGGACGCCCTTACCGTCCGGTATATGGCGGTCGATCATATGGCTCGGCAAGGCTTCACGCAAATGTGAGTGATCTCGCCCTCTCCGCGTCGCGATTGAAGGCTAGGGAGTGCGTTGGGCTTCCTGCGAAGCGCCCGAACACCAAGATTTGCTTTGCTATATAATTGAAGCCGACCCGGGCGCGTCCGTGCGGACGGCCCTGAGCTGCAAGGGGAACATCGATGTCGGGCGAGCGCCCCATCCTGATCGTGGACGATGACGAGGCACTGCGGGCAACGCTGGTCGAACAGCTCGCGGTGGATGGCGAATTCGCGGCGGTCGAGGCTGCCGACGTGGCCGAGGCGGAGGAGAGGCTGGCGAACCGGAATTCCAGGTTCGACGCCATCATCCTGGATATCGGCCTGCCGGACGGCGACGGCCGCGACCTCTGCGTCAAGTGGAGAAAACAGGGCGTCAAAGTGCCGATCATGTTCCTCACCGGATCGGACGAGGAGTCGGACGTCGTTCGCGGCCTGGATTCCGGGGCGAACGATTACATCGCCAAGCCCTTCCGGCTGGCCGAGCTGCTCGCCCGGCTGCGCGCGCAGCTGCGTCTGTTTGAGAACAGCGAAGACGCGGTCTTCACCATCGGCCCCTACACGTTCCGCCCCTCGGCGAAGCTGCTGCAGGAAGCTGCGCGCAACCGGCGCATCCGGCTGACTGAGAAGGAAGCCGCCATCCTGAAGTTCCTCTATCGCGCTGGGACCAAGCCGGTCGCCCGGCAGGTGCTGCTGAACGAGGTCTGGGGCTACAACGCCGCCGTGACCACGCACACGCTGGAGACGCACATCTACCGGCTGCGCCAGAAGATCGAGCCCGACCCGTCCAACGCCCGCCTGCTGGTGACGGAGGGCGGGGGCTACCGGCTGGACCCGGCGGGCGTGCCGAGCGTCGCCGCCTGAAGAACCCGGATCCGGGTAAAACGCGCGCCGCGTTGAGCCCGGATCCGGGCAATCCGGCGGCGACGAAGAGCCCGGATCCGGGTAATAAATTCGGCCGCGGCGAGCCCAAAGCCGAGGGGTCGCGGCGCCACGCGAGATTACCGCGATCGCCGATCCGGTGCAGCTACAGCGACAGCTCGACGCAGACCGGCACGTGGTCCGAGGTCTGCGGCCAGTCGCGGGCATCCTTGTGGATCAGGTGGCGGGTCAGGGCGCCGGTCAGGTCCGGCGTGACCCAGACGTGGTCCAGCCGGCGCCCTCGGTCGGAGGCACGCCAGTCGCGGTTGCGATAGCTCCACCAGGTGAACAGCTTCTCGCCTGGCGGCACGAAGTGGCGCACCGCGTCCACGAACGCGGTGTTCTGCCAGGCGAGCAAGCCCGCCGTCTCCGGCGGCGTGTGGCTGACCACGTTGAGAAGCTGCTTGTGACTCCAGACGTCGTGCTCCAGCGGGGCGATGTTGAGGTCGCCGACCAGCACGGCGCGGGTGAGGCCGGAGCGGGCCGCGAACCAGTCCGTGGCCTGGGCGACGAAATCCAGCTTGTGCGCGAATTTCGGATTCTCTCGCGTGTCCGGCACGTCGCCGCCGGCGGGGACATAGAAATCATGCAGCTCGATCGGCCCGCCCTTGGTATCGAGCAGGACGGCGAGATGCCGGCAGTCGCCCTTGGCGCACCAGTCCGGCGTCGCGTCGTCGACCTCGAAGGGAATGCGGGAGAGGATCGCCACCCCGTTGTAGCCCTTCATTCCCCGGAACGCGACGTGGGGATAGCCGAGCTCGACCGGCACGGTGGCCGGGAACAGGGCGTCCGGCACCTTGGTCTCCTGCAGGCAGATCACGTCCGGGTCGAGGGCCGCGATCAGGTGCTTCAGCAGGGGCGCGCGCAGGCGAAGCGAGTTGATGTTCCAGGTGGCGACGCGCAGCTTCATCGGGCGACCGGTCCGGCGGTTGAGGGGCGCGGACCATAGCCGTGGCGGCGGCGACGCGGAAGCGGGCCGAGCGCAGCTAGTTCGTCAGCCGATCGGGGTTCTCCGGTTCCGTGACGTAGCCCTCGGGCGTCATCCCATCGATCACGCGCGGCAGATGCAGGGCCATCTGGCGGAGAAATGCATCCTCCGGCAGCCCCGTCAAAGTGGCGAGATCGCGCACCCGCTCGGCGCCTAGAACCCGGGCGAGCTCGTCCGGCTGAATCGGCTGGTTCGGGCCGTCATGGATCCAGGAGGCCATGATGGCGCCTAGCCGCGCCTGGGTGAAGCGGTCCGCCAGATCGGCGAGCGTACCGCGCGGCCCGCCGAGCAGGTCCTCGATCGCGGCGCCCAGCGGGAGGAGGTCGCGGTCGTCTCCGCCGTCCATCTCGCGCAGCACCTCATGCACCAATCGCACGGTCACTCTCCCAATATGTCCGATCCTCAGAACAAAGGGACGGGAGGACGGTTGCCTGCACCCCACGCGGAACGGGAACTGCGGGCGGGCGTTCGCTCCTGGAGCAGCCAGAGGAGACGGCGATGAGCGGATCCGCCAGCAATCCGGACAAGGCCGGCCCGACCCTGACAGAGGCGGTGCAGGAAGTGCGCGGTGCTTTTCCCAGCGACGCAGCCATCCAGGACGCGATCTCGCGCTTGTCGATGGCCGGTTTCGACCGGGCCGAAATCAGTCTTCCGGACGCCGATCCCACGCCAACACACGCGACCCCGGAGCAGAGCGCCGAAAACCCGGAAACCGAGGACGACTCCCGCCAGTCACGGACGCTGCACACCAGCATGGCGGCATCGGTAGGGGCGCTGGCGGCTGCCGGTGCAGTGGTCGCCACCGGAGGGGCCGCATTGCCGGCGGTGGCCGCCGCGGTGGTTGGGGCGGTTGGGCTGGGTGCGGCGGCCGAGGGCGTCTCCAAGGCGTCCGACAAGATGCAGCACGATCTCAGGGAAGAGGCCGCGGCCCGGGGCGAGTTGCTGCTCTCCGTCCACCTGCGCGACCCCGCGCGGCAAGCTGTTGCCGAGCAGGCCATGCGCGAGGCCGGGGCTAGTCGGATCGAAGGGGTCGTCCGAGCCTCCGGACGGGCGGCTGGCGCGATCTAGGCGCCGGCTGGGTCTCGGCGGGGAGCACGGTCCAGCGGCAAAGCGCTCGACCGACCTCCCCGCCGGAGTTCAGGCAAGCCGCAGGTTGGTCGCCGCCGCCTTGCCGCGTTCCATCGCGATCTCGTAGGAGACCTTCTGGCCGTCATTCAGCCCATTGAGGCCGGCTGCCTGGACGGCCGTGATATGGACGAAAACGTCCTTGCCGCCGTCCTGCGGCATGATGAAGCCGAAACCCTTGGTCGCGTTGAACCACTTCACGGTACCGATTGCCATGATCGGTCGCTCCTTCCTATTGTCGGAGATTGGCTTGACGAAGAATGGCGAAGGTGGATCTGCATTCCGCGCCGTGTCGGCGCCCGCTGCTGATCCGGACAGCGATGGCTCCATCGGAGGCCGTCCGATAGAGCCCGGATAGGGAATTGGACGCTTGGTGAACCGTCATCGCCCTGACGGGTCCGCGCGAGGGGCGTTCAGGCGAGCTTCAAGTTCGTGGCGGCGGCCTTGCCCCGCTCCATCGCGACCTCGTAGCTGACCTTCTGACCCTCGTTCAGCCCCCGTAGGCCGGCCGCCTGGACAGCAGTGATGTGGACGAACACGTCCTTGCCGCCGTCCTGTGGCATGATGAAGCCAAAACCCTTCGTGGTGTTGAACCACTTGACCGTGCCGATAGCCATTGTCGAGTCACTCTCTCCGTCGTGGCCCCGCGCGGAATGGCGCGGAGCGATAGACAACCGGGCCTTTGGACGTCTTGAGGGCACCCGATCAGACGGAGCGCAGCAAGGCAAGCCAAAATGCGATTGCAGGGCCTAGTTGGCACAGAAACCGCGAAGCGTGTCAATTCGGACTCGCTGTCGCAAGCCGCTTCGAATCGGGGCCGGTTCGGCCATATCGCAACGAAAGCCATCCTCAACCCCCCACTGATTCAGCGGGCTCGATGGTGGAGCCGGCCAGCGACGACACGCACCTTGCGCGGTGCTGCGCGCCAGATGGCGGTTGCTGACAGCACACTCAGGAGGATCGCGATCCAGAACGGCGAGGCGTAGCTTCCCGTCCAATCGTGCAGCGCGCCAGTGAGCCAAGGCCCCACTGCCCCGCCAACGATCAAGGAGAGCGCCAGGGTGCCGAAGATCACCCCATAGTGCCGGCCCTCGAAAATTTCCGCCGGGATGGCACCAAGAACGGACGTAAGCCCGTAACCCAGGAAGCCCTGCGGGACGATCACGAGGCAGAGAAGCGCGAGGCTCGGATCGGTCCGCAGCACGAGCAACGCGACGTAGGTGCAGACGAAGCCCAAGCACCCGATCGCCCATACGAGCTCGCGCCCGATCCGGTCGGAAAGGTGTCCGAGGATGATCTGTCCCGGCACGGCGGCCAGGCTCACGGCGCCCAAGGCCCAGGCGGCGTCGTTCGCGGTGAATCCGACCTCGACCAGATACTTGGTCTGATGCACCTGCACCGCGTACCAGATGAAGCCCGCGCCGAAATAGCCGAACGCCAGCCACCAGAACCGGGCGGTGCGCGCCGCGCGCCCGAGAGTCCAGTCGACCGCCGCCCAGGCTTGATCGACGACATTGCTTGCTCGGTTGGGCGCGGAGAGCTCCGCTGGCGGTCCATCGCCGTCCGGGGACAGTCCCAGTTCCTCGGGCCGGAGCCGCAACAGCAGATTGAGCGGCGCCAGCACGACGAGGGTCAGAGCGCCGAGGCTCCAGCAGGCGGTCCGCCATCCGGTGTGCTCGATGATCGCCTGCAGTCCCGGCAGTAGGATGATAGAGCCGGCGCCGACGCCGGAGAACGCAATGCTCATGGCCAGGCCGCGCCGGCGGATGAACCAGTTCGGCAGGAATTGCGACTGGCCAGTGTATCCCAGGCATACGCTGCCACCCCCGACGAGGACGCCGAGCGTCGCGTAGAGATGCCACGGCTCGCGCGCCAGCGGGGCCAGCAACAGGCCGGCGGCGATTGCCGCGACGCCCAGTTCCATGACCACGCGCGGCCCGCGACGGTCCATCAGCCGACCGATCACCGGGCTGAGGATCGCCGATACGATGAAGCCGAAGGAGAACGCGCCGGCCGTTTCGCCCCGCCCCCAGCCAAACTCGTCGAGGATCGGCGGAAACAGCAGCGAGAATGCTGTCCGCGCATTGACGCCGATCGCCATGCTCACGAACACGACGCCGACGACGAGCCAGCCATAGAAAAAGGGCAAGCGTCTTGTCAGACTGGCAATCACGATGTGCTCCGACCGCAGCGGCTGCGCAGGTTGCGCACACCATCGGCCGCCATTCGATTACCCGAGACGTAATCGGGCGCGTGATGCTGCCAGTTAGCCGGCCACGCGGGACATGAAAAAAGGGGCGGACCTTGCGATCCGCCCCCATTTCAGTGGCCTTCTTGGATTTCGCTTAGAAATCCATGTCGCCCATGCCGCCCATTCCGCCGCCCGGAGGACCGCCGGCCGGAGCCCGCTTCTCGGGCTTCTCGGCGACCATCGCCTCGGTGGTGACGAGCAGGCCGGCGACCGAGGCCGCGTCCTGCAGCGCCGTGCGGACAACCTTGGTCGGGTCGATGATGCCGGCCCGCACCAGATCCTTGAACTCGCCGCTCTGCGCGTCGAAGCCCCAGCTGTACTCGTCCTTGTCGAGCGTCTTGCCGGCGATCACCGCGCCGTCCTCGCCGGCATTCTCGGCGATCTGGCGTAGCGGGGTCTGCACCGCCTTGCGCACGATCTCCATGCCGAAGCGCTGATCGTCGTTGTCCGCCTGGATCTTGGCGAGCACCAAGCTGGCGCGGGCCAGGGCAACACCGCCGCCCGGCACGATGCCTTCCTCGACGGCGGCGCGCGTGGCGTGCAGCGCGTCGTCGACCCGGTCCTTGCGCTCCTTCACCTCGACCTCGGTCGAGCCACCGACGCGGATCACGGCCACACCGCCGGCGAGCTTCGCCAGCCGCTCCTGCAGCTTCTCGCGGTCGTAGTCGGAGGTGGTCTCCTCGACCTGGGCGCGGATCTGCGCGCAGCGGCCCTGGATGTCGGGCTTCTTGCCGGCGCCCTCGACGATCGTCGTGTTCTCCTTCTCGATGAGAACCCGCTTCGCCTTGCCGAGCATGTTGAGCGTGACGGTCTCGAGCTTGATGCCGAGATCCTCGCTGATGACCTGGCCGCCGGTGAGGATCGCGATGTCCTCGAGCATCGCCTTGCGGCGATCGCCGAAGCCCGGCGCCTTCACCGCCGCGACCTTGAGGCCGCCACGCAGCTTGTTGACCACCAGGGTCGCCAGCGCCTCGCCCTCGACGTCCTCGGCGATGATCAACAGCGGCCGGCCCGACTGCACGACGCTCTCCAGCAGCGGCAACATCGGCTGCAGGCCGGACAGCTTCTTCTCGTGGATCAGGATGTACGGCTGATCCATCTCCGCGACCATCTTCTCGGCGTTGGTGATGAAGTACGGCGAGACATAGCCGCGGTCGAACTGCATCCCCTCGACGACGTCGAGCTCGGTCTGGACGCCCTTGGCCTCCTCGACCGTGATGACGCCCTCGTTGCCGACCTTCTGCATCGCCTCGGAGATCATGCGGCCGATCTCGGTCTCGCCGTTGGCGGAGACGGTGCCGACCTGCGCGGTCTCGGCGGGCGTGGTGATCTTCTTGCTGCGCTTCTTCAGCTCGTCGACGACGGCGGCCACCGCGCGATCGACACCGCGCTTGAGGTCCATCGGGTTCATGCCGGCGGCGACGGCCTTGGCGCCCTCGCGGACGATCGCCTGAGCGAGCACCGTCGCAGTCGTCGTGCCGTCACCGGCGATGTCGTTGGTCTTGGAGGCCACTTCGCGCACCATCTGCGCGCCCATGTTCTCGAACTTGTCGCCGAGCTCGATCTCCTTGGCGACGGTCACGCCGTCCTTGGTGATGCGGGGGGCGCCGAAGCTCTTGTCGAGCACCACGTTGCGGCCCTTGGGGCCGAGCGTCACCTTCACTGCGTCGGCCAGGATGTCCACGCCGCGCAGCATGCGCGCACGGGCATCACCGCCGAACTTCACGTCCTTGGCAGCCATGTGCTTATTGTCCTTGTCTGAGTCTTATGAGGCGGAAGGGATCAGGCGGCCTTCTTCTTGGCCGCGCCGCCCTCGATGATGCCCATGATGTCGCTCTCCTTCATGATGAGGAGCTCCTCGCCATCGAGCTTCACCTCGGTGCCCGACCACTTGCCGAACAGGATGCGGTCGCCGGCCTTGACGTCGAGCGCCACGACCTGGCCCTGCTCGTTGCGCGCGCCGGGGCCCACGGCGATGACCTCGCCCTCCATCGGCTTTTCCTTGGCGGTGTCGGGGATGATGATGCCGCCCGCGGTCTTCTCCTCGGCGTCGAGCCGACGGACCACGACCCGGTCATGCAGGGGACGGAACTTCATACGGATCGCTCCTGAGTGATGCCAGTGATCGAGTGATGCCAAACCGATGTCATCGCCAATGGCGGCGGGCCCGGATCGGCACCCTGCGCGGCCATTAGCACTCCCCCCTTGGGAGTGCCAGCGATCTAGGCGAACCCCGATGCGGAGTCAAGGGTTCGGCAGCACTCTCGCTATTGGAGTGCCAAGCTGCTGAAAGAATTAACTTTTTTGTTGAATACTGGGGGTCTCCTCGTGGCACCATCACGCAACCTGCGGGGGATCGCGGAGTTTTCCCAACCTGTGCAGTGAAAGCTGCCGGGCGTCATGGAGAGCATCGAGACATGACCATCGCGCTGCAACTCAAGGACTACCGCTTAACCACCGCCGAGATTCTCTATCGGCTGCCGGACCACCCGGATCTGCTGCAGAGCTATATCTGGCAGGATCTCGATATCGCGCCGCAATTCCCGGTGCTGCACAAGTTCCTCGGCTTCTGGCAGCGCGAACTCGACGGCAAGCTGCACTCCGTCCGCGTCGCCTCGGCCAGCCTCGTCAAGCCGGCCCAGTTCCGCACGCCAGGCGCGTTCATCCAGCTACATTGAGGTCCATCCGCGGCTCTTAGGCCGCGTCGGCGCTTGCCCGGGCGGTGCGCCGATTCCGCAGGAGAAGCAGCCCGAGGATCACGGATCCCGCGAACAAGCTGGCGGCAATCGCCACCTGTATCGCCTCGGAGACTCGGACGCCTCCCCCGAGCAACGCGAATATGACCGTCTGCGGGACGTAACCGAGGATCGACGCGGCCAGGAACGGTCCGACCCGCAGCGCCGACACACCAGCGAGCAGGTTCAGCGCGAGATTGTTGCCAACCGGAAGCAGCCGCAGGGTCAACGTCGCACGGAACGGGCGCGCCGCAAGGAACCCGTCCAGCCGCCGCAATCGAGGTCCCATGCGCCGCGTCGCCCAGTCCCGGGCGAGAAATCGCGCCCAGGTGAAATTGGCCAAGCAGCCCAATGCTTGCGCGATCAGGGCGAGCGCCGAGCCGCCCAGGAAGCCGAATGCATACCCCCCGGCGAAACCGACCAGCTGCCGGGGCAGCCCGACTGCGCAGATTGCCGCGCCGATGAGCACGAACAGCGCCTCGCCGCTTAGTCCTTGCCCGACGACGAAGCGGTCGATCAAGGCCGGGTCGAAGCGATGCGGCAGGGCGCGCAACACGACCCCGCCGGCCAGCACCCCCGTGAGCAGCAAGGTCGGCTTGAGGACGAGCCGCCATCTTGGGTCGCGCGGATGGTCGATCGCGCCGCTCATGACGACGACCCCGTGGTCTCCTCGATTTCCGGGCGGCTCCAGCGGTGTTGTAACCAGAGCAGTCCGACGAGATCGACGACCCCGACGCCGAGCCGGCCCAGGGTGCCGTAATTCGACCGGCCCTGCCGGCGCGGGCGATGGTTGACCGGCACGGAGACGACCCGCCCCCCGGCCCGCAGAAACAGCGCCGGAAGGAAACGGTGCATGTGATCGAAATGCGGCAGAGCCAGGAAGGCGTCACGGCGGAACACCTTGAGGCCGCAGCCGGTATCCGGCGTGCCGTCCCCCAGCAGCCGCGCCCGAACGCCGTTGGCGAGACGCGAACTCAGCCGTTTGATCGCGCCGTCCTGCCGCCGCACCCGGTGTCCGGCCACCAGCACTGGGCCTGCCGCGTCGGCCTCGCTGCCGAGCGCCTGCTGCAGTAGCACGGGGATGTCGGCCGGATCGTTTTGGCCGTCCCCATCCAGGGTGGCGATCCATCGCCCGGCGGCATAGCGGATACCGGTGATGATCGCGGCGCTCTGCCCGCAGCTCCGCCGATGCCGCAGCCAGCGCAGCGGCGCGCCCGCCAGCGCGGCCTCCCGCAGCCTCGCCGGCGTCTCGTCCATGCTGCCGTCATCGACATAAAAGATTTCGTAGTCTCTTCCCGCCAGGGCGGCGCGGATCTCGCCGATCAGCGGCAGGATATTCGCCCCCTCGTTGCGAACGGGGACGACGACCGAGAGGAGAGGCGCGAACTCTGGCTCGCGCGCGCGTCCGGCGGCTTGGACGAACTCTGGCATGGCGGCGGGTGGGTAGCACCGCGCGCCCAGGAAGGCCAATATTGGCACTGCTTTGCGCGGCTTTGGCGAAAGGACCTTAGTCCGACACGCTCCCGCGTGATAAGGTGGGTGACATGCCATTCGACGTGCGTGATTTTCCCGACGCGCCACCGGAGGAACGGGCGGCTGCTCGCGCCAATCGTCGGCTGGTGGCCGGCTGGCTGTTCGGGATTTGCGCCATGATCCTGGTGATGATCGGGCTCGGGGGCGCCACGCGGCTGACCGGGTCGGGGCTATCGATCATGGAGTGGGCGCCGCTCCGCGGCGCGTTGCCGCCGATGAGCCATGCCGAATGGGAACGGCTGTTCGGGCTGTATCAGCAGATCCCGCAATACGCGCTGCTGAACGATCACATGACCCTCGCGGGCTTTAAGCAGATCTTCTGGCTGGAGTGGGTTCATCGGCTCTGGGGGCGCATGATCGGGCTGGCCTTCTTCGTCCCGCTGGTCTGGTTCTGGATCAGTGGCCGCATAGAGCGGCGATTGCGGCCACGCCTCGCGGTGATCTTCCTGCTCGGCGGACTGCAGGGCGCGGTGGGCTGGTTCATGGTGGCGTCCGGCTTCTTCCCCGATTCGACCAGGGTGGCGCCGTACCGGCTTGTCGTGCATCTCGTGCTGGCGCTCGCGCTCTACACCGCGATCCTGTGGACCGGCCTTTCCGTGCTGCGTCCGCTTGCCCAGCGCGACGCGAGCAGCCGCTTGACGCGCGGGCTGGTCCGCGCGTCGTGCATTCTGGTCGGGCTTACCATCGTGGCCGGGGGCTTCGTCGCCGGCACCCATGCAGGTTTTGACTACAACACCTTCCCGCTCATGGACGGCCGGCTGATCCCGGAGGGTTATGCCCGGCTCCGTCCGGTCTTGCTGAATCTCGTCGAGAATATCGCCGCCGTGCAGTTCGACCATCGACTGCTGGCGACAGCGACCGGAGTCGTGACCTTGGCCGCCGTGGCGAGCGGATTCCTCGCCCCGCCGCGGCCCGCGTTGCGGCGGGCGCTGCTGGCGCTGGGTTCGGTCGTGGTCGTGCAATACGCACTCGGCGTTGCGACGCTGCTGGCCGTGGTGCCGGTTGACCTCGCCGTGGCCCACCAGATGACCGCCGTCCTGCTCCTCACCGCTGCCGTCTGCACACTGCATGCGGCGCGCGAGGCTCCGCCGCTGCCCGCGTCGTCCTCACCGTGACAAAGCTTGCGGCGCGTCCGGCCGTCGATCTTGACGCCGTGCTGGACGCGCTACCCGTGGGCATCGCGATATTCGGCGCCAACCAGCAGCTTGTTCGGGTCAATCAGCCCTTCTGCGATGCCATCGACCTGCCGGTATCGAGCCTCCCTGTCGGCATTGCGTTCGAGACCGTATTGCGGGCGGCGGCGTATCGGGGGTTGCTTGGGTCGGGCGATCCCGAGGCGCAGGTGCGGAGCGCCTTGGAGCGTGACCGAACTCGGACTGGCTGGGTCCGACAGCATTACCCTGACTCGCGCAGCTTCGACTTCCACACGACGCCGCTGCCCGACGGTGGGTTCGCGTTGTGTACCATTGAGACATCCGCCCTGATCGCGGCGCACGACGAGGCAGCCGGTGCGGTGGCGCGGATCACGATGTCCTTGGCCACGGTACGAACCGGCCTGGCGACCTTCGCGCCCGACCGGACCTTATTGCTGCACAACCCGCGTTTCGCCGATCTGCTCGGACTGCCAATGGGCAGGCTGCGCTCCGGCCTGCCATTTTCAGACCTGCTCGGCCTCATGCACGGGCACGAATACGCCGACGCCGCGGGGGAGGCGTTCGTGGCGACCCAGGCCGGCCTGGACCGAACCCGCCGCTCGACCATGCGCCGGGCTCGACCGAACGGCCAGGTGACGGACATCGCCTCCGACCCGTTGCCCGATGGCGGGTGGACGATAAGCGTCGTCGACATCAGCCAGCTGGCCAGCGCCGAGGACGAGGCGGTGCGACGCGCCGCCATGCTGGACAGCATTCTCGACAATATTCCGCACGGCGTCTGCGTCTACGGCCCGCACCGGCGGGTGACGATGTTCAATCCCGCATACACCGAGATCATGCAGGGGGCGCCGCTGGCCGTCGGCGACCATCTCGAGGAGATCATCAGGCGGCGCGCCGATGCCGGCGAGTATGGGCCAGGCACGCGGGACGAGAACTTCGCCCGGCAGATGGCGCACGACATCAGCCGTCCGCAGGCGCGCCGTCGACGGCGCCCGAACGGCACAGCGGTCGACGTACGGACGGCGCCGCTGCCCGATGGCGGCCATATCAGCGTCGTCACCGATATCACGCCGCTTACCGACGCCGAGAACGAGTTGCTGCGGCGCGCCGCCGAGATGGACGTCATGCTGGCGAACATCAGGCACGGCATCACGCTGTTCGACGCCGATGGCCGGCTGGTTGCCGCCAATCGCATGGCCAGTGAACTGCTGGATCTGCCGGCGGAGGCGCTGACGCCGGGACATAGCGAAAAGCAGATCCTCGACATCATGGCGGCGGCGGGCGAATTCGGCGGCGGCGCGGCGGCCGAGACGTTCATGCGCCGCCGACTGAGCGCGAACCGGGCGGGTACGCCGGAACTCTACCGGAGGCCGACCCGCGCCGGCCGCGTCATCGAAGTCCGATCCGATCCGGCCCCGGACGGGGGGACGGTCCTGACCTACACCGATGTCACGGAGTCGGAAGCGACGCAGATCGAGCTGCGCCGGGCGAAGGAAGCCGCCGAGGCGGCCAACCAGGCGAAGTCGCGCTTCCTCGCCACCATGAGCCACGAGCTGCGCACGCCGCTCAACGCGGTGATCGGCTTCTCCGAGGCGTTGCTGCGTCAGGGCGCCACCAGCGACGCAGGACGGGTCGCCGAGTTCGCAGCCGCAATCAACGAATCCGGCAACCATCTGCTCGGGCTGATCAACACGATCCTCGACGTGGCGCGGATCGAGGCCGGCCGCTTTGAGATGTCGGCCGACAGGATCGACCTCGCGCGCCTGCTACAAACCGGAGCCCGGAGCTTCACGTCGGCATTCCTGGCAGGCGAGATCGCCTTGCGCCTCGACCTGCCGGACCAGCTTCCCGAGCTGCGGGCTGACGAACGCCGGCTGCAACAGGTGCTGGCGGGCCTGCTCTCGAACGCCGTGAAATTCACGCCTGCGGGCGGCGAGGTGACGGTCGGCGCCGTGGTCGACCCGTCGGGCGATCTGCTGCTGCACGTGACCGATACCGGGATCGGCATTCCGGCGGCGGACCTCGAGCGCGTGTTCGAGCCGTTCATTCAGCTCGACGCCGCCCTGTCGCGGCGCTTTCAGGGGGCTGGTCTCGGCCTATATGTAGCGCGGGCCCTGGTGGAAGCGCATGGCGGGCGGCTGCGGCTGCTGAGCGAGCCTGGCGCCGGCACCCGGGCCGAGATCGCCCTGCCCGGTTGGCGGCTCGACCCTGACGGATCCACCCGGGAACAAACCAGCGTTGACGAGGATGTGGCATGACTTCATCGGGGCTGACCCCGCTCGGCGTAACCGACCGTCTGTTCTTCGAGCGGGCCGAGGCGGCACTCGACCGGGCGGCGGCGGAGCGCACGGTAGGGACCGCGCTGGCCGGCGCCGAGGATGGCGAGTTGTTCCTCGAATATCGGGAAAGCGAGCAGATCGGGCTGGATGACGGCCGTATCCGCAGCGCCGGGTTCGACACTGCGGTCGGCTTCGGGTTGCGCGCTGTATCGGGGGAGGCGACTGGCTACGCCCATGCCGCCGAGTTGTCGGACGCTGCGTTGCAGCGGGCGGCAGCCAGTGTCGGCGCGGTGGCGGCGGGCCGATCAGGCATTTTCGCCGAACCGCCGAGGCCGACCAACTCCCGGCTCTATTCCGATGCCAACCCGCTTTCCGCGATGGATTTTTCCGCGCGGACGGCGCTGCTCGGCGAGATCGACGCCTACGCGCGCGGCAAGGACCCGAGGGTGAAGCAGGTCATGGCCTCGCTCGCCGGCGAGTGGCAGGCGGTGCAGATCATGCGGCCGGACGGCACGCGGGTCGCCGATCTGCGCCCGCTGGTTCGGCTGAACGTGTCGCTGGTGGTCGAGGCCGGCGGCAGACGCGAGACGGGCACTTATGGAACGGGTGGCCGCTTTGCCTACGACAGAATCACAGCCTCCGACGTGTGGCGCGGCGCCGTGGACGAAGCGCTGCGCCAGGCACTGGTCAACCTCGATAGTCGGCCCGCCCCGGCCGGCGAGATGGAGGTCGTGCTCGGCTCCGGCTGGCCCGGCATTCTGCTGCACGAGGCGATCGGGCATGGGCTCGAGGGCGACTTCAACCGCAAGAAGACCTCCGCTTTCGCCGGGCTCATGGGCCAGCGGATCGCCTCGCCGGGCGTGACCGTGATCGACGATGGCACGCTGGCGGATCGCCGGGGCAGCCTTTCGGTCGATGACGAGGGCACGCCGACCAATCGCACGGTGCTGATCGAGGACGGCGTGCTGACGGGCTACCTGCAGGACCGGCTGAACGCCCGGCTGATGGGGGTGCGGCCGACCGGCAACGGCCGGCGACAGTCCTTCGCCCATGCGCCGATGCCACGCATGACCAACACGGTGATGCTAGCCGGCCCGCACAGCCCCGAGGAGATGATCCGCTCGGTTCGCCGTGGCCTATACGCGGTCAATTTCGGCGGCGGCCAGGTGGATATCACCTCCGGCAAGTTCGTCTTTTCGGCGAATGAAGCCTACCTCATCGAGGACGGGAAGGTGACGGCGCCGGTGAAGGGCGCCACCCTGATCGGCAACGGGCCAGATGCGTTGACCAAGGTGAGCATGGTCGGGAACGACATGGCGCTCGACCCGGGCATCGGCACCTGCGGCAAGAACGGGCAAGGCGTACCGGTAGGCGTGGGCCAGCCCACTCTGAAGCTTGCCGGGCTGACGGTCGGTGGCACCGCCGCCTGATCCTGCCTCTATCCGCCTGGCCGAACCGGGCGACACCATCGCGGTCCGGAGCCTGGTTCAGCGCGCATACGCGCGCTGGGTGCCGGTGGTTGGTCGGCGCCCGGCCCCGATGGACGACGATTATGCCGCGCATATCACGGCAGGCGAGGTGTTCGTCCTCGCGATTGACGGTACCGTCACGGCCGTCCTGGTGTTGATTCCGTGCCCGGATCATCTCCTGCTTGACAATATCGCGGTCGAGCCGAGCAGCGCCGGGCGAGGCCTCGGCCGGCACCTGGTACAATTCGCCGAGACTGAAGCCTTGCGCCGGGGATACGCGGAGCTCCGCCTGTTCACCCACGAACGTATGGTCAGCAATCTCGAGCTCTATGCACGGTTGGGGTTTGTAGAGACCCATCGCGCGTCGGTCGAAGGTTTCGACCGCGTCTTCATGTCCAAGGCGATCATCGCCTGACCGCTGGGCCGAACCGGCCCCCGATTCGCGACCCCATCACCCACAATCATCCGGTTAAGAGCGACCTTTTTTGCTCAACCGGCCCGAATTGACGGCACAATAACGTCAAAAAAACGATAATAAATCCTCAATGTGAAAAATCTCTCGTTAGAGCAAGGGCGGGGGCAAACGCCGCCCGTTGAAAAATCCCTCAATATGAAAACGAAAGGTTCGGAAATCATGCCCTCGATCAATCGTGACGCCACCGTTATCTCTGTCGTCGATGCCGGCAAGGTTCGTCTTGGCGGAATGGCTCCTTCCCTCAAGCCCGCTTCCGTGGCCGATAACGGTAAGGTTCGTCTCGGCGGCATGGCACCGTCCCTGACGCCCACCAGCATCGCGGACACCGGCAAGGTCCGCTTGGGTGGGATGGCACCGTCGCTCAAGCCCGCTACCATCGCCGACAACGGCAAGGTCCGTCTCGGCGGCATGGCGCCGTCCCTGGCCCCCGCCAGCGTCGCGGATAGCGGCAAGGTCCGGTTGGGTGGGATGGCACCGTCGCTCAAGCCCGCCACCATCACCGACAACGGCAAGGTCCGTCTCGGGGGCATGGCGCCGTCCCTGACGCCCGCCAGCGTCGCGGATAGCGGCAAGGTCCGGTTGGGTGGGATGGCCCCTGCACTCAAGCCCGCCACCATCACCGACAACGGCAAGGTCCGTCTCGGCGGCATGGCGCCGTCGATCTGAGCGACCGACCGCCTCGCTGCCCGCCCAACTTTGGTGTGGATTGGTCGGCCGCCGCCGAAGTATCACCCGGCGGCCGTTCGACCGATGCTTGCTTCGGAGTGCGTGAGTGACCGAACAATCCTCCGACCGCGCCGCGTCAGAACCGCTTGTCACTTTCCACCGCTTTGTCCCGGGCGCGCGCGTTCCGCAGCGCGCCGATCGCTCCGCGATAGGAACCATGCCGACCCGGGCGTTCCGCTATTGCGAGCCGATCGTGACAGCGTCGTCATTCGGCTACTACATCTTTCCGCCGATCACCTTCAGCCTGATGTGGAACGGCACTGACGTGATCTGGACGTGGGAGGGCCAGGAGAACTGGTATCCCCTGCACGTCGCGCAGCTCCCTAGCTTTCGCGACACGTTCGACGCGGCGGCACCCGAGGAAATCCGCGAATTCTCGCCGCCGTTCCTGGGCGCCATGCAGGAGGGAGACATCGTGCAAGTCTGGAGCGGGCTCGTCGCTCGCACGGCGCCCGGCTGGAGCTTGCTGGTGCGGCCGCTCGCCAACCTGCCGCGCAGCCAAAACTACGAGCTTTACGAGGGTATCGTAGAGACCGACCGCTGGTTCGGGCCGCTATTCACCAATTTGCGGCTGACCCAGACCAACGTGCCGATCGAGTTCCGCGCCGACTATCCGTTCTTCCAGGTCCAGGCGATCCCACGCGCGGTCTACGATGACCAGGCGCAGAACGACTATAGGGTGGTGCCGGACCTGCAGGGCCTGCGGCCGGAGGACTGGGACGACTATTACGACACGGTGGTTCGCCCCAACGTACAGGAAGATCGTCCCCGCGGCCAATACGCCACCGCTGCCCGCAAGCGGCGCAAGGGCGAGCAGGACTGAACGGCTACAAGATCGCCTTCCCCGCCATGAGGGCGAGGATCAGGAAGATCACGAAGATGATGAGGAAGATCACGAACAGGATCTTCGCGATTCCGGCCGTCGCGGCCGATATGCCGGTGAAGCCGAACAAGCCGGCGATGATGGATATGATGAGGAAGAACAGCGCCCATTTCAGCATCGTGCCACTCCTGTTCGGCCCGGTTGCGTAGGTCGGGAGCACGGAAGGCACCCTGGGTCTCGGCGGCCGTTGCAGGGAAACGCCAGCATGGCCGCAAAGTTTTTATAAGCGCTCCCACCGAAACCGCCGGACGTCGGGACCGAGGCTGACACCGCGTCGGGGATCGCTTATCTACCGCGCAGGCTCATGTCCCTCATCGACGCAATCCCCACTCGAATTCCGCGCGCGGCTCTCGTGACCGGCGGCGCCAAACGGCTGGGCCGCGCCATCGCGCTCGCGCTGGCCGATGCTGGCTTTGATGTCGCCGTGCATTGTCGCGCCAGCACGGCCGACGCCGAGCGGACGTGCGAGGACGTCCGCCGACGCGGCCGCCGCACCTGCCTGCTCGTCGCCGACCTGGCCGACGAACCGGCGGTCGCGAGCCTTGTGCCCGAGGCCACCGGTGCGCTCGGACCATTGGGCGTGCTGGTCAACAATGCCTCGGCGTTCGAGCGCGATGAGTGGGACAGCGTGACCCGCGAGAGCTGGGACGCCCATCTCGGGCCGAACCTACGAGCGCCTTTCGTGCTGATGCAGGGCTTCGCGCAAGCCCTGCCGGCGAGCGCCGAGGGCGTGGTGGTCAACATGCTGGACCAGCGCGTCTGGTCCATCACGCCGCACTTTGTTTCATACACTGTCGCCAAGGCCGGGCTGTGGGCGCTCACTCAGAGTATGGCGCTCGCGTTGGCGCCGCGCATTCGGGTCAATGGCATCGGTCCCGGCCCGGCGCTGCCGAGCGCGCGGCAGACCGCTGAACAATTCGCCCGCCAATCTGCCTCGGTCCCGCTTGGTCACGGCACCGCTCCCGACGAGGTGGCCCGCGCCCTTCTGGCCATCTTGGCGCTGCCTGCTATGACCGGGCAGATGGTGGCGCTAGACGGCGGCCAGCATCTGCAATGGCACCCGCATCGCGGCCATACGCCGCTCGACGAGTAGGAACAGACCCGATGGAAACACGCATCGCGAGTGCCGCGCGTGGGTTGCGTCACGTCTTCCTGCGCGACCTCGTCCTGACTGCCAGCATCGGCATCTATCCTCACGAACACGCCGCCCGGCAGCGAGTACGTATCAACATCGATCTGGCCGTCGAGGACGACGGCGCGCGGGCGCTGTCCCGCGCCGGCGTGGGACGAGATGAGCTCTCCCGGGTGGTGGACTACGAGCGGGTCGCGGACACCGTGCGCTCCATCGTGGCCGGAGGACACATCAAGCTAGTGGAGACGCTGGCCGAGCGGATTGCCGAGGCGTGCCTGGAAGACAAACGCGTGCATTCTGCGCGTATTAGGATAGAGAAGCTTGACATATTCCCGGATGCAACGTCGGCTGGCGTGGAAGTCGAGCGTCGCCAGGCCGAGTTTTCCACCCGCTGACCCTTCAGCCCAACAGTTACAGGCACATGGCGGGCCGTCTTAACGGTTGGTAATATTCCAATGGGGCTCTCCTACGATATCAACGGGTTAGCTTCCTGCCTCTGTTTTGGGCAAAATCGCTCAACCGCAGGAAAACTGCCGAATTGACGCTCCTGTGAACGTGCTAGCCCACAGAGTTATCCACAGTTCTGGGGAGAACCCGCCGCCCCGATGGAAGTCGTTTGAGGGACGCGCGGACCGCGACTAATCGGGCCAGAGATGAGCGAATCGGAAACTTCAGCCGACGTGAATGCGGCCCCGGAGCAGAAGGGAGTGGCGGTGGTCGAGGCCGCGCTGGCCACCATGCCGGCCAATCCGGGCGTCTATCGGATGCTCGATGGCAAGGGCGACGCGCTGTATGTGGGCAAGGCGCGCAGCCTGAAGAAGCGCGTGACGGCCTATACCCAGATGGCCCGATTGCCGGAGCGCCTGCGCCGAATGGTGTCGGAGACGGTGGCGATGGAGATCGTCACGACCCACACCGAGGCCGAGGCACTGCTGCTTGAAGCGAACCTCATCAAGCGATTGAAGCCACGCTTCAACATCGTCCTCCGCGATGACAAGAGCTATCCCTGGTTGATGCTGACCGAGGACCATCCCTTCCCGCAGATTGCGAAGCATCGCGGTGCGCAACTGCGCAAGGGCAGCTACTGGGGTCCGTTTGCGTCCGCCTGGGCCGTGAACCAGACCGTCACGGCCATGCAACGCGTGTTCCTGCTGCGCTCCTGCCAGGATACAGTATTCGCCAACCGGACGCGGCCATGTCTGCTCTATCAGATCCGCCGCTGCTCGGCGCCCTGCGTCGGCCGCATCTCGGAGGAGGATTACGGCCGGCTCGTCGGCCAGGCGAAGGCTTTTCTCGCCGGCAAGAGCGCGGCCGTGCAGCAGGAACTGGCAGCCGAGATGGAGCACGCCGCCGAGGCCCTCGAGTTCGAGCGGGCAGCGGCGGTGCGTGACCGCATTCGTGGCCTGACCTTCGTCCAGGGCACCGGGCTGATGAACCCAGCGAGCCTCAGGGATGCTGACGTGATCGCGGCCTGGCAGATCGGCGGCCAGACCTGCGTGCAGGTGTTCTTTGTGCGCGGCGGGCGCAACAATGGCAATCGGGCCTTCTATCCCACCCATGCCCGCACCGAGGAGCCGGCCGAGGTTCTCGGCGCCTTCGTCGCCCAGTTTTACGACGACAAGCCGCCGCCGCCGCTGCTGCTGACCAATTTCGCGCTTCCCGAGCACGCCCTCGTCGAGGAGGCGCTATCCCTCAAGGCGGGCCGCCGGGTGGAAATCGCGGTGCCGCAGCGCGGCGAGAAGCACGCGGTGGTGGCGCACGCCGAGACCAACGCGCGCGAGGCGCTGGAGCGCAAGCTCGCGGAGTCCGCCGGCCAGGCCAAGCTGCTGGAAGCCACGGCGGCGCTGTTCGGGCTGCCCTCGCCGCCGGAGCGGATCGAGGTCTACGACAACAGCCATATCATGGGCACCGCACCGTACGGCGTGATGATCGTCGGTGGCCCCGAAGGGTTCGTGAAATCCGCCTACCGGAAGTTCTCGATCCGCGGCCCGGTCACGCCGGGGGACGATTTCGGCATGATGCGCGAGGTGCTGGAACGCCGTTTCGGCCGCGCCCTACGCGAACAGGCCGAGCACCCGCAGCGCCCGGAGGACTGGCCGGACCTGGTGCTGATCGACGGCGGTGCCGGGCAACTCTCGGCCGCGCGCGGCGTGCTCGCCGACCTCGGCGTCAACAACGTGCCCCTGGTGGCCATTGCCAAGGGGCCGGACCGCGACGCCGGGCGCGAGTGGTTTCATATGGACGGCCGCGAGCCCATCCAGCTGCCGCCACGCGACCCGGTGCTGTACTTCCTTCAACGCCTGCGCGACGAGGCGCACCGCTTCGCCATCACGACGCACCGCGCCGGCCGCTCCAAGGCACTGACCCGTAGCGAGCTCGATGAGGTGCCCGGCATCGGCAGCGCCCGCAAACGCGCCCTGCTCAACCATTTCGGCTCGGCACGCGGCGTGAAGCAGGCCGGTCTGGCCGATCTGGAAGCGGCTCCCGGCATTAGCCGCGAGACGGCGCGGCGGGTGTATGCGCATTTCCATCCGGGGGTCCGGATGGAGGAGGCGCGGTAGGACGGGCCGGGGGATCGCCGGACGCCCAAGTCGGCGGCCGTGAACGGCGAACGCGGTCGGGCGGCAGCCAAGCCCAAAGCAGGAGACCGATCCCCAACGGGGCCACCGCGATCACGTCCACCAACGACAATGCGTCCGACTCCCTTGCTGTATCTCCGGCAGCCATTATCGAAGAAAAATGCAGCGAAATCGTGAAGTCGTGTGATCCGGAGCCGCGGCTTGGCGCCTCCGGCACGGGCGTTCCGAGGCCGCGCGGCATCACATCACGGCGAGGTGTCAGTCAGCGAGCATCGCCGCCCTGATCGCCCCGTGAGCTCGTGGCGTGCAGAGGGAACGCGCTCCCTGGTGTCGGCGATTCGCAGGAAGGGGAAGAAGAATGGAGAGGATTGCACACTGTGCCTGTGGATCTCTACGCGCCATCGCGTCTGGCGACCCTGGCATTGCCTATGTGTGCCATTGCAGGGAATGTCAGCGCCGCACCGGCTCTGTGATGCACGCAGGAGCCTTCTATTCCAGAACACAGGTCCGCCTCGAAGGGCCGGCTAAGATCTTCACCCGGCGGGGCGACTCGGGTGGCGAGGTGCACTGTCACTTTTGCCCCGAATGCGGATCAACGGTCGCGTGGTTTGCCGACAAGCTTCCCGATCGGGTTGGTATCGCGATCGGCTGCTTTGCCGATCCGGAGTTTCCCGCGCCGACCCTGTCGGTGTGGGAAGAAGCCATGCACGAATGGGTCGGTCTGCCCACTGGCGTCTCCCGCTGGAAGCAGACGCCGACCCTATAAGCTGATGTCGCGACCCCACTTGCCGAGCATGATGCTCCGTGCTGCAAGCCCGGGCATCGCCCTTCACCGGAGAGTCGCATGACCGACACCCTGACCGAGCTCTCCGCCGAGCGCGTGCTGATCCTCGATTTCGGCAGCCAGGTAACCCAGCTCATCGCGCGCCGGCTCCGGGAGAGCGGTGTCTATTGCGAGATCTGGCCATTCAACGCCGACCCCGCCCGCATTGCCGCGTTCGGTGCCCGCGCCTTCGTGCTTTCGGGTGGGCCGGCGAGCGTCACTGAGGCGGGTGCCCCGCGCGCGCCGGACATCGTCTTCGAGGCGGGCGTGCCGGTGCTCGGAATCTGCTACGGCCAGCAGCTCATGTGTGCGCAGCTCGGCGGCGAGGTGCAGGGTTCCGAACATCGCGAGTTCGGCCGCGCCTTCGTCGAGGTCACGGATGACTGCGCGTTGTTCCACGGCGCCTGGCAGAAGGGCGCGCGTGAGCAGGTGTGGATGAGCCACGGCGACCGCGTGACGCGGCTGCCTCCCGGCTTCCGCACCGTGGGCGTGAGCGAGGGAGCGCCGTTCGCCGCCATCGCCGACGACGCGCGCAAGTTCTACGCCGTGCAGTTCCATCTCGAGGTCGTGCACACCCCGCACGGCGCGCAGCTCCTTCGCAACTTCACCCACAATGTCGTGGGCCTGTCGGGGCGATGGACAATGGCCGGCTTCCGCGCCGCCGAGATCGCGCGCATCCGCGCACAGGTCGGGCGTGGACGGGTGATCTGCGGCCTCTCGGGCGGCGTCGATTCCTCGGTGGCGGCGGTGCTCATCCACGAGGCGATCGGCGACCAACTCACCTGCATCTTCGTCGATCATGGCCTGTTGCGGCAGGGCGAAGCCGAGGAGGTGGAGCGCACCTTCCGCGAACGGTTCAATATTGCCCTGGTGCATCGCGACGCATCGGATTTGTTTCTTGCCGCACTCGACGGCGTGACCGACCCGGAGGTGAAGCGCAAGACCATCGGCCGGCTGTTCGTCGAGGTGTTCGAGGAAGAGGCGAAGAAATTCGGCGGCGCCGATTTCCTCGCGCAGGGCACGCTCTATCCCGACGTGATCGAGAGCGTCAGCTTCACCGGCGGCCCGAGCGTCACCATCAAGTCGCACCACAATGTCGGCGGCTTGCCCGAGCGGATGCGGATGCAACTCGTCGAGCCGTTGCGCGAATTGTTCAAGGACGAGGTGCGCGCGCTCGGCCGCGAGCTCGGCATCCCAGACAGCATCGTCGGCCGCCACCCGTTCCCCGGCCCTGGCCTCGCCATTCGTATCCCCGGTGCGATTACTCGCGAAAAGCTGGATCTCTTGCGTCGTGCCGACGCGATCTATCTCGAGGAAATCCGCAACGCCGGCCTGTACGACGCGATATGGCAGGCGTTCGCGGTATTGCTGCCGGTACGTACAGTGGGCGTGATGGGCGACCAACGGACCTACGATCACGCCTGCGCGCTCCGCGCCGTCACCAGCACGGACGGCATGACGGCAGACGTCTACCCGTTCGACATGGGCTTCCTCACCCGCGTCGCAAACCGCATCGTCAACGAGGTCCGTGGCATCAACCGCGTCACCTACGATGTCACTAGCAAGCCGCCGGGGACGATCGAGTGGGAATGATTTTGGCCCTTCCGAGGGTATCCCACAGCGTCCCGTAAACTGACATAACATATTGATAAATCGTCATAAACTGTTCAGCGTCTTTCGGGGACTATCGCCCGGCAGAGACGGCATCTGACGGACCTTCTGACGGTCTCCTTTCCAATTGCGCAATCCGATTTCGTCCGATACCGTCAGGGTCCGAGCGCCTTATGACGGTCTTTTTCTCTCTCTAAGTTCCTGAAATGCAAAGAAGTACCGCCACAAGGATGCCGGAAAATGGCCTGACGGTCTTTTTTCGAGGAGGCGGCCCAAATGCTGACGGATGCAGCTCTTAAGCACCTGAAAACAAAAGAGAAAATTTACAAGGTGACGGACCGGGACGGCATGTATGTGCTCGTCCGGCCGTCCGGGACTCTCACTTTTCAGCTCGACTACCGCATGAACGGACGGCGCGAGACCGTCACGTTCGGCAAGTACGGTCCCGCCGGGCTGTCGCTTGCTCGGGCGCGAGAGCTGTGCATTGACGCCAAGCGGGCAATTGCCGAGGGGCGCTCACCGGCGATCGAAAAGCAGCGGGAGAAGCGCCGCCTCCTGGAAGCCAAGAGCTTCGGCGAGTTCGGCGAGAAGTGGCTGACTGCGGCTCCGATGGCGGACAGCACACGGGCGATGCGCCGATCAATCTTCGAACGCGAACTGCTACCAAAGTGGCGCACCAGGCTGCTGACCGAGATCACGCCGGATGACCTGCGGGCTCATTGTGGTGCGATCGTCGAGCGTGGCGCGCCGGCGACCGCGATCCACGTCCGTGACATCGTCAAACAGATTTACGGCTTTGCGATTCTGCACGGTGAGAAGGTCCCCAACCCGGCTGACGACGTCGGGCCCGCCTCGATCGCGACATTTGTACCGAAGGACCGGTCGCTCTCGCCGACCGAGATCAGGATCATGCTCAAGCAGCTCGAGAAGGTGGCGACGCTGCCCACCATCAGGCTCGGCATGCGCCTTTACCTGCAGACCATGGTGCGCAAGAGCGAGTTGCAGGATGCCACCTGGGACGAAGTTGATTTCGAGAACGCTGTTTGGACGATCCCAAAGGAGCGGATGAAGCGTTCGAAGGCGCACAACGTCTATCTGTCTCGTCAGGTGCTCGACATCTTTATCGCCTTAAAGACCTGCGCCGGCAATTCCAGGTACGTTTTGCCGTCGCGTTATGACGCCGATGCGCCAATGTCTCGAGCGACCTTCAATCGCGTCACGTATCTGGTCGTGGAGCAGGCGAAGAAAGAAGGGCTTCCGCTAGAGCCGTTCACCGTCCACGACTTGCGGAGAACGGGTTCGACGCTGCTGAACGAGCTGGGCTTTAACAGCGACTGGATCGAGAAATGCCTGGCGCACGAGGACGGCCGTTCCTCGCGCGGTGTCTACAACAAGGCGGAATATGAAGTGCAGCGCCGGCACATGATGCAGGAGTGGTCGAACATCATCGATGCCTGGGTGGCGGGCAGAAAATATGTCCCCGTGCTCATTCCACCGTCGATGCCGCTCTTGGAGCTCGACCCAGCGCTTTCACCGGCCGAGAGCGCCGTCGCGTAACGTCGGGGTGTTGCGCACGAGCAATGGGCGCGGAGCGCCGGGCAGCCAGCCATGCCTCGACTTCGCTCAGATCCCATACGACGCATCGTGGCGAACGCGCGCCGCGTCGCGGGCACTCGCCGCGCTGCTCCATCTCATAGATGGTGCTGTCGGCGAGGGGCCTCGCGCAGCTGCTGTCTCCGGATCGTCCGCTTGATCGATGTCTCCCCTTTCGAGGCCATGCATACTCTCCTTGGCTCCAACCGCAGGGCAATTGAAAGGATCGTCGCCGAAAGATGGAAGAGCTTGCGTTGGTCCGTAGGGGAGTGGAGGACGCTGGGATAGAGATGGGATGATTTGTTGCAGACATTTTTGCCGACCCCCGCCAGTAACTCGATTGCCGGATCGAATACCGCGCGTAAGCTCGGAGGCAGCGCCAAATCCGCCGAGGTAAGCAGATTTCTTCGATGCCTGACCCGGGAACTGCTCGGTGTCGATTCGCCGCCGCTCTTCCGAAACGTCCTCCTAGCTAATTCGGAGCCTGGCTTGACTCTGTATCACGGTCCGGATCGTACGGTGATGGTGGGCTCTGCGGGTCCGCTCCGCTCCGGAACCGCTGTTGGTCGGAGGAGTTTCTATCTCAGGCGAACCATCTGGCGCCGCCACGTTTGCCCTGACTTGATATGGGAGAATTCTGATGGCTCAGACCAACGTGCAATCCTGCATCGCAGCTTGTACCGACTGCGTGACCAGCTGCGAAACCTGTATCGGCAGTCAGCTCGGCAACTCGCAGATGGCCGAGTGCTTGCGGTTGTGCCTCGATTGCGTCGCGGTCTGCCGCGACTGTATCGGTGCGATGCTGCACGGCTCCCCTTTCACAGCGCAGTGGTGCGGCTTCTGTGCCGACATCTGCGACGCCTGCGCGGCCGAGTGCGCCAAGTTCAAAGAGAAGGTGTGCCAAGATGCGGCCGCAGCATGCCGTCGCTGCGCAGGGGAATGCCGCGGCATGGCCAAGGCGGCTTGATCGGCTTATCGCGGATGCCTGCGGAAGCGTACCCGAGGGATGCAGTTCGCATTCGCGAGGTCTGCCGATGTTGGACAAATTCCAAGCGCGAGGCCGATTGCCATCGGCGGATCATTTCTCGAAAAAAAATCTTTTGCCGCTGTTGAACCGTACGCCGGTACGGCGCCCATCTCGTCCTAAAGGCGGTCGCTGCGGCTCGACAGTAGTTCCACTCCGATCATGGAGAGAACGAGACGATTTTCATGGTGCACATCACCACCGAGCGCAACGGATCAACACGACAGCAGCGCTTCCGGGCGAGTTCTGCGTTTCGGTGCGTTGGGGAATCGTGGGCGAGTGGTCCATAAGAACTAGTGATTCGAAGTCTGGGGCGTAGGTAGGTGACGAGATGACCACGCTTCAAGAAGAGCTGAAAGAAGGCACCCACCAGAACCTGCAAACAGCGCCGCGCCCGGAGGAGGATTCTGAACTCATCCGCGAGGGACGGCGGGTGCTGGCCCTTATGGCTCTGAGCGCGGTGACCGTGCCGCTGATGTTCCTTGAGATGTGGGACAAGGTCGGCGGCTGGGTGGCGTGGGTGCTGGGGGCGTTCTCCGTTTCCGTATTCGCGCTGGCGCCGAAGCTCTTGGTATTGGCGGCGCAGTCGCGGCGCCGCGGTTTCGTAAACCAGCCGCTGGTGGTGCAAGCATCGGCCCTGGGCGGCCTCATCGGCGGCATCATCGGCCTTGTCGCGAAGCCCGGGAACTACCCAACTGGCGGCTTTTTCGCCGCCACCGTGCTCGTGGTGGCCTACTACACATTCTCCCGGTGGTTCGCGCTATTGGTGCGCTCGGGGAGTTCGCAGTCGGTCAGGAAGCTGATGGCGCTGCAGCCGGCAACCGTCCGGGTGGTGCGTGACGACCAAGAGCGTGAGGTATCGCGCGGGGCGGTGGGCGTAGGCGACCTCGTCCGGGTCCGCCCTGGCGAGCGGCTGCCCATCGATGGGCGGGTAGTCTCCGGGCGGTCGGCCGTGGACGAGTCCCTGGTCACGGGCGAGTCGATGCCCGTGGAGAAGGGGAAAGGCGATGAGGTCATCGGAGCGTCCATCAACGGCTCGGGGACGCTGCTGGTCGAAGTCATTCGCACCGGCGAGGACACCTTCCTGCAGCATGTCATCCGCAACATCGAGGACGCGCGGGCACTCAAGCCGGGGGTTCTGGATCTGGTCGAGCGCGTCCTGAAGGTGTACATGCCGGCGGTGTTGGTGCTGGCTGCGTTGGCAGCCGTGTTCTGGATCGCCGTCCCGGCAATGCGCGGCGACGGACCCAACGTGAACCGTGCAGTGTTCGCGGCGCTCAGCGTGCTGATCATGGCCTACCCCTGCGCGATGGGATTGGCCGCGCCGCTGGCGCTGGTCCGCGGCGCCGGTGACGCGGCCGAGCACGGCATCATCCTGCGCACGGGGCAAGCTTTCCAGGCCTTCCAGTCGGTCGGCCTTATCGTGTTCGACAAGACCGGCACGCTTACAGAGGGCAAGTTCGGGGTCCGAAAGGTGGAGGCATTGCGCGACCGGGACGAGCTGCTGACACTGGCGGCGGCGGCGGAGGGGTCCTCCGAGCACCCCATCGGCGCAGCCATCGTCGCCGCTGCGCGCGAGCAGGGTCTGGCGCCCGCCAAGGTCCAGGAGTTCGACGCGGTCAGCGGCCAGGGCGTGCGGGCGACAGTCGACGGCGCGGCCGTGCTCGTAGGGCGGCCGACGTTCGTCACCGAGCATGGCGGTCGCTTGGGCAAGCTCGCGGAGCGCGTCACCAAGCTCGAGGAGGCCGGGCGTACCGTGGTGGCCGTCAGCCGCGATGGCGAGCCGCTGGGATTGATCGCGCTCGGTGACCAGATCCGCCCTGAGGCCCGCGCCGCCGTGGACGAGATGAAGCGCCAGGGCATCGCGCCGGTGCTCGTGACCGGCGATAATCGCCGTGCGGCGCAGCGCATCGCCCGTGAGCTTGGCATCGACGACGTCCGGGCGGAAATACTGCCAGCCGAAAAGGCCGAGATCGTTCGCGACCTGCAGCGGCGCGGGCGCGTGGCGATGGTAGGGGACGGCATCAACGACGCGCCGGCGCTCACGCAAGCGGATGTCGGAATCGCGATGGGGAGCGGCACGGACATCGCCATCGAATCCGCCGACATCGTCATCGTGGGCAACCGGCTCGACGCCGTGCTCATGGCACGCGACATTGGCCGGCGCAGCTACCGACGCACGCAACAGAACGTGGTATTCGCATTCGTGTTCAACGCCGTGGGCGTGCCGCTCGCGGCGACTGGATTGCTCTACCCTATCTGGGCAATGGTCGTGATGATCGTGAGCGTGACAGCCGTCTTGGCCAACTCGATGCGGGGCAAGTGGTCGCTAATGTGGTCGACCCTCCGCGATGTGGCGAGGCGACAGGGCTCTTATCCCTCACCAGCGGCAAGTACTTGAGAGCGTGTCGCGCCGTCGGGCCACGAGGTGTCATCGAACCCGGACTCAGGCTGGCGTAGCCAAGAGGGAGATGGAGCGTGGCAGCCCAGCACCACGATTTCGTCGTTTTGGGTGGAGGGAGTTCAGGGTCGACGGGCCGGGTCGTAGGTGATGGAGCGGACTTCGCTACCTCTGGTGGCGCGTAGCACGCGAACTGCGCCGCTAAAGTCGGATCTGATCACCAGTGTCGGCGGTGGTCTCAGGGCCGCCGCCGCATCGTCATGCTGCATCCTGCCTTTGGCGCTGTTCACGGTCGGGATCAGCGGCGCTTGGATCGCCAATCTGACTGCTCTCGAGCCCTATTAGGCCATTTTCATCGCTGTGACCATGGGATTCCTGGGAGCCGGATCGCAAAATCGGCTCTCTGGGTCGCCACTGCCTTGGTGCTTGCGGCGATCGTGTTCCCGTATGTCGCCCCGGCGCTGCTCGGGGTATAATGCCGATTGGAGGAACGATGAGACGCACCCTTGCTGCCATCTCGCTCGTCATCGCGGCCTTCGCCGGTGGCGCCGCGTTTGCTGCGCAACGGACGGTGACGCTTGCCGTCGACAACGTGATGTGCCCCGCGTGCCCTTACACCGTAAAGCAGAGCCTCGCGCGCGTCGCCGGTGTCAGCAACGTCGTCGTCTCCTTCGAGCAGAAGACTGCGACGGTCACTTACGACGACCAGAAGACGACGCTCGCGGCATTGACGAACGCCACGACCCAGGCTGGATATCCGTCGCGAGCCGTCCAGTAAACAGGCGTGTGGTCGACGTCATTAGAATGACGTGCGCTTCCGCCGCGCGTTCATGTCATCGGATTCCGAACCAAGAAATTCAATTCACATCAAGAATTGAATGGGCGGCGCCAGCCCCGAATACACGGCGCTTTGGTAGAGGAAGAACAGAGCGGCGACGAGCAGTAGGATGCCGCCGGCACGCTCGATCATCGGGACCCATGGCGTGAAGCGCGGCGCACGCTTGACCGCTTGTGTGGCGGCGCCGACCAGGAGAAGCGGCAGCCCCCGCGCGAGGCCGAAGACGAAGAGCAGGACACCGCCGAGCCAGGGCGAGCCGGTCGCAGCGGCCGCGCCAAGGACCGGCAGGACCATCGGCGTGCAGGCCGGGCAGGTGGTGAGCCCGAACGGGATGCCCAACGCATAAGCAGCCACGAAGCTATCGACGCGCCGCGCTTCCGGTCGCAAGACCGGCACGACAATGTGGATTTTCCGCAAGAGCGCAAGGCCAAGGACAAGCGTAATCATCGCAAGGAGCAGATTGGTGAGCGCGAGATGGCGCGCGATCGCCGTGATCACTGTCAATCCGAGGAAGCCGAACAGGATGCCGATTCCCGCGTCGACGGTCGCTTGCCCGAGGATGAATCCTGCCGATAACAAGAGCCCCTTTGCCCTTCCGGACGCCTGCCCCCCGACATATCCTCCCACGACGGAATAGAGCGGCAGCGAGCTAGGCGCGACTCCCACGAGGAGGCCTGCCAGGGCGACCGCCCCCACTACCACCACCGACATGCCCGATGCCTGGTTGAGCCAGGCCGTTATGGTGTCGCTTCCCATGTACCATCCTTCATCTCCGTGAGCGGAGGCTCGCGCACAAGCGCTACACCCCGTACCGCGGTCCGGAGTCAAGGAACAGGACGGATTGCTTACCGCACCCGGCCCAGCGGCGAAAGATCCAAGCGAGACGTCGTTTTTTCCCTTGACCCCGTACCGCGGTCTGCCGGGTAGCGTGCGGGGTATGCAAGAGCGGCGAAGCGTTTCGGACGAAGTCGATGGAGCAACACAATCCAAGAGTATCCCGATGGAGACAGTGAACGGCTCGTGGCGGTTTCATCGCGCGTTTGATCGCGGCACACCGATCGAGATCGTCGTTGACGGTCAGCAGGTTCCTGCATTCGCCGGCGAGACGGTCGCAGCGGCGCTGCTCGCGGCAGGTAGACGTGAATTGCGGCGCACGTCCCGCCGGTCCGCGCCGCGTGGCCTTTATTGCGGCATCGGCGTCTGCTTTGACTGCGTGATGACGGTCGACGGTCGCCCGAACGTGCGCACCTGCCAAATCGAGGTGCGGCCTGGCATGCGCGTCGAGTCGCAAACCGGCGACGGGCGCTGGCAGATGACGCCATGACCCGATCACCGCTTGTGATCATCGGCGGCGGGCCGGCCGGTATGGCGGCCGCGATCGAGGCAGCGCGCGCCGGGCTATCGTGCGCGCTCATCGACGAGGCGCCCGGCTTCGGCGGCCAGATCTACCGGCAAATCCCCGAAGCCTTTTCCGTTCGCGACGCGTCCGCTCTGGGAAAGGATTATCGCCGCGGCGAAGCCTTGCGTGCCGAGCTGCGGGAGCATTCAGAGCGGGTGACGATTTTGCCGCACACCACTGTCCTTGGCCTTTCGCCGGATCGAGAGATCGTGTGGGCCCGGGAGGAGACCGCCGGCGTCATCCGCGCTGATCAGCTGATCCTTGCGACGGGCGCCCATGAGCGCTCCGTCCCGTTTCCCGGCTGGACGCTCCCAGGGGTCATGACGGCTGGCGGTGCACAGCGGCTGATCAAGACAATGCAGGTGCGGCCGGGACGCCGCGCCGTCGTCGCCGGGACCGGCCCCCTCCCGCTCGTCGTCGCCAACCAGCTGCGGACCGTGGGCACCGAAGTTGTCGCCGTGCTGGAAGCCGGTCGGCATCCCTGGTGGCCGCGGTTCCTCGTGAGGGCGTGGGGCGAGTGGAGCATTCTTAAGGATGCTTTTGATTATTGGCTCGGCCTGCGCCGCGCTGGCATCCCGCTTCGGTTCAACCACACGGTCTTTCAAGCGCGTGGCAACAGCAGCGTCGAGGCGGTGACGTACGGGCCGATCGATCCCGCGACGTGGAGCCCCATTCGGGAGCGTGCACAGCAGGTCGAGGTCGACCTCGTCGTTGTTGGGTTCGGCCTCGTGCCCAATGTCGAGCTGACCCAACTTGCCGGTTGCGATCATCGATATGTCCACGAGGTGGGCGGATGGGTCCCTGTGCGCACTCCACAGATGGAGACGACGGTGTCCGGTGTGTTCGCCGCGGGAGATGGCGCCGGCGTTCGCGGGGCCCTGGTCGCAATCGCGGAAGGCCGGATCGCCGGCATCACCGCGGCCGAACGAGCAGGCCTGTTGAGCCAAGCCGAAGCGCACCGGCGGCGGGCGCCGTTCATCGCGCGGCTGAAGGCGCTTCTCCGCGTGCGCGCGGTGCTGGACGAGATGTCGCGCCTCCGTCCCGGGCTGGACGAACTCGCGACGCCCGAGACGATCATCTGCCGCTGCGAGGAAGTGGCACTTGCCGAAGTTGAAGCCGCGATCGAGCAAGGCGCGCGCGATCTCCAGGCGGTCAAGCTGTTCACACGCCTCGGGATGGGATCCTGCCAGGGGGGAAACTGTGCGCCGGCCATAGGTCCTTATATCTGCCGCGCAACGGGGCGAACGCCCGAGCAGGTGGGGCGGATCAATCCGCGGCTACCGGTGAAGCCGGTAACGCTCGGGGCACTCGCCGGGATGGCTGAGATCGGGGACGGGGCGGGCGATCCTCGCGGTGCGATAAGTGGTGAGCTTGTGCCATGAACGGTTCCCTTGACGTGCTTCATGCGCTGCTGGATGGCCTAACGACTGGCGGCATCTTCTTTTACAAAGCTTTGTGGTCGATCCTCTTCGGGGTGGCGGTAACCGCCGCCATCGACGTGTTCGTCGACAAGGAGAAGATGGCGCGCCTCCTGGGCGGCCGCGATGTGAAAACAGTCGGCGTCGCCACTGCGACGGGAGCCGCGAGTTCGGCGTGCACCTTCGGAGCGGTCACCATCGCCCAGGCGCTCTATAAGAAGGGCGCCTCGGCCGAGAGTACCTTCGCCTTTGCGCTCGCCGCGACGAACATCGTCTTCGAGCTCTCCGTGCTCATCTACATCCTGCTTGGAGGTGCCGTCCTGGCCGCCGAGTTCCTAAGCGGCGTGATGCTCGTCATCATCATGTTTTTCCTCGTGCGCCTCACGCTCCCGGTCCACACCTTCGAGTTGGCGCGGCGCCGGCTCCAGGAGCAGGACGGCGGGACGCCGGCGGCCATGAGGCAACTCAAGGACGCTGGCGTCTGGCAGAGGATCGCCGATCGCTATTTCCGTACGCTCAACCGCATTTGGAAGAGTGTGTTCTTCGGCTTCCTTACCGCCGGCTTCATCGTCGCGCTGGTGCCCGCGAGCGTCTGGACGACGCTGTTTCTGCCGCCCGTGAGTTTTCGCGCCGTGATCGAGAACGCGGCGCTCGGCGTCGTAGTCGGCATGCTGAGCTTTATCGGCTCGATCGGCATCGTGCCCTTTGCCGCCGCCCTGGCGATCGGTGGGGTGGGATTCCCGGGCGTGGTCGGCTGCATCGTCGCCGACCTGATCACGATCCCGGTCCTCAACGTGTGGCGTCGTTATTTCGGAACCAAGGCGACAGCCTACATCCTGGCCGTCTTCTACGTGTCCATGGTCGGCTCGACCGTCTTCATCACGTATCTCTTCGAGCTTTTCGGCTGGCTGCCATCGGCGATTCAGGCCGGGCAGCTTTCTGCTTTCCACTTCCGCGTCGATTACACGCTGATCCTGACAACGCTATTCCTCGTCCTCACCGCGGCGCTCTGGGTGATTAAGCGGCACGGGAACGCCATGCGCCGTTTGGGGAGAAAGACGTCGATCCATGGGAGCGCTTCGTGATGAAATCGTCGGACATCGTCGTCGTGGGTGGGGGCGTCATTGGCTGCGCTGTCGCGTATTACGCTGCGAAACGTGGCTTGCAGGTCACGTTGATCGATCAGCCAAAGCGCGGGCGGGCTACTTCGGCCTCGGCCGGCGGGTTATGGCCGCTCGGCGAATCGATCGGTCTCGGATGCGGGGTCATCTTCTACAAGGCGCAACTGGCGAAAGGCATTGTGCCGGAGGGCGCCGACGGTCCCGCACAACTGCCCCGCAGCTTTCTCGATTTCGCCATGCAATCGAACGCGATGTTCCCGACCTTGACAGAAGAGCTTCGCGAGACCGGCGGATTGGATATCGAGCTCGAGCGGACGTCGCTCCTCTACCTGATCTACGACGAAGCCGACGAAGCATTTGCCCGGCCGCTGTGGCGAAACTGTCCTTGCGGACGCTCGCTCAGCGAATGGCTGACACCCGAGGAGCTGGCACGAGCCGAGCCCGCGGTGACCCGCAATGTTCGCGGCGCGCTCCGCTTCAACGGCGATGATCAGGTCAACCCTTACCGGCTGGCCGATGCCTATCGCGCCGCAGCGCGGGCGCTCGGGGCGGAACTGCTGCCGTATACTGAGGTGACGAATGTCCGTGTCGAGAAGGGACGCGTGGTCGCCGTCGAGACTGCGGCGCAGCGTATCCGCTGCGACGTCGTGGTCAACGCCGCCGGCGCCTGGGCGCCGCAGATCGCGCGGATGGTTGGCATCGATCTTCCAGTGCAGCCGGTGCGCGGACAGATCATCGGGACGGAAACGCTCCCGGACGTTCTCTCTAGCTGCCTCTCCACCACCGACTGCTATCTCGCGCAGAAACGCCACGGCGAGATCATCATCGGCAGCACGACCGAGGAGGTGGGCTTCGACGTCGGCGTGACGCGATCGGGCATAAAAACCCTGGCAGCAGGAGCGATCCGCGCCTTGCCGTTTCTCAAGCAGGTCAACGTCAAGCGCGTCTGGGCCGGCTTGCGGCCCGGGACGCCAGACGAGCTGCCCGTCCTGGGCCCAATCGAAAGTGTCACCGGCTACTACAATGCATGCGGACATTTTCGGACGGGGATCCTCAACTCACCGCTCACTGGGCTTCTGCTCGCCGAGCTGCTGAGCGGCGCACCGCTGTCGTTTCCGATCGAGCCGTTCCTGCTCTCGCGGTTGGCGCCTATGGTCCCCGTGGAACGGCTTAGCAACCACCCGCCCCAACCCAATCGGTCTCATGCCGTTGCGAATGGAGAGCCATCATGAACGTCAGACAACATAGCCTTGGCGATGATCTATCGGTGGCGTTCACGCGGGCGTGCCGCGAGCGGGATTTCGCGGTCGCTGACCACCTGCTCTCTGCCCTAGAGATCATCGCGAGCCGAGAAGATGAGCCAGGGCGCCTTGAAAGAGCTTATCTCGAGCTCGTGCATTGGATGTGCCTGCAACCGGACCGAAGTCCGGCGCACCTGAAGCACGCGGCTGCGATCGTCCGGTAATAAGAGAGCATTTATGCGTAAGCGCTTTCCAGTCGGCGGCGTCGTGTTCGGAATCGTATTGCTCATCGCCTATGGCATCTGGAATTACGCTAAGCTGCCCGGACTAGGTAGTGCCTCCAATGGGCTAAGCAGTAGCTATGGCGCTCCTGTCCAGAGTGCGGAGCCACCGCTTTCGATTCATGAGGCTGCCGCATTTGCCGCGCGAAACCCTAACGCCAATGTCACGATTGAGGGACAGGTGATCGATCAGGGTTCGACGATGGGATGCTGGGTTCGCCTGCGAGATGCCAGCGGCACGCTGTTCGTGCAGACCGACCCGATGGTGTACATGCCGCAAGAGCTGCGCGGCCAGACAGTGCGCGCAAGCGGCAGCTTCGTACGAGAACCGTTTTATGGCATGGGCTATCACGGCAGCCACGAGCCTGCATGGATTCTGCTGACGCCCGGAATAAACGTGGTGAGACGGACATCCTGAGAACGTGTGTTGCTGATGATCGAATTCCTGTTTCGCGTTGCGGGCCAGATCGCGACACAAGTTGATCTCCTGCTGGCCGCGGGCACGCTCTCCATGGCGAGCATTTCGCTGATCGCGCTCGGCGGTCTGATCGCGGGCATCAGCCCCGAAGGCGCAGCGGGTGCTCTCGCTGCGATCGGCCAGTTCGGGCCGAAGGACGATGGGGCCAAGCAGAATCGAGACATCGTCATAGCTTCGGCATTCGTACTCGGCATGGTACTCGCGTTGACCGCGCTTGGTGCAGTGACCGCATTTTCGGGACGTACGCTGCTGCCGCCCGGCATCGCGAAGTGGTTGCCGCTCGTCACGCTACTGATGGGCCTGAACATGCTGGGGCTGGTGCGCTGGAATTGGATGCGACTACCGTTGCGGTTCAGGGCGGGCGGAGCAGCGGGCGCGTTTTTGCTCGGCATACCCTTCGGTCTTGCCGGATCTCCATGCACGCTGCCGATCCTGATCACGGTCCTAGCCGTCGCAGCCGCAAAAGGCAGTCTAGTCTTGGGTTCGGTCAGTCTAGCCGCATTCGCTGTAGGCCGCAGCATACCGGTTTTGGCACTGGGTATGTTCAGCGACCAACTGCATTCCGCCTCGGCCTTCCGAAGAACCGCACCCTACATTCGAAAAGGCGCTGGCGCACTCATTGTGGTCGCGAGTGTCTATTTCTTGACGCTTGGTCGCGGGTTGTTTGGGTAGCCAAGGCGCGGTGAAAACGTGCACACACGGGAACAAGCGCTCGGGGTAAGCGTCGAGAACGCTTCTCCGGAGCCGAAGAGCGATCGAATCGGCTGGTCTACACTGGTTCTTACGTGCAGGAGGAGACAATGAACGGACGAAAACTTGTAACGGCTCTTTGTTGCACGCTTGGCATCGCTGGCGCAATTGCTTGCACTGTAGGGATGTTCGCGATCCCACTTGGCCTGGCTGGCGCCGGAATTGCCGCAATCGCCAACGCCGACTCGATGCAGAACATGTCGGGAATGTCGACGACGGGAACAGCATCGAGTACCGGCCCGCATTTGCCCGCGTGGATTGCAATTGTCAATCGGTTTGGACCAGAGATTCTGCTTGGTTCCGTCGTCCTGATGATTGCCGGGCTTGCCATCCGAAGATCGCTCTTCGGTGCGCTGATCGCGCTCGTTGGAGGGCTCGTTCTCTACTACGGCATGTATGGCACGACGAACATCACGATAATGTGGCCCGTTACCGGCGTAGGCATGATCCTGCTTTTCATAGCGCTGATCGGGCTGCGCCGTAAGCACCTGGCAAAGGCCGCGGCGGGGTGAGCTAACTGGCGGCGGTGGCATGTCCGGCATTTCCAACGCCGGATCAAGGATCGAAAGCACGATCACAATCCAAGACGATCCCGAAAGCCAGCGGTCGCGGCCGTCCGGGCCTACGCGCTAGCTGGTGATCGAAGACTTTTGCGATCGTCCCTTGACTCCGTACCGCGGTCCGGACCCCAGTATTGTCACTGTCGAGGTGAGATCATGAGAGACCGATCCTCGATGCGCTCGTCGACCCTGCCCAATGCCCGAGTGCCGCTGGGCCTAATCCCGCCGCTGACGATCAGGAGAAGGAAATGGCTGTCGGTCAAGTGCAAGAAATAAACGCATCGAGGTCCAACGGTCTAATGGTTTTGGGATTGACCTCGGCCGGTAGTTTTCTCGTGCATTTGAGCGGCGGAATCATGCCGCTCGCCGTCCCCTCCATCATGCGCGAGTTTCCTGCGGAGACCGCTGCGCTCGGGACAACGCCAACGATCGTGTGGACGCTTATCGCCTACATGATCACCTTCGCCGCTGTCCTCGTACCGGCAGCCAAGCTGGCCGATGTGTATGGGCACAAGCTGTTTTTCTCACTCGGTCTCGTCATCTTCACTGCGTTCGGAATTTTGAGCGGAGCGGCATGGAGTATTGCGAGCCTTCTCTTGTTCAGGTTCCTTCAGGGCATTGGCGGCGGCATGGTGTTTGTCGTTTCCATGCAGTTGTTGGGAAACGTGTATCCGAGCGATACGCCGGAATCCGCGACAGCCTTGGGCGTGTGGAGAGGATTCGTCGTCGGCGCCTCCGTGCTGGCCCCGGCGGTTGGGGGACCTTTGACGGTCTGGCTGGGGTGGCGATGGGTTTCGTGGGCCTTGGTGCCGATTGCTGCCGTTGTCTGGATACTAAGCTTGATGTGGCTAAAGAAGGAGGAGCAAACAACACGCAGTCAACCGTTTGACTGGACCGGCTCCGTCCTCACGGTGGCAAGCTTTTCGCTGTTGGCGGTGGCCATGGCCGGCACGAGGATCTTTGGTGCCACATCCACGAACACTCTGCTCCTCTATGGAGGCTTCGTGGTCATCTCGATCTTATTGGTTCTGGTTGAGAGAACAGTTCGCGCTCCTGTCCTAAACCTCTCGCTGTTCAGGAACTTGCCGTACATGGCCGCGAGCGTCGCCACTTGGATTGTGTGCGTAGGGATGTGCGCCGTTATGATGTTCGTTCTCTTCTTCATGCTTTACATTCAAAAATACCAGATCATTCCGGCGAGCATTGCTGTCATCCCAGCGTCTATCACCGCCATCGTATTCTCTTACGTCGGCGGTTATCTGACGAACAAATGGGGCCTCGTGATTCCATCGGTGCTCGGATTCCTGCTAGTCGCAGCCGGCTTCCTGCTCCTCACGAACCTTTCGCCCCAGACGCCGTACTCACAAATCTTGGCTGCGCTCGTGCTGACGGGGATAGGGATGAGCCTACCTCTGGCTCCCACCACAGTTGCTGCCATTCGTGCGGTTTCCAAAGGCCAGATCGCGGATGCTTCTGGCCTTCTCAATACCTTCCACAATCTTGGCCGGCCGACTGGCGTTGGCGTCCTAGGTTCGTTCCTCGTCGTGACGTCGGTAAGTTCATACAATTCGATCTTTCTTTGGGCTGCGATCGTTTCTCTAATCGGCGCAGTTGCCTCGTTTGGAATGCGAATCAAGCAACACGGGGCTCCTTGAGTGGGACATTGTGCGTTGATGAGTTGCCGCTTTGTCGAGTGGCAGAGCCGCGTGGGGCTTCGTGCGCACGCTGCCAACGGGGCCAGACGCCAAACGGGGCGACGAGCACGCCGAACTCTTCCCACCGGTTTCGGGCTACGAACTCCAACTGGGTGGATTTTCGGGCCGTGCTCAAACGAGGGCAGGCTACCCTGATCCCGGCGCCGGCTCGACGCAGGGCTGGAAGTTGCTGAGCACCCCAAGCTCTTACGGAGCCATGGCCGTCTCGAGGGCACGGTCAGGCGACCCTGCACGCGGGGCGCAGCCGCGCAGAACGCAACGCGGAGGCCCCTTGACTCCGGACTATGGTACGGACCCCACATTAGATGCGAGTGATGCTAGGAGAGCGACGACATTGGTGAGGCCCCGCGTCTCCGGCCTGCCTATGCAGTCATCGCGAGCCCAGACAGATTGGAGGTATGTCGTGACCATCCGCACCATTCTCGTCGGTGCCAGCGGCGGTACCGCAAGCGGCGGTGCCATCGAGCTCGCCTGCCAATTCGCGGGTCGCTTCGAGGCGCATCTCGAGGGTTTCCATGTTCGGCTCGATCCGGAGCACTTAGTGACCGCCGCCGGTGGCGGTGGCTTTGTCATGCCGAGCGATGGGTGGATCGACCAGATGACCGCCGATGCCGAAGCGATCGCAGCCAAGGCAAAGACCGCCTTTACAGCAACAGTCCAACGCCACGGGCTCACGATGGCGGAAATGCCGCCGCGCGTCGGGCCGTCGGCGGCTTGGCGCGATGAGACTGGTTATGCCCCGCTCCTGCTGCCGCGCCGCGCACGTTTCTTCGATCTCGTGGTGCTCGGCCGGTCGGAACGCGTGGTCGAACAACCGCATACCGACACGATCGAGGAAACGCTCATCCACTCAGGTCGGCCAGTGCTGCTCGCGCCGGCGCAAGCGCCCGTCACTATAGGCAGCACCATCGCGGTCGGATGGAATGGCTCGCCGCAAGCGGTCCGGGCCCTCGCGGGGTCCCTACCATTCCTTGCTGCCGCGCATGCCATCGTCATCATCACGATTGGTGACAAGCACGAAGACAGCGTGGCATCGCTGAAGCAATATTTTGGATGGCGAGGCCTCGCCGGGGAAGTTCGTCATGTTCCGCTGGCATCGAGGGCGCATCCGGGCGATCAGCTCCTGGCCGCGGCTCACGATGAGGGGGCGGATCTCCTTGTGATGGGCGGTTACGGGCACACCCCCTGGCGCGAACAGATATTCGGCGGCGCCACACGGGAAGTGATTGGCGTAAGCCGGTTGCCAGTCTTGATCTCGCACTGAGAGACCGGCGGCGTGAACACCTGGATGCGCATTCGCGTCGAACTGGTGCGGGATCCGGATTATCCGGAAAGTCGTCGCGTCACGACGACGAACTCGTGCCGCCGCTCGAGAGTCAAACGGCGCGTTGATCGTCGAACCTATAGGAAGCTCTGCACGATCCAGCTAATTCGCGGAGCCGCCTTGCTGTTTGTCAGCGCGTATTACGCCAACGTCTTTATCGAACTGCTCTAGAGGAGAATGACCATGGCGGATGACGCCACGACTGGCCCTGTTGCGGAAATCGATCTCTCGATTCCCGCCATGGTGTGCGATGGCTGCGCGGAGAAGGTCCGCCAGACGATCTCGGCGATCGCGGGCGTCCAGGCGGTCAAGCCCAAGCTGTGGCACAAGCGCGTCCAGGTGCAATACGAGCCGTCGAAGGTCCAGGTGTTGCAGATCAAGGATGCCCTCGGCGCCGCTGGGTTCAATGCGGTGGAGGCATAGACGTGCACCAAAACATGAGTACACAGTCGATCACTGTCAGCAACGAACGCGAGCGCCTCCTCCGGATGCTCGCGGGCGCCACCTTCATTATCTTTTTCCAGGCCTACATGGTCGCGCCGATCATACCGGCCCTGGCCACCGCCTTCGGGACATCGGACCAAGCGGTCGGGCTCATTGTTCCGGCCTACCTGATCCCCTATGGGATCGCGACGCTGGTGTATGGCCTTCTCGCGGATCGGCTGGGCATTCACCGCCTCATGTTCGCGTCGCTGGCGGCGTTCGCGGCGCTCACGGCCTTGACGGCGACGGCGACATCCATCGAACAGATCGCGTTGTGGCGGGTCCTGACCGGGCTCGGCGCCAGTGGCGTCGTGCCGCTCGGCCTCGCGCTCGTCGGCCGCCTGTTCCCATACGAGCAGCGCGGACGCCCGCTCGGCTGGCTATTCGGCGCCATGGCCGGGGGGATGGCGTTCGGGTCGCCATTGGGTGCGATGCTCGTCCCCCTCATCGGCTGGCAAGGACTTTTCCTCGTGGTGGGAGCGGCTGGAGGGGGGCTCCTGCTTCTTTTTCTCCCCTATCGCCGCATCATTGCCGCTGCGGTGAGCCCGGTAACAGGCACGCTCGGCGATCTCTTCCGCGGCTACAAGGACCTTCTCGGCACCCCCAGGGGGCTGCGCACTTACGGCTATGTCTTCGTCAACTCGATGTTCCACTCCGGCGTCTTCACGTGGCTCGGCGTGTATTTCGAACGGCGGTACGGCGCCGGGCCGGTCGGCATCGGCCTGGCGCTGCTCGGCTACGGCGTGCCGGGGTTCCTGTTCGGCCCGCTGATCGGCCGAGCGGCGGATCGCTGGGGCCGCGGCAGACTGCTGCCGATCGGTCTCGGGCTCAGCGCGGTGGCGGCCGCGGTCCTGCTCCTCGGCTTTCCCATGATCCTCGCGCCAGTGGTGGCGATGGTTCTGTCATTGGGCTACGACATGACCCAGCCGCTCTTCGCCGGCATTGTCACCTCGCTCGGGGGCAAGCGGCCCGGACAAGCCATGGGCTTGAACGTCTTCATGCTCTTCGTCGGCTTCGGGCTCGGCAGCCTCATCTTCGGCGAGGTCCTCCGATTCGGCTTCGAGGCCGCACTCGGGCTGTTCACGGCCGTTGAGTTGACGTTGGCTCTTTTGTCCCTTCGTTTGTTCCACTCCGAGGTTCCGTCCGGCAAGCGGTCGTGATGCGCTGCGGAGAAGTGCAAAAGCCGGTGGCGATCACGGAACGTACGGAAGGAAGCAGAAAAGCAACCAGGAGGAGCGAAAGTTGGTAAAGCCCACACGCATCCGCTCGGGTGCAGAAGTGCTCGATGATCACCTGCGCGAGAGCCAGACGGGCTCGATCGAGGACGACCTGGCCCGCAACTATGCGGAGGATGTTGTCATCCTGACGGGCCGCGGTGTCTACCGTGGCCACGACGGCCTCCGGGAGCTGGCAAAACGTCTCGGGGAAGAACTCCCCAACGCAGCATTCAAATACCACACCCGTCTCTTCGAAGGAGAATTGGGCTTTCTGGAGTGGGCCGCCCGCGCCGAAGATGCGGAAGTGGAGGACGGAGCGGACAGCTACCTCATCCGAGGCGGGCGCATTGTGGCGCAGACCATCCACTACACCGTGAAGTCATTGCGGAAATAGGAATCCCGATGACCGCTTGGTGCCGTTGCGGCGAGGTCGACCAGGCCACGATGATCGCATGAGATTGAGCTTGACTCTGTACTACGGTACGGCAGCTAGCCTCGCGGTCGTGTAGGGCGGATCCCACAGTCATGTAGGCGACGCCTCAAGGTTCGGAGATCCAATGAGCGCGATGAGCAGAGGCTTACGCAATCCGTTCCGCACCCGCGTCCGCACCGCGGTCGTGGTGGTGCTGCTCGCGATCATCATCGGCCTGTTTGCCGTCATGGTTCAGGGCGCCCTCGTCACGCGCCAGCGACTGGAAAGCCTGCAGGCAAATGTCCGAACGGTCATCGAGTTGCGCGAAGCCGGGGCCTTTGGCACCGGCGGATTTGGTGCAGACGCCCCGGTAGGTTCCGCCGAGATGGGGCGTGAGCAGGGCACCGCGTATTTCTCAACCACCTCCTTGGCCGCTATCAGGCGCATCCCTCACGCCGATCACATCGCCAAGATCGAGGAATACGTCATGGAGCCTCAGATCGATACCTCGGTGCCGAACGCCTACGCCATGATCATCGGCCTGAGGCCTGGCGCCCCGCTGCGAGCGATCGGCGAGGTCGATTACGAGAATGCCCGAATCGTAGCCGGCCGCGACCTCGGCCCGCAGGATGAAAATCGCGACCTCGCCGTGGTCGGCCGGCATTATGCGCGCGAGCGCTTGGGCATCGCGGCACCAGATGGCGACGCGGCGTTATCCGGCAAGACGATCATGCTTGAAGGCAGGCCGCTCCAGGTCATCGGCATATACACCACCGACAATGATTTTGGTGACAACCATGTGTTCGTTCCGATCGAGACCTTTCGCCGACTCCTGAATCCTGGAGACAAGTTGTCTAAAATTTGGGTGACCGCGGATTCGATCGCCAACGTCGAGTCCATCAGGGACGAACTGCAGCAGATTCCGGGCGTCGATGCGGTGACCGCGGCCGAGCAGGTGGCGTCAGCCAGGGCGACCTTGGGCAGCATCTCCGCAGCCACCCTCTACGGATCGCTGCTGCTGTTCGCGCTCGGTGGCGTGCTCGTCGTCTTCATCATGGTCCTCACGACGAGGGAGCGCATCAAAGAGATCGGCACGCTGAAAGCGCTCGGCGCGCCAAACCGGGAAGTCGTGAAACAGTTCCTCGCGGAAATCCTCGCCTTGACCGGCCTGGCCGCGGTCGGGGCGGTGGCGGTGGCCACGATCTCCGGCCAGATCCTCCAGACGTCCGTTAACGTCGACGTCCGTATCGATGGCCAGACGTTCCTTCTCATCGTCCTCGGCGGGCTTATCTTCGCGGCCATCGGAAGCTGCTATCCGATTTTCAAGGGGATTCGCCTGAGCCCGATCCAGGCCATGAAGAACACGTGAGGACCGCACGATGGGTATGATCTTCCTGGGTCTGCGCAATCTTCTGCGCAATAAATCTCGGCTGGCCCTGATCGTCGTTCTGATTGGTGCGCCGTTCTTTCTGCTCCTCGCCATGCAGTCAATCGGCGAGGCCGTGGACCAACAGACGGCTGAAATGAACAGGAGCGTGAACACGGTCCTGCAACTTCGAGCCAGAGGCTCGATGGGCCACGTCAACATGAGTAACCAGGACCGACTCCTACCTGACAGCGTGGTCGAGAAGGTCCGGGCGATTGACCATGTCATCCAGGTCGAGCCTTACCTCCTCGCCATGTCACCGACCACTCTTCCCAATTTCGCTATGCATGTCGGGCTGGCGCCCGCGGCCGTGAAACGCCTGGAGTCACATGGCGAGTCGGGCAACCCCCGGATCATCGCCGGGCGGGAGTTTACGCCGGAGGACGCCGGACAGGATGTCGCGATCATTGGCCAGGGTTACGCCGAATGGGCGGGAATTAAGCCCGAGGACATCGGGAAAGCGACGTTCACGGCCGACCCGACCCGCACGCACCCAGTGATCTACGGGATCAACCGTCCAAAGCGGACGCTCAGGATCATCGGGATGTACGCCAGCGGCTATGTCTTCGGCGATCTCCAGATGTTCATTCCGATCGACACGTTCCGGTCGATCTACGGCATCGAACACGGGTTCTCCTGGGTCTTCGTCCAAGCCGACTCGGTCGACAACGTCGCGGCCATCGCACAACGGCTGCAGGAGACGGTCGGCGACGTGGCCGACATCTTGGCGCCGAAGAGCGCCGCGGTCTTTACCGCAACCACAAGCCGGACCGTGATCCAGCTCGCCGGTGCGGGTGGCGTTGCCGCACTCGTTCTCATGATCGTCGTGGTGTTCTTCGTCTTGCTCATGCAGGTCCGCGAGCGGGCACGCGAGATCGGCACCTTGAAGGCCATTGGCGCGAGCAATGGAGGGGTCACGATCCAATTTCTCACCGAGGCTATCGCGTTCACCGTGCTTGGTGGCCTGCTTGGCGTCGTCGTTTTCCAGCTCTTGGGCGAGGCGATCACGGCGCGGCTTTTCTCCCTCGGCATCGGCTCCTTCCTGCCGAGTCAATACAAGCCGCTCTTCGACAGCCTCTCCGTCAGCAGTCACGTTTCGGGTTCGGTTCTTGTTCTGGTCGTCGCGGTTGCTGTGTTCGCCGCCGTCATCGGTAGCAGCTACGGCGTCTGGCAAGCCATCAAGCTCTCTCCCCTGGAGGCGATGAAAGATGAATAGCGCATTGATCGAACTTCGCGGCGTCTCGAAATCCTACCGCAAGGGTGGCGAGACCATCGACGCCATCGCCGACATCGACCTGGAGGTTCAGGAAACGGGCATGGTCGCCGTCGTCGGTCCGAGCGGCAGCGGCAAGTCCACCCTCCTGCACATGCTCGGCGCTATGGACCGGCCGACGCGCGGCGAGATCAACGTCGCCGGGCAGGTGGTGAACCGCCTCTCGCAAGGAGAACTGACCCGCTTTCGTCGGCAGACGGTCGGGTTCGTCTTCCAGACTTTCAACCTGATCCCTAACCTAACGGCGCTCGAAAACGTCGCCCTGCCGATGGAGTTCAATGGCGTCTCGAAGGCGGCCAGGCTCAAGCGCGCGAAATCCCTGCTTGAGCGGTTTCAACTCGGGCCTCGGCTGAAGCACCGGCCGCGCGAGCTCAGCGGCGGCGAGATGCAGCGCGTCGCGATCGCCCGCGCCGTCGCCAACGAACCCCGTCTCGTGCTGGCGGACGAGCCCACGGGCAATCTCGACTCGCGGTCGGGGCAAATCATCTATGAAGTCCTGCGAGAGATATCGCGTGAGCGCACGGTGATCGTGGTCACGCACGCGGAAGACCTGGCGCGGCTCGCTGATCGCGTCATCCACATCCGCGACGGCAGGCTGTTGGACGCGCCGCCGATGCCCGGGCTGCCGTTGGACCGGAACGAGCTACACTTCGTCCAGCAGCGAGCCATATGATGCTTCACCCTCTCAACGAAACCTCACGGAAGAGAACCGTCGTCTGGCCACGCGCGCCGAATGGCTCGCGGCCACGCGTATCAAGAGAAGGTCGACACAGAAACCTTCGCTGCTACCGTCTCCTCGCGAGCTTGACATCGTGCATTGGTGCTTCTGCTGTCGCGCAGGTGGCCTGCGGGTTTGGAGGCGATGGTATGAGTGCGGTGGCCCGAGGATTGCGTAACCCGTTTCGCACTTCGCACTCGCGTCCGGCTCGCCATCATCATCGGCTTGTTTGCCGTCATTGTTGTGAACGCGCCGGCACCGCAAACGGCTTGGGGTCGGTCACGGCGGGCTTGACTCTGGACTATACTCTAGGGTCGAGAATGTTCGCTGGAGACACCGCATGTTCACAATCGGAAAACTGGCTGGCCTCGCAAGTGTCAGCAACGACACGCTGCGCTTTTACGAGCAGGAAGGCCTTATCCGGCCGGCCGCAAAAAGCCCGGCGGGCTACCGGCTGTATGATCAGGAATCCGCCCGGCGTATCCATTTCATCAAGCATGCCCAACGGTGCGGCTTCACGCTTGCCGAAATCCGCGAGCTCCTTGAGTTGCGTGGGCGCGACAAGGCATGTCGCGGCAATGTTCGCATGCAGGCAATCGCAAAGAAATTGCAGATCGAAAACAGACTTCGGGTCATGAAGGCGATGTCCAAGGCGCTCGACCAACTTATTGCCGAATGTGGCAACAAAACGCGGCCGGCGAAGGAATGCACGATCATCGCCGCGCTGGAGCGAGCAAATCTTACAATGCGGGGGCAGTGAGCCATGAAAGTCGAGGTGTTCT
>JAFKFI010000106.1 GCA_017307285.1 Alphaproteobacteria bacterium | reverse complement strand
AGCGGGGTCATCAGCTGCCAGCGCCCGCACTCGGTCATCACCACCTGCCGCAGCGCCTCGAAGAACCCCGCCAGGCGCGGCATCAGGCCGCTCGGGGGTGAGGGGGACAGGGTGGGGCTCATGACCGGGAGAGGATAAGATTAGTTAGACATAATGTCAAGCGTTATAGCCCGCCCGCCCGCCGGCGTGCATCCAGGCTGTCCACCGGCGGGCGCTCGTCGGCGGGCAAGATGAACCGCCGTGCCGCCTCGCAATGAAGTCGCGCCGAGTCGCGGTGGCGGCGTTGGTTCGGCTCTGGGAGCGCCCGCTACCCCGGAATGCGCGCCGGCAGCGAGCGGATGCCGTGGATGAAGTTGGAGTAGACGTATTTCGGCTCGCCCGTCACCTCGACCACCGGATGGCGCTGCAGCAGCTCCTCCCAGAGAATCTTGAGCTGCAGCTCGGCCAGCCGGTTGCCAACGCAGCGATGGATACCGAAGCCGAAGGACAGATGCTCGCGCGGGCGGGCGCGGTCGATGATGAACTCGTTCGGCGCCTTGATCGCGTCCTCGTCGCGATTGCCCGAGATGTACCAAATCACCACCTTGTCGCCGCGGCGGATCTGCTTCCCGCCGAGCTCGGCGTCGGCAAGCGCCGTGCGACGCATATGGATCACCGGCGTCTGATAGCGGATGGTCTCCGGCACCATCCCAGTGACGAGCGCCGGATTGTCGCGCAGCTTCTGGTACTGCTCGGGGTGCCGGCTGAGCGCCAGCAGCCCGCCCGACATCGAGTTGCGCGTCGTATCGTTGCCGCCGACGATCAGCAGCCCCAGCGTGCCCATGAACTCGCGCGGCGTGAGATTCCGCGTCGCCTCGCCATGCGCCAGCATCGAGATCAGGTCGAAGCGCGGCGGCGCGTTGACCCGCTCGTTCCACAGCTCCGACATATACTTCGCCATCTCGCCCAGCTTCTCGAAACGCTCCTCCTCGGAATGCACCGGCGCGTCCGGCGAGTTGACGTTGCAGATCGCCACGTCCGACCAGTAGGTCAGCTTGCGCCGCTCCTCGAACGGGAAGTCGAACAGGGTCGCCAGCATCATCGTCGTGAGCTCGATCGACACCCGCTCCACCCAGTCGAATTCTTCCCCGACCGGCAATTCGTCGAGCACCTTGCGGGTGCGCTCGCGGATCAGGCTTTCCATGTTGGCGAGGTTGAGTGGAGCGACGATCGGGCTCACCACGCGGCGCTGCTCATCATGCCGCGGCGGGTCCATGCGAATGAAGCTCGGGCGCGACATGCTCTTCGGCTGGTCCTCGATCTGGATACCGCCGAGCTCGTTATCCGACGAGTAGACCGCGTGGTTCACCTCGACATGCATGATGTCCTTGTATTTGGACACTGCCCAATAGGGGCCGTACGGGCTTTCGGGCACGTAGTGCACCGGCGCCTCCCGGCGCAGCCGCGCGAAATACGCGGGCCAGGTGCTGTCCTCGTACAGCTTCGGGTGGCTGACATCGAGCTTGTCGAGCGGCAACAACCAGGCTTCGCTGTGCGGATCGTAGCTGACGGGAGCATTCATTCGGTTCGTTCCTCCTCGGCGTGACGCTTCAGGCGGCGATGCGAACGGGCAGGGCGCTGATCGCGCGCAGCAGGCTGGAATAGACGCGCGTCGGCTCGCCCATGACCTCGATCCGCAGGTCGCGCTTGAGAATTTCCTCCCACAGGATCGCGAGCTGCATCTCGGCCAGCCGGTTGCCGACGCAGCGATGGATGCCGAAACCGAAGGAGAGATGCTGGCGCGGCCGCGCGCGGTCGATGATGAACTCGTTGGGGTTCTCGATCGCCTCCTCGTCGCGATTGCCCGAGATGTACCACATCGCCACCTTGTCACCCTTGCGGATGGTCTTGCCGCCGAGCTCGGTATCCTCCACGGCGGTACGGCGCATGTGCAGCACCGGCGTCTGATAGCGGATGATCTCCGGCACCAGGCTCGGGATGAGGTTCGGGTTCTCCCGCAGCTTGCGGAACTGCTCGGGATGCTTGCTCAGCGCCCACAGCCCGCCCGAAATCGAGTTGCGCGTGGTGTCGTTGCCGCCGACGATCAGCAGCATGAGGTTGCCCATGAACTCGTGCGGCCGCGACGGCAGATCGCGCGTCGCCTCGCCATGCGCCAGCATCGAGATGAGGTCCGGCCGGGGCGGCTGTTTCGCCCGCTCCTTCCACAACTCGGTGAAATAGGCGAGCGCCCCCTGCAGCACCTCGTCGCGCTTCTCGCGCGAGTTGATCTCGCCGCCCGCCCGCGTGTTCGCCGTCGCCGCGTTCGACCAGTAGGTGAGCTTTCTCCGCTCCTCGAATGGAAAGTCGAACAAGGTCGCGAGCATCTGCGTGGTCAGCTCGACCGACACGAGCTCAACCCAGTTGAATTCCTCGTTCCGTGGCAGGCTGTCGAGGATGCGCCCCGCACGCTCGCGGATCGTGCCCGACAGGCGCGCGAGATTCATCGGCGCGACGATCGGCGAGACCACCTTGCGCTGCTCATCGTGCTTCGGCGGGTCCATCGCGATGAAGCTCGGGCGGCGGAAATCCATCGGCGTGTCGGCAAGCACGATGCCGCCGAGCATGGCGTCCGACGAGAAGGACTTGTGCCCGGTGTCCACCTGCATGATGTGCTTGTACTTGGTCACCGACCAGAACGAGCCGTAGATGCCGCCCTCGGTCCAATGCACCGGGTCGTCGCGGCGCAGGCGCTCGAAATACGGATACCAAGTGTCGTCCTGATAGAGCTGCGGGTCGCTGACGTCGATCTTGTCGAGCGGCAGGGACCAGGCTTCGGACGCGGGATCGTAGCTGACCGGTGCGTTCATCGACTATCCTCCGTCGGCGGATTTTTGTTATAAGTCCGGAATGGCGTCTGCGCGCCTTAACCGAGAGTGCCGGTTGTTCGGCAAGGGTGCGCGCGGTCGCCGTCCGCGCGCACCCCCTATCGTGTCAGGCCGGAATGCGGACCGGCAGGTGGCGAATGCCGTGGATGAAGTTGGAGTAGATGCGGGTCGGCTCGTCCATCACCTCGATCACCGGGAAGCGCTTCAAAATCTCTTCCCAGAGTATGGTGAGCTGCAACTCGGCGAGCCGGTTGCCGACGCAGCGATGGATGCCGAAGCCGAAGGAGAGATGCTGGCGCGGCCGCGCGCGATCGATGATGAACTCGTTCGGGTTCTCGATCGCCTCCTCGTCCCGGTTGCCCGAGATGTACCACATGACGACCTTGTCGCCCTTGCGGATCTGCTTGCCGCCGAGCTCGGCGTCGGCCACCGCGGTGCGCCGCATGTGGACGATCGGCGACTGCCAGCGGATGATCTCCGGCACCAGGCTCGGGATCAGGCCGGGGTTCTCGCGCAGCTTGCGGAACTCCTCGGGATGCTTGCTGAGCGCCCACAGCCCGCCCGAGATCGAGTTGCGCGTCGTGTCGTTGCCGCCGACGATCAGCAAGGTGAGGTTGCCGAGGAAGTCCATCGGCCGCGTCGCCAGGTCGTGCGTCGCCTCGCCATGCGCCAGCATCGAGATCAGGTCCGGGCGCGGCGGCTGCTTCTGCCGCTCGTAGAACAGAGCGGTGAATACCTCGATCGCCTCCTTGAGCACCGCGAGCCGCTTCTCCTCGGAATCGATCTCGGTGCCCGAGGTGATGTCGACGGTCGCGACGTCCGACCAGTAGATCAGCTTGCGCCGCTCCTCGAAGGGGAAGTCGAACAAGGTCGCGAGCATCTGCACGGTGAGCTCGATCGAGACCTTGTCCACCCAGTCGAACGTCTCGCCGCGCGGCAGGCTGTCGAGGATGCGCCCGGCGCGCTCGCGGATGGTGCCGGCGAAGTTCTGCAAATTGAGCGGTGCGACGATCGGCTGCACCACCTTGCGCTGCTGGTCGTGATCCGGCGGGTCCGACGAGATGAAGCTGCGCCGGCGGAAATCCATCGGAATGTCGCGCACGGTGATGCCGCCGATCATCGCCTCCGACGAGTAGGTCTTATGGTCGGAGTCGACCTTCATGATGTCCTTGTACTTCGTTACCGACCAGTACGAGCCGTGCATCCCCTCCTCGCACCAGTTCACCGGGTCTTCGCGCCGCAGCCGCTCGAAATACGGGTACCAGACGTCGTCCTGGTACAGCTTCGGGTTGGAGACATCGATCTTGTTCAGCGGCAACGAGTAGGCATCGGTGACAGGATCGAAATGCACGGGTGCGTTCATTGGGCTCGTTCTCTCTCCGTTGTTCTTGTGTCTCCCGGCTCAGGCCGGGATGCGTACCGGCAGATGCGTGATGCCGTGCACGAAACTCGAGTACAGACGCCGCGCCGGCCCGACCACCTCGATCGCCGGGAAGCGCCGCAGGATCTCTTCCCACAGCAATTTCAGCTGCAGCTCGGCGAGCCGGTTGCCGACGCAGCGATGGATGCCGAAGCCGAAGGACAGATGCTGGCGCGGGCGGGCGCGGTCGATGATGAACTCGTTCGGCCGGTCGATCGCCTCCTCGTCGCGGTTGCCCGAGACGTACCACATCGCCACCTTCTCGCCCTTGCGGATGGTCTTGCCGCCGATCTCGACATCGGCGATCGCGGTGCGTCGCATGTAGGCGATCGGCGTCTGGTAACGGATGATCTCCGGCACCGCGCTGTCGATCAGCTTCGGATCGTCGCGCAGCTTCTGGAACTCGCGCGGATTCTGGCTCATGAACAGCACGCCGCCGCTGATCGAGTTGCGCGTCGTGTCGTTGCCGCCGACGATCAGCAGGATCAGGTTGCCGAGATACTCGCGCGGCGTCATGTTCTTGGTCGCCTCGCCATGCGCCAGCATCGAGACGAGATCGGCGCCGGGCGAGTTCACCCGCTCGTTCCACAGCTTGACGAAGTAGCCGAGGCACTCGCGGAACACCTCCTCGCGCTTCTCCTCGCTGTCGATGTAGCCGCCGGCGCGTATGTCCATCGTCGCGCAATCCGACCAGAAGGTGAGCTTGCGCCGATCCTCGAACGGGAAGTCGAACAAGGTCGCGAGCATCGAGGTGGTGAGCTCGATGGACACGCGATCCACCCAGTCGAACGTCTCGTTGCGCGGCAAACCGTCGAGGATGATGCCGACGCGCTCGCGGATGGTCTCCTGCAGCCGCAGGAGATTCGCGGGTGCGACGATCGGCTGCACCACCTTGCGCTGCTCGTCATGCTTCGGCGGGTCCATCGCGATGAACATCGGCAATTCGAGCTCGGCCGGCCGGTCGCGCAGCGTGATGCCGCCGAAGGTTGACGACGAGGAGAACGCCGCGTGGTTGAGCTCCACCTGCATGATGTCGCGGTACTTCGTCACCGACCAGAACGGCCCCATGAAGCTGCTTTCGCAGAAATGCACAGGGTCGTCGCGCCGGAGCCGGGCGAAATACGGGTACCAGATATCGTCCCGGTAGAGCTGCGGGTCGCTCACGTCGATCTGATCGAGCGGCTTCGCGAAAGCATCCTTGACGGGATCGAAATCGACCGGTGCGTTCATGGTGATCGCTCCTGTTTCGACGCTCCCGACAGCGCGGCTCAGTGCTGCCCTTCGGGCATCCGCACGACGAGACCGTCCAAATCCTCACGCATCTGCAACTGGCAGGACAGGCGCGAGTTCGGCTGCGTCACGGCGGCAAAGCTCAACATGCTCGCCTCCTGCGAGCCGGGCTCCGGCACGCCGATCTTGTCCTGCCATTCGGGCTCGATATAGACGTGGCAGGTGGCGCAAGCGCACTCGCCGCCGCAATCGGCGTCGATCCCCGGCACGTTGTTGTCGATCGCGCCGCGCATCACCGAGAGACCGAGCGGAACCTCCACCTCGTGCGCGGTGTCATTGTACTCGATGTATGTAACTTTCGGCATATTGGACATGGTGCTCCCTTTGGTTCGCCCGAGTTATTCAGGCGGCGAGGTCTCGCATGGATAGTGACATATCCCGGAGCTTCTTGCCGGGAATTTTCTTACGCTTTCCGATCATTATGCGGCCGCCCATGAACTCGGGCGTCGCATTGATCGCCTCCACCGCGAGCAGCCGCTCGTCGGCGTCGAGATGGAAGATGGCGAACTGCGCCGCCGCCGGATCGCCGCGCAGCACGGTCTCCGCCGCGCCAAGCGGCAGCCCGGCAATCTGTAGGCGTAGATCGTACTGATCGGACCAGAACCAAGGCACCTCCGGCGTGGGAGGCGCCCGGCCGCACAGATCCGCCGCCGCTTGCTTGGCTTGTTCCAGCGCGTTGGGCACGCTCTCCAGCCGCCCCATGCTTTCGTATAAAGGCAGCGGCCGATGGGTGCAGTCGCCGATCGCGTGGATCAGCGGGTCGGCGGTGCGCGCCGCGAGATCGACGACGATACCCCCGTTGCAGGCAAGCCCGGCATCGCGTGCCAACTCCTCGTTAGCCGCCGCCCCAACGCCGACCAGCACAGCATCGCACCCGATCAGCCGCCCGTCCGAGAGGCGAACTCCCGTGACGTGCCCATCGACACCCTCCAACGCCTCGATCGCGGCACCGACCACGATCTCGACACCCTTGGCGCGGTGGTAGTCCTGAAAGAACGCCGACAGCTCGGGGCAGGCGACCCGCGCCAGCACGCGGCTCTCCCGCTCGATCACCACCGCCTCGGCGCCAAGCGCGCGGGCCGATGCCGCCGCCTCCAGCCCGATATAGCCTCCGCCAATCACCGCCAGCCGCTTACCCGGCCCCAACGCTGCCTTGAGCTGGTCCGCCTCGGCGACGGTGCGCAGTTCCAACACCCCGGCGAGGGACAGCCCCGGCAAGCTCAGCTTGCGGGCGCGCGAGCCGAGGGCCAGGATCAAATGATCGTAAGCGAGGGTCTCGCCCGAGCTCAGCGCCACCGCGCGCGCCTCGCGGTCGATCCCGACAGCGCTCGTTGCAAGCCGCAACGCAATATCGCTCGACGGATAGAAACTGTCCGGCCGCAGGGCCAAGCTTGCCGCGTCGGCCTCGCCCTTCAGCCAGGCTTTCGACAAGGGCGGGCGCTGATAGGGCGCAATCGGCTCCTCGCCGACCAGCGTGATCGGACCCTTCCAGCCATACTGGCGCAAGAAGGCCGCCGCCGAACCTCCGGCATGGCCTGCACCGACGATGACGATGCGAGCGTCCGACTGGCTCACGCCTAGCCTCCCTCCAGCTGTTACCACGAAACACAAAGATGACGCATGCGTCAAGTACGACATCACGCCCTTGAAGCCCGGCCTCACGGGAAGCAAGATCGGCCGTGCCCCAGCCCCGCCGAGACCTCGTGCCGATCATCACCCTCGCGGCGATCGTATTGCTGATCCTCGCAGGCTGGTGGCTGTTTCCCCGGCTACAGGCAGCGCTGTCCTTCCAGGACTGTGTCGCGACCGGGCGCGTCAATTGCGCGCCGCCCGGGCGGTAAATTCTGGTCGATAGAGCCAGCGCCCCCGTTCCGAAACCGTCATGGTCGGCGGAGGCCGGTCATGACGGTGCCGGATGGAAAGCTCGGGCCGAGCCGCTGAAGGGTCGGGAGAAGATCGCGGCCGCAGTCAGTCGATCGGCTCCTTGAGAAACCGGTCGAGCAGGCGCGTCGCCCGGTCGCGGTTCGCCAGCATCTGGGCACGCTGCTGGTTGCGCGCACCCGAGGTCAGGTAGAACCGCTCGTAGAGTTCCACGCGGTTGGCCAACGCCGATCCGGCGTAATCCCACGCCAGCCGGAACAGCCGCACCCGCCGCTCCGCCGTGGTATCTTTCGCACCGCGCAGGTAATGGTCGAACAGCGGCCGCAAGTCGGGATTCTGCATCAGTCCCCAGCTCGGGGTCGCCAGCAAATTGTGCGAGCCGAGCAGCTTGATGATCTCGTTGGCGCGCGGCATCCAGGTCGGCATGATCGCGCGCAATGCGGAGAACGGCGCCTGGTCGGGGAACAGCACGCCGTTGCCGTAATCGGCCGGGTGATCCTCCGCGGCGCGCACGGCAGAGGCCGCGAGCTGTGCGTAGCTCCACAGCTCGCCGAGCATCTGCTGGCTCTGCGGCGAGCGGTCGCCGATCGCCTCGGCCATCGCCGTCGCCAGGCCCCAGGCGAATTCCAGCTTGGTCTGCGCCCGGATCATCGTCTGCTGCATGACGTTCGGATTCCAGCTCCGCGTCATGACCTGGTTGTAGACATCGATGTTGCCGTCGATGAACACGCGGTCGCGCGGCACCTCGACGTCGTCGAAGATGACGAACGCATCCTGCTCGTCGAAGCGCGAGGAGAGCGGATGGTCGAAGCGGTTCGGCCCGCTCGCGACACTGTCGCGGCAGAAGAAACGCATCCGGGGCGCGGACATCGGGATGCAGAAGGAGAGCGCAAATTTCTCCCCACCCTCGGGCAGCGGCCGTCCGGGATAGACCGCGATCTCGTCGGAGAACGGCGCCAGGGTGGCAAGGATACGTGCTCCCCGCACGATGATGCCGTGCTCGGTGTCGCCCACCTTGCGCAGCACCGCGTCGTTATCCGTCCGCAGCGGCTCGTCGGTCGCCTTGTCGATCGTCGGATGGATCAGCGTGTGCGTCAGGCAGATGTCCTTGCGGCGCAGCAGCTTCTGGTATTCGACCAGTCGCTCCGCGCCGGCCTCGTTGCCGTGCTCGGCCCATTCGTGGCTGCAGGCCGCGAAGCCGGCATAGGTCACGTTCATGTAGTCCGGCGTGCGCCCCATCACGCCGACCGTGTGCTCCGCAATCCGCGCCAGCCCGCGATGGCGGCGCTGAATGTCCTCCTTCGACCGTGGCGCCATATGGCTGACGTTGATCGGCTCCCCGGTCTCGGGATCGGGGTAGAGGCAGTCCTCGGCGGCCGCGTATTGCAGGTCGAACACCGCAGCGAGCCCCTTCGCCGCGCCGGCGAACTCCGGGTGGCCGGCGATGTCGCGCACCCGCTCATCGCCGACCCAGATCTCCCGGTCGTCCCTCAATCCTGCGAGCAGCTCGGCTCCGGTTCGTGCGGGCATGGTCCGGCTCCTGTGGGTGCGCCGCCCGCACCATGCCGGAACCCGCACGGACCGGACAAGACTCCTGCCTGTCAGGCCGGCGCTGGCCGTTCAGCGCCGCAGGTAGGTCGTATCCACGCCGTTCTGCTCTCCACCCCCTTCCGAGTCAGCGAGCCGGAGGGGGCTGGCGCGCCGAGCCGAGCTACCCTCGGTGAGAGGCTGGACCCGCTGCGGCGCGATGTCGCGCTGGACGGTCCGACCCCCCTGGTAGCTCTGGACGGTTGCCTCGTAGGCGGTCGGGGCCGGATGCCAGCCGCCGAAGCTGAGCGTCGCCACCACAGCGAGCGCAGACGTACAAATGGCCATGTGCTCCCTCCTGTTCCGGTTGGCCGATCTGGCGTCCCATCGATGGCGCCGGGTCACGACGGCCGAATGACAGCGGCGTCGCGACACGTTCCCAGGTTGCATGTAAAATCGAAATGGGTCGCGTGCTAGATGTGGCTAAATCAAAGCTAAAATTTCCTAAATCGAATGCGGGCAGGTACTTGCGATTCTCCTTGGCGTATCACGACCCAAAGCGTTAGAGTTTCGCATCATCCGTTTTCGCCGTTCGGGATCGCAGTGGCCCTCTAGCCCCCGAGGAATCATGCAGGCGAGCGCCGCGGACGATACGGTCGAGTTCGGGAATTTCCGGCTGAACCGACGAAGCGGGGAACTGCGCCGGACGGACCACGACGCATCATCGCCGGTCGTCATCGGCCGGCGCGCCCTTGGCATACTGTGCGTCCTGCTCGACCGGCCGGGGCGCCTAGTCGCCAAGCAAGAGATCATGGACGCCGTGTGGCCCGGCCTCGCGGTCGAGGACAACAATCTCACGGTGCAGATTTCCGCCCTGCGCCGAATCCTGGATCGGGATGCGGATCGGAGTTGCATCCAGACCGATCCTGGTCGCGGCTATCGCTTCGTCCTGCCGGTGCGAACCCTGGCAGACAGCACGGCGGACGCGGCCGATGCTCTTGGTCAACGGGAACCCATGCCTGTAGCGCCGGGGCCTGTGCTCGCCCGCCGGAACTGGCTCGGCTGGCTGGCGGGGTCGGCCGCGCTTCTGGCGGGCGCCGGCGGCCTGGCCGCGATCGAATGGGGCGGCCGCCTCACGGGAGGCAGGGGCCAGCCGCCGCGCATGTCGGTCGCCGTGCTGCCGTTCGAGGCCGAGAAAGGCGATCCCGTGCTTGAGCATTACGCCGATGCGGTGACGGAGACACTGACGACCGATTTGGCCAGCCCGGTCTCGATTGGCTATTTCAGCCCTTCATTGGTCGCCCCGCATGAAGCCGCCGTGGCGCAGAGCGAGAAGCACCTCGACGCTAAGGGGATCGGTGCCGCGCTGAGGGTGCGCTACGTGCTGACGGGCCGCGTGCGGCGGGTGCCCGACAAGCTGCAGGTCAGCGTCGAGCTCGTCTCGACAGAGACGGGAGCGCTGCTCTGGACCGAGCGGTACGAGGACGAGCCGAACGCCGCCCTCGCCGAGCCGCAGGTGATGGCCAGATGGGTCCGGCCCGGCATGGTGACGCAAATCTTCAACGTCGAGGCAGCGCGGAGCCTGCGGGAGCGGCCCGACCGCCCGGACGCGATGGACTTGGTGCTGCAGGGCAAGTCATGGGAATTCCAGGCGCCCAGTCCGCAGCGGATCGTGAAATCCCGAGAGTGTTACGAACGGGCGTTGCAGGTCGATCCGGTTTCGGTGAATGCCATGACCGCCCTGGCCAACGCGCTCCTGATGGTGATGTGGACCTCGGGCCAGCCGCCGCCCGGGGGCACCGGCCGAATTGAAAAGCTCATCAGCGAAGCCGAGGCACGCGCGCCCAACAATCCCGAGGTGCTATGGGACCGTGCGGTGCTGCTGTGGTTTCGTGGCCGCTGGCCGGCGACGGAGGCCGCGTTCGAGCGGCTCTATACGTCCTATCCGACCTGGAACGGTGCCGAGTTCATGCTCGGTCGATGCTACCTGCTTCTCGGCAAGACGGACGACGCGATCCGCATGTTTCGGTTCTCGATCAGGAGGAGTCCCGAGCACTTCTTTATCTGGGTGCGATACCATGTACTCGCGATGGCCCTGCTGTTGGTCGGGCGCCACGATGAGGCGGCGGATTGGTCGCAGCGTGGGCTTGCGGCGCATCCCGAGAATTCGCCGAGTCTCCTCGCCGAACAGTATCTCACTTTGGCCAGTGCCTATGCTGGAAGTGGCCGGCGGACGGAGGCGCACGAGGCCATCGGGCAGGCGCTCCGGGTCTGGCCGTTCGTGACAGTGCGCGGCTACTGGACCGGCAGCCGTCCGAGTCCGCAATTCGCGGCCCAGCTGGCGCGTGTCGAGGAGGTGTTGCGGTCGGCCGGATTGCGCGACCACGCGGACGAGGACGCCGAGACCGGCGTGCAGCCCCAGACTGGTTTGCGCGGCGACCTGATCGGACTGACCCCCGATATGGTCCCAGGCGCGAACACGATCCGAACGTCGGGTCTTGTCGCCCTGCTCGCGACGCAGCGGCCCCTCATCATCGACACAACCGGCTCAGGCCGCTCCATCGCGGGTGCGACTGGATTGCTGGGGGCTGGCTCGGGCGGCGGTCTGGACGATCCCCTTCAAGCCCGGCTGCGTCGGAAGATCGACGGTCTCACGCATTGGAAGAGCGAGGCGCCGATCGTCACGCTGGATTGGAACGCGGAACGCTGGGGCGGCTACAATCTCGCGCTGCGGCTCGTGGCGCTCGGATACACCCATGTCTCCTGGTACCGAGGCGGCGAGGAATGCTGGCAGGCGAGCGGCCAACCCACGGTGGACTTGGTGGCGGATGATTGGTGAGCGGCACTCCTTCAGCCGCGCACCTCCTTGCCCAGCGCCTGCTCGTAGACGCGGATGATCGTGCTCGTATCGTCCCCGCCCATGCCCTTGGCGCGCGCCATCCGCATGAGGTTCATCACCTGCGGCCCGATCATGCCCGGCACGCCGAGCTCGTCCGCGAGCTCCAGCGCCAGCCGCAAATCCTTGTGGGCGAGATCGAGCGCGAAATTCGCCTTGAAGTCACCGGCGAACGCCTTTGCGGCGACAGAGCGGTAGGCCCAAGAAAACCCGCTGGCGTTCTCGATCACGTGGTTGAGCTTGCCGAGGTCGATGCCCGACATGGCGCCGATCGCCAGCGCCTCGGCGGCGGCCGCCATGTTGCTGAAGGCGAGCTGGTTGTTGATCAGCTTGGCGACCGAGCCCATGCCCACCGCGCCGACATGCACCACCTCCTTGCTGAAGGAAGCGAGCAGCGGGCGCTGCGCCTCGAACACCGCCTCGTCGCCGCCCACCATGATGACGATGGTGGCCGCCTCGGCGCCCGAGACGCCGCCGCTCACCGGCGCCTCCAGCATCGGAATGCCCTTCTCCGCGAGACCCGCATGGACGCGCCGCGCGACCGTTGGCGAGTTGGTGCTGAGGTCGATATAGACCGTCCCCCGCCGCGCGTTCGCGGCGATGCCGCCGGCGCCGAGCGCCACCTCCTCGACATGGCGCGGCATCGGCAGCGAGGTGACGACCACGTCGCAGCGCGCGGCCACGTCGGCGACGCTCTCGCCCGGCGTCGTGCCAAGTTCGGTGCAGACCCGCACGGCGGCGGGATCGAGGTCGAACACGACCACCTCGTGATTCGTGTTCTTGATGATGTTGCGGCACATGGGCCCACCCATGTTGCCGACGCCGATGAACCCGACCTTCATGCCCGCTCTTCCGTTCCCCGTCGTTGCGCGATCAGCCGCCGTAGAACACGGTCGGGCCGAGGTCCTTCATCTCCAGGATCGCTTCGTCGGGTCGGCCCTCCGGCGCCGTGTTGAGATGCGCCTCGGTGACTTCCGCGACGACGACGTGATGGTCGCCCTGTTCCACGATGCTCTTGACCTCGCACTCCACCGCAGCGATGGCGGCGTCGAGCAACGGCGCGCCGTTGGCACCCCACTTGAACGTCTGGCCCGAGAGCTTCCTGTCCTCCACCGTCACCGGCTTGAAGAAGGTGAAGGCGAGGCCCTTGTGGTCCTTGCCCAGCATGTTGAGTGCGAACCGGCTGGTGCTCTTCACCAGCGCGTAGGCGTGGCTGTCGGTCTTCACGCCGACCACGACGAGCGGCGGGGCGAAGGCGCTCTGCGTCACCCAGTTCACCGTCGCGGCGGCAACGTCGCTCTGGGCGTCGTTGGCGGCGGTGAGGACGTAGATCCCATACGGGATCATGCGTAGCGCGGTCTTCTTGGCGTCGGCGTTCATCGCGACCCTCCTTCTGATGCGAACGGTGCCTCGCGCTATGCGCGCGCCGGCTCGATGATGATTTTCGCCTGGTCGCCGGGTGTCGCCAGCGCCGCGAAGGCGTCGGCGACCTCGGACAGGCCGATCTGGCGCGTCACGATCGGCGCCGCGTTGATGCGGCCCTCTGCGATGTTGCGCAGCGTGCGGGCGAATTCCTCCGCCGAGTAGCCGAGCACGAAGCGGAAATCGAGCTCCTTGGCGATCGCCGCCGAAGGCTCGAACCGGTCGGTCTGCATGCACACCCCGGCGACGACGATCTGGCTGCCCGACGGCGCCGCCTCCATGATCGACTGCAGCACGCCCGGCACGCCGACGCACTCAAAGATCACCGAGCGGCCCGGCTGCGCGCCGCCGGCGATCGCCCGGGCGCGGCCCGCGCGGGTCATCGGCACGCCGAACTCCTCCCAGCGCGCGTGCGGCGATTGCTGGGCGGGATCGACCACCTCATCGGCGCCCAGCTTCTCGGCCAGCGCCCGGCGCCCGGGGGCGAAGTCGGCGGCGATCACCGGGCCGAAGCCGCGCGCCTTGAGGGCGGCGATCACCGCGAGGCCGACCGGCCCGCAGCCGATCACCAGCGCCGCCGCGGCGCCGTCGAGGTTGGCGCTGGCGACCGCGTGCTCGCCAACCGCAAACGGCTCGGTCAGCGCCGCGTGCACGGCGGAAAGTCCGTTCGGCACCTCGAGCAGGAATGCCTCGGTCAACAGCATCCGCTCGGCGTATCCGCCGGGAAACTCGTTGGAATAGCCGATCACATGCGCGCCGGTGCGATCCATCAGCCGAGGGACCGAGGTGACGAGGCTACCCGGCCTTAGCCGCCGCTTGGTCTCCGGCCCGTAGTCGAGAATCTCGCCGCAGAACTCGTGGCCGAACACCACGTCGCCGTCCACCCGCATCGGGTGCTCGACCCCGGCCTGCTCGTAGACGCGCGTGATCGCCTCGGGGAATTGCAACGCGTGCAGATCCGAGCCGCAGATGCCGCAAGCGCAGGTCCGCACCAGCACTTGGCCGGGACCGGGCGTGAGATCGGCGATCTCGTCGCAGACGATCCGAGTACCCCGCCTGATGGCTGCTCGCATGGATTTGTCCTCCCCGAAGCCGCCATAACAGACCGGTGACGGCTTCGGGGCAAGCGGGGGCGAGCAGTGCCGTCAGCCGGGACTACATCCGCCCGCTGCCACCGCCGCCGCCCTGATCCCCGGTCCGGCCGCCCTGTCCGCCAGTGGCAAGATCGTTCGCCGAGCCCGGCGCGCCCCCCATATTGGTGCTGCCGGCCGTGCTGACGCCACTGATCGGGCCGCAGGCGGAGACCGCGCCCGCGAGCAGGAGGGTGGCGAGGCAGAGAGCGAGCTTGTTCATGGCGAATCCTGTTCGGATGTGCCCCGTCCAGCATCGCGACGGGACACCGAGGCTAACGCGGCGGTGCCCGGTTGTCGCGCCCGGGAAGCATCTCTAGGTTCCGCCTCCCTGTTCCCTGATGAGGCATCGTGGCCAGCACATCCCTATCCAAGGATCGGCGGCTGAGAGCGGCTCATCGGCTGGCCCAGCACCTCGCTTCGGTTCTGGGAGCCGACTTCGCCCTGCGCCTCTGGGACGGTACCACGGTGCCCCTGGGACCAGCGGCGCGAGCCGATCTCGCACTCGCCATCCGCTCGCCTGACGCGATCACGCGACTGCTGCGCCGGCCGCGCCTGACCACGGTGGTCGACCTCGCCGCGGCGGGAGTGCTCGACATCGAAGGCGGCACCCTGCTCGACTTGGCCGCCCGTCGGGGCGCCGCGACACGCGGTCTCGCGCGCCGGTTGGACAAGCGGCTGCTCGCCCGCACCCTTCTGCCATTCGTGTTCGCCCGCGCCGATCGGGCGAGCGCGGCGCACGCGTTCGGCGGCAAGCAGCGCCCGCGCGCCGACGCGGGGCGCGACGACGCCGCCCAGGTGCAGTTCCACTACGACCTGAGCAATGCTTTCTACGGGCTCTTCCTCGACCCCGAGATGCAGTATTCCTGCGCCTACTTCCCCGCCTGGGACGCCTCGATCGAGGCCGCGCAGCAGGCCAAGCTGGCGATGATCTGCCGCAAGCTGCGCCTCTCGCCGGGGGACCGCTTCCTCGACATCGGCTGCGGCTGGGGTGGGCTCGTGTGCCACGCCGCGCAGCATCACGGCGTGCGGGCGCATGGCGTGACGCTTTCGCAGGCGCAGTTCGACTTCGCGCGCGAGAAGATCGCCCGCCTCGGGCTGCAAGACCGCATCACGGTGGAGCTGAAGGATTTCCGTGCACTCGACGGGGAGTACGACCGGATCGCCTCGATCGGCATGTTCGAGCATGTCGGCCGCGCCAACCATGCGGCCTATTTCGCCAAGATGCGGTCGCTGCTGCGGCCGCGCGGCGTGATGCTGCACCACGCCATCACCCGCCCCGCCAAGCGCACCGACCGGGCCTTCCACCGCAAGCGCCCGGAATACGCGGCGATCATCAATTACGTGTTCCCCGGCGCCGATCTCGACCACATCGGCAACACCCAAGCGAGCCTGGAGCGTGCCGGGTTCGAGGTGCACGACACCGAGGCCTGGCGGGAACACTACGCGCGCACAACCCGTTTGTGGTGCGAGCGGCTCTACGCGGAGCGCGAGGCGGCGGAACGCGAGGTAGGCGCGGCAAAGACGCGGCTGTGGCTGCTCTATCTCGCCGGCGTGTCGCTGGCTTTCGAGCGCGGCACGCTCGGCATTTTTCAGACGGTCGCGACGAAACGCGCGCGGGGCGCGAGCGGGCTGCCACCCACGCGCGCGGACCTCTACCCGACGGCCTGACGGCGATGCTGAAGCGCCTTCTCCGCTCCTCGACGACGCAGGCGATCCTGGCGCGAATGCTCGGCCTCTATCTCGCATTCGCGCTGCGCACCACGCGTTGGGTGCTGCACGGCGCGGAGAACGTGGCGCCGCATGTGATCGGCGACCCACTCATCCTGGCCGCCTGGCATGAACGGCTGCCGCTGATGACCGCCCTGTGGCTCATGGTACGCAACTGGGAGGGCGGCGAGGGGCAGCGCGCGCGGGTGCACATCATGATCAGCCGCTCGCGCGACGGCCGCTTCATCGCCGCCGTGGTGCGCCGCTTCGGCATCGACACGGCGGCCGGCTCCACCTCGCGCGGCGGTGCCGCCGCGATGCGCACCCTGGTCGCGCTGCTCGCCTCGGGCAGCCATGTCGGCATCACCCCCGACGGCCCCCGCGGCCCGCGCCGCCGCGCCGCCGCCGGAGTGGCGCAACTAGCCGCGCTCTCTGGCGCCGGGGTTCTGCCCACCGCCGCGCAGACCTCCCGCCGCTGGGTGCTGCGGAGCTGGGATCGCATGGTGGTCCCGAAGCCGTTCGGGCGCGGGGTGGTGGTATGCGGCCCGGTGATCCGCGTGCCACGGGCCGATTGGCGGGAGGCGCTGCCGGCGATCGAGACCGCCCTGAACGAGGCTGCCGACCGCGCCGATGCCCTGTGCGGGCTGCCGGCACAGGGTTAGCTGGTCCCGTTATGCCGATCTAAGGTCATCCGGGAGTTCCCAGACTTCCGCGACCCGCAATCCCCGCACGCGCACCCCGCTCGGCAGCATTCCGTCGGAACTCGCGTGATGGTGGCCATGCACGATCAGCCGCGCGCCCGCACTCTCCGCCAAGGCGCCGATGACCGGCACGCCGTGCTTGTGGGAGCCCGGCGCCTCGTGTGTCACCAGCACGTCGAAGCGCTGCGCGGCGAGCGTGGAAAAATCCTCGGGGAAGATCGTGTCGCGATGCCAGAGCGGCAGCCCGCCGCGCCACGGCTCGCCGGGGCGGAGCGCGTCGAAGAACGCCGTGCGCGTCTCGAACAGCGGCGGGTCGGTTTCCGCCTTCTCGCTGCTGGTTGCCGGCGACCACACGCGCGGCTTGAACACGCCGCCGAGCCCGGCGATCCGCACCCCCCGCACCTCGACCACCCGGTTGCCGATGTCGCCCTCCGGGTAGTCGCCGGCGAGGTTGTCGAAGCGCGCCTCGGTGTCGGCGTCGTGGTTGCCCATGATCCAGTGGACGCGCCAGCCGGCGGCGAACACGGGGGCCAGCACCGTCCGCAGCGGCGCGCGGTCGAGGTCACAATCGCCGAGCAGGATCAGGCAGCCGGGCGGATGCGCGGCACAGGCGCGCAGGATCGGCTCGAACACGCCGTGCGGGTCGCCGGCGAACAGGATGGGATAAGGCATGGACCAAGCTTAGCGGGGGCGCCCGGCTTGGCCAGTGGCGGGTCGGCTCATTGGGTCGGCGAACGCATTAGGCCATGCAACGAATTCGGGCCGGCGTTGTTGAACGCCCGAACTGCTGTGAGCTCGGCTATGCGTCTTCCCGCCTCTTTGAAAGCGGACCTCTCCGTGGCCGCGGCCCTCGCTGGTATCGGGCTGCTCACCGCAGCGGCGCGCCAGCAGCCGCGGCCGCCGGCGCCGGTGCGGAGTCCCACGACCGACGCGGGCAGCCTCGCGGCGCTACGCGAACAACTTCGCCAAATCCCCGACAGCCCGCGCGCCTCCACCTCCGGCGACCCCCACGGGCGCGGGCGCGAGGCCGACACCCCGAGCGAGATCCCAGCGCGCGGCTGGTGGGACATTGCCAAGCGGGTGGTCAGCCAGGTCTTCGCGCACCGACTGCTGACCGAGGCGGCCGGGATGACCTTCTACTCGCTGCTGGCGATCTTTCCGGCGCTTGCCGCTCTCGTTTCGCTGTACGGCCTGATCGCCGATCCGGCCACGGTGTCGGATCAGCTCAACGCCATGTCCGGCGTCGTCCCTGGCGGCGGCATGAGCATCATCGGCGACCAGGTGAAGCGCGTGGCCTCGACCAGCAACGGCGCGCTCGGCTTCGGCGCGATCGTCGGCCTGCTGGTGGCGCTCTGGAGCGCCAATGGCGGCACCAAGGCGATGTTCGATTCGCTGAACGTCGTCTATGACGAGCACGAGAAGCGCGGGTATGTCCGGCTCGCGCTCACCTCGCTTGCGGTCACGTTGGGCGCGCTGGTCTTCGTGGTGATCGCGATGGCCTGCGTCGTGGCGCTGCCGATCGCGCTGAACTTCGTGGGGCTCGGCTCGATCACCGCAATCCTGATCCGCGTGCTGCGCTGGCCGCTCTTGCTGGTTATCGTCGCGGTGCTGCTCGCGGTCATCTACCGCTACGGACCGAGCCGCAACGAGCCGCGCTGGCGCTGGGTGAGCTGGGGCGGCGCGTTCGCCGCCATCGTCTGGGTGCTCGCGTCGCTGGGCTTCTCCTGGTACGTGCAGAATTTCGGCAGCTACAACAAGACCTACGGCTCGCTGGGTGCCGCGATCGGCTTCATGACCTGGATCTGGATTTCCGCCATCGTCGTCCTGGTCGGCGCGGAGCTGGACGCGGAGATGGAGCACCAGACGCGGCGAGACACCACGCCCGGAGCCGAGAAGCCGCTGGGCGCGCGCGGGGCCACCAAGGCGGACACGGTGGCGCCAGCTTGAACCGTCATGCGCCCGTACCGGTCTTGACCTCTGCTGGTTCGCCCCCCATCACTGCGAGCGATTCGGGTCCCGATACAATGAGTTAGCAGAAGGCATGTCCCGTCGCGCCCTTGGCCGGCTCGCGATGGCCGGCGGTGCCGCGCTCGCAGCACCCGGACTGATCCGCGCGCGCGCCGACGAGCCGCTGAACCTGCGCTGCTCGCTCGACACCGCGCCGTCGCATCTGCGCAACGTGTCCATTGCCGACTACCTCAAGAAGCTGGAGGCGGCGTCGGGCGGCAAGATCAAGACCGAGCTGTTCAGCTCCGGCCAGCTCTTCGCCGATCTCAACATCGCCAAGGCGCTGATCCAGGGGCAGGTGGAGATGGCCTGCCCCGGCCTGTGGACGCAGACCGGCTTCGTGCCGGACGCCGATTTCTGCCAGCTTCCCATCCTCTACGGCCGCACTCTCGACGAGACGGACAAGGCGTTCGACGGATCGGCCGGCGCCAAGGTCAACGGCGAGATTAGCAAGAAGCTGCGCGCCCGCGTGCTCGGCAAGTGGCTCGATCTCGGCTACCAGTCCTGGTACACCACGAACCGCGCGATCCATACGCTCGCCGATCTCAAGGGCCTGAAGATTCGCAGCCCCGGCGGCGCGGGCATCACTTGGCGCATCAGGTTCGTCGACGCGATTCCCAACACCACCGCCTGGCCCAACGTGCCGCTCGCGCTATCTCAGGGCACGTTCGATGGGCTGGTCAGCACCAACATGAGCTGCGCCTCGGCGCAGCTTTGGGAAGCCGGCATCAAGCACGCCTACGAGGACCGTCAGTTCATCGGCGCCTACGTCCCGCTGGTGAGCGACACGTTCTGGAACAAGCTCACGCCGGAACTGCAAAAGACCATGTCGGATCTGTGGGAGCAGAATATCGCCGCCTACCGCGCCAGCACCGCGAAGGGGCAGGTCGACGGCCGGAAGATGATGGAGAGCCACGGCGTCGAGTTCGTCGCCGCCACGCCGGCGGAGACCGCCGCCGCGCGCAAGACGATGATGCCGCATCAGGACGCGATGGCGAAGGAGATCAAGGTCTCGCCAGAGATGGTCAAGCTGGTGATGCAGGATCTCGGCGTCAGCAGCTGAGCGTGAGGCTCCCTTACTCCGTCATCGCCGGGCTTGACCCGGCGATCTCTCTCCGACGCTCAGCGCTTGGCCCGGGAGCGCGAGATGGCCGGGTCAAGCCCGGCCATGACGGGTGTGGAATCGCGGTGTCGCAAGTTCGCTCGGTATGACCCGCATCTGGGACACCATCGAGCAAACCCTCGTCGGCTTGCTCGGCGCCTGCGCGCTGCTCATCGGCATGGTGCAGGTCGTCGGCCGCTACATCACGCCCGAGCACGCGATCGGCTGGGCCGAGGAGGTGATCGTCTATCTCGCCATCTGGGCGATCATGATCGTCTCCAGCCATCTCGTGCGCAGCGACGGCCACGTCCGCCCGGATCTGGTCTTGCGCATCCTGCCGCCGCAGGCGCAGCGCTGGGTGGAGGTGTTCAACTGCCTCGTGGCCCTCGCATTCTGCTTCGGCATGGTGTGGTACGGCTGGGAGATCGTCGAGACGTCCTGGATGCTCGACGAGACCAGCGCCACCGGCCTCGCCTTCCCGATGTGGCTCTACTATCTCGCTCTGCCGGTCGGCGGGTTGCTGATGTTCGTCCGCTACGTCATCCGGCTGGTGCGCTACGCCGTGTTCTTCGACCCGGCGACGATGGTGATCGGCCACGGCATCTCGCACGAGCTCCCCGTCGACCCGGACGCGCCTCCGGCATGATTGCGGAGGCGGCCTGAGCGATGTGGACCGTGCTATTCCTGCTGTTGTTCTTCGGCCTGCTTGCCGCGGGAATGCCGATCTTCCTCGTGCTCGGCACCTGTGCGGCGATCCTCTATTTCGTCTCCGGCGAGCCGCTGATCGGCGTCGCGCAGGTGATGATCGATCACCTGAATTCCTCGACCCTGATGGCGCTGCCGCTGTTCGTCATGGCGGCGGCCTTCATGCGGCGCGGCGGCGTCGCGCAGGCGCTGGTGGATGTGTCCTCGGCATGGATCGGTGGCGTGCGCGGCTCGCTCGGGCTGGTCACGGTGGTTGCCTGCACGCTATTCGCGGCGATCTGCGGTTCCTCCGTCGCGACCGCGCTGGCAATGGGTACAATTCTACTGCCGGCGATGATCGAGAAGGGCTATCCGCGCTCCTTCGCGCTCGGCGTGATCGGCGCCTCCGGCACCATCGGCATCGTGATCCCGCCGTCGCTCGCGCTGATCCTCTACGGCATCGTCGCCGAGCAATCGGTGCCGCGACTGTTCCTCGCCGGCATCCTGCCCGGATTGCTGCAGGCCGGTGCGTTCTTCGCCTGGGTGTTCTATTACGCGCGCAAGCACAATTTCCCGCGCGAGCCGAGCCTGCCGATCGCCACCCGGCTGCGCGTCACCTGGCGCGCCATCCCCGCGTTGCTGGTGCCGGTCGTGGTGCTGGTCGGAATCTATGGCGGGCTGGTGACGGTGACGGAGGCAGCGGCGGTGGCGGCCGTCGTATCGCTCCTCGTCAGCCTGTTCGTCTATCGCGGCTTCCGCTGGACGCAGACCTTGGCGGTGATCGCCGACGCGGTGCGCAGCGCGGCGACCATCATGCTCATCATCGCGACCGCGCTCGCCTTCGGCCATTGGATGACCAGCTCCGGCATTCCTGGACAGCTGGTGAAATTCACCCTCGATCATCACTTCTCCACCTGGGAGTTCCTGCTCGCGATCAACGTGCTGCTGCTGATCCTCGGCTGCTTCCTCGAGGTGACGGCGACCTTGTTGCTGGTGCTGCCGATCCTCGCCCCGGCGCTCGTGCCGCTCGGCGTCGATCCGGTGCATTTCTCCATCATCTTCACGCACAACATGGAGGTTGGCCTGGTGCACCCGCCCGTCGGCCTCAACCTCTACGTCCTCGCGACGATCTCCAGCGCCCCGGTCGGCGAGGTGATCCGCGGCATCCTGCCGTTCCTCATCCTGCTGCTGATCGTGCTCGGCATCATCACCTATGTCCCGTGGTTGACGCTGTGGTTGCCCAATGCGGTGTACGGGTCGTAGCGCTCGCTTGATTGTCCTTGACTGTCGGTGTCTCCCGCCTACCGTAGAGAATATGGATGTCCACCCCACACCAGAGCAGGAAGCCCTCATTCGCCGAGCGATAGCGGCCGGACGGATTAGGCAGCCCGAGGACGCGATCACGCAGGCCCTGGCCCTGTGGGCAGACCGCGAACGCAAGCGGGCTGAATTCCTGGACAGCCTCGATAGCGCGGAAGCGTCCCTCGCGCGGGGCGAGGGGATCGCTATCACCCAAGAGTCCATGCGCCAGCTCGCGGATGACATTGGCCGTCGTGGGCGTTCCCGTGCAGTGGCGGAGCATTCGCGCCGCTAGTGGCGCACCGCCTCTCTCCGGAAGCTACGGCCGACTTGGAGGCGATCTGGGACTATGTGTTCGCCGAGAGCGGCAACGCCGACATTGCCGACCGCGTAATTGGTTCGATTACCAGGCGCATCTACGTGCTAGCCCGGTTTCCAAATGCCGGGCGCCCACGGGACGATGAACTCGGAGTCGGCAGACGAAGCCTTCCGGCACGCGACTACGTCATTGTCTACAGGCTCGACGGCAACGATGTGCTGGTCCTTCGAGTGGTACATGGCCGCCGTGACATCAAGGCGCTGTTTGGGTTCTAAGGAGCTTGCGCCGCAACAGCTGCCGGCGAGCCGCCTGCTCCTTCCTAGCGCCTGTAATACACCACGAGCCACACCGCCGGCGGAGAGGTCGAGGTCCACTCCACGCGGTGGCGCGTGTGGGCCGGAATCTCGACGAAGGAACCGGCGTCCAGCCGGCGCGGCTCGGCCTCGCCTTCAAAACGAAGCAGAGCGGCGCCGGTCAGCAGCAACACCCATTCCGACAGCTCCTGGTCGTACCAAAAGCCCGGCGGGCTGGCCTGTCCGGTCGAGACGATGCGCTCGATCCGCACGGCGCGCGTGCGCAGGAGATCGCGCAGTTCCTCGCGGTCCCGCCGCTCGGGAATGTCGGCAAAGATATTGTCCAGCATCGCTACACCGCCATCGCGCGGCGCTGATGCGCGCGCCCGATCCTTGCCGTGTCCTCGCGATTGCCGGCGATGACGCGCACCCCTTCGTCGAGCCGTGCGGCAATGTTCTCCGGCGTACAGCCTTCGAGGAACGCAATCCTGTTGCGCCGGCACGCGGCGAAGACGCGCTCGCGTGCGTCGCGCATCTCCGGCGGATACGGGTCGCGCTGCAATTCGAGATAGCCGAGCGATAGGCCGAGATCGCCCGGCCCAAGTTCCGCGAAACCGAGACCGGGGACGGCGAGGATCGCGTCGCAATTCGCGATCCCCTCGGGGCTTTCGAGCTTCACGCCGAGCAGCAGCTCGCCCCCTGGATTGAGCGGCCACGGATCGCAGCGCCGCATGTACTCGATCTGCGAAAGCCCCCAGATCGGCGCCGCCGTGCCTTCCGAACCGCGCCCGCGCGTGCCAACGCCGAGCGGTGTGCCGCCCGCGCGCCGCGCGCCGCGCATTCGCTCCACCGGCGAGGGCAACGCCTGATCGACTCCGGCCGATTGGTGCGGATACCGGCAGGATTCCACGAAGGCGCGCACCGCGTCCGCGCTCTCTGCCTGACACAGCAGCACGCCATGCACGCCGCGTCCGAGTATCTGGCGGAACTGCCAGGCATTGAAGCGCACATTGGCGGCGTCGGTGCCGTTGACCGGCGCCTCGACGATCACCGCCGGCGTGCGGTGGCCCGAGCGCGTCGGCCCGCCATCGGCCATGCCGCGCATGTATTCGGCGAGCCCAGACATATCGAACGCGCCGTGCTCCATGCCGACATTGATGTAATCCGCCCAGGTGCCGGCATCGAGCCGCCCCTGCTCGTAGCTCAGCACGTGCCCGCTATGCGCGCCGTCGTAGTAGATCGCCTGGTCCTGCTGCAGCAGCTCGATCGCGCGGTTGATCCTTGTCACAGCCTTCTCCCCGCACCCGGAGCGGCCAGTGTACCCCGGCTGCGGGCGGCAGCGAAGCGGGGCTCAGAGCATCGGCCGTCCGCCAGTGACGGGGAGCAATGCGCCGGTGATGTAGCTCGCCTCGCCGGATGCCAACAGAACGTAAGCGGGTGCGAGCTCGGCCGGCTGTCCGGCGCGGCCGATCGGCGTGTTCTTGCCGAAGCTCTTCACCGCTTCCTCGGGCATCGTCGAGGGGATGAGCGGCGTCCAGATCGGCCCCGGCGCCACCGCATTGACGCGGATGCCCTGCTTGGCGACGAGTTGCGCCAGCCCGGCGGTGAAGTTGGCGATCGCGCCCTTCGTCGTTGCATAGGCAAGCAGATGCGGCGACGGGCTCTTGGCGTTGATCGAGGAGGTGTTGACGATGGCGCTGCCCGGCTTCATCCGCGGGATCGCCGCTTTGCACAGGTAGAACATCGAATAGATGTTGGTGCGGAATGTGCGGTCCCACTCTTCGGCACTGATGTCCTCGATGCTCTCGTAGCTCCGCTGCATCGCAGCGTTGTTGACCAGGATGTCGAGCTTGCCGAAGTCGCGCTCGGCCCGCTCCACCAGCGATTTGCAATGCGCCTCGTCCGCCACGTCGCCCGCCACCACGACCGCACGCCGGCCGGCCTGCTCGACCCAGCGCGCCGTCTCCTTGGCGTCGTCGTGCTCGTCGAGATACGAGATCAGCACATCCGCACCCTCGCGCGCGAAGGCGATCGCGACGGCGCGGCCGATGCCGGAATCGGCACCGGTGATAATCGCGGCACGTCCCGCGAGCCGGCCGCTGCCTTTGTAGGACTGCTCGCCGTGGTCGGGCTTCGGGGTCATCTCCCTTGTCTCGCCCGGCGGGGATTGCTGCTGCGGTTGCTGCGGCGGGGTGGGGTGCGCGGTCTTGGGGTCTTGCGCCATTGGGCTGCTCCGGTGTGAGGATGCGCGCACTGAACAGAGTGCGCGGGCCGCGGTTCGGAACGCTCGGCTAGTTGAAGCCGCGGGGAACCGCGATCCGCACGCCAGGTTGGGTGTTGGCCGCGCGCCGGCATGTCAGCGTGGCGGCAGGAGAAGGGGGCGAGGATGGCCGAACCGGAACCGACGGGTGTGCAGGTGCAGGTGGCGAACGCCCGGCCGGAGGATGTGGGCAAGGGCACGGCGCGGGTCAGCCGCAAGACGCTGCAAGCGCTCGGAATGCAGCAGGGCGAGGCGCTGGAAATCATCGGCAAGCGCCACACCGCCGTGGTTGTCCTGCCGCCCTATCCCGAGGACGAGGATCTCGAGATCATCCGCCTAGACGGCTTGCAGCGGGGCAATGCCGGCGTGACGGCGGGCGAGCGCATCGAGGTGCGCCGCGCGCAGGTGCGTCCGGCCACGCGCGTGACACTCGCTCCCGCGCAGAAGAACCTGCGCCTGTCGGGTTCCGGCGAGGCGCTGCGGCGCACCTTCTTCAGCCGTCCGGTGGTGGCCGGCGACGTGGTCTCCACCTCGGTCTATCAGCGCGCGGCGGGCGGCGCGCCGGACGGCTTCTTCGAGCAGCAGGCGTACGCGTTGCAGGAAATCCGCCTGGTGGTGGTTGGCACGACGCCCAAGGGGATCGTGCGGATCGACCAGACCACCGAGATCGAACTGCTGCCGCAATACGCCGAGCCTCAGGAGACGCGTCGTGCCGACGTCACCTATGACGATATCGGCGGCCTCGGCGACGCGGTGGAGCAGGTGCGCGAGATGGTCGAGCTACCGCTCCGCCATCCCGAGCTGTTTCAGCGCCTCGGCATCGACCCACCGAAGGGCGTGATCCTTCACGGCCCGCCGGGCACTGGCAAGACGCTGCTGGCGCGCGCCGTCGCGACCGAAAGCGAGGCGTCGTTCTTCTCGATTGCCGGCCCCGAGATCATGGGCAGCCATTACGGAGAGAGCGAGCAGCGGCTGCGCGAGATTTTCCAGGAGGCGGGGCAGCGCGCGCCCTCGATCATTTTCATCGACGAAATCGACAGCATCGCGCCCAAGCGCGACGAGGTACGCGGCGAGGTGGAGCGGCGCATCGTCGCGCAACTCCTCACGCTCATGGACGGGCTGGAGCCGCGGCAGAACGTCGTGGTGATCGCCGCCACCAACCGCATCGACGCCCTCGACGAGGCGCTGCGCCGGCCGGGACGGTTCGATCGTGAAATCGTGATCGGCGTGCCGGACCAGGACGGGCGGCGGCAGGTGCTCGGCATTCATACGCGCGGGATGCCGCTCGGCGAGGATGTCGACCTCGACACGCTGGCACGTACCACCTACGGCTTCGTCGGTGCCGACATCTCTGCCCTGGCGCGGGAAGCGGCGATGGATGCAGTGCGCCGCATCCTGCCGCAGATCAACCTGCGGGAGGGTATCCCGCCCGACGTGTTGGCGAATCTTCGCGTCTGCCGTGCCGATTTCGAGAACGCGCTGAAGCGCATCCAGCCCTCGGCATTGCGGGAAATCATGATCCAGGTGCCCAACGTCACCTGGGAAGATGTCGGCGGCCTCGAAGCGACACGCGAGCAGCTGCGCGACGGGATCGAGTTGCCGCTCAAGCACCCCGAGGCGTTCCGCCGTCTCGGCATCCGCCCAGCCAAGGGCTTCCTGCTGTTCGGCCCGCCCGGCACCGGCAAGACGCTGATGGCCAAGGCGGTGGCGCGCGAGAGCAACGCCAATTTCATCGCCACCAAATCCTCCGATCTCTTGTCCAAGTGGTACGGCGAGAGCGAGCAGCAGGTCAGCCGCCTGTTCGCCCGCGCCCGGCAGGTGGCGCCGACCGTCATCTTCATCGACGAGATAGAAAGCCTTGTGCCGATACGCGGCGGCTCGATGGGCGAGCCGGCGGTGACGGAGCGCGTGGTCAACACCATCCTCGCCGAGATGGACGGCTTGGAGGAGTTGCAGAGCGTGGTGGTGATCGGCGCCACCAACCGCCCCAACCTGCTCGATCCAGCGCTACTGCGCCCCGGGCGGTTCGACGAGCTGGTCTACGTGCCGGTGCCCGACCAGGCCGGCCGTTTGCACATACTGCGCATCCAGACCAGGGACATGCCGCTGGCGGAGGATGTGGACCTCGAGGAGGTGGCGCGGCGCACTCAAGGCTACACCGGCGCCGATCTCGGCGATGTGATCCGGCGCGCGGGATTGCTTGCTCTGCGTCAGGATCTTGCCACCGCGACGGTCGGCCGCGCGCAGTTCGAGCAAGCGCTGAAGGAAACCCGTGCTTCCGTCACGGTGGAGATGGAGCGCGAGTACGAGGAGCTGCGGTCCCGCCTCAAGCAGCAAGGCGCCACGCAGCGTCAGCCCATCGGCTTCGCAATCGGCGGGCGCTAAGGGAGCGCCGCGCCCGGCCCAGCTGGAAGCCCCTTGAAGAGGGCAAGACGACTGGTCATATGGCGGGCATGGCGAAACCGAGTGTCCGCGAAAGGCTCCTGGATGCCGCTGTCGAGGCGGTGCGGCAGCGCGGATATAACGGCTGCGGCGTGCAGGACATCACCGACGCGGCCGGCGTGCCGAAGGGGTCGTTCTACAACCACTTCGACAGCAAGGAGGCGCTGGGGGCCGCCATCGTCGAGCAGTATTGGCAGCGCGGCGCCTGCTCCAGCCTGTGCGTGCTGAGCGACGAGAGTCTACCGCCGATCGAGCGCTTGCGCCGCTACTTCGACATGCTGGCAGCCAACATGGCTGATCGCGACTACAAATGCGGCTGCCTCATCGGCAATCTCAGCGCGGAGTTGGCGGATCAGAGCCGGCTCGTGTGCGACCGTCTATCGGCGATCTATGCCGGCTGGACGCGCTCGATCGAGACCTGCCTGCGCGAGGCGCAACGCGCGGGCGAGATCGCGACCGGTCGTGATCCCGCCGTACTGGCCGCCTTTCTGGTCAATGCCTGGGAAGGCACGGTGCTGCGGGCCAAGGTCGACAAGGAAGGCACCGCGTACCGCCAGTTCCAGGAGATCGTGTTCGGCGTGCTGCTCGGTTGAGCGCGCGCGGCTGGAGGTTTGTCATGGCCAAGCCACAACTGACCGACCATCTCGGATTTCTTCAAGGAGTGTACCCATGAGCCTGAACAGCGACGTTTTGGGTCGTCTGCCGCATGTCGACGGCGTGTTCCACTACTTGGCGCCAATGGCCGAGAAGCCGCGCAACTTCACTTACGATCCACCACCCGGTGTCGAGCGGACCAATGCGGCATACGAACCGCACTCCATGCCCGTCTATGACGTGCGGCCGATCGCCTATGAGCTGTCGGTGGATGGCGAGGGCATCCAGCTTGTCGAGCATCGCAGCGCGGTGCAGGGCTTCGAGGACGAGGAGGAGATCCGTCAAGTCTACTATCCCGAAGCCGAGCGCCTGGTCGCCGCAGCCACCGGCGCCTCCCGCGTGGTGGTTTTCGACCACACCATCCGCCGCCGACAGGCCGGTGCAGTGGATCGCGCGGCTGGCAGCCCGCGCCAGCCGGTGACGCGCGTGCACAACGACTACACCGAGATTTCCGGCCCGCAGCGCGTGCGCGACCTCATGGGCGACGAGGCCGAGGCGCTGCTCAAGAAGCGCTTCGCCGTCATCAATGTCTGGCGTCCGATCCGCGGCCCGTTGCAGGACGCGCCGCTCGCGGTGTGCGATGCCGCCAGCACAACGCAAGAGGATTTCGTCGCCTCCGACTTGGTGTACCGGGACCGCACCGGCGAGACCTACGCGGTGAAGTACAGCCCGCGCCATCGCTGGCTCTATGTGCCGGACATGCGCGAGGACGAGGCGCTACTGCTCAAATGCTACGATTCCGCACGGTCCGGCGTCGCCCGTTTTGCGCCGCACTCGGCGTTCGAGGACCCCACGGCGCCCGCCGATAAGCTGCCGCGCGAGAGCATCGAGCTGCGCACGCTGGTGTTCTACGACGGGTGAAGGCGGCGGACTGAAGTCCGCCCTACGCCATTCGATGTAGGGCGGAATTCATTCCGCCACCGTCGAATCCCCCTAGAAACCCGGTGGCAATTGCTCATCAAGCCACGCCCGCGCGCCTTCCAGCGCGCGGGCGACCGCCTCCGGGCCGCGGCCCATCCCTTCGAGATTGTGGAACGCGACGTCGTGAATACCGATTGTCGCGAGAATCGCCCGTAGATAGGGCGTGAGATAATCGGGCTGACGCGCCGGCTCGGTCGAGTGAAAGCCGCCCGCGGCCGTCACCACGAGGGTCGGCCGGTCGTGCAGCATCCCGACCTTGCCCTCCGGCGTGCTACGAAACGTGCGGCGGATTCTTACCACGTGGTCGATCCACGCTTTGAGCGGCGCAGGCACGGAATAGTTGTGCATCGGCGTCGAGATCACCAGCAGGTCGCTGGCCTCCAGCTCGCCGATCAGCGTCTCCGAGCAGGCGAGCGCCGCCTCCTCGTGCGCGCCGCGCTGCTCGGCCGGCATCAGCATCGCGATGGCGCGCGCCTCGTCGACATAGGGTGGCGGATCGGCGGCGAGGTCGCGCGTGACGATGCGCGCGCTCGGATGCCGCGCCGCGAGCCGCGCCATCAATTCCCCGCCCAGCCGTCGACTGAACGACGTGGCGCCGCGAGGGCTGCAATCCACGTGCAGGATGCTCGTTGCGTCCAACACCGAATCCTTCACGTCAGGGCCAAGCGAAAATGCATCCCGGTCGGCAGCATCTCGTTGCGGAAATAGAAGCGCTGGCCGAGCAAATTGTCGATCGCCGTGTCGAGCGTCAGGCGCTCGCAGCCGAGCGCGCGGGCTTCCGCCGCCACCGCTTCGAGCAGCGCGGCGCCGATCCGCCCACGCCGCTCCGATTCCGCCACGACAAGATCGTCGATATAGACGAAGCGGCCGTGAATCAGGTTCTCCTGCAAGCGATATCCGGCAAGCCCGACCGGCGCCGCGTCGCGCCACGCCGCGAGTAGCCGGTATCCGGCGCCGCGTTGTCGGGCGACCCGCTCGACGAACTCCTCGGCGCTCGCGAGATGCGGCCGCAACTGCCGCATCACCGCGAAACATGCCGCGACCTCCTCGTCAGCCTCGACGTGGCGCAGCGCGAGCATGGTCACGCCGCCTTGGCCTTGACCACCGGGTGCGGCGTGCGGAAGCTGATCGCGAGCCGGTTCCAGAGATTGATCATTCCGATCAGCGTCGTCAGGTTCACCACCTCCGCATCCGAGAAGTGCTTCCGCAACGCCTCGTATTCGGCATCGGGCGCGTGCGTCTGGGCGATAAGCGTGACCGCCTCGGTCCACGCCAGTGCGGCGCGCTCCCGGTCGCTATACAGCGGCGATTCGCGCCAGCCGTTCAGCAGATAGAGCCGCTGCTCGGTCTCGCCGTGGCGGCGGGCGTCGCGGCTATGCATATCGAGGCAGAACGCACAGCCGTTGATCTGCGAAGCGCGCATCTTCACCAGCTCGATCAGCGACTTCTCCAGCCCGCTTTGTTGGATGTGCGCCTCCAGCTTGCGCACGGCGTCAATCGTCGCCGGGGCCGCGTCGTAGGCCCGCAATCTCTCCTCCGACATCGCTATCTCCGGTCGTTGACGGACGGAAGGTAGGCGGCCGATGGCCTATCACACAGGGCCAAGATCGGCTAATCGGCATGGGCCATGATTCCATCGATCGCTCTCGACCAAACGGGCGGCGCGCCGCTGTACCGACAGATCTACGAGCGGGTGCGCGAGGCGATCGGCGCCGGTACGCTGCGGCCGGGCGAGAAGCTGCCCTCGGCACGCAGTCTCGCCAGCCAGCTCGGCATCGCGCGCGGTACGGCGGATGCGGCGTATGCCCTGTTGGCGGGAGAGGGCTACATTGTCTCGCGCGGGCCGGCCGGTACGCAGGTCTCGCCGCAGCTGACGGCGCCGTTGGCGGCGTCGCGCCGCGCCACCGCGCCGCCGCCGCACGCCTCCGCCATCGGGTCGTCATTGGCACTGCCGTTCCGGATGGGTCTGCCGGCGCTCGACCTGTTCCCGCGCAAGCTTTGGTCGCGGCTGGCGATGCGCGAGGCGCGCATATTCAGCGCCGGTCGAATGGCGGACGCCGATCCGGCTGGCTATCTCCCGTTACGGGAGGCGATCGCGGCGTATCTCGCGATCTCGCGCGGCATCGCCTCCGCGCCATCGCAGATTTTCATCACCGGCGGCTATCAGGGCGCTCTCGATCTCGTCGCGCGCGTGCTGCTGCGCCCGGGCAACGCGGCCTGGGTCGAGGACCCCGGCTACGTACTGGCGCGCGAGGCGCTAGCGGCGGCTGGAGCGCGGGTGGTGCCGGTGCGCGTCGACGACGACGGGATGCGTGTGGAGGAGGGAATCGCCCGAGCGCCGGACGCTCGCTTCGTGGCAGTGACGCCGTCGCACCAAAGCCCGCTTGGCGTTGCGCTGAGCCTGCCTCGTCGGCTCGCGCTGCTCGCCTGGGCGAAAGCGGCGGGCGCCTGGGTGATCGAGGACGATTACGACAGCGAGTTCCGCTACACGGGCCATCCGTTGCCCGCGCTGAAGAGCCTCGATCTCGATGAGCGGGTGCTCTACGCGGGCAGCTTCAGCAAGGTGCTGTTTCCCGCATTGCGGCTCGGCTACCTCTTAGTGCCCGAAGCACAGGTGCCAGCGTTTTCCGCGGTCTGCCGCCTCAGCCAATGGGGGCGCGGAGTCCATGATCAGGCCGTGGTCGCCGCGTTCATGGCCGAGGGGCATTTCCCGCGTCATCTGAAGCGGATGCGGGGACTCTACGGGGCGCGGCGCGCGGCGCTTGCGAGTGCGCTAACATCAGTGTTCGGCGACCGGCTGGCGATCGAACTGCAAGCCGGCGGGATGCACCTGCTCGCGCGCGTCGCTGGTGCGGCGAGCGACGTCGAGCTGGTCCGGCAGGCGAACGCGGCCGGGCTGGCGCCCACGCCACTGTCCGACACGTGCGTCGCGCATGATTGCGGACAGGGATTGCTGCTAAGCTTCACCAACATCGCCGAGACGGATGCGCCGGGCGTCGCGCAGGTGTTGGAACGCGCGATCGGCCCGGCACTGCGTCCCGTCAATACATATGCTGGCCGCCGTTGATCGACAGCGTCGAGCCGGTGACGAAATCGGCGTCGTCGGCGGTGAGGAATGCCACACCGCGCGCGATATCCTCGGCCTTGCCCAATCGTCCGGCGGGGATGCGAGCGATGATCTTCTGCAGCACGTCGCCCGGCACGGCGCGCACCATGTCGGTATCCACGTAGCCCGGTGCGATGGCGTTGACGGTGATGCCGAAGCGGGCACCCTCCTGCGCCAACGCCTTGGTGAAACCGTGGATGCCGGATTTCGCGGCGGCGTAATTCACCTGGCCGTACTGGCCGGCCTGGCCGTTGATGCTGCCGATATTGACGATGCGGCCGAATTTCTGCGCGCGCATCCCATCGAACGTCAGCTTGCAGAGATTGTAGCAGGAGCCGAGATTGGTATCGAGCACCGCATCCCACATGGTGCGGTCCATCTTCGCCAACGTGCCGTCGCGGGTAATGCCGGCATTGTTCACCAAAATTTCGATCGGCCCGATCTCGGCGGTGATGTGCTTGACCGCCTCCTGGCAGGCGGCGAAATCCGACACGTCGAATTTGTAGACCTTGATGCCGGTCTCGGCGGCGAAGGCCTGCGCCGCGGTGTCGTTGCCGCCGTAATTGGCGACCACGGTGCGGCCCTGCGCCTTGAGTGCTCGGCTGATCGCTGCGCCAATGCCCCGCGTGCCACCCGTGACCAGTGCGACCCGTGCCATTGTCCGTCTCCCTTTTCCCCGGCTGCTTGTCGCCAGCCGTATCGTCGTCCGCTTATCATGGGCCAGCGCATCCGGGAACGGGTGAGCAAAATCGCTTGTGCGGCGCAACATGGCGGCCGACGTAGCGTGGATGTGAAACGGAACAGGCGGGGGGAAGACATGCGGCTGGAAGGCAAAATCGGTATCGTGACAGCGGGGGGCTCTGGCATGGGCCGGGCAGGGGCGACGCGTTTTGCGAAGGAGGGCGCGTCCGTCGCCATCGTCGACCTCGACGGCGCCAAGGCGGAGGCGCTGGCCGGGCGGCTGCGCGCCGACCACGGCAAGGTCATGGTGATCGCGGGCGACCTGCGCCGTGACGAATTCGCGCGCGAGGTGGTGTCGCGCACGGTCGATGCGTTCGGCGGACTTGATTTCGTCTGGAACCATGTCGGCCACCCCGGCCCCGCGGCTGTGGAGGGTGTCGATATGTCGCAATACGAGCTGGCGATGGACCTCAACCTGCGCAGCGTGCTGGTGACGACCGAGGCGGCGATCCCGCATCTGCGCGCGCGGGGCGGCGGTGCCCTGCTGTTCACCGCCTCGATCGCCGGGCTCGCGGGCTCGGCCTACAGCCCGATCTACTCGATGGCGAAGTTCGGCGTCGTCGGCTTCGTCCGCTCGCTGGCGAAGCGTCTGGCGCCGGATCACATCCGGGTGAATGCCGTGTGTCCCGGCATGACCGACACACCGATGCTGCGCACCTTCGTCGCCCGGCCCGACCAGCCCAGCACGAGCAACCAGGTGCCCGAGATGGTCGTGCGGCAGGCGGTCAAGACGGTTCCTTTCGGCCGCGCGGCCAAGGCGGACGAGGTGGCCAACGCGGCGCTGTTCCTGATCTCGGATGAAGCTTCCTATGTCTCCGGCATCGCGCTCCCGGTGGACGGGGCGGCGACCGCGTGAGCCCGTTCTCCTGCACCTCCGGCGACGCAGCCGCGACCGGTCATAGTGGCTGCCTCTGCCACCGGCCGGAAATTCATGCCCTGACGCGCCGGATCGGCGCGGACCTGTCGCGGCGCGGCTTTGTCGCGGGTGTTGCTGGCTCGGTCGCGTCGCTCGGGCTGCCGAAGCGTGCCGCTGCGCAACCAGGTTCGGAGCGTGCGGGACCGTCGCACCCCATCCTGTTCACAAACTTCCGGTTGTTCGACGGAAACTCCGGCACCTTGCGCGACGGGCTTCGTCTGCTCGTCGAGGGCAATCGGATTAAGGCCGTGACGGCTGGCAATCCCGCGGCGCCGGATGGCGCGCAAACGATCGATTGCGGCGGCCGGGTTCTCATGCCGGGGCTGATCGACGCGCATTGGCACTCAATCTTTGCCGGGCTTCCGCTCCAGGCTTTGTTGAACGCGGATTTCGGCTACGTCTATCTCGCCGCCAGCGCGGAAGCCGAGCGTACGCTGATGCGTGGCTTCACGACCGTTCGCGATCTCGGCGGCCCGGCCTTTGCGCTGAAACAGGCGGTCGACGAAAGCCTCGTGCCGGGACCGCGCATCTATCCGTCCGGCGCCATGATCACCGCCACCAGTGGTCATGGCGACATGCGGCCGTTGTACGATGTCCCGAGCGTCGGCAGCCGACTCAGCCGGATGGAGCAAACCGGCGCGAGCATAATTGTCGATAGCCCGGATCTGGTGCGGCTGCGGGTGCGCGAGCAGCTCCTGCAGCAAGCATCGCAGATCAAGCTCGTGGGAAGTGGCGGCGTGTCATCTCCGCGCAGTCCGCTCGAGGCGGCAACGCTGACCGAGCCCGAGTTGCGCGCCGGCGTCGAAGCCGCCAACGACTGGGACACCTACGCCACGGTGCACGCCTACACGCCGCACACCATCCAGCGGGCGATCGCCGCAGGTGCCACATGCATCGAACATGGTCATCTGATGGACGATGCGACGGCCAGGCTGATGGCGGAGAAGGGGATATGGCTCAGCATCCAGCCATTCCTCGGCACCGATGACGCGATCCCACTGACCGGCCCGAGCCAAGCCCGACTGCTTCAGGTCATTTCAGGCGCCGACAAGGCGTACACGCTCGCGAAGGCCCACGGGATCAAGACGGCGTTCGGCTCGGATCTGCTGTTCTCCGGAACTCTGACAGCGCGCCAGGGTACCATGCTGACGCATCTGACCCGCTGGTACCCGAACGCCGAAATCCTGCGGATGGCGACCGCGACCAATGGCGAGCTGTTAAGCTTGTGCGGTCCACGCAACCCCTACCCGGGGAAGTTGGGCGTGGTGGAGCAAGGCGCGCTTGCCGATCTACTGCTGATCGACGGCAATCCCCTCGAGAACATCAGGCTGATCGAGGATCCTGCCAAGAACTTCGTGATCATCATGAAGGATGGGAAGATCCATAAGAACACGCTCAATTCGTGAGTTCCGGCGGCAGTCGGTGGACGCGACGCGGTGCGTGTGGGGCAGCCCTGCGCCGCGTTGGCGGGGGTGGCAGCGCCCGTTAGCACATGCTACTCGCCAGTATCCACCGCGAACGCAGGAGCCCCGTTGATGGCAGCCCGTCAGGAAGTCCGGACCCAAGCCGCTGCATCGCCGGCCCTGGATTACGACGCCGTCATCGTTGGGGCGGGCATCTCGGGACTCTACCAGCTCTACCGTTTGCGCGAGCTCGGGATGCGTGTCCGCGTGTTCGAGGCTGGCACCGGGGTCGGCGGAACTTGGTATTGGAACCGCTATCCTGGCGCGCGCTTCGATTCCGAAAGCTATTCCTACAGCTACTCCTTTTCGCAAGAGCTGCTGGACGAATGGGACTGGTCCGAGCACTTTGCCGCGCAGCCGGAGACGCTGCGCTACCTTAACCACGTCGCCGACAAGTTCGACCTGCGCCGCGACATCCAGTTCCGCAGCCGTGTCGCCGCGGCGCATTACCAGGAAGCCACCCGCAGCTGGGACGTGACCTTGGAGGACGGCAGCCGGCACAGCGCGCGATTCCTGATCACCGCGATCGGCCCGCTTTCCGCCCCGACGATGCCGCGCGTCGAGGGGGTCGGGACGTTCAAGGGCGAGGCCTTCCACACCGCTCGCTGGCCGCATGAGCCCGTGAGCTTCGAGGGCAAGCGCGTCGCGGTGATCGGAACCGGGGCGACCGGCGTGCAGACCATTCAGGAGGTCGCCAAGACCGCCGGGCATCTGACCATCTTCCAGCGCACGCCGAACTGGTGCGCCCCGCTGCACAACAGCAAGATCGACGCGGCGACGATGGCGGAAATCCGGGCCGGTTATCCCGAGATGTTCAAGCGGTGCCAGGAGACCTTCGCCTGCTTCCTGCACACGCCGGACCCGCGCAGCACCTTCGAGGTGTCGGAGGAGGAGCGCGAGGCGTTCTTCGAGAAGCTCTATAGCGAGCGCGGATTCGGCATCTGGCAGGGCAATTTCCGCGACATCCTGACCGATCGGCGGGCCAATGCGCTGATCTCCGATTTCGTCGCCCGCAAGATCCGCCAGCGGGTGAAGAATCAGGAGGTCGCGGAGAAGCTGATCCCGAAGAACCACGGCTTCGGCACCCGCCGCGTGCCGCTCGAGACCAAGTATTACGAGGTCTACAACCAGCCCAACGTGCAGCTGGTGGACATCAAGGAGACGCCAATCGAGCGAATCACGCCGACCGGCATCAAGACCAGCGACGCCGAATACGAATTCGACATGATCATCTACGCCACCGGCTTCGACGCCATCACCGGCGCCTTCGACCGCATCGACATCAGGGGCGTCGACAGGCTGCGGCTGAAGGACAAGTGTCCCCAACATGGCGATGCTGATGGGGCCGCACACCGCCCTCGGCAATATCCCGCGCAGTATCGAATATAATGTCGAGTGGGTGACGGGTTTGCTGCGTCACGCCAGGGATCACGGCCTGACCCGCGTGGAGGCAACGGAGGCCGGAGTGGCATCCTGGACCGATCACGTCAAGGCGCTGGGCGTCGGGTTGCTGTCCAATGAGGTCGATTCCTGGATGACCGGCATCAACCGCAACGTCGAGGGCAAGCAGACCCGCATCATCGCGCGCTATAGCGGGAGCGCCCCAGCCTACCGTGCGCGATGCGACGAGGTGGCGGCGAACGGGTATCGGGAACTCGCGCTGGCTTAGAGGGCGGGCGTATCGACACCGGGCCAGCAGCGGCGCGCTGGCCCGGTGCTTCGTCGCTACTTGGCGATTAAGCGAAGAGTCCGGCGGAAACCTTCGCGACGGCTACACCGCTCAACGTCACGTCGTGCGTCGGCGAAAGGTGCAGGACCGCGTTGCCTTGCGCGTCGCTCGTCGCGCCGGCGATCAGGGCCTGCGTCGCCGCGGCGGAGAGCACGACGCCCGCCGCGTTGGTGATATGCAGGTGGTCCTGCCCGATCCGTACCCCGGACAGCAGATCTTGCATCACGTCGTCTTGGCGCAGATTGAACGTCGCGGCGCCGCTGCTGATCCGCGTCATGGCGCGATCCACGACGCCACCCTCGATCGACTCGACCGTGTAGGTGCTCACCGCGCCCACGGCGACCTTGGTCGAGAAGGACGAAGCGCTGCCACGCTGGATCGTCGAGAACCCAGTACCGGTTCCTGGGCCGACCGCCCTGCCGTCGGCCGCGCCGTACAGCAGCACGGGGGAATTGTTCACGAAGGTGCCCGTGATCAGCACCTTGTTCGTCGCAGGGTCGAATGTCGCGGTGAGATTGGGTTGCGCCACCGAAGGCGGCGACGCTGGCGGTGACACTGGGGGCGACGCGGGAGGCGGGGTGCTCACGCCATAGGGGTGCGACGTCGTATCCAAGGTGGGCCGCGTCGTCAGGACGGTGTCGCCGGTTTCGCTGCCAGCGCCGGATAGTATCTTCCCCGCTGGAATGCCGAAGAGTTGGTTGCCCGACAACTGCGCGGTGCCCGCGCCTTGGTTCCACACCATCGTCGCCGAGGCCATGTCGTTGACGATTGTGTTGCCCGACACCTGGAAGCTCTGGCCCGCGTGCAGCGCGCCCTCCTCGCCATACGCGATGATGACCGGGTTGTGCCCGCGCGCGCCCTGCTCGATCGTGTTCTGGCTGATCAGCGCGTTGCCACCGTTCGGCAGGTCGATCGAGTACGAGGAGGTGCTCGCGTTGTCGAAGATGCGGTTGTTGGTGATCGTGTTGTTCTCGGCGCGGGACTTCACCTCGTGGCCCTCGGCCGTATCGTGCGAGTAGCTGTTGGTCAGCGTGAACGAGCCGACGTCGCCGATATAGATGTTGTGCGTAAGGCCGTTGCCGCTGCCATTGAAGGCGAACTCGGAGTGATCGATCAGGATAGACCCGGTTCCAGCAATCACAGGCGTCGCCAGGATGCCGTTCTGGTTGTTATGGAAATAGTCGTTGGTCAGCGTCAAGTCGCCGTTCTGGTACCGTACTCCCGCGGCGTTGCCCCCGTTCGGTGTTTTGGCCCCCGAGAAATCGAATCCGTCGATGCTGACGGTGGGCGCGGCGTTCTGTGTGCCGACGACCAGAATGCCCTTCTGGTTGGGGACCGCGACCGTCTCGTTCATCACCACGCGCCCGCCGACGGCCTGGAGGTTGATGCTGGTGGAGATGATGGCGGTGTCGTTGGTGTAGGTTCCGGCCTGCACCCGAATGGTGTCGCCGTTCTGCGACGCCGCGATCGCGCTCGCGATGGTGTGGTATTGATACGCCGAACCGATGCCGACCGTGAGGATGCGGCCTGGGGATGTTGGCATCCCGCTTCTCCTTGAATGTTGCGCGCCCGCACCGCGCTAGAGGCGTCAGAGTGATCTCTGGTGAAATCCGCCTGGTCCCGCTGGCAGGCGGGAAAGAGGCTGGTTTCAGGGCGCTTTTGTGAGCTGAAAGTTGAGGTGGGTGTGATGATGTGGTCGCGCGGTGATGCGGCACTCTGGTCGGCAAAGGCTTAATGAGCGGTTAATGGGTGCGGCAGGTGTCGCGGCGGAACCGTGAGCGACACGGCGGGTGGTCGTGACGAGGATTTACGCAATCCAAGTGTGGCTTGAGATGCCTCGCCTGGTCTGAAGCGATTATGTGCTAAGATGGCAGGAGCGCGTCGACCATCGTCTCGATCTCCGCGGCGATCCCGTCGGCGACCAGGGCGGCACGGATCGCTCTACGTTTGGCGGTGAAGTGCTGTGCATCCTGCAGCGCGACCGAGGCGGCAACCGTCTCGGCATGCGCTGCGGCCGCCGCGAGGTCTCGGTGAAGGGGATCGGTATCGTCGTATTCGGGGATTGGCAGAGTCCAGACGAGATTGTCGAAATGTCGCTTGTCTTTCTGGCCGTGTGGCTGGAGGTCCGTGATCTTTGATAGGACCGCATTGCTGTTGATGATTGCAAGCAAATAGCCAGCCTCATTCGCGCCACGAACCGCTGCCCAATAGGCGCCATGATACACAAATGCGTCACTCGCGGAGATGCGGCACGCACTCAGACGAGTGCCAGATGCGGTATAGAGGACTCGGGTGGAAGCCTGTTCAGCCTGGACTGATAGCTTCCGCATGTGGTCGATGTTGGCAATAAGAGACGTCCTCAAGCTCCCGTCATTTTTCTTCGTGCCGTGCTCTGCCCATTTTACTTCAACGTCGTGCAACCACGCCGACAGGTGACGATGTCCGGACCCTCTCGCGCCAGCGGCGTCCAGCAACGTCCGCCCCTCAAGCGGGATCACAGCGGTTGCTGTTTCCAGGAGGCGGAAAGGCGCGATCGTTTCTCCGAGCACAAGTTGCCGCAGGAATTCAACTTCCACCGGTCCGCGCGGCGGCTCCACAGTAGTCCACGGATGCTTATCGAGCGGCCCGGCGCGGCCATGCATTCGGGGCGCGTCGCGTCGGCTCCCCAATCGGCCCGTCGGCTCGGGTTCTACGATGAAGAACCGCCTCGGATAAATTGTCGCGCCGTCGCGGAAGCGTTCCCTATACGGCGAATTGCCCACCAATGTTCGGGCGCGTGGCCACGGCACACGGCTCCGTGTCAGCGCGCGTGTCGCCTCCACCTCGTCCGCGTCCCGCCGCGTCAGTTGGCCTTCCCAGCGGTCCAGCTCGATCGGGTGAGCACCGGCCATCTCCCGTCGGCCGAACAAGACGCAGGTGCTCGTCGTGCTGCTGCCGGATTGTGCGCCGAAGATCGGCCATACCCGCTCCAGCGCCCAGCCGTCGGTGAGCCGGACCCTGGCCTCGCCCATTCGCCCAGAGCGAAGTCCAGCGAAGACGGGCGCGTTCAGCACCGCGTAGGGCAACACGAAGGCGAGGCGCCCGCCCGGCACGAGATAGCGCTCCGCGCCACGTGCCCAGAACAACGCGCACATGTCCTGCTGCGTCGCCAAATTGCCGCCGACCCACAGATCGTAGCTCCGCAGGGCCTCGCGCATCCGATCCTTCATGCCGGGGCTGAGATGTCGATACACGATCCACGGCGGGTTGCCGATGAGCACATCCGCCCGCTGCTCGGCTCGCGACAGCCAAACCGGGCGCACCAAGTTGCGGAATACGAACGTCCAGATGCCGTTGCGACCCGCCCGGTACAGCGTCTGCAATCGCGCGAATGTATCAGCGAGCGCGTCGGCATCGGCTGACGCCGCGCCTTCGATTCGGTGCAGGGCGCGGCGCACCGCCTCTGGAGTGGCGTCGTCGATCAGCCCCTGATTCAATGTGTCCAGGCCCTTTTCAAACAAGGCCTGGTCTTCCGCGAAGCCGGCGGGGATGTGCAGCGGCTGATCGCCCGGCACCTCCACCAGCACATCGGCTCTACCAAGATAGCGCCGGAGGTTCCACTGCATGGCGTCGCCCAGGAATACCGGCACTGTGAGCTTGGTTGGACGATCGGGCAGCAGGTCGCCAAGCGCCAGAAGCCATGTCACGCGCGCCAGCGTAACCGCTACGGGATGCACATCGAGTCCGCGCACCTTTTCCGCACACGCTTCCAGAATGCGTTGGCCCGACCAACCCGCCGCGCGCGCCGCCGCAATCAAGCGTTTGACGGCATGGAACAGGAATGTGCCGGACCCGCAAGCGGGGTCCAGGATCCGCTGCGTGAGCGGAGAATCCACGGTAGCCGCGACAACCCGGCCCGCCAGCCAGTCGGGCGTATAGTATTCGCCGAGATCATGGCGCTGATCCGGATCGACGAGACTTTCGTAGAGAATTTTCAGAACATCGGTTTCGACATCGCGCAGGCGGAAGCGGGCGGCTTGCTTCGCGATTTGACGGACGAGGTCCGCGCCCTCGGGCACTTTCAGGAGCCAGTCGAAGAAGTCCGCCTCAACGGCTCCGAGAATGCCCTCGTCCATCAAGGCGCGGCCGGAGAGCAGGGCAACGGGGTCGTCGACGGGCAAGTCCAACACACGAGCGGCGATCGCCTTCACCACGATCGTCAGATAGGTATGCTGAAGGAACAGGGAGTCCTCGCCGACGTCCTCGCCATAGGCCTCGCGCAGCAATCCGTCCCATAATCGCGCTTCAATCGCACTTCGGGATCATCCCGTAGCGCCGCCCAAAGCGTATCGAGCGCCAGTCGTGCCCGGCCGAATGTCAGGCTCGCGCGGCCGAATGCCTGCGCGACGGCGCGCGGATCGGGGAGAATGTCCGGGCGGTCGGATAGCAGCGGCTCGAGCCATGCCATCAGATCGTCCGGCCGCTCCGGATCGGTCGTGTAGCGAGCCACTTCGTGCAGCTTGCCGTCGCGGAGCGCGTAGGCAATGAACGTAGCGCCGTCCGTCGCAAGTCCGGTGACGGGCCGCGGACTGCGTGACCGAGAAGCGGCATCGGCCAGGTAGGCGGGCAAGCGGGCGACCACGTCGTCGAGCTCGCGGCGCAGATCGCTCTTCAACTCAATGACAGCAGCGCCCCACATGGTATCGATGCGCCCGGTGCCGTCGAGCAAATAGACTTCGTGGCTGATCTCGTCGTAAGGCGCGCCAAAGCCCGAGCGGAGTATTTCGGTCACATGCCCACGCAGCGCCTCATGGCGCGGCCGGCCCGCCATCGCGCGCACCAACTCAGGCAATCGGTCGCGATGCCAACTCACGTCGGCGCGATCCACCAGCGGCCCGTATTCATCACCGCTGGTCCGACTCGGGTGGGTTTGCTAGGGATTGTGCCATGTCCGTCGCCCAATCCGACCTGTTTGAGACCTCTATCCGTCCGGCTGAAGCGCCCAGCGAGGAAGTTGTCGCGCTCGTCCGGGCGCGCCTGCAGGCCACATTGGCATTGGTAAAATCGGCCGAGGCGATGCCGTGGTCGGACCCTCTTGCGGTCATCCGCGAGGATAATGCGTTCCGCTTCGCCAAGGGGGTACTGCCGCCCGACGAAGGCGCGCGGTTGTGGGCCGAGTTCGACGCGGAGATGGATCGGCTTTACGCTATCGCCAATGCAGGCGCGCAACAGGGGCATTCTTAGGGGCGCACTAGCGAAGTTCTCCCGATAAGCTGCCGCACCTACGCACTCACCGCCCGCCGCCGCCTCCGCACTGCCGGCAGCGGGTGCGCAACGGGCGGCGCCTCATCCACATCCCCCAAGGCCTCCAGCAACGCCATCCTGAGCTTCGCCAACCGGCGCTCGTTCTCCACCTTTAACCCGAACACGTCCTTCACGTAGAACACGTCCACCGCTCGCACGCCGTAGGTCGTGACGTGCGCCGAGGCGATCTGCAAGCCCTGCTCGCTGATCGCCGTCGTTACATCGTGCAACAACCCAGGCCGGTCGCGGCCGTTGACTTCCAGCACCGTGTGGGTGTTCGAGGCGTGGTTGTCGATCACCACCCGGGGCGGCACATGGATCGCGCGCATCCGCCGGCCGAGCAGCGATTTCGATAGTTTGCGGATTTCGGCTGACAGTTTGATGCGGCCGGAGAGCGCCTGCTCGATCAGCACCGATAGCCGCGCCAGCCGATGCGGCGCGTCAAAGGTGCCGCCGCCGGCGTCCTGAATCCAGAACGTGTCGAGCGCCATGCCGTTGGTCATGGTGTGGATGCGCGCGTCGACGATCGACGCGCCCGCCACCGCCAGCGCGCCGGCGATCTTGGCGAACAGGCCGGCGTGGTCCGCGACATACACCGTCACCTCGGTCACGGCGCGCGCCGGCAGCGGCTGCGTGTCCACGGTAAGAGGCAAGCCGCGCTGCTCGGCCTCGCGCACCAAGCGGGCGTGGCGGGCGTGCGTCTCGGGGTCGAAGGAGAGCCAATAGCCGGCATAGCCGAGCGACGTGAAATGCTCGATCTCTTCCTTGGTCCAGCCGGTGAGCAGCGCCGCCGCCGCCTGCCGCGCGCGCGCCACGCGCACGTCGCGCTCAGTGGTCGACAAGCCGCCCGCCAGCACCTCCGCGACACGCGAATAGAGCTCACGCAGCAAGGTCGCCTTCCAGGCGTTCCATACCTTCGGCGACACGGCGCGCATGTCGGCGACCGTCAGAACCAGCAGCAGGCGCAGCCGCTCGGGAGACTGGATCACCTCGGCGAGGTCGAGGATGGTCTTGGGGTCGTCGATGTCGCGCTTGAAGGCGATCTGGCTCATCAGCAAATGGTGCAGCACCAGCCAGGAGACCGTCTCGGTCTCCTCCGCCGTCAGGCCGAGGGCGGGGCAGACCTCAAGGGCCAGCTCCGCGCCGATCTCCGAGTGATCGCCGCCGCGGCCCTTGGCGATGTCGTGCATGATCATCGCCATGTACAGCGACCGGCGCGACTGCAACTGGTCCATCAGGCCGGAGGCGATCGGCGCGACGTTCACTAGATCGCCGTGCGTCAGTGTGTCGAGCACACGCACCGCCTCGATCGTGTGTTCGTCCACCGTGTAGATGTGATAGGTGTCGAACTGCATCTGGCCGACGATGCGCGCCCAATCCGGGATGTAGCGGCCGAGAAAGCCGGCCTCGTTGAGGATGGCCAGCCAGCGTGCGCCGTCCGCCCGATGGTGTTCGCCCTCGCCGCCGCACAGCAAATCCATGAAGATCGCGGCGGCGCGTGTATCGCGGCGCAGCGCCACCGCGCGCCGCTCGTTGCGGATCAGCGAGCGCATCGCCAGCGGATGCAGTTCGAGATTGCGGTCGCGCGCGACTTGCAGGATGCGCAGCATCTGGATCGGCTCGTCGCTGAAATCCCGCCCCGGCACCGGCAACAGCTTGCCCTCGGCGAGCACGAAGCCGGCCTTCATCAGCGCCTTGTCGGTCTCGGCGGCGAAGGCCGGCGGCCCGAGGGCGGCGCGGGTCAGCGCCGGCTCCAGCACGCGCGTGATGCGCGTCACCTCGCGGACGGTGAGAAAATAATGACGCATGAAACGCTCGACGCCGTCCTGCCGGCCGTGGCGCGTATAGCCCATGCGCGCGCCGACCACCGGCTGCAGGTCGAAAGTTAGCCGCTCCTCCGCCCGCCCGGCCACGTAGTGCAGATGAAAGCGCACGGTCCACAGGAACTCCCAGGAGCGGCGGGCGTGCTTCGCCTCGGTCTCGGTGATGAGCCCGCCACCGCCGGCGAGCGGACCGGCGAGCTCGCCCATCGTTTGGGTGTCGAACAGGTAGCGGGCGAGCCAATAGAGCGTCTGCAGGTCGCGCAGGCCGCCCTTGCCCTCCTTGACGTTCGGTTCGACCATGAAGGCGCTCTCGCCGAAGCGGCGGTGGCGCAGGGTGCGTTCGTGCTGCTTGGCGGCGATGAACTCGCCCGCGCCGCTCTCCTGGCAGTAGCGGCGGAAGCGCTTGTGGAACTCGGCGAACAGGCCCTTGTCCCCGGCGATCCGCCGCGCGTCGAGCAGCGAGGTTCGGATCGTGGTGTCCTTCTCCGCCTCGGCGAGGCACTGCTCGATCGAGCGCGTGGCATGGCCGACCTTCAGACCGAGATCCCACATGAAGTACAGCATGTACTCCACCGCCTTGAGCGTGCTCGGCTTCGGCTCGTGCGGGGTGAGGAACAGCAGGTCGATGTCGCTGAACGGTGCAAGGATGCCGCGCCCGTAGCCGCCGGTCGCGACCACGGTGAGCTTTTCCGACACCTCGCCGACGCGCGCGGCGTGCGCGTGCAGCGCGGTGACGAGCCCGTCCACCAGCGCGCCGAGCTTGCGCCCGGCTTCGAGGCCGGTGATCTGCTCGTGCTCGAAGGCCTCCTGCACATGGTTCTGAATGCGCGCGAGATGGCGGCGGAAGGCACCCAGTGCGGCGTCGCGCGATACGCCGCCGGGGTCGGTGGCGAGCGAGGCAAGGGTGTCGGCGAGAAAGCCGGCAGCGGTGTCGGGCGCTTTCGGCATGGGGACGGGCGTCAACATCGCGGCAATGGTATCTCCTCATCGGCGTCGCGAACAGCGAGCAGCGACTTTATTCTGTAGATTATCTCGAGCGCCTCGCGCGGGGTGAGCCGGTCGGGATCGATCTCGGCCAGCGCCTCGCGCAACGGGTCGGGTGACGGCGCTGGGTCGGCGGCGGGAGCGGCCGCCGCGAACAACGGCAGCTCCCCGAGCGGCGCCTCGGTCATACCGAGCGGGCCGCCGTTGCGCTCCAGCATCGCGAGCAGCGAGGCGGCGCGCTTCACCACGGGCGCGGGCACGCCCGCCAGTTCGGCGACATGCACGCCCCAGCTCCGGCCGGCGGCGCCCTCGGCCACTTCATGTAGGAACACGACGCCGCCCTTCCACTCCTTAACCCGCATGGTATGCGGCGCGAGCCGCGGCAGACGGCCCGCGAGCCCGGCTAGTTCGTGGAAATGCGTGGCGAAGATGGTGCGACAGCGGATCGTCGAGTGCAGCGCCTCCAGCACCGCCCAGGCGATGGCGAGGCCGTCCAGGGTGGCGGTGCCGCGGCCGATCTCGTCCACCACGACCAGCGAGCGCGGGCCGGCCTGATGCAAGATCGCCGCGGTCTCGGTCATCTCCACCATGAAGGTGCTGCGCCCGCGCGCGAGGTCGTCGGCGGCACCCACCCGGCTGAACAGCCGGTCCACGACGCCGATGCGCGCTGCTTCGGCGGGCACCGGCAGCCCCGCTTGGGCGAGGATCACCGCCAGCGCGTTCTGACGCAGAAAAGTGGACTTGCCCGCCATGTTCGGGCCGGTGAGCAGCAGGACACGCTGTGCGGACGGCAGCTCGCAATGGTTCGGCACGAACGCCGCCGAGCCGGCCAGGGCCGCCTCCACCACCGGATGCCGCCCGGCGCGGATGGAAAACTCTTCCCCATCCGTCACGGTCGGCCGGCACCAGGTGCCGGGCTCGGCGAGGCGGGCGGCGGATTGCGCGACGTCGAGCACGGCCAGCGCATCGGCGCAGGCGGCGATCGCCTCCGCTTTGGCCAGCGTCTCTTGCACGAGCCGCGCGAACACTGCCCGCTCGCGGGCCGAAGCGCGGTCGGCCGCCTCGGTGATCTTGCGGTCGAGCTCCGACAGCTCGGGCAGCGAAAACCGCGCGCCGTTTGCCATCCCCTGGCGCAAGGTGAGGTCCGGGTGGACGCGCAAGGTCTCGACCGAGGCCGCCGGCGCCTCGATGACGTAGCCGAGCTGCGCGTGATGGCGGATCTTCAGGCTGGCGACACCGAAACGCTGTGCGTAGTCGAGTTGCAGCGACGCGATCACCCGCCGGCTGTCGTCGCGCAGGCGCTTCTCGGCGTCGAGTTCCGGGTCGAATCCCGTTCGGATGGCGTTGCCGTCGTCGAGCCGCAGCGGCGCCGGGTCGGCCAACGCCTCGGCGAGCCGTGCGGCGAGGGCGGGATCGATCGCGAGTGCCGCCCGTGCCTCGACCAGCTCGCCGGCGAGCGGTGCGATCAATATTTCGGCGGCGACGGCAGCCCCGGCGAGGCCGTCGCGCAGCGCGGCGAGGTCGCGCGGGCCACCTCGGCCGAGCGACAGCCTGCCGAGCGCGCGGGCCATGTCGGGCGCGGAGCGCAGCGCCGCGCGCAGGCGGTTGGCGGCCTCGGGATTGGCGAGCAGCCAGGACCAGGCATCCTGCCGCGCGCCGATCTTCTCCGGATCGGTGAGCGGTGCGGCAAGCCGGGCAGCCAGCAGCCGCGCGCCGGCTGCGGTGAGCGTGCGCTGCACCGAGGCGAGCAGCGTGTGCGTCGCGCTGGCGTCGCGGGCGCGGACGATTTCGAGGCTCGCCCGCGTCGCCGCGTCCATCGCCAGCACCCCGGCGCGGCCCTGTGGTGCCGGGCGGGAGAGGCGGGGCATCGCGCCCGCCTGCGTCGCGCGCACGTAGTCGAGCGCCAGTGCCGCCGCGATCGCCTCGCCATCGGCGAAGCCGCCATAGGCATCGAGGCTGGCGACGCCGAACGCTTCCGCGAGCCGCCGTCGCGCGACGAGGGGCGGCGAAGGGATCGCCTCGGGCGCCAGCCGCGCGGCGTAGTCTCCGAGTTCGAGCCCCGACGGTGCGAGGATTTCCGCCGGCTCCAGCCGCCCAAGCAGCGCGGGCAGTTCGGGGGCGGAGAAAAAGCCGGTCTCGAACAGGCCGGTGGAGACGTCGAGCCACGCGGCGCCTACGGCGTCCCGCTCTTGTGCCAGCGCGAGTAGGAGATTCGGTCGCCCGGCTTCCAGCAGCGCGTCCTCGGTGATGGTGCCCGGCGTGATGAGGCGCACCACGTCGCGCCGCACCGGCGCCTTGGAGCCGCGCGGGCGGGATTTTGGGTCCTCCATCTGCTCGGCGACCGCGACCCGGAAGCCGCGCCGGATCAGCCGCGCGAGATAGCTCTCGGCGGCATGGACCGGCACGCCGCACATCGCGATCGGGCTGCCCGCGTGCTCGCCCCGCGCGGTGAGCGCGATGTCGAGCGCGGCCGCGGCGGCTTCGGCATCGGCGAAGAACATCTCGTAGAAATCGCCCATGCGGAAGAACAGCAGGGCGTCGGGATGCTGTTCCTTCAGCTCGAACCAGCGCGCCATCGCCGGGGTAGCGCCGGCGGGCGTCTTGTCCGGATTCCTGGGAGACTCGCCTTGCATGAAAGGCAGGTTTAGCGGTCGCCACTTCGGCTGGCGATGTCGGAGCCGCGACCTAGCATTCGGTCCACGGCCGAGCGTGCACGTTCATGTTGATCGGCGAGCGCCGCGCGGCGGCTTGCGAGGCGGCCCGCATTCTCGGCGCGTTGATAGACCTCGTCAGCCGAATTGATCCGCCTCGCGCCTTCCATGCCTTCCAGGAAATCCCGCGTCGTGATGGGTATCATCCTGGCCGTCAATTCGGCCTCAATGACCAGCACACGTCGCAGCACACGGTCATCTTCGGTGATCAGGATCGCCCGCTCGTCGGCGGCGAGATGGATGCCATCATGAATGGCTTCGATAGCTGCCCGCTCGCCAAGGTCCTTCTCGCGGCGCCCTGGGTTCGCCTGCCGGCTCTCGACGTAGTTGAAGAAGGTCTCCGTGCTGACCGTCCGCACATACTCGGCATTGCGTTGTGCCCAGTCGAGGATCTCGGCCGCGCCAAGGGCCGCGCCGTCGCGGGTTGCCTCATAGAGCACCGCGTCCGGTATGTAGACCGGGACACCGGGATACAGCAGGTAGTCAAGGCAATCCGCCGCCGCGAGGGTGATCAGCGGCCCGGTGTCCATCACGATGAGCCTGGCCGACAGCTCATCCGACACGAGTGCCTCTGGCGGCTAGTCGCCGGATCAACTGAACGCCCGGAGAGTTCGGATCGCTTGGCACGCGGGGCAGCGGCAAGTTGTGTGCGTGCAGCTGCCCGAGCAAGGCGCCGAAACTGACCTCCTGCCCGGTGCGCTCAGCGATCTCCCGGCGGGTGATTGCGCCTCGGCTGTAGGCCTCAAGAAGCGCCCTCTCGATCGCAGGCATGGCCCATCCCGCAAAGCAAATGCTTACTATACGTGCAGATAGGCGGATCGGGAGCATGTTTCGAGGGTCATTGACCAACCGCGTGACCGCCTCGATTCCCCCCGCTTCCCCCACTCTCGATCCCGCCGCAGTATGGCCGCCAGCCACCGGAGGGAACCGCCGATGCCCGACAGCAACATCGACCAGCGGACCGCGCGTATCTCGGCCGAGGAAGCCCTCGCGCTGCACGCCTCTGGGCGGCCCGGCAAGCTCGAGACGCGGATCACCAAGGCGCTCACCACGGCGCGCGACTTGTCGCTCGCCTACTCGCCGGGGGTCGCCGAGCCCTGCCTGCATATCAACCGCGATCCAGCGCTCGCCTTCGACTACACGACCAAGGGCAACATGGTGGCGGTGATTTCAAACGGAACCGCTGTGCTCGGGCTCGGCAATATCGGGGCGGTGGCGGCCAAGCCGGTGATGGAGGGCAAGGTCGCGCTGTTCAAGCGCTTCGCCGACGTGGACGGCATCGATCTCGAGATCGATACCGACGACGTGGACGCTTTCGTGAACTGCGTGCGCTATCTCGGCCCCGGCTTCGGCGGCATCAACCTCGAGGACATCAAGGCGCCGGAGTGCTTCATCATCGAGCAGCGGTTGCGCGAGCTGATGGACATTCCGGTGTTCCACGACGACCAGCACGGCACGGCGATCGTCGCCGTCGCCGGGCTGATCAACGCTTGCCACCTCACCGGGCGCGAGCTGCGCGACACCAAGCTCGTGGTCAACGGCGCGGGTGCCGCTTCGATCGCCTGTGTCGAGCTGCTGAAGGTGATGGGGATGCGCCCCGAGCACATCACGCTGTGCGACACCAAGGGCGTGGTCTACCAGGGACGGCAGGAGGGCATGAACCAGTGGAAATCCGCCCACGCCGTGGTGACGCGGGCTCGCACGCTCGCCGAGGCGATGGAGGGGGCCGACGTGGTGTTCGGCCTATCGGCCAAGGGCGCTGTCACGCGCGAGATGGTGGCGAGCATGGCGGGCAAGCCGATCGTGTTCGCGATGGCCAATCCCGACCCCGAGATCACGCCCGAGGACGCGCGCGCCGCGAGCAAGGACGCCATCATCGCCACCGGGCGCAGCGACTATCCCAACCAGGTCAATAACGTGCTCGGCTTTCCCTTCATCTTTCGCGGCGCGCTCGACGTGCGCGCCAGCACGATCAACGACACGATGAAGATTGCCGCCGCCGAGGCGCTGGCGAATCTGGCACGCGAGGACGTGCCCGACGAGGTGCACACTTCATCGGGCAAGAAGCTCGCCTTCGGGCCGGAATACATCATCCCCAACGCGTTCGATCCACGCCTGATCTCGTGGATTCCGCCCGCCGTCGCCAAGGCGGCGATGGATAGCGGCGTCGCCCGCCGGCCGATCATGGATTTGCGCCGCTACGCCCGCGATCTATCGGGACGGCTCGATCCCACGGCGAACGCCCTCGACGCGATCATGGAGCGGGTGCGCGCCGAGCCCAAGCGCGTGGTGTTCGCCGAGGGCGAGGAAGAGAAGGTCGTGCGCGCTGCCATCGCGTTCCGCAACGCGGGCTATGGGATGCCGGTGCTGATCGGGCGCGAGGAGCGGGTGAAGGACACGATCGCCAGCCTCGGCCTCGGCATGGTGGAGGGGATCGAGATACACAACGCGCGTCTTTCCGGCGCGAACGCGAAATACACGGAATTTCTCTACGAGCGTTTGCAGCGCGTCGGCTACCTGCATCGCGACTGTCAGCGCATGGTCAATCAGGACCGGAACGTGTTTGCGGCCTGCATGGTGGCGACGGGCGACGCCGACGCGATGGTGACGGGGTTGACGCGCTCCGCCGCCGTCTGCCTCGACGATATCTCACACGTTATCGCGCCGCGGCCGGGCGGCCTTGCCTTCGGTCTCACCTTGATGGTCGGAATGCGCGGGCGGACCATCTTCATCGCCGATACGCTGATGCATTTTCGCCCGAGCGCGGAGCAGATGGCCGACATCGCCATCGGCGCCGCCGCCGCCGCGCGCCGGCTGGGCCACGAGCCGCGGGTCGCGCTGCTGTCGCACTCGACATTCGGCAATCCAATGCACGAGGGCGCGCACGTGATGCGTCGCGCGGTGGAGACGCTCGACCGGCGCGGCGTCGATTTCGAGTATGACGGCGAGATGAGCCCCGACGTGGCGCTGGAGCCCGAGTTGCGCGCGCTCTATCCGTTCTGCCGGCTGACCGGGCCGGCCAACGTGCTGGTGATGCCGGGCCTGCACTCGGCGCACATCGTCTCGCGCCTCGCCCCCCGCCTCGGGGGCGGCACGACTATCGGGCCGCTGCTCATCGGCATGACGCACGCCGCACAGATCGTGCCGATGGATGCGTCGTCGAGCCAGATTGTCGATGTGGCTTGTCTGGCGGCTTATCAGGCGGCGGAGCAGTAGCATTCGAAGGGGGCGGAATAAATTCTCCGCCCTACGGGATCGGGCGTGTAGGGCGGAAGTCATTCCGCCAGCTTTATCGCAGCGCGGAGATTACCGTGTCGCAGATTCGCACCACCGCCTCTTCCGACAAATCGGGATGGATCGGCAGCGCCAGGATGCGCTCGGCCAGCGCCTCGGAGACCGGCAGCCGCGCGCCGTCGTGGTGATCGCGATAGGCTGGTTGCTGGTGCAGCGGGCGCGGGTAATAGATCGCGGCCGGTATCCCGGCCTCGCGCAGCACCGATTGCATCCGTCCCCGCGCGGCGCTGTCGCGGAGCAGGACGGAATAGATCGCCCACGCGCTGGTGCTGTCCGGCACGCGTGCCGGAATCTCCACCGCGCCACTCAGCCGCTCGTCATAGGCGCGGGCGATGCGTTCGCGGGCGGCGATCTCGTCGCCGAACACGGTGAGCTTGGCGAGCAGCACCGCCGCCTGCAGCGAGTCGAGCCGGCCGTTCATGCCTGTCCGCAGCACCTCGTAGCGCGTGGTGCCTTCGCCGTGCGTGCGCAGGCTGCGGTACAGCGCGGCGCGGTCGTCGCTGTCGGTGAACAGCGCCCCACCATCGCCATAGGCGCCGAGCGGCTTCGAGGGAAAGAAGCTGGTCGCCGTCGTGTTCGCCCAGGTACCGAGCTGGCGGTTGCGCAAGGTCGCGCCAAAGCTCTGCGCGGCGTCGTCGAGCGTGAACAAGGCCTCGCGCGCCGCGATCGCGTTCAACGCCGGCCAATCGGCGGGCTGGCCGAACAGATCGACGCCGATCAGCGCACGCGGCCGTAGCCGTCCGGCGGCTTTCACCTCCGTGATGCGACGTTCGAGATGGGCGGGGTCGATCTGGAAGCTGCGCGGGTCGACGTCGACGAACACCGGGGTCGCACCCAGCACCAGCGGCACCTCGGCGGTAGCGGTGTAGGTGAAGGCCGGCAGGAACACCGCGTCGCCCCGGCCGATACTTTCCCCCATGAGCGCGATCTGCAGCGCATCCGTCCCCGAACTCACAGCCACGCAGTGCCGCGCGTTGCAGAATGCGGCGAGCTTTTCCTCGAGCTCCGCGACCTCGGGGCCGAGCACGAACTGGCAATGCGCCAGCACCGCCTCCAGCCGCCTGCGCAGCTCGGGCGCGATGCGTTTCTGCTGTGCCTTGAGGTCGAGGAACGGCACGGCGGGCTGGGTCATCTCGGGGAAAAATCCTTCATGCGCGCGCGGAGACCGCGCCGTTGGGGTTGTGCTCGAACTCGGGAACTAGGCGGCCGAGAAGCTGCAGCGCGAGGCGGGGCTGCTCGCCGCGGCAGGCAGCGGCAATCTCGTCTAGCGCACGACCGACAATGGCCGGGTCGGCGGTGCGTGGGCTCGCCATCAGCAGCCCGGGGAAGCCGGTCGGCACCGGCGGCTCGCGGCCGTGGAACAGCTCCTCGAACAGCTTTTCGCCCGGCCGCAGGCCGGTGAAGCGGATCTCCACGTCGTCGTCGGGGCGCAGTCCGGCGAGACGGATCATCTGGCGGGCGAGATCCACGATCTTCACCGGCTCGCCCATATCGAGCACGAAGATGCCCCCGTCATTGCCGGACGGCAGCACCGTGTCGCCGGCGCCGAGCACGCTCGCCTGAAGCACGAGGCCGACCGCCTCGCGGACGGTCATAAAGTAGCGTTGCATGTCGGGGTGCGTCACAGTGAGCGGTCCGCCGCGCTCCAGCTGGCGCTGGAACAGCGGCACCACGGAGCCGGTGCTGCCAAGCACGTTGCCGAACCGCACCGTCACGCAGCGCATCCCGGCCCCGGAGGTGTGGGCGGCGTCGCGCGACGGCGCGCGGGCTGCAACATCCAGCGCCTGACAGTACATCTCCGCCATGCGCTTCGACGCACCCATCACGCTGGTCGGGTTCACTGCTTTGTCGGTGGAGATCAGTACCATCGCCGTCGCCCCGGCGGCCCGCGCGGCATCGGCGACGTGGCGGGTGCCGACCGAGTTTGTGAGCAGCCCCTCGAGCGGGTTGTCCTCCACGATCGGCACGTGCTTGAGCGCCGCGGCGTGGAACACGAGCTCGGGTCGGGCGTCGGCGAAGATGGCACGGATGCGCGGCTCGTCGCGAATGTCGGCGATGATGGCGCGGCGGGCGACGGCCGGGTAAGTCTCGGCGAGCTCGAGGTCGATCTGCCACAGCGCGTATTCGCCGTTGTCGAGCAGGATGAGCTGCTCGGGGCCGAAGGCGGCGACCTGGCGGGCGAGCTCGCTGCCGATGGTGCCGCCCGCGCCGGTGACGATCACGCGCCGGCCCTGGATCAGCCGCGCCATGCCCTCGCGATCCAGCGGCACTTGCGGGCGGTTGAGCAGCTCCTCGATGGCGACCGGCTTCAGTTCGAGCCCAACCGGGCGGGAGGCCGGGTGCAGCAGGGTCGGGCGCGAGGCACGGCGAACGACGAGCCCGTGCGCCTCGGCGTGCGCCAGCAATCCGAGCAGCACCGCGCCCGAAAGATCGGGTGTCACCACCACCATCGTCGTCGGCAGCCGATCCTCCTCGGCGAGGCGCTGCAAGACGGCTTCGGCCTCGGTCACGGTGCCAAGGATAGGGGCGCCGTGGATTCGGCGGCCGATCTGGCGGGCACCGAGGGCGAGTATTCCGACGACCCGCAGCGGCTGGCGTCGATCTTGCGCCAAGGCCCGCAGGAACAGGTCGGAATCCTCGCCGGAGCCCACCAGCAGCACGGTCTGCACGCCGTCCTCGGAGGCGAACAGGCCGGTCGTTCGATGGATTTGAAGCCTCCGGTAGATCACGCGGGGGGTGCCGAGAAAGGTGAGCAGGGTCAGCGCATGGATGATCGGCAGCGCCGGGTTGGGCGTCGGCAGATGGGCGAGGGCCGCGAGCAGGGCGAACAGGATGGCGCCCAGCAGGCTGCATCCGGCGACTCCCAGGAGGTCGCCCAGGCCGGCGAAGCGCCAGTATTGCAAGGAGAGCCGGAATGGTAGGCCGGCCGCGAGCAGGGTCACGGCACCGCCCAGCGGTGCCCAGAGCGGAAACAGGAACGGCCCCGAGGGGTCGGCGATCCAGCGCGCCACCGGCACCGCCAGCGCGGCCAGCAAGCCGTCGAGCACGACGTTCAGGCCGATTCGGATCACGGAGCGCGGCAAACCCATCGGGCCGCTATAGCCCAGCCCGGCGCGGAAGGTCAGGGGGCGCATTGCAAGGAAGCTACGCCGTCTGAACCGATCCACCTCACGCGCCAGAAATCCCGTGCCGAAACGTTATACAACGATTTAAATTGACTACGGACGCATGGCGTCCGGCCGGAAGGGAGACACGCTCATGCGGAGCAGCGGAACGGGCCTCGTGACGATCGGTTGCGTGGCGGCCGGCCTGGCCGGGCTATTCAGCCCGACAAGCCCCGCGCAGGCGGCGGGATTTGCCCTTCGCGAGGGGATGCCCGATTGGATGGGCAACGCCTTCGCCGGCGGCAGTGCGAAAGCCTATGACGCTGGCACAGCCTACACAAACCCGGCCGGCATGGTCCGGCTGAACTGGAACGAGGTCGCCGCCGGGTTCCACATCCTGGCGCCGTCATCCGAGTTCAGCGGCCAGAATTTCGTCGGTCCTGGCGTCACCACCCCAGGATCGCAGGGCGGCAACGTGCTGCCGCCGGCCGTCACCGCCTCGACCTTCGGGGTGTGGAGCTATTCGCCCGACCTCAAGTTCGGGCTGGCGGTGACGGAGCCATTCGGCCTCCGGGTCGCCAACCCGGGCGACTTCGTCGGCCGTTATCAGAGCCTCGTCTCCGCGATCACGGATGTCAGCGTCTCGCTTTCGGCGGCATACCGGTTCAACGAGCATTTCTCGATCGGCGGCGGGCCAGTGATCGACTATTTCCGCGCCCGGTTGACCCAGGCCATCAATATCGGACCGGCCAGTGCGCTCACCGGGGATCCGGTCGGCGATGTTCACGGCGACGACGTGAGCGCCGGGTTCAATATCGGCGCGCTCTATCAGTTCAACGACAATCTGCGGGTCGGCGTCGACTACCGCTCGCGGATCGATCACAAGATCGACGGCGACCAATCGATCTTCGTGCCGGGGCTGCTCACGCTCGCCAGCCCCTCGACGGCGGCTTTGCTCAGCGCCCAGAACACCGGCGTCACGACCAAGATCACGCTGCCCGACAGCGTGACCTTCGGCGTCTATTGGCAGATCGACCCGCGATGGGCGGTCATGGCGGACGTGCAGTGGACCGAGTGGTCCCTGATCCAGAACGTCAACATCGTCCCGACCAATCCGCTGTTGCCAGGATCGACGCTCAAGGAGAACTGGCGCGACACCTGGTTCGCGTCGGTCGGGGTCAATTACCGGGTCACTGACAAGCTCACGCTGCAAGGCGGCTTCGCCTTCGACGAAAGTCCCGTGACGGACGCTAACCGCACCACGCGGCTGCCGGATGGCGACCGTTACGAGCTCGGGGTGGGCATCCAGTACGCCGTGCTGCCGAACCTGACCTTGCAAGCGGCCTATCTGCACGGGTTCGTCGGGGACGTCTCGATCGACAATGCCGCCTCGGCGACCTCGGGGGTGATCCGGGGCCACTACAGCAACAGCATCAATACTTGGAGTGTCGGCGCGGCGCTGCGGTTCTGAGGCGGCCGGTCTGATCGGCCGAACGGGCCGAACGCTTCTTGCTCAGCCCGGCAAAGCGCCCAGCAAATAGAGCGCGACCGCCAGGGGCAGACCGACGAGCACGGCGGCGACCATTAGATAGGCGAGCCCATACGCCAGCCAGCCAACAGCGAGCGCCACTGTATGACGCGACAGGAAGCCGGGGAGCCTGGTCATCGCGATCATCGGGCCGAAGCTCGTGCAGGTCGGGCTCGTGCAGCTCTGGGAGGTCATCGCGCGTCATCCAATGCCGAGGTCATCAATGCGGAGATGATGACCGCGAGATATGAACAATTGGCGAACGGATCCTCCCCAGGGGTCAGATGCCGTAGACCGCGTGCGCATTTCCCGCGAACAACTTCCGGCGTTGGGCATCGGACATTCGCAGCGGCAGCGAGGTCGCCGGATCGTCGAAATCCCAATGCGGGTAGTCGGTGGCGAAGAGCAGCCGGTCCCAGCCCATCCACTCGATGGTGTCGAGCAGGCGCTCGCGGGGCTCGGGCTCCTCCATCGGCTGGGTGGTGAACCAGACCTGGCTGCGAACGTATTCGGAGGGTGGGCGCTTCAGATGCGGGACCTCGGCGCGCAGCTTCCGCCAATGGGTATCGAGCCGCCAGGCGAGCGCCGGTGCCCAGGCGAAGCCGGCCTCGACCATGATCATGCGCAGCTTGGGATTGCGCTCGAACACACCCTCCAGCACCAGGCTGGTGAGGTCCGCCTGCTGGCATTGCGCGTGGCCGACGCCCTCCTCGATGTAATAGCTCGGCCAGCCGCCCGAGGTGACGGGATAACCGCCATAGCCGAAGGCGTGCACTGCGACCGGCAGGTTGGCGGCGACGGCGGCCTCGTAGATCGGCCAGAAGCGGCGTTGCCCCAGCGGCTCGGAGGCGCGGCTGAGCAGCAGCACCTGGGCGAAGTCGGGGTGCCCGGCCCAATGCTCGATCTCGCGCACCGATGCCGCGGCGTCCTCATACGGCACCACGACCGATGCTTTCAGCCGGGGCTCGCGCGAGGTCCACAACGCGACCTGCCACTCGTTGACGGCGTGGCAGAACGCGGCGCCCAGCTCGACATTCTGAAAACCCTGGCCGCTTGGGGTCAGCGGGTTGAGGATGCCGAGCTCGACGTTGTTGGGGTCGAGGTGCTGGGCGCGCATGAAGTCGAGGTCGCTGCCCGGCCCGCCGCCGCTGGGCGGGAAGGCGTCGCGGCGGCTGGCCATCGGCTGCGCCTTGGGAAATGCCGGTCCCTTCTCCATCGGCTGGCGGTGCGACGCGCCGAACACTTCCAGATGCTCCTGCCAGCGCTTGGCGAGCCAGGGGTAGACATCCTTGTACCCGCGCACCCTCGGATGGATGTCGCAATCGGCGATCGCCAGCTTCGATTGATTGGCGGGGCGGACCAGGGTTCGGCCAAGGACGTCGACGTTCATCGGATTGACTCCGGCACGCTGTTCAGACGCTCAAACGAGGATAGGTGGCCCTCGGATTGTCGACCATCATTTTTCGTGCAAGCCCGGCGGGCAAGCCCTCGGGCAGCGCGCGATCGCCGTCGAACTGCCAGTGGGGGTAGTCGGTGGAGAACAGCAGCATCTCCTCCGAGCCCATATGGTCGAGCAACCGACCGAGCTGGGCCGGGTCCGCCGGGCCGTCCACCGGCTGCAGCGTGAGCCGCACCCGCTCACGGACGATCTCGCTGGGCGGGCGGTCCACCCAGGGGACCTCCATGCGGACGCCCTTCCAGAATTTGTCGAGCCGCCAGAGATGCGCCGGCAGCCAGGTCCAGCCGGATTCCATGAGGACGACGGTCAGGCGGGGGAACTTGGCGAACACGCCCTCGGTCACGAGGCTGGTGAGTGCGCTCTGGAATGCCTGCGCCTGGTTGACGTAGTCCTCGGTGTGGGTGCTCGGCCAGCCGACAGGGGTGGGCGGATGGCGATAGCTGCTGCCGGCATGCACCCCGATTGGCAAGCCGTGACGCTGCGCCGCTTCGTAGATCGGCCAGTAGGCGCGTTTGCCGAGCGGCTGGTCTCCCATCACCAGCATCAGCACCTGGACGAAGCGCCGATCGGCGGCGCAGCGCTCGATCTCGGCGACCGACAGCTCGGGGCTTTGCGCGGCGACCACAATGGAAGCGCGCAGCCGCTCGTCACGGTCCAGCCACTCGTGGGCGATCCACTGGTTCACTGCGCGGGCGAAGGCGGCGCCCAGATCCTCACTGAACGGTAGCTGAACGCCGTAGAGGCAGTTGAGGATGGCCGTGCCGGTGCCGAAGGGGGCCATCGCCTCGCGCGCCAGGCGCTCGGGCGTGCTGGCGCCTCGGCCGCTCGCATCCCGCCAATCGGCGCGGGTGGTGAGCGGGGCGTTGCTCGGGTAGCTGATCGAGTTCAGCTCGTCGAGGCCGCGCCGGACCACCATCTCGCGCCACATCTCGTCGAGATAGGGCAGCAAGGCGACCATGCCCGGCACCACGGGATGCACGTCGCAGTCAACCGGGGTTTCGGTGGCCATGCTCGCTCCGTTCGGGCCGGATCAGCCCGGCAGCTTGATCTCCAGATCGGCCCCGGTGACGCGCACCTCGAAGGTCTCGACGTCCTTTTCCACCGGGGCACACAGCGCCTTGCCGGTGCGGACGTCGAACTGGCCGGCGTGCAGCGGGCACTCGATGACATGGCCTTCGAGCCAGCCTTCCGAAAGCTGCGCGTATTCGTGGGTGCAGACATTATCGGTGGCGCGGTATTCGCCGCCCGCGAGGTGATAGAGGGCAATGTCGCGCTCGCCGACCCGCACGCCGATCACCTGGCCTTCCGCCAAATCCTGCGCGGCCGCCACACGCACCCAGTTCTCCGCCATGAACGCCCCCTTCATCCTTTCGCGGCAAGCTTGATCGCAGAACGGCGGAAGGGGGACAAGTCCTGCCATTGCCAGCCTCCTGCCGCCCGGTGTTGGATCGAGCCATGAGCGAAATGCACATCATCGTCGGAGCCGGGCAGGCCGGTGGCTGGGCGGCAATGGGGATGCGGCAGGCGGGCTTCACCGGCCGCATCCTGTTGATCGGCGAGGAGCCGTGGCGCCCCTACGAGCGCCCGCCGCTGTCCAAGGCGATGCTGACCGCGCCCGAGGAGCCGCCACCGGCCTACTTCCATCCCGCCGAGCGCTACGCCGAACAGGGCATCGAGCTGATGCTTGGCGCCGCGGTGGAGGAGATTATGCCTACCGAACGTCGCATCCGACTGCGCGGCGGGGATCGGCTCGCCTACGACAAGCTGCTGATCGCCACCGGGGGGCGGGCGCGGCGCCTGCCGGTGCATGGGGGCGAGCATGCGCTTTATCTCCGTACCTTGGACGAAGCGCGGGCGATCCGGGTGCGGCTGCGCGAGGCGCGCAGGGTCGTCTGCATCGGCGCTGGCGTGATTGGGCTGGAGATCGCCTCCAGCGCCTGCGCGCTGGGAGCCCAAGTGACGGTGCTGGAGGCCTTGGCGGCGCCGATGGGGCGCTGCGTGTCGCCCGAGGGCGCGCGCTTTGTCGAGCGGCTGCATGCCGGCGCGGGCGTCGAATTGCGATGCGGCGAGATCGTCCAGGCGATCGAGCGGGACGGCGGCAGCTTTCGCGTGATCTGCCGCGATGGCGTCGAGGAAAGCGCCGATCTGGTGCTGGCGGGTGTCGGCATGGAGCGCAACCTGATGCTGGCGCGCGACGCCGGGCTGGTGCTCGAGGGCGGCATCGTGGTGGACGAGCACGGCGCCACCAGCGAGCCGGGCATCTACGCCGCCGGCGACGTCGCCGCCTTCTACCATCCGCTGTACGGTCGCCGGCTGCGCTTGGAGTCGTGGCGTCACGCCCAGAACCACGGTCTCGCGGTGGGCCGCGCGATGGCCGGCGACCCGGCACCCTATGAGGACGTGCCGTGGTTCTGGACCGACCAGCACGGCGTCAACCTGCAGGTCGCCGGCCTTCCTGCCGAGGCGGCGCGCACCATCGTGCGAGTGGACAACGACAAGGCATTCACCGCCGCGCATCTCGTGGAGGATGGCACGATAATTGGCCTGACGGCGGCCAACGCCCCGCGCGACATCCGTGCCGCCACGGCCATGATCCGCGCCGGCCGGCGCCCCGATCCCGCGCGGCTTGCCGATCCGGCGATCCCGCTGCAATCGGTGCAGTGACGATGCCCTCAATCCTCGACACCGCCGAGGGCCAGCGCCTCCGCGCCGCCGCGACCGATCCGGCGTGGCGGCGATGGGGGCCGTATCTGAGCGACCGGCAATGGGGCACGGTGCGCGAGGATTACAGCGAGAACGGCGATGCCTGGGAGTATTTTACCCATGACCAGGCGCGCAGCCGTGCCTACCGCTGGGGCGAGGATGCCATCGCGGGGTTCGGCGACGAGAACCTCAACTGGTGCCTCGGGCTCGCCCTGTGGAACGGCCGCGACCCGATCCTGAAGGAGCGCCTGTTCGGGCTGACCAACGGCGAAGGCAATCACGGCGAGGACGTCAAGGAACTCTATTATTACCTCGACGGCACGCCGACTCACTCGTACATGCGGATGCTCTACAAATATCCGCAAGCCGAGTTCCCATACTCCGTTCTGGTCGAGGAAAACCGCAAGCGCGGGCTGAAGGATCGCGAGTTCGAGCTGATCGACACCGGCGTGTTCGACGAGCGGCGCTATTTCGACATTACGGTGGAATACGCCAAGGCGGCACCCGACGACATCCTGATGCTGATTACCGTCGAGAATCGCGGCCCGGACGCCGCGTGTCTGCACGTCCTGCCGCAACTCTGGGCGCGCAACGATTGGTCGTGGAAGCCGGGCAAGGACCGACCAGTATTGCGCGCGCTGCCGGACGGGGCAGTGCTCACCGAGAAGGATTGGTGCACGCCGATGCGCTGGTGCATCGACGGCCCGCACGAGCTGCTGTTCTGCGAGAACGAGACCAACACGCGAAGGCTCGACGGTACCACGCAGCCGGGCTTCTTCAAGGACGCGATCAACGACTATATCGTCCACGGTGATCGCGACGCGGTGAACCCGCAGCGCGAGGGGTCGAAATGCGCCGCGCGCGTGCAACTCGATCTCGCGGCCGGGGCAAGCGCGCGAGTGCGAGTTCGGCTGCGGCCCGAGGCCCGACCATCCGCGCCGTTCGCCGCCTTCGACAGCGAGATGCGCGCGCGCCGTGCCGAGGCCGACGCTTTCTACGACGCCCTGCAACACGGCATCGCCGACCCCGACGCGCGCATGGTGCAGCGCCAGGCGCTCGCCGGGCTACTCTGGTCCAAGCAATACTACGCATTCGACATCCGCGAGTGGCTTGCGGGCGACCCCGAGATGCCGCCCCCGCCCGCCAGCCGCAAGCGCGGCCGCAACGCCGACTGGCCGCATCTCAACAACTCCGACATCATATTAATGCCGGACAAATGGGAGTATCCCTGGTACGCCGCCTGGGATCTCGCTTTCCATTGCGTGACGATGGCGCTGATCGACCCCGAGTTCGCCAAGTCGCAGCTCGTGCTGCTGGTGCGCGAGTGGTACATGCATCCGAATGGACAGCTCCCGGCCTACGAATGGGAATTCGGCGACGTGAACCCACCCGTGCACGCCTGGGCGGCATGGCGCGTCTACCAGATGGACGCGGCGCTGACCGGCAAGCCGGATCGGGAGTTCCTCGAGCGAGTGTTCCACAAGCTGATGCTGAACTTCACCTGGTGGGTGAACCGCAAGGACACGGAAGGCCGCAACATCTTCCAGGGCGGCTTCCTCGGTCTCGACAATATCGGCATCTTCGACCGCTCGAAGCCGCTGCCCACCGGCGGCTACATCAACCAGTCCGACGGCACCGCCTGGATGGCGATGTACACGCTCAACCTGCTGCGCATCGCCATCGAACTCGCCTTCGAGGACCATGTGTACGAAGACATCGCCACCAAGTTCTTCGAGCACTTCCTCTACATCGCCGAAGCGATGACCAACATGGGCGGCGACGGCATTGGGCTGTGGGACGAGGAGGACCAGTTCTACTACGACGTGCTGAACCTGCCCGGCGGCGAGCGGGTGCCGCTGCGTGTGCGCTCGATGGTGGGTCTGATCCCGCTGTTCGCTGTCGAGGTGCTCGATTCGCGTCACTCCGGCCGGCTGCCCGGCTTCACCGAGCGCGCGCGATGGTTTGCCCGCTACCGGCCGGACCTCGCCAAACTGGTGTCGCGCTGGCAGGAGCCCGGCGCGGGATCGCGCTTCCTTCTATCGTTGCTGCGCGGCCATCGCATGAAGCGGTTGCTGGCGCGAATGCTCGACGAGACGGAATTCCTCTCCGACTACGGTGTTCGCTCGCTGTCGAAGTTTCACGAGAAGCAACCCTTCACACTGCAGCATGGAGGGCTTGAATTTTCGATCGGCTACGTACCGGGCGAGTCGGAATCCAATCTGTTCGGCGGCAACTCCAACTGGCGCGGCCCGATCTGGCTGCCGATGAATTATCTGCTCATCGAGTCGCTCCGCGAGTTCCACCGCTATTACGGCGACGACTTCAAGGTGGAATGCCCAGTCGGCTCCGGCAGATTCATCACCTTGAACGAGATTGCGGACGAGCTCGCGCGCCGGCTGACCCGGCTGTTCCTGCGCGACGCGGGTGGCCGTCGGGCCACATTCGGAACATCGGCACTGCTGCAGGACGATCCGGCATTCCGCGACAACGTGCTGTTCTACGAATATTTTGAGGGGGATACAGGCCGCGGGATGGGAGCGTCGCATCAGACCGGCTGGACAGCATTGGTCGCGCTACTCTTTCAGCCAGCCGTCAATTAGTGTGTCCCATTTACGAAATCTATGTCGAAATACTATACATTTCCGCGTAATGCTTGTGCTACCCCTTGAGGATCAACGATTGCGCAAAGCATGCTGGCAGCATGCCCTAGAGTGGGATGACATCGCGTTGAATCGAGCTTTCCCGACGCCGAGGTGATGCGATTCAAGCTGCTGGTGACGGCCGTGATGCGCGACAGGTTGTCGGGCAGTCAGGCGGCTGCGCGGTTTGGATCGCGGTCAGCACGGCCAACGCCTGGGTCAATCGGTTCCGACAGAGGGGGAGTTGGGGACTGGGCAGATCGGCGGATATTAGAGCATTTTCGGTTTACTCGGAGGCATAGCCGGCGTGGTGGAGATATGATCGGCACTCGTCTGGACTGAAAGCTTTGAGGAGGTGCCCGATTGCGTTCCAGAGCGCTTCGCGGGTGCGGGCTGCGGCCTTGCGTAGCAGCGCCTTC
>JAFKFI010000105.1 GCA_017307285.1 Alphaproteobacteria bacterium | reverse complement strand
ACATGGCGCGGGAGCAGTTCCAGGTGATCGCCGACTACCTGGCGATCCCTGAGGACGAGCGCGACCGGCTGCTCTACCCCAAGCGCGCCATCGCCGTGGCCTGCCCGATCCATCGCGACGACGGCAAGACCTCGGTCTTCATGGGCTTCGCGCGCTATGGCTTCCGGGCGGAGGCAGCGCGCATCTTCGAGGGGCTGTTCAGCGCCTGCACCTATATCGATCTGCGCCGACTGCCGGAGCTGGTCTGCGGCTTCCCGCGCCGTCGCTCTCAAGGCCCGACCTTCTACCCGGTCGCCTGCGCGCCGCAGGCGTGGTCCGCTGCCACCCCGTTGAGCCTCGTGCAGTCCTGCCTCGGCCTCGGCTTCGACCCGGCCAGCGCCACGGTGTTCTTCGACCGCCCGATGTTACCGCACTTCCTCGAGGAGGTCGTGCTGCGCGGCCTCTCAATCGGCACCAGCCGTATCGACGTGGCGCTGCGCGGCCGCGGCAGCGACGTGGCGATGACGGTGCTGTCGCGCACCGGCGAGATCCGAGCGACGATGACCAGCTAGGCGGAGCAACCCGCCGTCGGCGGCATCGTTTGAGGAACAAACCCTCGCAGGATGCACTGGCATGATACATGGCGCGGGAGCAGTTCCAGGTGATCGCCGACTACCTGGCGATCCCTGAGGACGAGCGCGACCGGCTGCTCTACCCCAAGCGCGCCATCGCCGTGGCCTGCCCGATCCATCGCGACGACGGCAAGACCTCGGTCTTCATGGGCTTCCGCGTGCAGCACCACCTCACGCTCGGCCCGACCAAGGGCGGCACCCGCTTCGCCCCCAGCGTCGATATCGGGGAGGTCGCGGCGCTGGCGGTGTGGATGAGCTGGAAATGCGCCCTCGCCGGACTGCCCTATGGCGGCGCCAAGGGCGGCGTGCGGGTCGATCCGCGCAGCCTGTCGTTGCGCGAGCTCGAGGGCCTGTCGCGCCGCTACATGCAGGAGATGATCCCCTTCGTCGGCCCGCAGACCGACGTGATGGCGCCCGACATGGGCACCAATGAACAGGTTATGGCGTGGTTCATGGACACCTATTCCATGTACCAGGGCCAGACCGTAACGGAGATCGTCACCGGCAAGCCAGTGGCATCGGGCGGGACGGAGGGCAGGCGGGAGGCCACCGGCCGCGGCATCGCCTTCCTGGTCGGGCGCGCGACGGAGCGCCTGCAGATGAACCCGATGGGCGCCACCGCCGTCGTACAGGGTTTTGGTAATGTCGGCTCGGTCGCCGCCGCGTCGCTTGCCCGGATGGGCGTCAAGATCGTCGGCGTGAGCGACCACACCGCCTGCTACATCGATCCCAAGGGCCTCGATGTAGCGGCGCTGGAGCGTCACGCAGCGGAGCGGGGCGTGCTCGCCGGCTTCTCGACCGAGCTGCTGGCCGACCCGAGCGAGCTCCTGGTGCAGCCCTGCGACATCGCCGTGCCCGCCGCCGTGGAGCGGGTGATCGACGCCGACATCGCGACGCGCCTGCGCTGCCGCATCCTTGCCGAGGGCGCCAATGGCCCGACCACGCCCGACGCCGACCGGGTGTTGAATCAGCGGCGCGGCGAGGTGTTCGTGATCCCCGACATCCTCTGCAACGCCGGCGGCGTGATCGTCAGCTATTTCGAGTGGGTGCAGGATTTGCAGCACTTCTTCTGGGACGAGGCGGAAGTACTCAACCGCCTCAACCACGTGCTGGACCGCGCGTTCACCCGCGTGATGGCCCGCGCCGGGCGCGACGATGTGCCGCACCGCACCGCCGCAATGGCCATCGGCGTCGAGAAGGTGCGCAACGCCAAGCAGGTGCGCGGCCTATTTCCATGACAGACTGACGTGTTTTTCATTTGACCACTCTTTGTCATGGTGATTTAGTTCGTCCCACTTCAGAGGCGGGGGCGATCATGCTGCAATCGCACATCATCGAAATTGACGGGGCCTTCGTCGGGGCGGCCGTGAGGCTCGATATCGGGTTCCGCTTCGTCGCCACCGACATTCGTGTCGAGGAGCTGGACGGCACCGTCTGGCCGAGCCTCGCCGACGTCCAGCGCCTGGCCGGAGGACTCTACCGCACCGGCCGGCTGTCCCTCCCGATGCGCCCGGTCCTGCACAATGTCGTCCCGGCGCCGCATGCTGCGCCGCGCTGAGCCGCGCCACTGGAGCGTGAGGGCATCGCGAATCTACCGTTAATTCGGTTGGCCTCCGGTTGCGCGAGCTAGAAAGCAGTTTCGGAATCCTGGTCTGATCGCCTACTCATTCGCATAAGCGGGTATTCAGGCGAGCGGCGGCAATCTTCGATTGCGGTACTCGCCTATGTCGAGGAGCGCCATGATTCCGATCCGTCCCGCCCTGCTGGCGGGTGTCCTAATTGGGGTGCTGTCCGCGTCGGCCGCGCACGCCACGGTCATCACCTTCGCGCAATACATCGAGCAGAGGACCGGGGCCGGCGGCAATCTGCAGTTCTCGGTGAACGGTGGGACGGCGAACCTGCACGCCTACAATCAGGCGGCGGGCGACCCGGTCTACTTCTCGTTCCTCGGCCTTGCGGGCTTGCCGGCGGACCTGCTGACGCCGCAATCCGCCGTGTTGCGCTTCAACACCGGCACGGGTGCCGCGACCACCGCGGCGGCCCAGTCGGTCAGTGTTCCGAATGTCGGCACGCTGCTGAGCCAGCCGTTCAATCGGTCCTTCACGCTGAGCTTCACCCGTACGGCCGACTACATCTACAACGGGGTCGATTACGGACGAAACTTGCTGACCGTGAACGTCGCCGCCGCGACCTCGACACCGGCGATCCTCGCCAATCCCGGCGCGCGCTCCGCCGCCATGTCGTTCGACAACACCAACTACCTCGTCAGCTTCACCTCGGACTTCCTGACCTTCAAGCCCGGCGCCACGGAGGATGGCTCGCTCTCGTTCTCCGCCGCGACCCCGAGCTTCGCCAGGAGCACCAAGTTCTTCCGGGCGTTCCGGGCGGACAGCACGGGCACGTTCGACTCGGACCCGGTACCCGTCGGCATCATCCTGCCAATTCCCGAGCCATTCTCGGCAGCCCTGCTCGGCTCCGGCCTGCTTGCGGTCGCTCTCGCGCGGCGTCGTTTGAAGGCGGAATGAATTCCACGCTACCTCGGACAGCGTAGGGCGGAATTCATTCCGCCTTCAAACACACGGATCACGCCCGCTTGCGCGCCCGCAGCGGCTTGGTCTGCGCCAGCAAAGGCGCGAGAAAGCGCCCCGTGTGGCTGTCGGGGTCGGCGGCAATGTCCTCGGGCGTGCCCTGCGCCACGATCCGTCCGCCACCATCGCCGCCCTCGGGGCCGAGATCGAGCACCCAGTCGGCGGTCTTGATGACCTCCAAATTGTGCTCGATCACCACGACGGTGTTGCCCTGCGCGACCAGAGCGTGCAGCACCTCGAGCAGCTTGCGCACATCCTCGAAATGCAGCCCGGTGGTCGGCTCGTCGAGGATGTAGAGCGTCCGCCCGGTCGCGCGCCGCGCCAGCTCCTTCGAGAGCTTGATCCGCTGCGCCTCGCCGCCCGACAGCGTGGTCGCCTGCTGGCCGAGGCGGATGTAACCGAGCCCCACTTGCTGCAGGATGCGCAAGCGGTCGTGGATGCGCGAGACGGCGGAGAAATACGGCATGGCCTCGTCCACCGTCATGTCGAGCACCTCGGCGATCGACTTGTCGCGGAACTTGATCTCCAAGGTCTCGCGATTGTAGCGACGGCCCTTGCAGGCGTCGCAGGTGACGAACACGTCGGGCAGGAAGTGCATTTCTATCTTTATCAGCCCGTCGCCCTGGCACGCCTCGCAACGGCCGCCCTTGACGTTGAAGCTGAACCGCCCCGGCTTGTAGCCACGGGCGCGGCTCTCCGGCAGCTCGGCGAACCAGTCGCGGATCGGCGCGAACAGATCGGTGTAGGTCGCGGGATTGGAGCGCGGCGTGCGGCCGATTGGCGACTGGTCGATGTCGATGATCTTGTCGAGCAATTCTAGCCCGTCGATCCGATCATGCGCCGACGGTGATTCGCCGGAGCCCATCAGCCGGCGCGACGCCGCCTTGTACAGCGTGTCGACCACCAGCGTCGATTTTCCCCCGCCCGAGACGCCGGTGACGCAGGTAAATGTACCGAGCGGGAAACCGGCGGTGATGTTCTTCAGGTTGTTGGCGCGCGCGCCGACCACATGCACGATGCGGTCTTTCTGCACTGGCCGCCGCAGCGCGGGGACCTCGATGCGGCGCCGGCCCGAAAGATAATCCCCGGTCAGCGATTTCGGGTTGGCGGCGACCTCGCCTGGCGTCCCGAGCGCCACGACGTGGCCGCCATTGACGCCGGCCAGCGGCCCCATGTCGATGAGGTGGTCGGCGGCGCGGATGGCGTCCTCGTCATGCTCGACGACCAGCACCGTGTTGCCGAGATCGCGCAGCCGCCGCAGCGTGCCGAGCAGACGTTCGTTGTCGCGCTGATGCAGTCCGATCGAGGGTTCGTCGAGCACGTACAGCACGCCGGTCAGGCCGGAACCGATCTGGCTCGCCAGCCGGATGCGCTGGCTCTCGCCGCCGGACAGGCTGGCCGAGCCGCGCGATAGCGTTAGGTAGTTCAGCCCGACATCCTTCAGGAACTGCAAGCGCTCGACGATCTCGCGCAGGATGCGCCGCGCGATCTCCTGACGCTGCGGTGTCAGCGTATCGCCGGCGCCCTGAAACCAGTCGAGCGCGCCGCTAATCGACAATTCCGACGCCTCGGCGATGTTCTTGTCCGCGACGCGCACCGCCAGCGCCTCGGGCTTGAGCCGCGCGCCGTTGCACACGTGGCACGGCTTGTCAGCTTGGTAGCGGGACAGTTCCTCGCGCACCCAGGCGCTGTCGGTCTCCTGCGACCGGCGTTGCAGGTTGCGCACCACACCCTCGAACGGCTTTGTCACCGTGTAGGCGCGCACACCGTCCTTGTAGGTGAAGGCGACCGGCTCCTCGCCCGTGCCAAACAGGATCGCCTCGCGCACGCGCTCGGACAGCTGCTCCCACGGCGTGCGCGTCGTCACCTTGAAGTGGCGGGCGAGGCTTTGCAGCGTCTGGTCGTAATACGGGCTTTTCGATCCGGCCCACGGCATCACCGCGCCATCGGCGAGCGACAGTCGCTCGTCCGGCACCACCAGCGCGGGGTCGAAGAAGGTTTCTACCCCCAGCCCATCGCAGGAGGGGCAGGCGCCGTGCGGGCTGTTGAAGCTGAACAGCCGGGGCTCGATCTCCTCGATGGTGAAGCCGCTCACCGGGCAGGCGAAGCGGCTGGAGAACACCGTGCGCTCCGCGTCGTCGGCGTTCTCGGCATAGACCACGCCGTCGGACAAGCCGAGCGCCGTTTCAAAACTGTCGGCGAGACGCGACTGGATGCCGTCGCGCACCACCAGCCGGTCCACCACCGCCTCGATCTCGTGCTTCACCTTGCGGTTCAGCGCCGGCACCTCGGAAATCTCGTAGAGCTTGCCGTCCACCTTGGCGCGGGTGAAGCCGCGCCGCTGCAACTCCGCCAGCTCCTTGCGGTACTCGCCCTTGCGGTCCCGCACCACCGGCGCCAACAGCAACAGCCGCGTGCCCTCCGGCATCGCCATCACCCGGTCGACCATCTGCGAGACGGTCTGCGCCTCGATCGGCAGGCCGGTGGCGGGCGAGTAGGGCACGCCGACGCGCGCCCAGAGCAGCCGCATGTAGTCGTGGATCTCCGTCACCGTGCCGACCGTGCTACGCGGGTTGCGGCTGGTGGTCTTCTGCTCGATGGAGATGGCCGGCGACAGGCCCTCGATGCTGTCCACGTCCGGCTTGCCCATCAGCTCAAGGAACTGCCTAGCATAGGCGGACAGGCTCTCGACGTAACGCCGCTGGCCCTCGGCGTAGATCGTGTCGAAGGCGAGGGAGGACTTGCCCGAGCCCGAAAGGCCGGTGATGACGGTCAGGCTGTCGCGCGGGATTTCGACATCCACGTTCTTGAGATTGTGCTCGCGCGCACCGCGAACATGGATCGAGCCCGCCATGCGCTCAAGTTCCCGTTGTTCTCAGGATGTTCCGGCCCTATATGGCAGCTCTTCCGGGTTCTGGAAAGGGGCGGCGGCGTGATACTGTCGCATTCCGGCCGGCTGATTCGCCCGGAACAGGATAGTGCAAGGACCGAGACATGGCTGGCAGCGTCAACAAGGTGATCCTGGTGGGTAATCTGGGCAAGGACCCGGAGGTGCGGAACACCCAGGCCGGCCAGAAGATCGTGAATTTCACGATGGCGACCAGTGACACCTGGAACGACAAGATGAGCGGCGAGCGCAAGGAGCGCACCGAGTGGCACCGCGTCGTTATCTTCAACGACCGCCTAGCCGACGTCGCCGAGCGGTTCCTCCGCAAGGGCCGCAAGGTCTACGTCGAGGGTGCGCTGCAGACCCGCAAATGGACCGACCAGACCGGCCAGGAGAAATACACCACCGAGGTCGTTATCGACCGCTTCCGCGGCGAGCTGACGCTGCTCGACAGCGGCCGGGGCGAGGAAGGCGGCATGGGCGAGGGCGGCGGCTACGGCGGCGGCCGCGCCAGCAGCGGCCCGCCTCGCAGCAGCGGCGGCGGTGGGCGCGGCGGCTCCTCGGGCTGGGATGCGCCCAAGGGCGATCTCGACGACGAAATTCCGTTCTAGCACCTACCGGGCGGACGGCGGCGCCCACTCTCGCGTCTTGGTCGGCGAAGGCCGACCATCCACGTGTTCCTTGGCCGCCGTGAAAGTCGTGGATGCCCGTGACAAGCACGGGCATGACGGTGGAAGTAGCAGGCGACCTCTTCTGACGCGGCATCCAGACTATATCGGCGTTGGCATCGGTGGCCCCGGCGGCGGCATCGGGTCGGGGCGTGGCGGCGGTTGGATGGGCGGCGGCGGTGTTGGAGTGGGGTCGGGCCGCTGATCGCTAGCGTATCGGCACCGACAAGGTGACGCCGGGGATCGTGGCGGCCTTGCGGTCGTCCATGCCTTGCGGTGAAGAGCCGTATACATAGCCGTCCCCAGAGTAGGTGTTCTTGAGCTGAAACAAGGTGGGCGCCACGTGCGGCTGTCGGTTCTCAGGCACCGGCGGCGCGGTGAGGTCGGGGTTCGGTATCGGTGCCGCCGTGAAACCTCCGTCATTGACGCGCGCCGCGGCACTGTTTTCCGCCGGGCCGGGCTGCCGGGCGGTGTGAGTGGGCGTGTGTGTCCGGGACTTGTGCAGTTGCGGCTTCGCCGCCGGCCGGGGCTGTCCGCCATCCTGCGGGGCGGCGGCCACGAGCGAGATCAGCGCAAGGGCAATCCACGTTCTCACGGCAGCTCCGATGGCCACAGCGGCCTGCAAATCCAGGCGCAGTCAACGCGCGACCTGGCAAGCCAGTTCTCCGGAACGGCACGCTATCGTACGATTACGCCTTCGACGAATACTTTCGCGCCTTGAGGGAAAAAGCCAGCGGCAGCCACGGCTTGTCGGGCCAGCGATAGCCGCCTCTCCCGTCCTCGACCAGGCAGTCGAACATCCGCCATGTCACCGACGGGTGTTCCTTGAAATATTCTAGCGCAAGACCCGCATCGATCAGGCTCGACAGGATCGACCCGAGCGGGTGAATCCAGCCGTGTTCCGTTGCGTGCAGCAGCGTCGCATCCGGGTTGGCATAGTCGCGCGGATTGTCGAACGTGAGTGGCTCTGTCGAGAAATACGGCACGAAATAGCCGGGCAGCCCGCTCGGCAACGCAGCCGTGTCATCGAACACGAAAGCCGCCGGATGCTGTTCCGCGAGGTAGAGAAATCCGCCAGGCTTGAGGAAATGCGCGACGATCCGTGCCCATTCGGCGATGTCGGGTAGCCAGTTGATCGCGCCCCAGGTGACGAACACCCGGTCGAACGCCGCCGGCTCCGCCACGGCGGCCGGCGCGTCGTACAAATCCGCCTCGACGAACCGTGCGCGACCTCCAAGCCCGAGGTCATCCGCCAATGCCCGCGCTGCGGCAATCGCGGCGGAAGAAAAATCCAGTCCGACCACCTCCGCGCCACGCTGCGCCAGGGTCAGCGTGTCCCGGCCGAAATGGCACTGCAGATGCAGCACACGCAGCCCGCGTACGTCGCCGAGCTCGTCCTCCTCGATCCAGTTCAGCCTTCCTTGTCCCGCGCGCAGATCGGACAGATCGTAGCCGCCCGGCGCGAGATGCACGCCGACCGCCTCGTCCCACCGCGCCCGGTTCGCTGCGCGCCAATCAGGTTTTTCGCCGTCGCTCACCGGCAGAGCGCGAGCATTCCGCGCACATTGTCGAGCGCATCGAGCTGGTTCACCTGATTGGTGATCTCACCAGCCCGCGCGCCGAGCAGCGGGTCCACGAGTGCCGCGAATTTTTGCCCGAGACGACGCCCCTGATCGGCGATATCGGCGTTCGGAACACCGGCATCGTGCCGCGCCTCGACGCGCGATCCGTCGGCGAGCTCGAGCTCGATCTCGGCCAGCGTGTGCGGCCAGCCCGACTGGAAATCGAGCTCCACCTTGTTGCGCAACGCGACAAGCGCAGGATCGGCGGCGTTCGCCTCGCTGTAGCTGGCGAGCGCGCCAGTCTCGATGCCGGCGAGCGCCATCGCGGTTGTCAGCCGCAGGCTGAACTTGGCTTCCAGCCCGGTGCGCGGGGCGGCGATGTTGCACACCCGATCGCACGCGCCGTCGACACGCAGATGCACCTTCGCCACTTGCTCCGGCGCCAGCGCGTGCCGCGTACGCAAGCTGCGCGCCGCCTCGATCGGTCCGTGCGTCAGATAGCAGGCAGCGTGATACTTGAAGAGGTTGTCGAACAGATACATCCCGCGCGGCGGCGGGGCGAGCGCGCGCTCCGGGTGAAAGTCCGGGCTGTGCGTGCTGGCGAAACCTTGCCCGCATTCCAGCACGTCGTCGCGGCTGGTGAAGCCGCGCCGCGCCAGCTTCGCCGCGAGCAGCCCGTGATACGAAGCCTTGCCCGCATGCAGCGGCTTGCACATCGTGCCGAACATCGACTTGAGCCCGGCCGCTTGCGTGCCCGCGATGCCGAGCGCCACCGCCGTCGTCGCCGCGTCGAGCCCGAGCAGATGGGCGCACGCCGCCGCCGCGCCGAAGCTGCCCACCGTCGCCGTCGAGTGGAAGCCGAGCCCGTCGTAATGCCCCGGCGCAATCGCCCGGCCGATGCGGCATTGCAGCTCGTAGCCCGCGACGAACGCGGTCAGCACGTCGGCGCCGCGCGAGCCTTGCTCCTCTGCCAGCGCCAGCAGCGCGGGCAGGATGGCGACCGACGGGTGGCCCGGCATCGCCATGTTGACGTCGTCGAAATCGAGCGCGTGCCCCGCCGTGCCGTTGACCAGTGCGGCGGAGAGCGGCGGCAGGCGCGCGTCATGGCCGAGCACCGTCGCGCTCTCGTTGCCGCCTTGCTCCTGCATCTCGGCGAGCACGATCCGCGTCAATCCATCGCTCGCGCCGGCCAGCGCGCAGCCGAGATAATCGAGCACGCATTGCCGCGCCAGCGCCCGCGCGTCGGCGGACAGATCGGCGTAGGTCAGCGAGGAGGATTGCTCGGCGAGCGCGCGTGTCAGTCCGGTCGTGCGAGTCATCACGTTCATGGCGTCAGCGTCCCTGAAAATTCGGCTTGCGCTTCTCGTTGAAGGCCAGCACGCCCTCGCGCCGGTCCTCGCTAGGCACCAGCCGGTTGTACGCCTCGATCTCAAACATCATCGCGCTGGCGAGATCCATGTTGAGGCCGTAATTGACCGACTGCTTGATCTGCCGCGTCGAGAGCGGTGCGTTGCCGGCGATGACGCGCGCCGTCTCCAATGCCTGCGCCACGACTTCCTGCGGCGGACACAGGCGATTGACCACGCCCCATTCGAGCGCCTCGCGCGCCGTGAACGGCTTGCCGGTGAGCAGGATTTCCTTGGCGCGCCGCGCGCCGGCGGCGCGTGGCAGGTTCTGCGTGCCGCCGGCGCCCGGCATGATGCCGAGCGTCACCTCGGTGAGCGCGAAGCGCGCCGTCTCGCTCGCGTAGATGAAGTCGCAGCACAACGAAATCTCGCAGCCGCCGGCATAGGCCGCGCCGTTCACCGCCGCGATCACCGGGATAGGGCAGGCGAGCAGCGCGCGGATGCCGCGCTCGAAGATCAGGTGCTGCGCCTGCCACTGCGCATCCGTCATGCCGTTGCGCTCCTTGAGATCGCCGCCGGCGCAGAAGATGCGCTCGCCCGCGCCGGTAAGCCCGATGCCCACAGCTCCAGGAGCTCAATGCCCATTCGCGTGTTCATCGCGTTGCCGACCTCGGGTCGGTTCAACGTGACGGGAAGCGTGTGCGCCTGCGGCTCCTCGAGGCGGAGCGTTTCGTATGTCTTCGTCATGCGCGCACCCGGTGCAAAAAAGTCACTCGACGCTAACAAGCGATCCCAAGGGGGTCAAACGACGCCTGGAACGAATGTAGCTGGTGTGTTTCAATTCCTGCCGGGTCCGGAATCAAAATAATGGCGATCGGGGTAAAGCTTGAGCGGGACGCGAGACGCGCGGCCCTGCTCGCGAGTCCATTGTTCCAGGCGATGCGGCCTGTCGAACTGGATGAGATATTGAAGTTCTCCACGGAACGTCAGTGTCCGCGCGGTGCGATCATCGTACAGCAAGGAGACGAAGGCTCGAGCATGATGGCCGTCCTGCGCGGCCGCGTGCGGGTGAGCGTGGTCTCGCCCGAGGGCAGGGAGATCGTGCTCAACATGATTGCAGCCGGCGAGGTGTTCGGCGAGATCGCGCTGCTCGACGGCAAGCCGCGCAGCGCCGATGTCACCGCCGTCGAGGACACCTTGCTGCTGGTGGTCGAGCGGCGCCACTTCGTGCCGTTCCTGTGGAAGAACGAGGATCTCTACCTTCGACTGCTCGCCGTGCTCTGCGACCGGTTGCGCCGCACCAGCCTGGCCCTCGAGGAACTCGCATTGTTCGAGTTGCCGGAGCGGCTGGCCCGATTGCTGCTCAAGCTGGCGGAGGATTACGGCCGGCCCTGTCCGGAGGGCGTGCGGATCGAGCTCAAGCTGTCCCAGCGCGATCTTGCCAACCAGGTCGCATCGTCGCGTGAGACGGTGAACAAGCAGCTGCGCATCTGGCGCGACGAGGAAGTGGTCAGCACGGCAGGCGGCTATATCGTCATCCGGCGGATCGACGAGCTGAAGCGGCTGGTCGGATAGTCCGCGACGCGCGGCGTAAGGACGGTTGACACCGAGCCCTGCGGGCCGGGCATAAGGCGAGATGCGGCTTGGTTTCGGACTGCCGATTCTCCTGCTCCTGCTGGTCGGTTTCGGCGTCGCGGGCGCGCAGCCGGCGATGCCGGCTCAGAGCCGGTTCTTCACCACCAGCGATGGCGTGCGCCTGCACTATATCGAGGCCGGTCCGCCGCGCGCCCATACGGTCGTGCTGGTGCCGGGCTGGACCATGCCGGGCTGGATCTGGGGGCCGCAGATCCGCGATCTCTCCGCGCGATACCATGTCGTGGCGTTCGACCCGCGCGGGCAGGGCGAGTCCGAGGTGGCGCGCTCCGGCTACGAGCCCGGCCGGCGCGGGCAGGATATCGCGGAGCTGATCGCCCGGCTCGGGAGCGAGCCGGTGCTGCTGGTGGGCTGGTCGCTTGGCGTGCTCGACGCGCTTGCCTATGTCCACACGCACGGCGATGGGCGCATCGCCGGGCTGGTGCTGGTGGACAACTCGATCGGCGAGGAGCCGGCGCCGGTCCCCTCGCGCGCCCGGCCGCATCGAGGCCCAAGGCCGCCGCTCGAGGTACGCATGAGCCGCTTCGTGCGCGGCATGTTCCGCAAGCCGCAGAGCGAGGCGTATCTGGAGACGCTGACCGAGGCGACATTGCGGATGCCGGAATACGCTTCCAACGCCCTGCTCGCCTACCCGGTGCCGCGCACCTACTGGCGCGACGCGGTGTATTCTACCGACAAGCCGATCCTCTACGCCGTCCGACCGGTCTGGGCGGCGCAGGCGGAGAACCTTGCACGGCGTCACAGGGCAGCGGAGATCGCGGTGTTCCCCGATGCCGGCCACGCCCTGTTCATCGATGACGCAAGCCGGTTCGACGCGCTGCTGCGGGATTTCATTCAGCGCCGGATCTGGCCGTGACCCCCGCTCGCCGAGCGGCGCTGATGCCGCTGTTCCTGGTTTCGGCGGCGGCGGTCGGGTTCGAGATCGCGCTGACCCGCTACTTCGCCGTCGCGAAGTGGTCGGAATACGGCTACTGGGTCATCTCGATCGTCATGGTCGGGTTCGCCCTCAGCGGGGTGGTGCTGGCCCTGTGCCGCGACGCTTTCGCCCGCAATGGCGGCTGGCTGCTCGCCGCCTTGCCGGCCCTGCTGATCGCGGCGGCGGCTGTAGGCTTCCATTTCACCACGACGAACCCGTTCAACCCGCTGCAGCTGCAGAACGAGGCCACGTTCGCGCCGCAGCTCGCGAATATCGCGGGATATTACGCCTGCCTGCTGCCGTTCTTCTTCCTCGCTGGCCTCTATATCAGCCTGAGCTTCGTGCTGAACGCCGGCATTATCGGCCGGGTCTATGGGTTCGACCTTACCGGGGCGGGGACGGGCGCCTTCGCAACCCTGCTGCTGATGCTGGTGCTGCACCCGTTCATGCTGGTGCCGGCGATGCTGGTACCGATCGCGGCGAGCGCCCTGCTGACGCGGGGCCGCTGGCGCTGGGCGGGCGTCGCTGGCGCCTTGGCCGCGCTGGTCGCGGGCGAGGCGCTGCTCTTGCTCGACAACCGCGCGGAAGTCAATGATTTCAAGGCGATCTACGCGCCGCTTCATACACCGGACGCCCAGGTGCTGGCGGAGCGGCGGTCGCCGCGCGGCTTCTACCAACTGCTCGACGACTTCACCGAGCGCGTAGACACCGACGTCTCGAACAATGCCGGCCTGCTCGGCGTCGCTGGCCCGCCCTCCAGCCTCGGGCTGTATCGCGACGGCACCCGCATCGCCGCGCTGCCGAAGCCTGGTCCGATCGACGCCGGCTACGCCCGCGCCGCCCTGGACGCGCTGCCTTATTCCATGATCCAGCATCCGAGCGTGCTGCTGGCCGGCGCCTCGGGTGGGTTCCGTGTCGCCGAGATTCTTGCGCTTGGCGCGCGGTCGGTGGAGGCGCTGGAGCCCGAGCCGGTGCTGCGCGATGCGCTGCGCCACGGCATCGGGCCATCCCCCGGCCTCGCCGCCGATCCTCGGGTGCAGGTCTCGGGCAGCTCGCCGGTCGCGGTGGCGCGTGCGGGTGGCCCCTTCGACATCGTCGATATTTCGGCGGATTTCCTCGACTCGGCGGAGGCCAACGGCTCCGCCTTCGCCGCCGAGGCGATCACCGCCTATCTGCGCGCACTCGCCCCCGACGGCATCGTCTCGATTCCCGTCTCGATCCGCGATTTCCCGGTTTACGCGCTCAGGATGCTTGCCACGGCGCGGCAAGGGCTGATCGACGCAGGCGTGCGCGACCCGGCGACCCATGTGGTGGTGTATCGCTCGGCCTGGAGCGTGCGGCTGCTGCTGTCGAAGCAGCCCTGGAGCGCCGCGCAAATCGCCGCCGTCCGGCACTTCTGCGACGACCGCTCGTTCGACGTCTCCTACTACCCCGGCATCGACGTCGCGGCGGCGCGGGCGAATCTCTACAATGACCTGCCGGCGGTTTCCTTCGACTCCGGCGAGGTGGCCTCCGGCGGCCCGGACGACGCCATCGCCGACGAGGCGCGCGCGGTTCTGTTGGGCGCCCATACGATCTCGGCAGGCGTGTTCGACCTCGCCCCCATCACCTTCGATCGGCCGGCCTTCTACGCCGTGCTGCGGCTCGGCCAACTCGACACGCTGCTGCGCCGCCTGGAAATCCTGCCGCAGGCGGAGATCGGCGCGCTGGTCAATCTTGCGGTGCTGGTGCAGGCGGCGGTGATCGCCGTCCTGGTCCTGCTCGTGCCGCTTCTGGTGCCGAACCGGGTGCGCGGCGAGGGCGGCGGGCTGCTGCGGACAATTCTTTACTTTCCAGCGCTCGGGCTCGGTTTCCTGTTCATCGAGATCTTCCTCATCGAGCGGGTGTCGTTCTACCTCAACGACCGGGCGACCGCCTTTGCCCTGGTGCTCACCGGAATGCTGATCTTCTCCGGCCTCGGCAGCATGACGGCGGAACGGATCAAGGCGGACGCCAAAACCGGCATAGCGGTCGCATGCATCGTGATCCTGGCGTGGTGCGGACTGCTCGGGCTCGGGCTGCAGGCGTTCATGCTGGCCACCTTGGGCTTGCCCTGGATCGCCCGCGCGGGTTTGGTGCTGTTGCTGCTGGCGCCCGTTTCACTGGCTCTTGGCGCGCCGTTCCCGCTCGGTCTCGCGCGGGCCGGCAGCGGCGGGATGCTGCCCTGGGCATGGGCGCTCAACGGCGCCTTCTCCGTGGTCGCGACGCCACTGGCGAACCTGATTGCGCGGGAGTTGGGCTTTAGCAGGGTTCTTCTCTCCGCCGTGCTGCTATATGGCGTCGCGTGGCTGGCTTTCCCGTTGGCGAGGAACAAGCATAAGTGGCAGGACATTCCGGAAGCATCACACGTCGCGGAGTGATCGCGGCCGCCGCAGCAACTGCCGTCGCCGGCACGGCGCGCGCTGCCCCCGCCAGCGGCTGGACGCGCGACGCCTACGAGCAGGCGATGCAGCGCTCCGGCCGCCCGGTGAGCCTGACCGACGCGCAATTCCAAGCCATCCAGAACCGCAAGCCCGCGGCGATGCGGCTGATCGAGCACTACCTCAAGGAACATCTCGGCTCGGCCGACCCCAAGGTGGTCGCTGCCTTCCAGGCTGTGCCGCGCGAGTATTTTCACTACCTCTATTCCGAGCACCGCGCGACCCCAGGCGATGCCTACGAGGAGACGCCAAAACCCTGGGCGCTCGGCTATGGCTCGGCGCTATCCGACTATCTCGGTCAGGCCTACATGACCCAGGTGGCCAAGCCCGGCCCCAACGATGTCACGCTTGAGATCGGCACTGGCAGCGGCTTCCAGAGCGCGCTGCTGTCGCGCATCGTCAAACAGGCCTACTCGATCGAGATCATCGAGCCGCTCGGCCGCGCGGTCTCGAAGATCTTTACCCCGCTGGGCTACGACAACGTCCATACCCGCGTCGGCGACGGCTATTACGGCTGGCCGGAGGTGCAGGGCGGGTTCGACATCATCATCGTGACCTGTGCCGCGCAATACGCCCCACCCGAGCTGTTCAAGCAGATGAAGCCGGGCGGGCGGATGATCATTCCCATCGGCCAGCCGTTCAAGCGCGGCCAAGTGCTCTACATCTACACCAAGGATGCCGAGGGCAAGATTCACTCGCACCGCGATGTCGGCGTGTTCTTCATCCCGATGACCGGCGCGATGATGAAGAATCCGCCGCCGCATGGCAGCCCGGTCGCCGCCGCGTCACCTCACCCGACACCGGCCGCGGCAGAGAAGCCCACAGCCGAACCCGCTGAGAAGCCCGCCAGCCAGTGAGCCCGGCTGCCGAGCGCTATCACGGCGGCTTCGGGCGCGGGATCGGACAGCTCCCGGCCAAGGCGTCTCCCGCTTCGACCTCGGCGATCGTCTCCGCGTCGACATCCGTGAGAAACGTTGCGTGGAAGCGGTTGACCATGTTGCTCAGCCCGACCGTCATGCAGATGTCGATGATCTGGCCGCGCGTGAAATGCTGGGCGAGGGCGTCGTAGGTGGCGTCGTCGATCGGCTCCATGCGTGTCGATTTCTGCGCGTAGCGGACGATGGCCGCCTCGGCCGCGTCGTACACGCCGTCCGGCAAATCGGCATCTGCCAAGTGCCGCATCTGATCTTCCGTCAGTCCGACACCCCGACCGAGCGTCGTATGAGTGGGAATTCAGTAGAAGCAGTTGTTGGTGACGGTCGCGGTGAGATAGGCGAGCTCGGCGTGCTTCGGTCCCAGGCTGGTCTTGCCCCGATAGACGGTGCCCGCAAGCCCCGAGAACGCTCGCGCCGCCTCGGTGCGATTGGCCATCGCGCGGTAAATATTGACCACCCGCCCGCGCGCCTGGCCTACCTCGCGCAGGTAGGCTCGGGTCTCCTCGGGCAGGTCAGAATCCTCTTCATGCAGAAGCGGGATGCGCGCCACTTCGTTCTCCTCCCTGCTTGCGGATCCGCTCAGTTCCAGTGGGAATCGAGCACGATCAGGCGATGAAAACCAGCCCGAGTATTCCGACACAGGCCAGCACCAGCAACACGCCGTTGGCCAGGCGCGCCTTGCCGCGTGATCGCAGGAATGCGCTGACGCCCAGGGCCACCGCGATGACGCCGAGAATCACCACGCCGAGCACCGTGTTCGATGCCGAGATCGACCCGCCGCCCAGCTTGTAGACGAGAAAGAACAGCACGATCGCCGCGATCGAGCCGTCGATGCCGAACAGAATCCGGAATGTGTTCATGCCGGCGAGCGTAGCCGCCCGGTTCGTTCGCGCAAAGCTCTCCGGATCGAGAAGCCGGTCGCGTTACGCGGATGGATCAGGCTTCGCTCAGCAACTCGTCAATCGTCCACGGGCATTTCTGCGACACCGGTTGGGGCGGTTGGCCATCCATGTCGTCGGGCAGACCGAGGAGAGCATCGCCATGCAGCTCGTCGAGATCGAGCTTGCCGCGCATCGACTCAGTGAATTTTCGCCGCGCCTGCCGTGCGAACACCCGCCGCTCCTTCTGCCAGTGCCGCATGCTGAGCGAGGCCGGCCAACCTGCTTCCTTGAGCCGATGCGCGAGGATTTGCGTCAGCAGCGACTCGACGACATCGACTTGGCTGCGCCCCACGCTCTCGACCTCTTCCGCGACATGCTCCCAATCGACCTGATCGTTGACGCGCTCGCCCGCAGCGACACGGCGGAGCAGGGCCGCCTGCCGCTCGCTCCAAGTCAGGACGTCGGTGTCGTAGAGGTCGCTCATGCGCTCGATCCCTCGGCGGCCGTCTTTCGCTCCAAGCACCGCACATGACGATGGTCAGCACCGCAGGCAAGTCAACCGCGCAGGCCGGTCCGGCATTTCCCCGGCGCCGCCGTCCTGCTCAGGACTTCGCGCTGCCCTTCTCGACGGCCGGGTTGAAACTCGTGTCGAATCCGCTCGCCGCGTCGAAGGGCTTCTGCAGCATGCCGGCGCTGGCGTAGAGGTCGATGACCTTCTGCTCGTCGGCGATCACCCGCGCGTCGGTCGGGACCACCGACTCGGTGGTTCGCGCGAACCAGTGGCGCGGCACCTCGACGGGGAAGCCCATCAGCTTCGCCCAGATCGCCGCGTACTCGTCCCGATGTGCGTTGGCCCAGATGCGGGCGGCGGTGAGGCGGGTGATGAAATCGGCCAACTGCTCCCGCTTGGATTTGATGGCATCCAACGAGGCGATCTGGAAACCCTGGCCCGGTGTAAGCCCCTCGCCGTTCGTCACTTGCCGCCCGCCATCGACCACCTCGACCTGCGAAGTATAGGGCTCCCAAGTCGACCACGCATCGATCGAGCCCGAGGCCAGCGCGGCCTTGGCGTCAGCCGGTAGCAGGAACACGATCTTCACCGCGTCGCCGGGCAGGCCGGCGCGGCGGAGCGAGGCGAGCACGAGGAAATGGCCGATTGAGCCTCGGGTGGTCGCGATCTTCTTGCCTTTGAGATCGGCGAAATTGTGCGCCGGCGAGTCGCCGCGCACAACGATGGCCGTGCCCTGCTGGGTGGAACGGCGCGCGGCAATGGCACGCATCGGCACGCCGGAGGCGAAGCCGAAGGTGAACGGCGCGTCGCCCACCACGCCGGCATCGATTGCGCCCGCGTTCATCGCCTCGACCAGCGGGGCGGCGGCGACGAACTCGCTCCAGGCGATGCGATAGGGGACATTCTTCAGCACCCCGGCGGCTTCCATCACCGCGCGGTTGTTGCCCCGCTGGTCGCCGGCGCGCAGCGTGACCTCGGCGCGGGCCGGGCGGATGGCGAAGGACGCGGCCGCGCCGGCGGCTCCAGCCAAGAGGGTACGGCGACGAAGCAGCATCACTCTGCCGCCTGGGCCGGCGCCGAGCGGCCCAATCGCCGCGCGATCAGTTCGCGCGTGATTGGCAGCAATGAGCGACCGTACTCGACGGTGTCTTCGAGCGGATCGAAGCCGCGGATGAGGAAGGTGGTGACGCCGAGATCGTAGTAGTCGAGGAATGCCTCGGCGACCTGCTGGGGGGTGCCGACCAGGCTGGTCGAGTTGCCGCGCCCGCCAGTGGCGGCGGCGGCACCTGTCCAGAGGCGCTTGTCCAGCCGCTCCCCGCCCGCCGCGGCCGCGAGCAGGCGGCGCGAGCCCTCGTTGGCTGGATTGTGCCCCGTCGTCGGTAGCCCGGCCTTTTCGCGCAGCTCAAGGATTCTCTGCTTGATGCGCTCGGCCCGCGCCCAGGCAGCCTCTTCCGTGTCGGCGAGGATTGGGCGTAGCGACAGGCTGAACCGCACCTCGCGCCCGTGCCGCGCGGCGGCTGCGCGCACCTGGGCGATGAGCTCGCGTACTTGCTGGTGCGTCTCGCCCCACAGCGCGTAGACGTCGGCGTGCTTGCCTGCGACCGCGATCGCGGCCTCGGACGCGCCGCCGAAATAGATCGGGATGTGCGGCTGCTGTACCGCGCGGAACGCGGTCGAGGCGCCCTTGAACTGGTAGTACTCGCCGGCATGGTCGACCGGGCCGGCCTCGGTCCAGATGCGCTTGAGGATGCCGACATACTCATCGGTGCGGGCGTAGCGCGCCTCCTTGCCGATCCAGTCGCCGTCGCGCTGCTGGTCGATGTCATCGCCGCCGGAGATCACGTGCATCGCTGCGCGTCCGCCGGTGATCTGGTCCAAGGTGGCGAACTTGCGCGCGGCGAGGGTCGGGGCGACGAAGCCCGGCCGGTGCGCGACGAGGAAGCCGATCCGGTCGGTATGCGCCGCAGCTGAGGCCGCGAGGAGAAAACTGTCCGGCCCGTCGGAGAAATACCCGCACAGCAGCTTGTCGAACCCGCCGGCCTCGGCGGCCTGCGCGAAGTCACGGACATAGCCGCGATCGAAGATGGCGGGGCCGGGCGGGCGGATTTCCGAGGCCTCCCGGTGGTGGATCATGCCGATGAATTCGACATCCCGCAGGTGGCTTGGCGTATTGGTCATGGCGTGTCCTCTCAGGCGGCGTCGCGCAGATCGTGGGCGGCGGCCGGCTCATGCACACCGAGCGCCTCCAGCAGCATAGTGCGGATGGCCGCGAATTCGGCAGTCCCCGAGCGGCGGGGGCACGGCAGGTCGATTCGTGTCTCCACCGCGATCCGCCCGTGCTCCAGCACCAGCGCGCGGTCCGCGAGCAGCACCGCCTCGTCCACGTCATGCGTGACCAGCAACACCGCCGGCTTGTGTGTGGCCCAGAGATGCGACACGAGCTCCTGCATCCGGAGCCGGGTCAGTGCGTCGAGGGCAGCGAACGGCTCATCAAGCAGCAACAGCTCCGGCGAACGCACCAGCGCCCGCGCCAGTCCCGCGCGCTGCGCTTCGCCCCCCGACAAGGTGAGCGGCCAAGCATCCACGCGGTGCGCGAGCTCGACCTCGCTGAGGGCGGCCAGCGCGCGGGCCTTCGGGTCGGGTTCGTCGAGGCCGAGGGCGACGTTGCGCCAGACCCGCTTCCACGGCATCAGGCGCGGGTCTTGGAACACCACGGCGCGGCGGGAGGGCACGTCGACCTCGCCCAGTTCCACCGGATCGAGCCCGGCCAAGGTGCGCAGCAAGGTGGACTTCCCGGAGCCGCTGCGTCCCAGCAGCGCGACGAACTCGCCGGGTGCGATGTCGAGGTTCAGCCGGTCGAGCACCGTGTTCTCGCCGAAGCGGCGGGTGAGGCCGGCAATGCGGACGCCGCTCATGCCCGGCCTCCGATCACCGAGGGCCGCCAGACCAGCGCCGCCCGCTCGATGCTGCGGACCAGCTGGTCGGTGCCGAGGCCGAGCAAGGCGTAGACGACGAGACCGACCATGATGATGTCGGTGCGCAGGAACTCGCGAGCGTTCATCATCATGTAGCCGATGCCGCTATCGGCGTTGATCTGCTCGCCGACCACGAGGCTGAGCCAAGCGACGCCGACGGCATAGCGCAGCCCGACCAGCGCTGCGGGCAGGGCGCCGGGCAGGATGACGTGGCGGATCAGCCCGGCGCGCGACAGGCCGAGGGTACGCGCCGCCTCCACCAGCTTGGGATCGACGCCGCGAATGCCGGAATACAGGTTGAGGTAGATCGGGAAGATCGCGCCGAGCGCCACGAGGGCAATCTTCGGCGTCTCGCCGATCCCGAACCACAGGATGAACAGCGGCACCAACGCCAGATGCGGCATGGTGCGGATCATCTGCAGCGGCGCGTCCAGCGCCTCCTCGCCGATGCGCGACAGGCCGGCGATGAGGGCGGCGCCGGTGCCGATCGCGACGCCGATGCCAAGCCCGATGCCAACGCGGCCGAGCGAGACCAGCAGGTTCTGCTGCAATTCGCCCGAGCCGAGCAGCGTAATCATGCTTGTGAGAATGGCACTTGGCGCGGCGACGGTCCGGGTCGGGATAAAGCCCAGCATGGAGCCGGCCTGCCAAGCCAGGATCAGGACGGCCGCCGTGGCGAAGCGACGCAGGTGTCGGACCGGAATCAGGCGCCAACCAAGGCCGATGCGGCCGGGCAAGGGGACCGCCCGCGCGGTGAGCGATTGCGACATGGATTACTCCTGGCGTCCGGGAATTGGACGCGGCTTGGGCGCGATTTTGTACGTCTAGGACGTGGCGTCAATAGGAAGCACGAGACTTTACCGTGTTTGTCCCAAATTACCACATGGAATTTATGTGAAATGTAGGTGCCTTGTTGCCGGACCGAGGCCGAGGCAAACTCGCCCGTCGTCGGTCCCGCGCGAGCGGGTGAAAAGGGAACGCCGTGCGCCCTGGCTGGACTCTGGTCCGGGGGCAAGTCGGCGGCTGCCCCCGCAACTGTCAGCGGCGAGCCGCTGGCCCGTCCGCCCCTTCGCCGGGGTGGGCCACTGAGCCTGGGGCTCGGGAAGGCAGGGCCGGAGGTGTTGACCCGCGAGCCAGGAGACCTGCCGGCGTCGCGCTGACCAACGCTGCCGGGCGGGGCGCACCGGGAGCAGGAGACGACCATGCCAGCCATCACACGCGGCCTCGAAGGCGCGACTCCGCGCGCCGGGAGGCATGCATGACCATTGCCAGCAATCTCGGCTTTCCCCGGATCGGCCGCCGGCGCGAGCTGAAATTCGCCCTCGACCGCCACTGGGCCGGAGAGCTCGACGAGGCGGGGTTGCTTACCGAAGCAGCCCGCTTGCGAGCGACGCATTGGCGGTTACAGCAGGGGCTCGGGATCAGCCACGTCCCATCCGGCGATTTCTCCCTGTATGACGGGGTGCTCGACACCGCGTGCATGATCGGCGCGATCCCGCCAGGCTATGGCTGGAGCGGCGGCCCGGTGTCGTTGCCGACCTATTTCGCGCTGGCCCGCGGCACGCGCGGCGACACGCCCGGCCAGCCGGCGCTCGAGATGACGAAGTGGTTCGATACCAACTACCACTATCTCGTGCCACGCCTTGCCGCCGGGCAGCGCTTCGAGCTGACGGAGAACCGCCCGCTCGCGCTGTTCGAGGAGGCGCGCGCCGCGGGCACACGCACCCGTCCGGTCCTGCTCGGCCCGGTCTCGTTCCTGCTGCTGTGCAAGCCGGCGGACGATTCCGATCCGCTCGACCTGCTCGACGGCGTGCTGCCGGTCTATGCAAGCTTGCTGCGCGAGCTCGCGGAGGCGGGTTGCGGCTGGGTGCAGATGGACGAGCCCTGCCTCGCGCTCGATCTCCCGGAAAAGGCGCGGGTCGCCCTGGCGCTCGCCTACGGGACGCTGGCCGGTGGTCGCCAGCCGACGCCGGATATCCTGCTGGCGAGCTATTTCGGCGCGATGGGCGACAATCTCGCGACTGCCATCAGGCTGCCGGTCGCGGGGTTGCATCTCGATCTGGTGCGCGGCGCCGGCGATCTCGATGCTGCGCTGGAAGCAATGCGGCCAGAGATGTGGCTGTCTCTCGGTCTGGTGGACGGCCGCAACGTCTGGCGCACCGATCTGCGGGCAGCGCTGGCGACGGCGCGGCGCGTCGCGACGGCACGCGGCGGGGATCGGCGCTTGATGGTGGCGCCATCGTGCAGCCTGTTGCACGTGCCGGTGGATCTGGCGCAGGAGGACCGGCTTGATCCCGAGGTGAAGGGATGGCTTGCCTTCGCCACGCAAAAACTCAGCGAAGTGGCGGCGCTGGCGCGCGGCCTCGACGAGGGCGACGGGGCAATCCGGACGGCACTGGAGGCCAGCGACGAGGCCGCGCGCTCGCGGCGAATGAGCGCCCGGGTGCATCGGCCCGAGGTCGCGCAGCGGGTGGCCGCGGTCACGCCCGACATGGAACGTCGTGCCAGTCCGTTCGCGGTTCGCAGGACCGGGCAGCAGGCGCGGCTCGAATTGCCGGCATTCCCCACCACCACGATCGGCTCTTTCCCGCAGACGGCGGAGGTTCGCCGCACGCGCGCTGCCCTCGCACGCGGCGAAATGACCGAAGCCGCGTATGAGCAGGCGATCGAGGGTTGGATTGCCGAGGCGGTGCGTTGGCAGGAGGATCTCGGCCTCGACGTGCTGGTGCACGGCGAGTTCGAGCGCAACGACATGGTGAAATATTTCGGCGAACAGCTCGACGGCTACGCCTTCACCCGGCACGGCTGGGTGCAGAGCTACGGCAGCCGGTGTGTCGCCCCGCCGATCATCTGGGGTGACGTGTCGCGGCCCGCGCCGATGACGGTGCGCTGGTCGAGCTACGCGCAGTCGCTCACGCCGCGTCCGATGAAGGGAATGCTCACCGGGCCGGTGACGATGCTGTTCTGGTCCTTCGTGCGCGACGATGTGCCGCGCGAGCAGGTCTGCCGCCAGATCGCGCTGGCGCTGCGTGACGAGGTGAACGATTTGGAGCGGGCCGGCATCGCGGTGATCCAGGTGGATGAGCCCGCCTTCCGCGAAGGCCTGCCGCTGCGTCGCGCGGCGTGGCCGGACTATCTGCGCTGGGCGGTCGCGTGCTTCCGCCTGGCGACCGCCGGCGTGCGCGACGACACGGCGATCCACACCCATATGTGCTATTCGGAGTTCAACGACATCATGGCGGCGATCGCGGCGATGGACGCCGACGCAATCTCCATCGAGACCACCCGCAGCCGCATGGACCTGCTCGACGCCTTCGCGGTCGAGGGCGGATCGTCCTACCCCGCCGAAATCGGACCGGGCATCTGGGACATCCACAGTCCCCGCGTGCCGACCACCGAGGAAATGGCGGAACTGCTCGCCCTGGCACGCCGCCGCCTCGCGGACCGGCAGATCTGGGTCAATCCCGATTGCGGGCTCAAGACCCGGCGCTGGGAGGAGGTTCGGCCGGCGCTCGAAAATCTCGTCGCGGCGGCGCGGCGGATGCGGCGGGAGGTTGCTCAGGCGCTTTAGGTCATTCGCCATCGCGAGCCGCGATGCGGCTCGCGATGGCGACGCGCTTACACTTGGTCGTAGTCGATCAAGACCCGTTCGGTCACGGGCGTCGACTGGCATGTTAGTACGAAGCCCGCGTCGGTTTCCCACGGCTCCAGCGAGTAGTTGACCGCCATCTCGACCCGGCCCTCGACCACCTTGGCGCGGCAGGTGCAGCACATGCCGCCGCGGCACGAATAGGGTAGGCTGAGCCCGGCGCGCTCGCCGGCCTCGATGATCGTCTCGCCCTCGGCGACCGGAATCTCGGTGCGTGCGCCCTCGGCGATGATCGTGGCGACGGCTTTCGGTACGGCGGCGACCACCTGGCGGATCGGTCGGGGTCGGCCGCCAGGTGCGGGGGTAAAGCGTTCGACATGCACGCGCTCGCGCGACAGGCCGAGATCGAGCAGCGTCTTTTCCAGTCCCTCGATCATCGCGAATGGCCCGCAGACGAGTGCGTGGTCCACGTCGGGCGGTACCATGTGGCGCATCAGCAGCCGCACTTTCTCAGCGTCGAGCCGGCCGTTGAGCGCGGGGACGTCCTGTTGCTCGCGCGACAACACATGGAACACCGACAAGCGCGCGAGATGGCGATCTTTCAGATCCTCAAGCTGCTCGCGGAAGATGATGCTGGACGTGCTGCGGTTGCCATAGAACAGGAACACCCGGCTGGTCGGCTCGCGTGCTAGCACGGAGCGGATGATCGACAGCATCGGCGTGATGCCGGAGCCAGCGGCAAAAGCGGCATAGGTGCGTCCATCGGGTCCATCGGGAATGCCGAAACGGCCGTCGGGCGGCATCAATTCGAGTGTATCGCCGGGCCGCACTGCCTCGTTCGCCCAGGTGGAGAACGTGCCGCCCTCCAGCCGCTTGATCGCGACCCGCAACTCCCCGTCATCCGGGCTCGTGCAGATCGAGTAGGAGCGGCGGCACTCCTCGCCGTCGATCGTCGTGCGCAGGGTCAGATACTGGCCGGGCGTGAAGCGGAAGGTCGATTGCAGCAGGCTCGGGACGGCGAAGGCGATCGAGACGCAATCGGCGGTCTCGCGCCGGACATCAGCGACAGTCAGGGCGTGAAATCGGGTGGTGATCATGGCTCGACCGTAACCCCCCGCCGGGGCAATCGACAGGGGGGCCTTGCCGGTGTGGGGCGCCGGGGTCCAAGATGGGCGCTGGCTGGGGTGCCGCTCCGAACCGGGCGGCTGAGATCATACCCACTGAACCTGTCTGGATCATGCCAGCGAAGGGAGCCCGATCATTCCATCACCTGGTCCAACAACGTCGGCACCACACCGCGTCGCCATCGTCGGCGCGGGTGCCATCGGTCTGTCAATCGGCTGGCGCTTGGCACAGGCCGGATGCCGTGTGGCGGTGTTCGACCGGGGGGCGGCCGGGCGGGGGGCCAGCTGGGCGGCCGCCGGGATGCTGGCCGCCGGCATCGAGGCCGAGCCCGGCGAGGAAGCGCTCTACGCGCTCAATCGGCACAGCCAGGCGCTGTGGCCGGGCTTCGCGGCGGAGTTGCAGGCGGCGAGCGGCATCGATGTCGGATTGCGACAGGAGGGCACGATCTGGGCGGCGCTGACCCGCGACGACGCGGCGCAGCTCCGGTTTCATCACGATTTCCAGAGCAAGCTCGGAATCCATCTCGAATGGTTGAGCGGGGCAGAGGCGCGCCGGCGCGAGCCCTATCTGCATCCCTCCATCGCGGCGGCAGTGCTTAGCCCGGACGATCATCAGGTCGATAATCGCCTAGTGGTGCAAGCGCTCGCGGTCGCTTTCACCCGCGCCGGCGGGGAGCTGCACGAGAACCGGGCGGTGACGGCGCTCGATGTCACCGGGGGCCGCGTAACCGGCCTCCGCCTCGATGACGCGCGCGAGCCGGCGGACTTGGTGGTGCTGGCCGCCGGCGCCTGGTCGCCGGGATTGGCCGGACTGCCCGAGGCGGCGCGGCCGCCGGTGCGGCCGATCAAGGGGCAGATGCTCGCCCTGGCAATGGACCCCGTCGCGCCGTTGCTGCGGCATGTGATGTGGAGTGGGCGAGCTTATCTCGTGCCGCGCCGCGACGGCAGGCTGATCGTCGGTGCGACCACGGAGGAACGTGGTTTCGACGCGCGCCTCACCGCTGGCGGGATGCTCGCATTGCTGGAGGGTGCGTGGCGCGCCGTGCCGGGTATTGCGGAACTCGAAATCGTGGAAAGCTGGGCAGGCTTCCGGCCCGGCTCGCGCGACGACGCCCCGGTGCTTGGGCCGAGCGGCGTCGATGGGCTGGTGTTGGCCACCGGGCATCATCGCAATGGCATCCTGCTCACGCCCGTCACTGCCGAGGCGGTGAGCCGCAGCATCCTCACGGGTCGGACCGATCCCGCCATTCGCGATTTTTCCCTGGCACGCTTTCACAATTCCTCGTCGCCCCGGCCGATGCCGGTCCTTACGGAGACCAACCGATGCTAAGCATTCGCGTCAACGGCGAGCCCCATGCGCTCGCTGCCGCAACTCTCGCAGAACTTCTCGCCGCTCGCGGCATCCAGCGTGCGCGCGGCGTTGCGGTCGCCGTGAACGGGCAGGTGGTGCCGGCGCGCATCTGGCCGGAGCACCGCCTGGCGGAGGGCGACGACGTGGAGATCGTCAAGCCGGTCGGGGGAGGGTGAGATGAGCGTTGCGACTGAAACCACTTTCTCGGCAGCCCGCTTCGACGATCCGCTGGTGATCGCTGGCCGGCAGTTCGGCTCGCGGCTGCTGATGGGGAGCGGCGGCTATCCCAACCATCAGGTGATGCTCGATTCACTGATGGCCGCGAGCCCCGCGCTGGTGACGATGGCGGTGCGACGAATTAGCTTGCAGAGCTATCCCGAAAGCCTGATCGACCTGCTCACTGAAAAATTCGATCTGCTGCCCAACACCGCCGGGTGCTCGACGGTGCGCGACGCCGTGCTCACCGCGCAACTCGGCCGCGAGGCGCTGGAGACCAACTGGGTCAAGCTCGAGCTGATCGGCGACGAGGAGACGCTGTACCCCGATGTCGAGCAGCTGCTGCGTGCGACGGAGGAATTGGTGCGCGACGGCTTCGTGGTGCTGCCCTACTGCAACGAGGACCCGGTGAGCTGCCGCAAGCTTGCCGACGCGGGGGCGGCGGCGGTGATGCCGCTCGGCTCGCCGATCGGCACCGGCCTCGGCATCTGCAACCCGTATGCGATCGAGCGCATCTGCGCCACCAGCGCGGTGCCGGTGATCCTCGACGCCGGGATCGGCACCGCCTCGGACGCCGCGCTGGCGATGGAGCTCGGCTGCGACGGCGTGCTGCTGAACTCCGCTGTCGCACGAGCGCACGACCCGCGCCGCATGGCGGCGGCGATGCGCGCCGGGGTGGACGCGGGGCGCGGCGCGCGGCTCGCGGGGCGCATCCCAAAGCGCACGCAGGCCGAGCCGTCGAGCCCGCAGCTTGGCCTGATTGGCGGATGAAGCTGCCGCGCCCGGCGCTGCCTGATCCTCCGCTGCTCGTCATCACCGACCGGCACCAGGCGCGCCGCCCGCTGGAGGAAATGGCGGAAGCCGCTTTCGCGGGCGGCTGCCGTTGGTTGAGCCTGCGCGAGAAGGATCTCGATACCGGTGAGCGGCGACGCCTGCTGCGCCGCCTCGCCGAGATCGGCGCGGCCTGGGGGGCCACGGTCGGCGTGCATGACGATCTCGCTGCCGCCGAGGCGGTGCCCGGCGCCGCGCTGCATCTGCCGGCGGGCGCCTCGGTCGCGGCGGCACGACGTGCATTGGGGGCGGGGCGGCTGATCGGAATCTCCACCCATGCCGGAGACGCGCTGGCGGGCCATGACGAGGCCGACTACGTCACGATCAGCCCGATCCGCCCGAGCGCCAGCAAGCCGGGCTACGGCCCCGCGATCGGCCTTGCCGGATTGCGAGAAGCAGTCCGGTGCTCATCGGTTCCGGTCATTGCGCTTGGCGGCATCGGTCCACCCGACATCGCGCCGTGCCTGACCGCGGGTGCCGCCGGGGTGGCGGTGATGGGCGGCGTGATGAGCGCCGCCGACCCGCAATCGGCTCTGGCGGCTTTGGTCCGCGAGTGGCGGACTGAAGTCCGCCCTACCGGGTCGGGGTAGGGTGGATTTCAGTCGGCCTCAGCGGATCAGATCACTTCGCTCGGAAATCGTGATGGCAGGCGCCGCAGGCCTTGCCGGTGTTCTGGAACGCGACCGCGAAAGCCGCCGGATCGTTCGAATCGGCCGCCTGCGCGAGCTTCTGCGCCTCGGCCACCAGATTGCGCGCATCCTTGTCGAAGCCGGCCCGATCGGACCAGATTGCCGGCAGGGCCTTGGTCTTGTGACCCTCTTCGGTGCCCGGCGGGAACAGGTCGGGGAACACGCCCATCCACCGCGCGATGGCTTCCGCCATCGGCTTGAACTGCTTGAGGTCGGTCGATTTGGTATCGATGGCGTGCTTCATGCTCGCGAAGCTCGCGCCAACGAGTGCCTGTCCCGCCTGTCTGTTGGCAATGATCTGCTCGGCTGTGAGCGATGCCGGGGCTTGCGCATGCGCCGCACCGACAACTCCCACAGCCAGCACGGTGCCGGCCAGTATCATCCCTCGCATCGCTATGTCTCCGTTGATTGTCTTTCAGCTCGATGGACGTCTCGCACCCTGGATCATTCCGCCAGCGTGATGCGGAGCCCCGTGCCGCGCGGCCTCGGCCACGCGCTTTGCGCGTCCATTGCCGCGCGGACGCGCGCCAGCCGCTCGGGCGGAAATGGTGCCGAGCGGCGAATCGAGAGGTCGATGTGGATCGATAGTTGCTCCATCAACGCGGAGCGCCGCGTCTCGCCGGGGCGAAACATCTCCTGTGCGATGTGCATTCGCTTGGCGTCGACCGCGAGAATGTGGCTGCGTACCAGCACCTCCTCGCTCGCTGGCACGGGCCGTTCGAGCAGACTGTGCGTCTCCAGCGTGAACGTAGAAAAGTCGGTCGCCTGACGATAATCGTCGCCGAGGCCGATGCCGTCGTACAGCCGGTCGATCGCGTGGTCGAAGATCACCACAGCGTATGCCGGGGCAAGCTCGCCGGCGGCGTCCACCCATTCGGGGAGCACGCGCTCCCTGTGTTCGACGTAGCCTTGCGCGGTCATTTGGCCTCCGTCCATGCGGCGCGCTGTCTCGCCGCCGATTCGACGGCGCTGGCGAGTTCCGGGTGCAACGCCATCATCGTGCGGAAATCGGCGATGTCCAGTACCAGCAACGTGCTCGGACGTGTCGTCGTCACGGTGGCGGTGCGCACGCCTTCGCCGAGCAGCGCCATCTCGCCGAAGAATCCGCCCGGCCCGATGCGCACCGGCGGATCGACCTCGACCTCGACCTCGCCAGAGACGACGAAATACATGCTGTCGCCGCGCCGACCGCGACGTACGACGACGACGTTCTCCGCCGCATCCCACCGGCGCAGGGAGCGCGCGAGGTCGGCGATGCCGGATTGGCTGAGCGAGGCGAAGAACGGCACGTGGCGCACCAGCTCCCACGAGCGCAGGAAATCCTGTCGCCGGCTTTCGGCGGCGAAGCCGGTGGCGAGAATGCCGGTGAGCAGGCCGAACACGCAGAGGCCCGACATCATCACCCATGCGGCGACCAGCTTGCCGAGCCCGGCATGCGGCACCACGTCGCCGTAGCCCGTCGTCGTCAACGTGACGACCGACCACCACAGCGCGCCCGGCAGTGTGCCGAATACCGTCGGCTGCCCGCTGCCTTCGATTGCGTGCATCATCGCGGCCGACAATACGAGCACGATGACGAACAGCGTGCCCACGCCGGAGAGCGCACGTCGCTCGGTCGACAGCACGCGCCCGAGCTGGCCGAGGCTGGGCGAGGCGGGAATGAGCCGCAGGACCCATAGCGTCCCGGCGAGCCACGGCTCCGCCGCGCCGAGCAGGAACGCAATCGGAACGGCGACAACTGAAAGCGTCTCGATCAAGCCGGAGAGCGAGCGCAGCCAGGCGCCCGCGTGCGCGCCGGCTCGTCGAACGTGCCGCATCCAGTCGAACGCGAAGATGGCGAGGCAGCACCACAGCACGATCGGCAGCAGGGGGCCCGTGGCCTGCCGTACCGGCGGATCGCTGTTGAGGCCGACGGCAACCAGTCCCACGGCAAGGTTGAGCAGCAGACCGCGCGCGGCAAGCCGGCCGCGGATGCGCGCCCCTCTCATCCCGCTCTCCTCGTCCCTGCGCGATAGGGCTGGCATTCCGCCGCGAGAAAATCGAGGAGCACGCGAAGCGAGGGAAGCAGGCCGCGGCGGGTGGGGAAGATGGCATGGACCGTGTCGTTGTGCAGCCGCCAGCCGGGCAGCAGCTCGATTAGCCGACCCGCCCGGATGTCGGGTTCGGCCATCAGGCTTGGCAACTGCGCAACGCCGATGCCGGCGAGTGCTGCCACGCGGAGCGTGGAGAGATCGTCGGTAACAAGGCGCGGACGATGGGGCACCAGCGCGACCGGCCCCTCGTCGCGCTGCATCCGCCACGCATGGCGATCCGGCGCATGGTCGGTATTGGTCAGCCCAAAGTCCAGGCTGGGGAATTGCGCGAGGTCCGGCGGCGCCTCTGGCCTGGGGCGGCCCTTGAGCAGGATGGGGGCCGCGACGAGGCACTGGCTGACCTCGCCGAGCTTGCGGGTGACGAGCGTCGCGGGCTCAGCGACCGGCTGGCCGGCGCGGATCGCGACGTCGTATCCCTCGCCGATCAGATCGACCGGCCGGTCGAGCGACTTGACCCGCATCTCGACCTTGGGGTGCGCGGCCAGGAAATGCGCGATCGCCTCGCCGAAGCGATAGGCGAGCAGTGCGGGCGGACAGGCCATCCGGATCAGCCCCTGCGGCGCCGAGCGGACATTGTCGATGATCGCTTGCGCGCCTTCCGCCTCGACCAGCATGGCGACGCATTGCCGGTAGTATTCCTGCCCAACCTCGGTCACCGAGAAGCGGCGCGAGGAGCGCTGGATCAGTCGGACACCGAGGCGCTCCTCGAGCAGGCTGATCCGCCGGCTGAGCTTCGACTTCTGCATACCCAGCGCACGGCCTGCCGGGGCGAAGCCGCCATGCTCGACCACTTGCACGAAGTAGTAGAGATCATTCAGGTCCTGCATCGTCCTGTTCATAGGACGCAGAGTCTGCTTCCGCAATCTTCCGGGCCGGTCGGGCGGACACCATAACCAGCGCCAGGCGGGGCGCCCGTCGGCGCCCGATCAGGAGATGTTCGATGAAGACGATTCTCGGCGTGTACAGTAACCCGAACCGCCACTGGGTGGGCGATGGATTTCCCGTCCGGTCGCTGTTCTCCTACGACAATCTCGGTCGGCAGATCAGTCCATTCCTACTGCTCGACTACGCGGGGCCGCATCTGTTCGAGCCGGCCAAGACACCGCGCGGCGTCGGCCAGCATCCGCATCGTGGCTTCGAGACGGTGACGATCGTGTATGACGGCGAGGTCGCCCATCGCGATTCGACCGGCCAGGGCGGCGTGATCGGCCCCGGCGACGTGCAGTGGATGACCGCGGGCGGCGGCATCCTCCACGAGGAGTTCCATTCGCCCGGTTTCACCAAGACCGGTGGCCCGTTCCGCATGATCCAGCTCTGGGTCAACTTGCCGGCGAAGGACAAGGGCGCGGCGCCAGGCTACCAGTCCATCGTCTCGGCCGACATTCCGAGCGTCGATCTGCCGAACGGGGCTGGCAAGCTACGGGTGATCGCCGGCGCGTTCGGCGACGCCAAGGGGCCAGCGCGGACCTTCACGCCGATGAATGTCTGGGACATGCGGATGAAGGCGGGTGCGTCGGTGACGCTCGACCTGCCGGACGGGCACAACAGCGCGCTGGTCGTGCTCACTGGTCATGTCACGATCGGGGGCTCGCAGGCCGCCGGCGAGGCCGAGATGGTGCTGCTGTCAAAGGAAGGTGGCAGCGTCACGGTTGACGCGGATGGCGACGCGACCGTCCTCGTGCTGAGCGGCGAGCCGATCGATGAACCGGTCGTCGGCTACGGGCCGTTCGTGATGAACAGCGAAGCCGAGATCCGTCAGGCGATCGAGGACTTCAACGCCGGCCGCTTCGGGCAGATGGCGCACGCCTGACGCACGATCCCCGGCACCGCTGCGTGCCGGGGATTTCCCTACGGTGCTTTCTCCTCTGGGCACTGGCGGGGCATAGTAGCCCTCCGGCCCGGCGCCCCATATGAAGGGCCGGCCAGAACGGAGGGACGCAGCATGACGGAGCAGGTCAAGCCCAACCCTGTGGGCGAGGGGCAGGAGGTCGCGACACTCGGGGGCGGGTGCTTCTGGTGCCTCGAAGCCGTGTACAAGGACCTGGAAGGGGTGCAGTCGGTGCTCTCCGGCTATGCCGGCGGGCATGTCGTGAATCCCAGCTACCGGCAGGTCTGCACCGGTCGCACCGGCCACGCCGAGGTGACGCAGATCGTGTTCGACCCCAAGGTGGTGTCCTACGAGGATTTGCTGCGGGTGTTCTTCTCGATCCACGACCCGACCACGCGCGACCGCCAGGGCAACGATGTCGGCCCGCAGTACCGCTCGATCATTCTCACCCACTCGCCGGCGCAGCGCGCCAGCGCCGAGAAGGTAATGCGGGAGGTTGCGGAGGCGAAAATCTGGCCGGCGCCGCTGGTCACGGAGATCGAGCCGCTCACCGTGTTCTACCCGGCCGAGCCGGAGCATCACGACTATTACGAGCGGAACCCGTACACCGGCTATTGCCAGGTGGTCGTCGCGCCGAAGGTCGCGAAATTCCGCAAGACGTTTTCCCACCGCCTAAAATCCCGCGCCGCCTGACCCTCACCCCGGCCCTCTCCCAGAGGGAGAGGGAGGAGAAAAACCCTCTCCCTCTGGGAGAGGGTTGGGTGAGGGAGCCCCGCCACCGAGGAGCATCGCATGGATCTGAACTTCACCGCCGAGGAGTTGGCGTTCCGCGACGACGCGCGGCGCTACTTTCGGAAGGAATTCCCCGCCGCGATCCGTGAGAAGGTCGAGGCGGGGCATCCGCTCAGCAAGGAGGAGATCATCGCCTCGCAGCGCGCCCTCAATGCGCGCGGCTGGGCGGTGCCCAACTGGCCCAAGGAGTGGGGCGGCCAGGATTGGAGCCCGGTGCAGTTCTACATGTACCAGGACGAGATGCAGCAGGCCAACGTGCCGGCGCCGCTCGCCTTCAACACCTCGATGGTCGGCCCGGTTATCGCGCAATTCGGCAATGACGAGCAGAAGAAGCGCTTCCTGCCGCGTGCCGCGAACCTCGATGATTGGTGGTGTCAGGGCTTCTCCGAGCCCGGCTCCGGCTCCGACCTCGCCAGCCTGCGTACCAAGGCCGAGCGGAAGGGGGACAAATACCTCATCAACGGCCAGAAGATCTGGACGACGCTCGCGCAGCACGCCGACTGGATTTTCTGCCTGTGCCGCACTGATCCCGCCGCGAAGAAGCAGGAGGGCATCTCCTTCATCGTCTTTCCGATGACCTTGAAGGGTATCACCGTGCGGCCGATCCAGACCATCGACGGCGGCCACGAGGTCAACGAGGTGTTCTTCGATGACGTGGAGGTGCCGGCGGAGAACCTGATTGGCCAGGAGAACAAGGGCTGGGACTACGCCAAGTTCCTGCTCGGCAACGAGCGCACCGGCATTGCGCGCGTCGGCGTCTCCAAGGCCAAGGTCCAGCGGATCAAGGAGCTCGCGGCACTGGAGCGCGTCGGCGATCGGGCGTTGATCGCGGATGAAAAGTTTCGCGAGAAACTGGCGGCCGTCGAGGTCGAGCTGAAGGCGCTCGAGATGACGCAACTCCGCGTTGTCGCGGCGGAGCGCGGGCAGGCCAAGGGCAAGCCCAACCCGGCCTCTTCGATCCTCAAGCTCAAGGGCTCAGTCATCCAGCAGCAGCTCACCGAACTCGCGATCGAGGTGGTCGGCCCGTTCGCGATGCCGTACCAGCCGGTCGAGGCCGGGCAGAACGAGCCGGTGATCGGCCCCGACTACGCCACCGAGGCGGCGCCCGATTACTTCAACTACCGCAAGGTCTCGATTTACGGCGGCTCGAACGAGATCCAGCGCAACATCGTCGCCAAAGCGATCCTGGGGCTCTGACATGGATTTCGATTTCACCGAGGAGCAGCGGCTGCTCAAGGACAGCGTCGATCGCCTGATCGCCGATCGATACGAGTTCGAGGCGCGCAAGAAGATCATGGCTGAGCCGGACGGCTGGAGCCGCGACATTTGGGCGCAATACGCCGAGCTCGGCTTGCTCGGCCTGCCGTTCGAGGAGCGCCACGGCGGCTTCGGCGGCGGGCCGGTCGAGACGATGCTGGTGATGGAGGCGTTCGGGCGCGGCCTGGTGCTGGAGCCCTATCTCGCGACCGTCATCCTGGGCGGCGGGCTCATCCGCGCGGCGGGGACAGAGGAGCAGCAGGCGGCGCTGCTGCCGCAGATCGCCGGGGGGAAGCTGTTGCTCGCCTTCGCCCATGTCGAGCGGCAGTCGCGTTACGACCTGTTCGACGTCGCCACGACTGCGAAGCCGAGCGGGGGCGGCTGGGTGCTGGACGGCGCCAAGAGCGTCGTGCTGCACGGTGATTGCGCCGACAAGATTCTTGTCAGTGCGCGACTGTCCGGCAATCGCCGTGATCGCGACGGCATCGGACTGTTCCTCGTTGACGCGAAAGCGGACGGCGTTGCGCGTCGCGGGTATCCGACACAGGACGGGCTGCGCGCCGCCGAGATCACGTTGTCCGGCGCCAAGGCCGAAGCCGTGCTGGGCGAGCCTGGCCGCGCGCTGCCGGTCATGGAGCGCGTGGTGGACGAGGCGATCGCCGCGTTGAGCGCCGAGTCCGTCGGCCTGCTCGCTTCGATGCAGGAGCTCACCGTCGAATACCTGAAAACGCGCAAGCAGTTCGGCGTCACGATCGGCTCGTTCCAGGCGCTGCAGCATCGTGCTGTCGATATGTTCGTCTCGGTCGAGCAGGCGAGGAGCATGGCGCTGTTCGCCAACGTGATGGTGTCGGAGACGGACGCAGCCGAGCGCGCCCGCGCGATGTCGGCGGCCAAGGTGCAGATCGGCCGCTCCGGCAAGCATGTCGGCGAGGAGGCGATCCAGCTGCACGGCGGCATCGGCATGACGATGGAGTACAAGGTCGGCCACTACTTCAAGCGGCAGACAATGATCGACCTCATGTTCGGCACCGCCGACGAGCATCTGGCCAAGCTCGCGCGCATGGGCGGGCTGTTCGGCGCAGCGAAGGCGGCTTGAGAGGAGACGGGAGTTCGGCCATGCCGGACGGGCTTTACGAGCACGACGCTCTCGCCTGGGCCGAACAGCAGGCCGAACTCCTGCGCCGGCTCGCCGCCGGCGAACGCCTCAACGCGCTGATTGATTGGCCCCACGTGATCGAGGAGGTGCGGGACGTGGGCCTTTCCGAGCTGCGCGCGTGTCAAAGCCTGCTGCAGCAAGCGATGGTTCATTTGCTCAAGCTGCACGCCTGGCCAGACAGCCCGAGTGCGGCGCATTGGCGCGATGAGGCCGGCACCTTCCTCGACGACGCAGCGCTCCGATTCACACCGTCAATGCGGCAGCGCATGGAACTGGATCAGCTTTATGCGAAGGCGACACGACGGGCACGGATGGCGTTAAGGGACCTCGACGCTCTGCCCGACCCTCCCCAGACGTGCCCCTTCACCCTGGACGCGCTGCTTGCCGGGGATGTTGAAGCGCTCGAGGGTTCATTGAGCCGGTAATCTCTCCCTCTCCCCGTTTGGGGGGGGGAGGAGAGGGCTGGGTAAGGGGGCGCGAGCACCCGTGTTGACGCCCGCCTACCCGCCGGTATCCTCCCCTCAAAGGGAGAACGCACCATGCTGAAGCCGATCACGCTGATGTATCCGGTCATACCGGCGAAGGACGAGGAGGAGCGCGCGGCCCTGCGGCCCATCGGGCGGGACCGGGAGCGCTATCAGGCCGCGATTCACGGCATGACCGAGATCATCCAGGCGGCCGACGAAATGGGCATCTGGGGCGCGGCGACGCCCGAGCATCATTTCTGGTCGGAAGGCTACGAGGTGGCGCCGAGCCCAACCGCGACCAACGCCTATTGGCTCGCCAAGACCAAGAACATCCGCGTCGGCCCGCTGGGATACGTGATGAGCACGCACAACCCGATCCGGGTCGCCGAGGATGTCGCCGTCATCGACCACCTCTCGCAGGGGCGGACGTTCGTCGGCTTCGCGCGCGGCTACCAGTCGCGCTGGACCAACACGCTCGGTCAGCATCTGGGCGCGCGGGCGACCAAGTCTCCGAACGCGGCCGTCTACAACCCTCAGACCACTGCGGCCGGCTTCTCGCAGGCGACGCAACTGGCGGCCGACAAGGACGACGACGCGCGGAACCGGGCCATCTTCGAGGAGAGCGTCGAACTCGTCGTCAAGGCCTGGACACAGGAGAGCTTCACCCACAAGGGCATCAATTGGCAGGTGCCGTTCCCCTACGAGGCCGGCATCGAGGATTGGCCGCTGGCGAAGGCCGGGGTAACGCAGAGGCTCGGCGCGCCCGGAGAGGTGGACGCGGCGGGGGTGTGGCGCCGCGCCTCGGTGGCGCCGTCGCCCTATACGCGACCGCATCCGAAAGTGTTCGTCGCCGGCTCCGGCAGCCCCGAGACCGTCGAGTTCTGCGGCCGCAATGGTTTCATCCCGACCTATTTCGCCTCGATCGCGGCCGCCGGGCCGCTGTCGGAGCGCTACCGCACCATCGCCGCGCAGCACGGGCGCAGCTTCGCGCCTGGGCAGAACCAGTGCCTCGTGCGCTGGATTCAGATCGGCCGCACCGAGGAGGAGGCGCTGGAGAAAATCCGCACTTACGACCTCGACATCTGGAAGAACTTCTACGCCGCGATGGGGCGTCGCAAGGTCGAGGGCGACGACATCTTTGGCTCGCTGGTCAATTCCGGGCTGTTCGTGTTCGGCACGGTGGACAGCGTCCGCCGGCAGCTCGTCGAGCAATGGAAGATCCTGCCCGGCGAGCATATCGCGCTAGTGAACCACTACGCGCAGATGCCGAAGGACGCGGTGATCGAGACGCTCGACATCTTCCAGCGCCAGATCAAGCCAGCGCTCGACGAGGTGATCGACAACGCCTTCCGCGTGGCGGCAGAGTAGCCCTCACCCAACCCTCTCCCACAGGGAGAGGGCTTTTCTGCTCCCTCTCCCTC
>JAFKFI010000097.1 GCA_017307285.1 Alphaproteobacteria bacterium | reverse complement strand
CTGATCGCCTACCTGTTGATCGCCGCCCTGCATGCCCGCACCCAGACCCGCAAGGCCGCCGTCACCCTGCTCGCCCTCATCCGCGCTCACCTGTTCACCCGCAGGCCCCTCGCCAACCTGCTCGACCCGCCGCCACGCCCGCCGCCAAAACCAACACCACAACTCGCCTTCTGGCCAAGCAAATGACGTGCCGGACAACAGTGGCGGAGGCCGACGATCCACGACTTCGCGAGCGAGCACGCAAAGTCGTGGATGCCCGGCCTTCGCCGGGCATGACGAGGTTATACTCGAGCAAGAGGGAGGTTTGACTTGCAGCCAATCCGGACAGCAGTGGACTTGATCCGGCAATCGACCGCGGCAGCGCGGGCTGTGGCACCTGATGGCCGGATCAAGTCCGGCCATGAGGGATCGGAACGGATACGGTCTACCTGAAGCCGCTCTACCGCCAGTGCAGCAGCCGTGTGGCAGCGTCCCGCATGTCCGCCTCCGGGCCGCAATAGCTAAAGCGCAGGAAGCGGTTGCCACGCGTCCGGTCGAAATCGACCCCCGGCGTGGCGGCGATGCCGGCCTCGGCGAGCATCCGGGCGCAGAACGCCACGCTGTCGTTGGCCCGCTCGGCGATGTCCGCGTAGAGGTAGAACGCTCCCTCCGCCGGGCTGAGCCGGGTGAAGCCGGCGCGCGGCAGATGCTCGAGCAGATGGTCCCGCGAGCGGCGATAGCGCGCGACATTGGCTTGCAGTTCGGGATGGCAGTCGAACGCCGCCTCGGCGGCGATCTGCGAGATATGCGGCGCGCTGATGAACAGATTCTGCGCCAGGCACTCGACTGGCCGCACCAGATCCTCGGGCAGCACCATCCAGCCGATCCGCCAGCCGGTCATGCTGAAATATTTCGAAAAGCTGTTGATCACCACCGCGCAGGGGCTGAACGCCGCAGCGGTGGCGATCGGGCTGTCGTAGTTGAGGCCGTGATAGATCTCGTCGCTGATCAGCCGCACGCCGCTCGCGTCGCACCAGGAGGCGATATCCCGCAGCTCGTCGACATGCAGCATGGTGCCGGCGGGATTGCACGGGCTGGCGACGATCAATCCGTCTGGCCTCGGGTCGAGCGCGTCGAGCAGGGCGACCGTGGGCTGGAAACGGGTTTCCGCCGAGGTCTCGATCACCACCGGCTCGATGCCGAGCGCGGTCAGGATGTTGAGATAGGGCGGATAGAACGGCGCGGCCATCGCCACGCGGTCGCCGGGGTCGAAGGCGGCGAGGAAGGCGAGCGGGAAGGCGCCCGAGGCGCCGACCGTGACGGCGATGCGCTCGACCGGCGGCGCGGTGCCGTACCAGTCCCGGCAATGCGCCGCGATACGCTCACGCAAGCCGCGCTGGCCGAACGCCTCGGTGTAGCCCATCGGTTCGCCCGCCTGGAGCGCCGCCATCGCGGCGGCGACCGCGCCGGCCGGCGCCCCTGTGCCGGGCTGGCCGACCTCCATCCGGATGACATGCGGCTCGTGCGCGGCAAGCCCCGCCTGGCGCGCATTGGCCGCGGCGATCACGTCCATCACCATGAAGGGGGGCGCGGCGGCGGCGCGGCCGATCTTCAGCGCCATCAGTTGCTCCCGATGGCCAGCCCGGCGCCGCGCGGGTCCGTTGCCCAGCCGCAGGAGCCCTCGCTGTCCGGCAGATAGCGGCTGCACGCGATCACATTGGCGCGGCCGGGATCGGGCACCGGGACCGCCATCGGCTGATTGGTGCGCAGCGTGTTCATCATCGCCACGGCAGCGGCGAGCGGCGCCCCGGCCTGACCCGAGCCGCCGACTGCGGCGCGGAAGGCGTGCAGCGGCTCGTTCCAGGCGATCGCGGTGGCGAGCAGCGGCGGCGGGAACACGCTCGGCGACGCCGCCAGCAGCAGCCCGGTGCCGGGAATGATTCGGCCCGTGCCGAAAAGATTATTCATCGTCAGCGCGCAGGCCACCGCGTCGCCGTCGCGGTCGAGGGTGAGGAAGGTAGTCGAGGCGGGCAGCTCCGGCAGGCTGCCGGCGGGCAGGTCGGCGGCGAGCAGCGCCCGCGGGTCGCCCCCCGCCGCACGCCAGCGCGCTGCCACCGCCAGCGCACGAGCCTGCGCGCGATCATACGCCGCTGGGTCATTCTGCAGCGCCATGAACGCCGCTGCCGCCGCCAGCCCGCCATCGGCTGGCGGCGGCAGAAAGGCAAGATTGTCGCGACCGTTCTGCAGCGTGATCGGCGGCAGCGTTTGCGGCAGCGCGGTGCGCAGGTCGTTGATGGTGAAGGTGGCGCCGGCGCGCGGGGCGGCGTCCACCAGTCGGTGCGCCAGCGCCCCCTGGTAGAAATCGCCCACGCCGGCGACGCGAATTTGCGCCAGGGTCGAGCCGAGATCGGGCTGAATCAGCTGCGCGCCCTCGCCGAGCGGCGTGCCGTTATGGGAGAACACGCCACGTGCGGCAGGGTCGGCGAACAGCGGGCCCGCGACCAGGGTGAGGTCGCGCACGAAGGCGCGCGAGGCCGGCACGCCGAACCGCGCCATCTGCTCGGCCTGCACGATGAGACTGTCGAACGGCCGCTTGCCGTAGCGCGCCTGCAGCGCGAACAACCCGCGCGCCATCATCGGCACCGCGGCCGGCCGATCCGCCGCGGCACTCGCCCGCGCCGGCGCAATGGGCGTGAATACGAACGCCTCGGGCACGCCCTTGTTCACCGAATCGCGGCCAGGGCTGTAGGCGAGGCACGCCCCGCCGCCGCCCAGGCTGGCACGCGACGGCAGCGTCACCGACAATGCGAACCCAAGCGCCACCGCCGCGTCCGCCGCCGTGCCGCCCTGCGACAACACCTCGCGCGCCACCACCGCGGCGCGCGGTTCGTCCGCCACCACGCCGCCGAGAAAGCCGCTGACATGCCCCGCCGTGCCCTCGGGGGGCGCCGCCGAGAACATCGTGTTGGTGACGGAGGAGATCGTGGAGCAGGCGCTGACCGTCAGACCGAGAGCGAGGGCCGCGCCGAGGCGCAACCGGGAGACGCTGTTCCGCACCTTCGCCAATCCTTCGTCAAAAGGCGGCCAGCCAAGCCGGTCCGGTCCGCGTCACTTTTCGAGCAATCCGTGCCATAACCGGCTTCGGCCAGAGCGGCAACCGGTCGGCCCCCGGCGTCCAGTCAGGAAAGCGAACCCACCGTGCGACTGATCCCCCTCGTCCTCCTCGCCCTTCTGCTGCTGGCACCCGCAATGCCGGCACGCGCAGACGCCTTCACCCCAGCGCAGCGCGAGGAGATCGTGCGGATCATGCGGGACGCGCTGAAGCAGGACCCGACCATCCTGCGGGACGCCATCGACGCGCTGCAAGCCGACGAGGGCTCGCGGCAGGAGGCGGCGGCGCGCAGCGCCATCGCCAGCTCGCGCCAGGCGCTGACCGCCGACCCCGCCGACCCCGTCGCCGGCAATCCCCACGGCGACGTCACCATCGTCGAGTTCTTCGACACGCGCTGCCCCTACTGCCGCAAGCTCGAACCGACGATGGCAGCACTTCTGAAGTCCGACCCCGGCGTCCGGCTGGTGTACAAGGATCTGCCGATCCTCGGCCCTCCCAGCGTGGTCGGCAGCAAGGCGCTGCTCGCCGCGCAGCGTCAGGAGGACAAGGTCCCCGGCGCCTATGAGAAGCTGCGCGACGCCCTGATGCACCCCGGCGCCGAGCAGACCCGCGAGGCGATCCTCAAGCAAGCCGGCCACCTCGGTCTCGACACGACGCGCCTTGGGAAGGACATGGATGATCCGGCGATCCAGCGCCGCATCGACGCCAACCTCCGCCTCGCCCGCTCGCTCGGCATCCAGGGCACGCCGGCCTTGGTGATCGGCGACGCGCTCATTCCAGGCGCCGTCGAGACCGGCGAACTGGAGCGGGCGATCA
>JAFKFI010000104.1 GCA_017307285.1 Alphaproteobacteria bacterium | reverse complement strand
TCACCCCTCCCCCAACCCCCTCCCACAAGGGGAGGGGGCTTTCTTCTCCCTCTCCCCTTGTGGGAGAGGGCCGGGGTGAGGGGTTGCCCCCAATCTCCGCACTGCGCCTCACCTTGCGCAATATCGGCCACGCCTACCGTGACCTCACGGTGCTCGACGATATCTCGCTCGACATTCCTCCCGGTGAAGTCACGGTCCTGGTCGGACCCTCCGGCTGCGGCAAATCGACCTTGCTCGGCATCATGGGCGGGCTGCTGGCGCCGACGCTGGGCGAGGTGCGGTGCGAGGGGGCGGTGGCGGAGGATTGCCTCAACCCGCTGACCTACGTGTTCCAGGACTTCGCCCTGCTGCCGTGGCGGACCGTCGCGGGCAATGTCTCGCTGGTGCTGGAGGGCCGGCTGCCGCGTGAGGCACGTCGGGCGCGGATCGAGGAGGTGCTGCGCGTCGCCGGGCTCGCCGAGTTCGCCCGCGCCTGGCCGCGCCAGCTCTCCGGCGGGATGCGCCAGCGGGTCGGGATCGCGCGGGCGCTGGCGGCGCGGCCGGCGTGCCTGCTGATGGACGAGCCGCTCTCGGCGCTCGACGCGCAGACCCGCGCCCTGCTGCTCGACGAGTTCGCCGGGTTGATCGAGCGGGCCGGGACCACCACGGTCTATGTCACGCACAACCTCGCCGAGGCGGTGCGGCTCGGCCACCAGATCGTCGTGCTGTCGCGCCGGCCGGGGCGGGTGCGGTACGTCGCGCGCATCGATTGGCCGATCGCCGGGCGCGACGCGGCCGACCCCGACCTGCTGGCGATCGAGGCGGAGCTGTGGCGCATGATCCGCGACGATGCGGCGGCAGCCGACCGGGAGGCGGCGGATGCGGCGGCTTGACGGCCGGGTGCCGTTCCGGGGCGGCGGATTTTCCCCGCGCGTGCTGCCCGGCGCCGCGGCGGCGACGCTGATCGGGCTGGTCCTGCTCTGGCAAGCGGGCGCTTCGGCGGGGGTGATCCCGACCCTGTTCCTTCCGGCGCCCGCCTCGATCGCCGTGGCTCTCTATCACCTTGCGGCAAGCGGCGAGCTGTGGCGGCACCTTGGTGCCTCGTTGCAGCGCCTGGCGATCGGCTGGAGCATCGGCACGGTGGCGGGGCTGGCGGTTGGGCTCGCGGTCGGGCTGTTCTCGGTGGCGCGCGGGCCGGGGATGGCGGTGGTCTCGGCGCTGTTCCCGATCCCCAAGATCGCCCTCGTGCCGCTCTTCATCATCTGGTTCGGGATCGGCGAGGGCTCGAAGGACGCCACCCTGGCCTTCGGCGTGTTCTTCCCCACGGTGATCAGCACCGCCGCCGGCATCGACGCGGTGCCGCGCGGGCTGATCCGCATGGCGCAGTCCTTCTCGCTGCCCTTCTGGTCGATCGTCGGCAAGGTGATTCTGCCGGGGGCGCTGCCGGCCATCCTCAGCGGCTTTCGCGTGACGGTGTCCATCGCCATCATCCTGCTGGTCGCCGCCGAGATGATCGGCGCCGAGCGCGGCATCGGCGCCTTCGTGCTATCGGCGGGCAATCTTTACGACACCGACAATCTGCTGGCCGGGATCGTCATGCTGTCGCTGATGGGGTTGGTGCTGTCCTGGGTGATCGGGCGGCTGGAGCGGGCGCTGCTGGGCTGGCGATAGCGAGGTGAAAGCCGTAACGTCGGGCCTCCCAGCAACGAGGTAGAACCGATGGCCCGGGACGTGACCACCGAGTGGACGCCGCGGATGCTCAGCGTGTTGCGCATCGTCGTGGCGTTGCTGTTCCTGCAGCACCCGTTTGCGAAGTTCTTCGGCTTCCCGCATGTCGCGATATTCGACAATCTGCAGCCGTTCTCGCTGGTCTGGATCGCCGGGGTGATCGAGCTGGTGGGCGGCATCCTGGTGCTGATCGGGCTGTTCACCCGCCCGGCCGCGTTCATCCTGTCGGGCGAGATGGCAGTGGCGTATTTCATGGCGCACGCGCCGCGCAGCTTCTTCCCGCTGCTCAACGGCGGCGAGGCGGCGGTGTTCTTCTGCTTCGCCTTCCTCTACCTGGCGTTCGCCGGCGCCGGCCTGTGGAGCGTCGATCACGCACGACGCGGCGCGACCGTTCCGCTGCGCGTGTAGGCGCGGCGATCCAGGGCGCCCGCAGAGACAGGCGCCTGGATCGCCGCCGGGCTTGGGTCAGACCGAGTAGTACATCTCGAACTCGACCGGGTGCGGCGTGTGCTCGAAGCGGTAGACCTCGCTCCATTTCAGCTCGATGTAGCTCTCGATCTGGTCCACGCTGAACACGTCGCCGGCGAGCAGGAACTCGTGGTCGGCCTCGAGCGCGCCGAGCGCCTCGCGGAGGCTGCCGCACACGGTCGGGATGCCCTTCAGCTCCTCCGGCGGCAGGTCGTAGAGGTCCTTGTCCATCGGGTCGCCGGGATGGATCTTGTTGCGGATGCCGTCGAGCCCGGCCATCAGCATGGCGGCGAAGGCGAGATACGGGTTGGCCGCTGCGTCCGGGAAACGCACCTCGACGCGCTTGGCCTTCGGGTTGGTCGCGTAGGGGATGCGGCAGGAGGCGGAGCGGTTGCGCGCCGAGTAGGCGAGCAGCACCGGCGCCTCGAAGCCGGGAATCAGCCGCTTGTAGCTGTTGGTCGCCGGGTTGGTGAAGGCGTTGATCGCCTTGGCGTGCTTGATGATGCCGCCGATGTAGTAGAGCGCCGTCTCCGACAGATCGGCATAGCCGTTGCCGGCGAAAAGCGGCTTGCCCGCCTTCCAGATCGACTGGTGACAGTGCATCCCCGAGCCGTTGTCGCCATAGACCGGCTTCGGCATGAACGTCGCGGTCTTGCCGTAGCTGTGCGCGACGTTGTGGATGCAATATTTGTAGATCTGCAGATGGTCAGCGAGCTGCACCATCGGGCCGAACTTCATGCCGAGCTCGTGCTGGCTCTGCGCCACCTCGTGATGGTGCTTCTCGATGACGACGCCCATCTCGCCCATCGTCGACAGCATCTCGGCGCGCAAATCGCTCTCGCTGTCCACCGGCGGGACCGGGAAGTAGCCGCCCTTGACGCCGGGGCGGTGGCCCATGTTGCCCTCGGGATAGTCCTTCATCGAGGCCTGGGGGCCCTCGATGCTGTCGAGCTGGTACATCCCGTAGTTGATGCCGGTGCCGAACTTCACGCTGTCGAAGATGAAGAACTCGGCCTCGGGGCCGAAATACACCGCGTCGCCGATGCCGGACGACTTCACGAAGGCCTCGGCCTTCTTCGCCGTGCTGCGCGGGTCGCGGTTATAGGCCTGGCCGGTGGACGGCTCGACGATGTCGCAGATCAGGATGAGACTCGGTTTGGCGGCGAACGGGTCCATCACCGCCGTGTCCGGGTCCGGCATCAGGATCATGTCGCTCTCGTTGATCGCCTTCCAGCCAGCGATCGAGGAGCCGTCGAACATGAAGCCGTCGCGGAACACGTCCTCCTCGATGGTGGAGACGTGCTGCGCGGTGTGCTGCCACTTGCCGCGCGGATCGGTGAACCGCAGGTCCACATATTCCACCGCGTGTTCCTGGATCATCTCCAGGACCTTGCCCACGCCCTCGCCGGCGCCTGATGCGGGCTTTCTCGCCATACTCGTCCCGTCCTTTCGACAGCCGCCGCGCCGGCGCGATCGCGTTTCGGTCGCGGCAATCCTGGGGTCGCCCAACGCGGCCCCTCATGGGCCGGCCCGTTTAATCCGTTCGCTCGCGGGCCGGTAGTGACTCTGTGATTAGTCTAGATTGCGTCCTGCCCACGCTCGCCGGTGCGGATGCGGACCACTTCCTCGATGTTGGAGACGAAGATCTTGCCATCGCCGATGCGGCCGGTGCGGGCCGCGGCGACGATCGCTTCGACCGCTCGCTCCACCACCTCGTCCTCGCAGATGATCTCGATCTTCACCTTGGGCAGGAAGTCGACGACGTACTCGGCGCCACGGTAGAGTTCCGTGTGACCCTTCTGCCGGCCGAACCCCTTGGCCTCCAGGACGGTGATCCCTTGCAGTCCCACCTCGTGCAGCGCTTCCTTCACCTCGTCCAGTTTGAAAGGCTTGATGACCGCTTCGATCTTCTTCATGCGCATCAAACCCGGCGCGGGCCGGGCGTCCTCCAGTTGCCAGGCTGCCGGGGCGTTCGACGGCAGCAAACGAAGTTTGCATGTGTCGTGCCACCCGGCAATCCGGGGGTTTCGGGCGGATGATGCGCCGCGCCGCCCGCGTGCTGGGCGATTTGCATGGCCGGCTGCATCAATATTGAGCAATTCGGCCGTCGGTTGAACCAGGCCGGCCCGCGACCCATACTGCCGCCCCCGCCCGCTTCAGGAGATCATGCGCGGTGAAGAGCGTGAATTCCCTGCTGGCCGCGACCGGCACCACCATTTTCACGGTGATGTCGGCGCTCGCCGTGCAGCATGACAGCATCAATCTCGGCCAAGGCTTTCCCGACACCGACGGCCCGGCCGACATCCTGCAAGCGGCGGCGGACGCGCTGATGGACGGGCGCAACCAATATCCGCCGATGCCCGGAGTGCCGGAACTCCGCCGTGCCGTGGCCGCCCACAACGCGCGCTTCTACGGCCTGGAAGTCGATGCGATGAGCGAGGTCGTCGTGACCTCCGGTGCCACCGAGGCGATCACTGCGTGCCTGATGGCGGTGCTCGACCCCGGCGACGAGGTGGTGGTCATCGAGCCGGTGTACGACACCTACCTGCCGGTGATCCGCATGATTGGCGCGGTGCCGCGCATCGTCCGCCTGTCGCCGCCGGCCTGGGAGCTGCCGCGTGCCGAGCTCGCGGCCGCGTTCGGCCCGAAGACCAAGGCCATCCTGCTCAACACGCCGATGAACCCGACGGGAAAGGTGTTCACGGCGGCCGAACTCGCCTTCGTCGCCGACCTCGTGACCCGGCACGACGCCTTTGCGATCTGCGATGAGGTTTACGAGCACCTGACGTTCGATGGCTGGCGCCACATCCCGCTGATGACCCTGCCGGGCCTGCGCGAGCGCACTATGCGGATCGGCAGCGCCGGCAAGACGTTCTCCCTTACGGGCTGGAAGATCGGCTATGTGACCGCGCCGGCGGCACTGGCGAGCGTGGTGGCCAAGGCGCACCAGAATCTCACCTTCACCAGCGCGCCGAATTTGCAGCGCGCGGTCGCCGTCGGGCTGGCGAAGGACGAGGCCTATTTCCGCGGCCTATCGAGCGATCTAGCGGCGCGGCGCGACCAGCTGGCTGCGGGGCTCGCCGGGCTCGGGCTGACCGTGCTGCCGAGCCGGGGGACCTATTTTCTGACCGTGGATTTCACCTCGACCGGCTTCATCGGCGACGACGTGGCGTTCTGCCGGCACATCACCGAGCAAGCCGGCGTGACCGCCATCCCGGTCTCCGCCTTCTACGAGAACGACCCGCCGAGCCACTACGCGCGCTTCGCCTTCTGCAAGCGCGAAGCGGTGCTGGACGAGGCGATCGCGCGGCTGGCCCGGCATTTTGCCGAACGGCGCGACGCCAAGTTGACGGCGGCCGGGTGATCGTCCTAAGCCCCCGTCGCGGGATGGCGGGCGTAGCTCAGTTGGTAGAGCGCCAGGTTGTGGTCTTGGATGCCGTGGGTTCGAGTCCCATCGCTCGCCCCATCCCTCTCCCTTGTGCCCGCCGATGATGCGGGTTGCCGGACTTGTGCTGGCCGGTGGCCGGGGCTCGCGCCTCGGCGGCGTCGACAAGCCGCTGCTGCAGGTCGGCGGCGCTTCCATCCTTGCGCGCGTGATCGACGCGCTGCGGCCCGAGGTGCGCTGGCTGGCGATCAGCGCCAACGGCGATCCGGCCCGGTTCTCGGGCTTCGGCGCGCCGGTGCTGCCGGACGGCGATACCGCGGGCGAGGGGCCGCTGGCCGGGCTCGCCGCCGGGCTCGCCTGGGCCGCCGGGCTGGGCGCCGAACACGTACTGACCGCACCGGGCGATACGCCGTTCCTGCCATCCGGGCTCGCGCGCAGCCTGGCGCCGCCGCCCTCCTTCGCGGCGCGGGCCGGGGTGGATCACCCGCTGGTGGCGCTCTGGCCCGTGGCGGTTCTCGATAGGCTGCGTGCGGTGCTGTCCGCGCCGGGGTCGCGCGCCGTCGCCGGTTTTGGCCGGGAGATCGGCATGCGCCGGGTGGAATTCCCGGCGAGCGGGCCGGACCCGTTCATGAATATCAACACGCCGGACGATCTGGCGACGGCGCGTGCGATGGCGGAGAACCCGCGATGGACATGACCGTCGGGATAGGCGGCCTTGGCGCGATCGGCCTGCCGCTGGCCCGCGCCCTGGACGAAGGGGTGCCGGGCCTCCGCCTCGCCCTGGTCAGCGCCCGCGACGAGGCCAAGGCGGCGGGGCACATCCAGTCGTTCCGCTTTCCGCCGCGCATCGTCAAGCCGGACGGGCTGGCTGCGGCGGACATCGTGGTGGAGGCGGCGCCCGCTTCGGTGTTCGAGCGGATCGCGCTGCCCGCGATCGCCGCCGGCCGTATCCTCGTCGTCGCCTCGGCCGGCGCGCTGCTGCCGCGGATGCATCTGGTCAAGCAGGCGGAGCGGACCGGTGCGCGCATCCTGGTCCCGACTGGCGCGCTGCTCGGCCTCGATGCGGTGCGAGCGGCGGCCGAGGGGCCGATCGAGAGCGTCACCATCGAGAGCCGTAAGCCACCGGCCGGGCTGGAGGGCGCGCCCTTCCTGAAGAAGCACGGCATCCAGGTCCACGGGATCGCCGAGCCGGTCAAGGTGTTCGAGGGCAACGCGCTGGACGCGGCGGCGGGCTTTCCGGCCAATCTCAATGTGGGCGCGGCGTTGGCACTGGCCGGCGTCGGCCCGATGCGCACCAGGGTCGAGATTTGGGCCGACCCGACCGTCACGCGCAACACGCACACCATTCGGGTCGAGGCGGCAGCGGCGCGGCTGACCATGACCATCGAGAACGTGCCGAGCCGCGAGAACCCGCGCACCGGCCGGATCACCGCGCTTTCGGTCCTGGCTTGCCTGCGTGGGCTGGTTTCGACCCTGAAGGTCGGCTCCTGAACCGTCGAGGCGCTGTTCCGGCTTGTTGGTCATCGATCCCGCGCGCCCGTCTTGCGTTACCGGCAAATATTCAGCGCGAGGGAATGCCCCGATGAACCGCAAGCTGATGCCTGTCGCCGCGACGGCGCTGCTGGCCGCCTTGCTTGCCCCCGGTCTGGCGCTCGCGCAGGCGCGCAATGCCAATGTCTGGGATGGCCGGCACCACGAGCCGGAGGCGGGCGCCGTGCGGGCGGATGAGCGGGCCGCCGGAATTGCGCTATCCCAGCAGCAACAGGCCGAGCAGAACCAAACCCTCGACCAGATCGGCCGCCAGCTGACCGAAAAGGCGCAGCGGGACGCCGCCACCGCGCCGCCGCAGCCGCGCCCGCCCAATTCGAGCGGGCGCTAAGCCCGCCGCTCAGGATTTGCGCGGCAGCAACTGCTCGGCGAGGGTCGCCCAGTAGGAGGCGCCGAGGGGCAGGATCTCGTCGTTGAAATCGTAGTGCGGATTGTGCAGCTGCGGGTCGTCATTGGTGCGGCCGGCGCCGAGCATGATGTAGGCGCCCTGCTTCTTCTCCAGCATGAACGCGAAATCCTCGCCGCCCATCGAGGGGCGCTCCAGGTGCTCGACGCGCGCGCCGCCCGCCACCGCCTCCGCCGCGCGACGGGCGAGCGCCATTGCGTCGGCGTCGTTCACCGTGGGCGGGTAGGCGCGCTCGAACTTCACCTCCGCCTTGGCGCCGAAGCTCTCCGCGATGCCCTTGGCGATGCGCCGCACGCCGTTCTCCAGCATGTCGCCGACCTTGGGCGAGAACCAGCGGCCGGTGCCCTTCATGTGCACCGTCTCGGGGATGATGTTGTAGATGAAGCCGCCGCCGATGTGGCCGATCGTCACCACGCCGGCTTCCATGCCGTTGAGGTTGCGCGAGACGATGGTCTGCAGCGCGGTAACGATGTGGCTTGCGACCACGATCGGGTCGATGCCGCGCTCGGGATAGGCCCCGTGCGCCCCCTTGCCGGTGACGGTGATCTCGATGTTCGCGACGGCGGCCATCGTCGGCCCGTCGCGCCAGTAGAACGTGCCGGCGGGCACCGACGGCCAGTTATGCATCCCGAATACCTTTTCCATCGGGAAGCGGTCGAACAGCCCGTCTTTCACCATGATCTCGCCGCCGCCGAGATTTTCCTCGGCAGGCTGGAAGATGACGTAGACCGTGCCGTCGAAATTGCGGGTCTCGGCGAGGTAGCGAGCGGCGCCGAGCAGCATCGTGGTATGCCCGTCATGGCCGCAGGCGTGCATCTTCCCGGCATTCTGCGAGGCGTAAGCGAGGCCGGTCTCCTCCTGCAGCGGCAGGGCGTCCATGTCGGCGCGCAGGCCGATGGCGCCGCCCGGCCCGCGGCCTCGGATGACGCCGACCACGCCGGTCGTGGCGAGCCCCGTCACCACCTCGTCGACGCCGAAGGAGCGCAGCTTGTCCTGCACCACCTGGCTGGTGCGGGTCTCTTGCAGGGCCAACTCGGGATGGGCGTGCAGGTCGCGCCGCCATTCCGTCATGTCCGCATGGAAATCGGCGATACGGTTGATGATCGGCATCGATGCCTCCGTGTTCTCAGCCCTTGTGCTGCGGCGCGAAGGTACGCGCAAGCCCGTCCTGCAGCGGGATCGGCTGGACGCCCAAGGTCGCGACCATCGGCCCGATGTCGAACGCCTTGTCCTCCAGCAGCCGCCTGATCTCCGCTGGCCGAATGGTTGGCACGACGGGCAAGAGAGCGGTCGGCAGCGCGGCGGCGATGAGCAGCCAGGCCGGGAGCGGGACGAGCCGTGGCCGCGCCAGCCCGGCTGCCGCGGCGACTTCGCGCACGAACTCGGCGTAAGCGACGGGCTCGGGTCCGGCCACCACCAGGGTTTCCGGGCCGCTCCAATCCCGCGCCAGCGCGGCGCGGATGCAGCTTGTGAGGTCGTCTTGATGGATCGGCTGGACCAGCGCCCGACCGCCGCCCGGCAGCGGCACGATGGGCAGCCGTCGCAACAGGGCCGCGAGGCGCTGCACGTTGTCCTCGCCTTCGGCGCCGTAGATCATCGTCGGGTGCAGCATGACCCCGGCGCGGCCGGAGGCGAGGAAAGCGGCCTCGCCGGCCTGCACGCCGCGCCCGTGCGCGTCCGGCCAGCGGGTGAATTTCCGCGTGCTGCCGAGGAACACGTAACTGGCATCGGCGGGCGCCGCGGCCAGCACCGAGGGCGCGTGCCGCGCGTGGGCGCAGGAGACGACGTGCCGCGCCCCGTGCAGGGCTGCCGTCAGGGCGGCATGGTCGCCGAGGTCCGCGACCCGGACGGGGCCATTCCCGAGGCTCGCCCATTTCGCCGGGTCGCGTATGACTGGGACAATGTCGACACCCGCGCCCCGCAGCGCCCGGCAGAGTGCGGCCCCGGTCCGCCCGGACGCGCCGATCACATGAACCCGGTCAACCACCCGCGCGTAGGACGGCGAGATCGCACCCCTCGTCGGCTTGCAGCACCTGCTCGGCCACCAGCCGGTCCCAGCCGCGCTTCGGCGTCGCGGGCGGATGCCAGGCGGCGCGGCGGGTGGCGAGCACGTCATCGGCGACCAGCAGGTCGAGCCGGCGCTCGCGCACCGAAAGCCGGATGCGGTCGCCGCTCTCGATCAGCGCCAGCGGGCCACCGGCCGCTGCCTCCGGCGTGACGTGCAGCACGATGGTGCCGAAAGCCGTGCCCGACATGCGGCAATCGCTGATCCGCACCATGTCCTTCATCCCCGCGCGGGCGAGCTTCTGCGGGATGGGCAGGTAGCCCGCCTCCGGCATCCCGGCCGGGGTCAGCGGGCCGGCGTTCTTCAGCACCAGCACGTCCGACGCGGTGACGTCGAGCGCGGGGTCGTCGATCCGGGCGGCGAGGTCTTCCAACCCGTCGAACACCACCGTCCGCGCCTCGGTCTCGAACAGGGCGGGCGTGGCGGCGCTGCGCTTGAGGATGGCGCCGCGCGGGGCGAGGCTGCCGAACAGCGCCACCAGCCCGCCGACCGGGGAAACCGGTTCGGCGCGCGGGCGGATGTAGCGGCGGTCGACGAAGGCGGGCTCGGCGAGTCGCTGTGCGAGGGGAGTGCCGGTGGCGTCGATCGTGTCGAGATGCAACAGGTCGCGCAGCTCCCACAGCAGCGCGGGCATCCCGCCGGCGCTGTGAAAATCCTCCATGTAGCCCTCGCCGGTCGGCTTGAGGTCGACCAGGACGGGCGTGCTGTCGGACAGCGCGTTCAGCCGGTCGAGATCGATGCGGATGTCGCGCCGGCCGGCGATGGCGGTGAGGTGGATCAGCGCGTTGGTCGAGCCGCCGAGCGCCAGCAGCACGCGGAGCGCGTTCTCGACGGAATGCTCGGTGATGATCTCCGACGGGCGTACCGGCGCCTCGATCAGCCGCACGGCGAGCATCCCCGCCTCCTCGGCGGCGCGCAGCCGGTCGGCGTGGACGGCGGGGATCGAGCCGTGGCCGAGCGGCACCATGCCCAACGTCTCGGCGATACAGGCCATCGTGCTCGCCGTGCCCATCACGCCGCAGGTGCCGGCGGTGGTGGCGAGCCTTCCCTCGATCTCGGCTATCCGCTCGTCCGAGACGTTGCCCGCGCGGTATTGCGCCCAGTAGCGCCGGCAATCGGTGCAGGCGGAGAGCCGCTCGCCGTGGAAGGGCGTTGCCAGCATCGGCCCGGTGACGAGCTGGACGGCGGGAATATCGGCCGAGGCGGCGGCCATGAGCTGCGCCGGCACCGTCTTGTCGCAGCCGCCGACCAGCACCGCCGCGTCCATCGGCTGCGCGGTGAGCATCGCCTCGGTGTCGAGTGCCGCGAGGTTGCGGTAGTGCATGGAGGTCGGGAACAGCGACGGCTCGCAGAGCGAGATGGTCGGGAAGGGCAGCGGCAAGCCGCCCGCCGCCAGCACGCCGCGCTTCACCGCCTCGATCAGCTCGGGCACGGTGCGGTGACAGTTGTTATAGGCCGAGCCGGTATCGACGATGCCGACCACCGGGCGGTCGAGCATCGCCTGCGAATAGCCCATCGACTTGGCGAAGGATCGCCGCAGGTAGAGCGCGAAATCCCGGTCGCCGTAGTTGGCCGTGTTGCGGGCGAGGCCGCGCTTGGGTTGCTCGGTCATATAGCGAGGCTAGCGCCGTTCGGTGCGCCCCCGCAAATGGTGGTAACATAATACCACACAGCGGAAAGGTTGACGAAACGGGGCTTCCTGCGCATAAGCCGTCGCCAGTTCCCGAAGGATGCAGCGATGCTGAAGACCACCCTCTCGCTCAAGCCCGCGGAGGTGCAAAAGGACTGGGTGCTGATCGACGCCGAGGGCTTGGTGCTCGGGCGTCTCGCCGCCATCGTCGCCAACCGGCTGCGCGGCAAGCACAAGCCCCAGTTCACCCCGCATGTCGATTGCGGCGACAACGTCGTCATCGTCAACGCCGCCAAGGTGAAGCTGACCGGCAACAAGGCCGAACAGTCGGTATTTTACTATCACACCGGCTATCCCGGCGGCATCAAGGGGCGCTCCATCGGGCAGCGGCTCGCCAGCGCGCATCCCGAGCGGGTGATCGAGAAGGCGGTCGAGCGCATGATCACGCGCGGCCCGCTGCAGCGGAAGCAGATGAAGCACCTGCACGTCTATGCCGGCGCCGAGCATCCGCATGACGGCCAGCAGCCGCAAACGCTCGACATCGCCGCCATGAACCCCAAGAACAAGAGGGGCTGAGACCATGTCCGGAACCCAGACCCGCACCCTCGCCGACCTGAAGGACCTCGCCATCGCGACGGCGGTGCCGAGCCCCGACGCGCCGCCCAAGCGCGAACCCAAGCGCGACGCGCTCGGCCGCGCCTATGCCACCGGCCGACGCAAGGATGCGGTGGCGCGCGTGTGGGTCAAGCCGGGCAAGGGCGAGATCACCGTGAACGGCAAGCGGGTCGGCCAGTATTTCGCTCGTCCCGTGCTGCGGATGCTCATTACCCAGCCCTTCCTGGTGGCCGACCGCTACAACCAGTTCGACGTGTTCTGCACCGTGACGGGCGGCGGGCTGTCCGGCCAGGCGGGCGCGGTGCGGCACGGCATCAGCCGGGCGCTGACCAACTACGAGCCGGAATTGCGCGGCATCCTCAAGGTCGCCGGCTTCCTCACCCGCGACCCGCGCGTGGTCGAGCGCAAGAAATATGGCCGCGCCAAGGCCCGACGCAGCTTCCAGTTCAGCAAGCGCTGACGGGCTTTCCCCGCGCATTGCAGAGGGGCGGTCCCGTCGGGGCCGCCCCTCTTGCGTTCGTGGTCCCATCGAGCAGACCATCCATGTCTCTCCGAGGAAGACCGGTTCATGGCACAGGCGAAAATATTCATCGACGGCGAGGCTGGCACGACGGGGCTCGGCATCCGCGAGCGCCTGCTGGCCGTGCCGGAGATCGAATTGCGCAGCCTGACCGGCGAACGCCGCAAGGACCCGAAGGCGCGGCAGGCGTTGATGGCCGAGGTCGATCTGGTCGTGCTCTGCCTGCCCGACGACGCGGCGAAGGAATCGACGGCGCTCGCCGACGCGCTGGGCGCGCGCGGGCCGAAAGTACTGGACGCCAGCACGGCGCACCGGGTGCATCCCGACTGGACCTACGGCTTCGCCGAGATGGAGCCGGGGCAGGCGGAGCGTATCGCGCGCGCGCGCCGGGTGGCCAATCCGGGCTGCTATCCCACCGGCGCGATCGGGCTGATCCGCCCGCTGGTCGATGCCGGTATCATACCGGCGGACTATCCCGTGACGATTAACGCGGTCAGCGGCTACTCGGGCGGTGGCCGGTCGATGATCGAGGCGCATGAGGGCGCGGGCGGGCCGGCTTTCGAGCTCTACGGGCTGGGGCTCGAGCACAAGCACGTGCCGGAGACGGAACGCTACGCTGCACTGACCCGGCGGCCGATCTTCGTCCCCTCGGTCGGGCATTTCCGCCAGGGCATGCTGGTCTCGGTGCCGCTGCACCTCGACACGCTCGCGGGACGCCCGACGGGAGCCGACCTGCGGGCGGTGCTGGCCGAACGGTATCGGGGCTGCGATCTGGTGCAAGTGCGGGATGCCGAAGCGGGCGGCAAGCTGGAGCCGGAGGCGCTGAACGGAACCGACCGGATGGAGCTGCGTGTCTATGCCAACGAGGCGCGGCGCCAGGCGGTGCTGGTGGCCAAGCTCGACAATCTCGGCAAGGGAGCGTCTGGGGCGGCCGTGCAGAATATCGGCCTGATGCTCGGCCTCGGTGCCGCGCGGCGCGAGGAGAAGGTGGCGGTCCATGCGTGATCAAGCGTCTGGGTTCGGCTCCGGCCCGCTCTACGCCTTCGAGGGCGTATCCCCCACCATCGACCCTGCGGCCTGGGTGGCGCCCACGGCAGCGGTGATCGGCAACGTGACCATCGGCCCGCAATCGGGCGTGTGGTTCGGCTGCGTGGTGCGCGGCGACACCAATTTCATCCGTATCGGCGCCCGCACCAATATCCAGGACGGCACCATCGTCCACGTCAACGGCAGCGAGTTCCCGACCATCATCGGCGACGACGTGACGGTGGGCCACGCCTGCATCATTCACGCCTGCACGCTGCGCAACGGCGCCTTCGTCGGGATGGGAGCGACGGTGCTCGACGGCGCGGTGATCGAGGAGGGCGGGATGCTCGCCGCCGGCGGGCTGCTCACCAACAACAAGGTGATCGGGCCGAACGAGCTGTGGAGCGGCTCGCCGGCCAAGCTGTGGCGGGTGATGTCGGCCGAGGAGCGCGCGGGCTTCGATTTCAACGCGAGGCATTACGTGGAGCTGGCGGCGCGCTTCAAGGCGGGGCTGCGTCCCGCCGGCTGAGCCCGTCCGATGCGCCCGCGCTCACTCGTCGTTTTGGGCGTGGTCTTGCTGGCCTCCGGGTGCGCCTCCGTTGCACCGCCGCCGGACACTGCCCGGTTGCCGCCCAATGCCTATGGCCTCTTCGCGGACAACGACATCGGCGCGATCAATCTCGCGCAATGGGCCTTCGCCAACCCGGCGCGCACGCGAAACGACCCGATTGACGCGGCCCGAGCGGCGGCGGCCGTGGACTATCTCGCCGGCGAGCTGTCCAGCAGCCCGCGCTGGACCGGCATGTCGCCGATCACCAAGGCGCAGATGCTGGAGGCACGCGAGGAGGTGCGTCGGGCGCTCGGCATCGCACCGGGGGCGCCTTCGCAGCTGGTCGTGGATGGGCTGCTCGGGGCGGCGAACGCGCTGGCGGCGGGGGACCGTCCAGCCGCGTTGGCGGCGCTGCACGCGCCGGTGTTCATCTGGCCCCCGGAGCAGACCCTGGCGCGGTTGTCGGACATGCCGTTCCTGCCGACCGCGAACATTGCGACCCAGCGTGCCGCGCAGCAGCGGTTCCCGCGGGACAACGGCAGCTGCTCGCTCTGCTGGTGAGCGAGCGGCGCCCCCGACGTCGTGGGCTCAGTGCATCGACGTGACCATCGCTTCAGGATGTCGTTGAGGCTTCACCGGCCAGGTCGGGGCTCTCCTCGAGAAGGCCAAACAGATCTCCGATGAGATCGTCGCCGAGCCCGAGGCGATCGGCGGCCTGACAGATTTCATCCAGGGTCTGATAGACGCAAACCTTGCGGAAGATCGCCCGAGCCTCCTCGGTCTCACCGCTGCGGAGGTATTGCGCCAGTAGTAGGATGATGCGCCATCCCGCGAGATGTTCCGGCCTGAGCTGGTCCGCCAGCCAGTGGGCCTCGCGGCCCTTGTAGTGGCGGTTGAGATGATACAGGCCGTGAAATCCGAAGCTCGGCCCGAAGTACGGGCCGGATTCATAGGAAAACCGCCGGGCGACATCGGCCGGAGCGAAGCGGATTCCGTGGTGCTGCTCCAGGCGGTTGCGCCAGACTTGGCAGATCGCGACGTCCTCCGCCCGGCCGTCGAGCTCGACCTTCATGTCACGCAAGACCGTCAACAACCGGCGGGATCGCAGCGAGAAGCCGCCATTGCCCACGTTATGCGTGTCGAATTGCGGCCAAGGCGCTCCGATATAGTCGTAGTCGAGGAAATCGTGCGACCAGCATTCCGGTTCTGCGATGAACCCGTCGTACTGGACAACGAGGACGTGGTCGGTGTCGATATGATCCGCCAGCCCCCTGACGATCAAGCGGTTGTATTCGTGGATGGACTCGAGCGGAGCGACCCGGTGGAACACGAACCCGTCGAGATCCCAGGGCCGATCCGAGAAATACAGCCTTCGCTCGAATTCGCAGCATTCCGCGCAACGGCGCGCCGCTCGTTCGGAAAGTCGGTGGTAGCGAGTGTCGATCAAGCAGAGGGTGGTGTTTGGAATGAACATGGACGGTAGCCTTGCTCGGGCGTGATCTGCCCTTCGGACCGGTGCCCGCGCGCCGCCGGATGGATGGTCGCGTCGCCTCGCTCCTTGCCATGCCGCGATTGGTAATCTAACCCACATCGCAACGAATCGTCTATTTGATTTCGGCCTCTCCGGCCGCCGCTGGCCTCAGACGGTCGGCCGCTTCTCCAGCGTGGCTTCGTAGATATCGATCACGCTCTGCATCTCGGCGATCTGCCTGTCGCGCGACCGAATGGCCTGCATCAGGGACCGGATAATTTCCTGATCCTCGGTTCCCTTGCAGTAGTTGCTCACGGGCCCAAGCGCGTTGCCGCGGCGGATATTCATGGCGTCGGGAAACTGATCCGCCATGTAGCCGTTCGGCGCTGGGCCTCTGCCCCGGCCGAACACCATGATGAAATCGTTCCAAACGTCGTGCCGACGGCGCCCGGTGAACGATTCGAGAAGCTCGATATCGTGACCCTGCCGACGTCCCCAATCCTGCAGGCTCAGCCCCGCTTCCGGGTAGAAGCGCCAGTTGTCCACCGGGTGCTGGTGGTACCAGCCGTTCGACGGGACGTTGATATAGATGTGGCCGCCACTCTTGGTCACGCGCACGATCTCGAGGAACGTCACCCAGAACATCGGGTCGTGCTCGAAGCAGGAGGTCGAGACCACGGCGTCGAACTCTCCGTCAGCAAACGGCAGCACGTGCGGGTCCTCGAGTACGATGTCCACGCCCTTGCCGGCCACCATATCGACCCCGACATAGGCTGCCTCGCGCGGCGCGCAGGCGCGCAGCGAGCCGTTGATGTCCTGCGCGCCGACGTCCAGCACCTTGGGCGTCCCGGCGGGCAGATAGGTCGCGAAGAACGCGCGGCCGAACTCGACGGCGGTGTCGTGCATCGGGCCCTCCTGGCACCTGTCACGGTGCCCAGGCTGGCCGGAAAATCTTAGGAAACGATGAAATCGGCGGGCTTCAGGTCAGCCGCACCGCCACGTAGCTGCCCGGCGCGTCCTCGATCGGCTTGAGCTTGCCGTCGCCGGGCTTGCGCGCCTTCACCTGGGTCTTGTCCAGCGCGGTGACCCAGCGCTGCCAGTCCGGCCACCAGGAGCCAGACATTTCAGTCGCACCCTGGAACCAGGTCTCGGCGTCGGGCGGCAGGTCGGTGTTGATCCAATGATTGTACTTGCCGCTGTCGGGTGGGTTGACCACGCCGGCGATGTGGCCCGAGGCGGCGAGCACGAAGCGCTTCTCGCCGCCGAGCAGCTGGGTGCCCCGATAGGTCGACTTCCACGGCGCGATGTGGTCCTCGCGCGTCGACAGGAAATAGGACGGCGTCCTGATCTTGCCGAGGTCGATCTTCTCGCCGTTCAGAGTGATCCCGCCGGGCTTCGCCAGCAGGTTCTCCTGATACATCTTGCGTAGGTAGAAGCTGTGCATCGCGGCCGGCATCCGCGTCGAATCGCTGTTCCAGTACAGCAGATCGAACGGGAAGGGCTCGTTGCCGAGCAAATAGTTGTTCACCACGAAGGACCAGATCAGGTCGTTGGCGCGCAGCATGTTGAACGTCGTCGCCATCTCGCTGCCTTCGAGATAGCCGCGCTGGTTCATCTTGTCCTCGAGCGACTTGAGCTGTTCCTCGTCGATGAATACGCCGAGCTCGCCCGCCTCGCGGAAATCCATCATGGTGACGAAGAACGTCGCCGACTTGATGCGGTCGTCGCCCCGCGCCGCCATCCAGGCGAGGGTGCTGGCAAGCAGCGTGCCGCCCAGGCAGTAGCCGATGGCGTTGACCTCGCGCTCGCCGGTGGCCTGCTCGATCGCGTCGAGCGCCGCGAGATAGCCCTCAGTCATGTAGTCGTCGAAGCTCTTCTCGGCGAGCCGCTCGTCGGGATTGACCCAGCTGATGACGAACACGGTGTGGCCCTGCGACACCGCCCAGCGGACGAAGCTGTTCCGCGGCCGGAGGTCGAGGATGTAGAATTTGTTGATCCAGGGCGGGCCGATCAGCAGCGGCCGCTTCAGCACCTTGTCGGTGGTCGGCTCGTACTGGATGAGCTGCATCAGGTCGTTCTGATAGACCACCTTGCCCGGTGTAATGGCGATGTTCTCGCCGAACTTGAACGCCTCCATGTCGGTCATCTTGATGCGCAGCTGGCCTTTGCCGCGCTCAAGGTCCGTCAGCAGGTTGTTCAGCCCCTTGAGCAGGTTCTCGCCGCCGCTCTCGACGGTCTTGCGCAGCACCTCGGGGTTGGTGAACAGGAAGTTGCTCGGGCTCATCGCGTCGACGAACTGGCGCGCGTAGAAATCCACCTTCTGCGCGGTCTTGGGGTCGAGCCCGTCCACGTGCTTCACCACGTCCTGCACGTAGCGCGCGGAGAGCAGGTAGGACTGCTTGATGAAGTCGAACACCTCGTTCTCGCGCCAGGCGTCGTCCTTGAAGCGGCGGTCGCCGTCCGGGGCGTCGATGACGGGTGCGGTGTCCATCCCCATCATCCGCCGCGCGGTGTTCTGCCAGAGCGTCAGGTAGTCCTGCCAAAAGCCGATCTGCGCCTGCACGAGGGTCGCGGGATTGGCCATCAGGCGGGCCGTCATCTCGAGGAAGGCGCTGCCGATGTTGAGCGGGTCCGGGCTTTTCTTCTCCTGTGCCTGCCGCTTAAGCCACTCGCCGACGATGCGTTGCGAGCGCTCGGCGACATCCGCCATCGAGCGGCTGATGACCGCCGGGTCGGGCAGCTTGAAGACGGGCGGCTCGGGTTTTTGCGGCTCGGCCATCGGGCATCCTTTCCGTTCGCACCGGCAGCCGCTAAACCGGCGCAGCAGCGTGGGAGCGTTTCGACGTATGATAGGCGGAAGCGGGGCGCAACCTCTCGGGGCGCATCACCTGGAAGCGCGGTGCGAGGGGAAGATCGTCCCCACACGTAAGATGAAGGCTCTCGGTTGCCGATTTTCAACGGGAGTGGCCGGTCTCCTGCTGCTCTCGGGCTGTTCGTCGCTGCCTAGCTCGATCAACCCAGTGGAGTGGTGGCATGGGCTGCAGGGCGGCGCGATTGCCGAGCAGCGCCCACCCGCACCCGGTGCCGACCAGCCCTATCCCAACCTCGCCAGCGTCCCCGATAAGCCGGCCTCGCCGGATATGAAGCTGCATCAGCAGATCGCCGACGCGCTGGTCGCCGACCGTGCCAACGCACAGCACGCCGCCGCCGCGGCGCCGCTACCCGATCCGTCCTCCCCCACGGCCTCGCCAGCCCTGTTCGGCCGCGGCTCTGCTCCGCCGCCGGCTCCCGCCGCCTCGGCCGATACGGCCAGCGCCTCGCTGGATGCGGCGACCGCTCCGCCCGCGCCACCCGCCGCCCAGGCGGCCGCCCCGCCGAGCAAGGCGCCGGTCGGGGCGGTGGCGACTGCGCCGCTCGCGCCGCCGCCGGGCGCGGACGTGCCAGGCTCTACCAGCGCGGCGGATGCCACGACGCCGCCGGCCCTGCCCACCACGCCGCCGATGCCGCCCACCCTGCCGGGTGCCCCGACTTCGGCCGTGGCTGCGCCCGCTCCCCCGCCGCCCGCGCCACCGAAGGCGGCGGCCGTCGCGGCGGTACCCAAGGAGGTCGGCCAACCGGGCGAGGCGACCTCCTCCGATCCGGCGGCGCAGTCCGCGGCACTCACCCTCGGGCTGAGCCGCGCCCAGGCGATGGCGGCGGCGCTGGCCAAGGACGGCGTGCCGGCCGCGTCCGTGCGCGTCGATGCGCAAGCCGCCGGTCGCGGCGGCGTCGCGCGTCTGGTAGATTGATCAACCCCTCGCGAAAGCTCCCCGATGGCCGACGAATTTCACCGCATCCGCCGCCTGCCTCCCTACGTGTTCGCCGAGGTGAACTCGGCCAAGGCGCGCGCGCGGGGCGCGGGGGAGGACGTGATCGACCTCGGCATGGGCAACCCCGACAGCCCGACGCCGCCGCATATCGTCGCCAAGCTGGTCGAGGCGGTGCAGGACCCGCGCACCCACCGCTACTCGGTGAGCAAGGGCATTCCCGGCCTGCGCCGCGCGCTCGCCGGCTATTACGCGCGGCGGTTCGGCGTGAAGCTCGATCCCGAGACCGAGGTGATCGCCACGCTGGGCTCCAAGGAGGGGCTGGCGAACCTCGCCGCCGCGATCACCAGCCCCGGTGACACCATCCTGGTGCCGAACCCGTCCTACCCGATCCACCAGTTCGGCTTCATCATCGCCGGCGCCTCGGTGCGCAGCGTGCCGGCAACGCCCGACGACGACATGCTGAGCGCGCTCGACCGCGCGGTGCGCCACTCGGTGCCCAAGCCGACCGCGCTGATCGTCAATTTTCCATCCAATCCGACAGCGTATCTCGCGGATATCGAGTTCTACCGCGAGATCGTCGCCTTCGCCCGCAAGCACGACATCTGGGTGATGTCCGACCTCGCCTACGCGGAGATCTATTTCGGCGACAAGCCGCCGCCGTCGATCCTGCAAGTGCCGGGGGCGAAGGACATCGCGGTCGAATTCACCAGCCTGTCCAAGACCTACTCGATGCCGGGCTGGCGGATGGGGTTCGCGGCGGGCAATCCGCGACTTATCACCGCCCTGACCCGCATGAAGTCCTATCTCGACTACGGCGCCTTCACGCCGATCCAGGTCGCCGCCGTCGCCGCGCTGAACGGGCCGCAGGACTGCGTGCAGCAGATGCGCGACCTCTACCGCGAGCGTCGCGATGTGCTGATTCGCGGGCTGCGCTCGGCCGGCTGGGACGTGCCGTGCCCGGAGGCCTCGATGTTCGCCTGGGCGCCGATCCCGCCGCGCTTCGCCGACATGGGCAGCGTCGAGTTCAGCAAGCTGCTGCTGGCGCGCGCCAAGGTGGCGGTGGCGCCCGGCATCGGCTTCGGCGAGCATGGGGACCAGCACGTGCGGATCGCGCTGGTCGAGAATACGCATCGGCTGCGGCAGGCGGTGCGCAGCATCCGCGCGTTCTTGCAGACGGATAACGGCGCGCCGGCCGAGCCCGTGCTGAGCGCCGTCTCGGCATGACCCGGCCGCTCTCGGTGGCGGTCGCCGGCCTCGGTACGGTCGGCGCGGGTGTGCTGACCGTGCTACGCGACAACGCGGAACTCGTCGCGGCACGCGCCGGACGGCCGATCGCGGTGACGGCGATCTCCGCCCGCGACCGCTCGCGTGATCGCGGCGTGCCGCTCGGCGGCTTGCGTTGGTACGACGATCCCGTGGCGCTCGCCGCCGATCCGGCCGTTGACGTGGTGGTCGAGGTGATCGGCGGCTCGGAGGGGCCAGCACGGGAGCTGGTGCGTGCCGCGCTGGAGCAGCGCAAGCCGGTCGCCACCGCCAACAAGGCGCTGATGGCGGTGCATGGGGCGGAGCTCGCGGCGCTCGCCGAGCGGGCCGGCGTCCCGCTGGCCTTCGAGGCGGCGGTCGCGGGCGGCATCCCGGTCATCAAGGCGCTGCGCGAGGGGTTGGCGGCGAATCGCATTTCTCGCGTTGCCGGCATCCTCAACGGCACCTGCAACTACATCCTCACGGTGATGCGCGAGCGCGGGCGGGAGTTCGCCGAGGTGCTGGCGGACGCGCAGAAGCTCGGCTACGCCGAGGCGGACCCGTCCTTCGACGTGGACGGCATCGACGCCGCGCATAAGCTGGCGATTCTCGCGGCACTCGCGTTCGGCCGGCCGGTGGCGTTCGAGGCGGTGCATGTCGAGGGCATCCGGGCGATCTCCGCCCTGGACATCGGTTTCGCCGGCGAGTTCGGCTACCGCATCAAGCTGCTCGGCATCGCGCGCCAGACCGAGGGCGGGATCGAGGCGCGGGTGCATCCCTGCATGGTGCCGCAAGCCTCGCCGCTCGCGGGCGTCGATGGCGTGTTCAACGCGGTGGTGGCGGAGGGCGATTTCGTCGGCCGGGTGATGCTGGAGGGTCGCGGTGCGGGCGCGGGACCGACGGCCTCAGCCGTCGTCGCCGACCTCATCGACATCGCGCGGGGGCGGACCACTCCGGTATGGGGCGCCGCCTCGGGCGCGCTCTCGGATGCGCCGTCGGTGCCGATGTCGGAGCATTTCGGCGCCTACTACCTGCGGCTGATGGTGGTGGACCGGCCCGGCGTGATCGCCGACGTGACGGCGGTGCTGCGCGACAGCGGCATCTCGCTCGAATCGATGCTGCAGCGCGGCCGGGCGCCGGGCGAATCGGTGCCGGTGGTATTGGTGACGCACGAAACCAACGAGGCTGCGATGCGCGCGGCCTTGCTGCGGATCGCGGCCCTCGACGCCGTGCTCGAAGCGCCGACATTGATCCGCATTGAGCCGGCCTGAACGCTTCCAGGGGAGAGACGACGATGGACAACGTGGCACCGCCGGACCCGAGCGCAATCACCGACCGCAACCTGGCGCTGGAGCTGGTGCGGGTCACGGAAGCCGCCGCGCTGGCCGCATCCCGCTGGATCGGGCGCGGCCAGAAGAACGAGGCGGACGGCGCCGCCGTGGAAGCGATGCGCAAGGCGTTCGACCAGGTCGCCATCGAGGGAACGGTGGTGATCGGCGAGGGTGAGATGGACGAGGCGCCGATGCTCTACATCGGCGAGAAGGTGGGGCAAGGCGGACCGGCGATGGACATTGCCGTCGATCCGCTGGAGGGCACAACGATCACGGCGAAGGGCGGTCCCAACGCTCTCGCCACGGTGGCGCTCGCCGAGCACGGCAATTTTCTCCATGCGCCCGACATCTACATGGACAAGATTGCCGTCGGCGGCGGGTTGCCGGAGGGCGTGGTCGATCTCGACGCCTCGCCGGGGCTCAATCTGCGCAATCTGGCGCAGGCCAAGCGGTGCAGCATCGCCGATCTCGTCGTCTGCATCCTGGAGCGCGACCGCCACAAGGAGATCATCGCCAAGTGCCGCGAGGCGGGGGCGCGGATCATGCTGATCGGCGACGGCGACGTGGCCGGCGTGATCGCCACGGCGTGCCGGAGATCGTCGGGCGATTGCTGGCAGATCGAGCGCGCGCGCGGCATGGGCATCAGCGATCCGCGACGCAAATACAACGTCGAGGAAATGGCTGCGGGCGACGTGATGTTCGCCGCCACGGGCGTCACCTCCGGCTCCATCCTCCAGGGCGTGCGCCGTGTCGGGCATGGCGCGATCACCCATTCGATGGTGATGCGAAGCAAATCCGGCACGGTGCGCTACGTGGAGGCGCACCACAATTTCGATCGGAAGACCTGGTCGCCGTCGTCTTGATGAACGGGGCGGTCCCGGCGCCCGCCCTCGGGGTCGGCCGCAGCCTCAGCGGGCGGCGCTGGATCTGGCGCGACGCGGAGGCGCGCATCGGCCTCGGCATCGCCCAGCGCCACGGCGTGCCGGAGATCGTCGGGCGATTGCTGGCGGCGCGCGGCGTCGGTATCGAGGACGCGACGCATTTCCTCGAACCCACCCTGCGGGCGTTGCTGCCCGATCCGTCGTTGATGGCGGATATGGATGTTGCCGCCGAGCGCATCGCGCGCGCCGCGATGCGCGGCGAGACGGTGGCGGTGTTCGGCGACTACGACGTGGACGGCGCCTGCAGCGGCGCCGTGATGCTCACCCTGCTGCGCGAGCTCGGCTGCGGCGTGCTGTACCATGTGCCGGACCGCATGGCCGAGGGCTACGGCCCCAACGGCCCGGCACTGCAGTCGCTCGTGTTGCGCGGCGCCAGTCTCGTCGTATGCGTCGATTGCGGCACCGCCGCGGCCGAGGCGCTACGGGCGATCCACGGTCGCGCCGACGTGGTGGTGCTCGACCACCACAAGGCGGAGGGACCGCCGCCGCCGATCGTCGCCACGGTCAACCCGAATCGGCTCGATTGCGGCTCGGGGCTGACCTCACTCTGCGCCGCCGCCGTCGCCTTCCTCACCGCGGTCGCCACGGTGCGCCATCTGCGCCGCGCCGGCTTCTTCCAGACCCGACCCGAGCCCAACCTGCTGGACCTGCTCGATCTCGTCGCGCTGGCGACGGTGTGCGACGTGATGCCGCTCGTCGGGCTCAACCGGGCGCTGGTTTGCCAGGGACTGAAGGTGATGGCGCGGCGCGCCCGGCCCGGTGTGGCGGCGCTGCTGGAGGTGGCGCAGGCCAAGGACCGGCCGACCGCCTTCACCTGCGGTTTCGGGCTCGGCCCCCGGATCAACGCCGCCGGGCGGATCAGCGAGGCGGATCTCGGATTGCGCTTGCTGCTCTGCCAGGACCCGGTCGAGGCCCGAATGCTGGCTGCGACGCTCGACGCGGTGAATAGGCAGCGTCAGGAGGTCGAGGCGGCGATGCTGGAAGACGCGTTGCGCGCCGCCGCCGAGCAGGCCACCGCCGGGCATGCGGCACTGCTGGTAGCGGGCGCGCAGTGGCATCCCGGTGTGGTCGGCATCGTGGCGGGTCGGATCAAGGAGCGGTTCAACCGCCCGGCCTGCGTCGCCGCCCTCGCCGACGGGATGGCGCGCGGCTCCGGCCGTTCGGTGACGGGCCTTGATCTGGGGGCGGCGGTGATTGCCGCACGCCAAGCTGGCATTCTCGCCACCGGCGGCGGGCACGCGATGGCGGCGGGATTCTCGCTAGACGCCGGCCGCCTCGACGACTTTCATGCGCTGCTCAACGAGCGGCTCGCCGCCGCGTCGACGTTGCCCTCAGCGGCCGACCTCACCGTCGAGGGCGCGCTCGCCGTGCCGGGTGCCACGACGGAGCTTGCGCAGCACATTTCACGCTTGGCACCCTTCGGCAACGGCAACGAGGAGCCGGTGTTCGTGCTACAGCGCGCGCGGGTGATGCGGGCCGACCGCGTGGGTCGCGAAGGGACTGCGATCCGCGCCTTCGTCGAAGGCGAGGGTGGCGGCATGCGCCTCAAGGCGATGCTGTTCCGCGCCCGCGAGGGCGATCTCGTCGACGCACTGCTGACCGGTCGCGTGCCGTTGCATCTTGCCGGTTATCTGCGTGCCGAGGAGTGGAACGGCGCGGTCAACCCAGGCTTCGTGATCTCCGACGCTGCCCTGGTCTGACGCCCCGGCGGCCGCGCTCGGCTTGACCCTCACCGGACCCTCCGCTACCCACCGCGCCGGCCCCGCTGTCCCGTTCGTCTAGAGGCCTAGGACACCAGCCTTTCACGTTGGTAACACGGGTTCGAATCCCGTACGGGACGCCAGGGCCGTGACCCGCGAATTTCTTGCTCGATTGCAGGTCGTTTCGTATCGTTCGCCCGAGTTTGGGTCCCAAAGGCGGGAGTCATTTCGCGATGAAGCGAACGCACGCGCCGAAGCCCGACGAGGATAGAAGCGTCCGTGAGCGGGCCTACTACATCTGGGAACGTGAAGGCCGGCCGGAAGGACGGGCCCGCGAGCACTGGTTGCGCGCCGTGGCCGACGCGGTGCCCACCGACCACGACGCGGACTTCCTCGCCGATCAGGAAGCCATCGTGGAAGGCCTCCCGGCCGACCTTCCGGCCGTGCTGACCAAGGACGCTCGGGGCGGCTGACCGGCCATTCACCGCCGCCTGCGACCAGCGCATGGCTTCCGCCGCTTCGGCCCGCGTGCTACCGGCGCGGCCATGTGCGGACCCCGCCCGAATCCGACCAGCCGAGGCGCCTGGTGAGTCTGCTGCCGCTCTGGGCGGGGGCGGCGACCATCGTATCGCCCGGCCTTCGGCTGCTGCTCCATGCCCGTGTGCGGCGCGGCAAGGAGATCGCCGCGCGACTCCCGGAGCGGCGCGGGATCGACCCGACGCCGCGGCCCGCCGGCCGGCTGCTCTGGCTGCACGCGGCGAGCGTTGGCGAGACTGTGTCGGTGTTCCCCGTGCTGACGGCGCTGGCCGAACAGGCGCCGGACGCTAGCGTGCTGCTGACCACCGGGACGCTGACCTCCGCCCGTCTGCTCGCGCAACGGCTACCCGAGCTTGGGCTGGAGCGGCGCGTGCTGCACCGTTTCGCGCCGCTCGACGTGCCGCGCTGGGTCGCGCGGTTCCTCGACCATTGGCGGCCGGATGCGGCGGCATTCGTGGAGAGCGAGTTGTGGCCCAATTTCGTGGCGGCTTGCCGCGCGCGAGGGGTGCCGGTGATGCTGCTGAACGCACGCCTGTCGGAGCGCAGCTTCGCGCGCTGGCGGCGGGTGCGCGGTCCGGCCCGCGAATTGTTGGGTGGTTTCGCGCGGATCGAGGCGCAATCCGAGGCGGACGCGGCGCGGCTGCGGGCGCTCGGGGCGCGCGCCGTCTCGGTACCGGGCAATCTGAAATTCGCCGCCCCGCCCTTGCCGTGCGATTCAGCGGAGCTGGAGCGGCTGCGCGAGATGCTGCGCGGGCGTCCCGTGTGGCTCGCCGCCAGCACGCATCCCGGGGAGGAGGCAATCGTCCTTGGCGTCCATCGCGCTCTGGCCGCGGCACACCCCGGACTGCTGACCATCATCGCCCCCCGACATCCTGACCGCGGGGGACAGGTGGCCGACGAGGCCAGGCAGTTTTTTTCCTCAGCGGGCGAGAGTTCCCCTCCCCCAACCCCCTCCCACAAGGGGCGGGGGAACAGAAAGCCCCCTCCCCTTGTGGGAGGGGGTTGGGGGGAGGGGTCGCTAAGCCAGCGCTCCGCCGGCCAGGACCCGCCCCGAGGCGGCATCTGGCTCGCGGACACCCTGGGCGAACTCGGCCTGCTCTACCGTCTGAGCCGCATCGCCTTCATCGGCCGTAGCCTGCTGGCGCCCGGCGGGGGGCAGAATCCACTGGAGGCGGCGCGGCTTGGTTGCGCCATCGCGGTCGGGCCGCACACGGGCAATTTCGTCGACATTCTCCAGGTGCTGGAGGGAGCGGGCGCTGTCGCGCACGTGCCGGACGCAGCAGCGCTGGCGGCGTGGGTGTCGGACATGCTGCGCGACCCTGATGCCCGCGAGGCGGCCGGCCGCGCCGGGATGGCGGCGGCGGCGCGCTATGCCGACCTGCCCGCGCGCACGGCCGCGACGCTGCTCGATCTGATGTCGGCCGGAGCGCGGCCGGCGGTCGCGTGAGGTGAGGCGGGCGCCGGAGTTCTGGGCGCGCGACGGGCTCCTGCCGCGTCTTCTCCAGCCCGCCGCGTCGGCGATCGCAGCGATCACCGCGCGCCGCGTCGCGCGACCGGGCTGGCGCGCGCCCGTGCCGGTGATCTGCTGCGGCAACGTGAGTGTCGGCGGGGCGGGAAAAACCACGTTGGCGCTCGACCTCGCTACCCGGATCGCCGCGCGCGGAGTGCGCGTGCATTGCCTGCTGCGCGGCTATGGCGGTCAGGCGCGCGGCGTGCGCCGGGTGCAAGCGGGCGACGCGGCGGCCGAGGTGGGGGACGAGGCTCTGCTGCTCGCCGAGGCCGCCCCAACCTGGATCGGCGCCGATCGCGCCGCCAGCGCCCGCGCGGCGATCGCCTCCGGCGCCGAGGCGCTGGTGATGGATGACGGGCTGCAGAACGCCTCCTTGCACAAGGACTTTTCTCTTCTCGTCGTCGACGGCGGCTACGGTTTCGGCAACGGGCGTGTGCTGCCAGCCGGGCCGCTGCGCGAGCCGGTTGCGGTTGGGGCGGCGCGCTGCCGGGCCGCGGTGCTGATCGGCGCGGACGATGCCGGCGCCGCCCGCGCCCTGCCGCCATCCCTTCCGGTGCTGCGTGCGCGTCTCGTGCCCGCTCCGGATGCCGCCCTCCTTACTGGACGGCGCGTGCTGGCCTTTGCTGGCATTGGCCGGCCGGAGAAATTCTTCGCCACCGTTGAGGCGACCGGCGGCATCGTGGTCGGCCGGCGACCGTTTCCCGATCATCACCCCTACAGTGACGCGGAGCTTGCCGGGCTGATCGCCGAGGCGGCTCGGCTCGATGCGCTGCCGGTCACCACCGCCAAGGACGCGGTTCGCATCCCGGCGGCAGGGCGGGAGAAATTCGCGGTGGTCGGCGTGACGCTCGCGTGGGAGCGGCCGGCGGAGATCGAGGCGCTGCTAACCGAATGGCTCAGCGCGCCGCGATCGTCGGGGTAAGCAATCGATAGTCGCCATCCGGCGATGCCCGGCCTTTCGCCGCGGCCGCCAGATCGCGCGACAGCCGGTCGGCGATGGCGATGCGGTAATGCGCCGAGTCCCAGTAGTTGTTGTCGTCGCTGGTGATCGGGCTCGGGATCATGAAATCCACGACCAGCGTATTCGGCGTCCGCGCGGCGAGCGATGTCACCCGCTGCTTGCACTCGTTCCATTCGGCAAGAAGCTTGCCTGCGACCGGTTGCAGCACATGGTTGAGCGGCGTGAAGAACACGATCTTGGTGGTGGGGCCGGGGATTGCCGCGAGATCCTCGCGCAGCAGGTCGATTGCCGGGTAGGGCAGGCCGGCGGCAGAGACCGGCGCGGTGTCCTTCGGCATCGCCCGCGCGGCTTCGTCGAGGTGCATCTTGACGCGCACCGGATCGTACTCGCTGTCGTCCGGCACGAAGCTCGTGTAGCCGTCTCGCCCGTACACCTCCGGCTTGAGCCCGAGCAGGGTCGCGAACTGGATGCCCGACTGCTCCACCGCGTAGAGGTTGAGTAGATGCGTGTAACCCGCCCAGCGGTTCTCGCCGTACATCCATTCGGGGAACGGGCGAGGCGTGTAGCGGACTGGGGTGCGCGTCAGGCACCAGATGTCGTCGAGCCCGATCATCACCGCTTTCGGCGCGGGGTGGGCGCTGAGGAACACCTTCAGCATCTGCGACTGCTCGTAGGCCGTTGCGGCGTTCATCGCGAGATTGGCGAAGCGGGCGTCGAACTCGGGGTTCAGCATCGCCGGGCGCAGCAGCCGGCTCGTGGAAGAGCCGAAGATCGCGCTGTCGAACTTGTCCGAGCGGGCCAGCGCCGGGAACGAGTAGCGGGCGTTGGTGGCGATCGGCGCGCGGTCGAAAGGCGGCGAGAGCGGCAGGTTGTCGAATGGATCGACGGTGGCGACGAACAGATAGACGAACGCCGCGACAACGGCGGCCGTGCCGGCGAACAGCCGGAAGAACCGGCGCCACGCGGCGCGGTCGGAGGTCGGATCAGAACTGGAAGTAGATGAAGACATTCGGCAGTCGGCCGCCTGTGAGCAGGAGCAGATAGACGATCGCGACCCCGGCGGGAACCGCGACCCAGGCGCGTGGCGAGAGTCGGGACAGGGCCGCTTCCTGGCTGGTCGGCCCGAGCAGCGCGACCGCCGTGCCCGCGACCAGTGCCACGACCTTCTCGCGGTTGAGGTCGATCGAACCGATTCCATGCGCGCCGGCCATCGAAGCGAGCACGCGGCCGGCGGTCGTAAAACTCTCGGCGCGGAACAGCACCCAGCACGCCATCACGAATAGCAAGGTGAGAAGCCAGGCCAGTGGGCGCGGCAGGCGGAAGCCTCGGCCGGACCACACATGGTTCACCGCCAGCGCGGCACCGTGCAATCCGCCCCAGGCAACGAACGTCCAGTTGGCGCCGTGCCAAAGGCCGCCGAGCAGCATCGTGGCGACCACGTTGAACGCCTGGCGCACGGGGCCGCAGCGGTTGCCGCCGAGCGGGATGTAGAGGTAGTCGCGCAGGAAGCGCGACAGGGTCATGTGCCAGCGCCGCCAGAAATCGCGCACCGACAGCGAGCGGTAGGGCGCATTGAAGTTCAGCGGCAAACAGAGGCCGAACATCAGCGCCAGCCCGATTGCCATGTCGGAATAGCCGGAGAAGTCGAAATAGATTTGCAGCGTGTAGGCGCCGGTCGCGACCCAGGCCTCCGCCGCGCTGAGCACCCCGGTGGCTGCTTTCTGGAACAGCGGGTCTGCGATGTGCGCCACCGTGTCGGCGATCGCCACCTTCTTCGCCACGCCGATGAGGAACAGGAAGAAGCCGCGCGACAGATTCTCCCACATCGCGGGCCGGCGCGGGTCGAGGCGGAACTGGTCGATGATCTCGTTGTGACGCACCAGCGGCCCGGCGATGAGCTGCGGGAAGAACATCACGAACATGCAGAAATCGAGGAAGCCGTAGATGTGCCGGTCGCCGCGCTTGAGATCGATCAGATAGGAGATCTTCTGGAACACGAAGAAGCTGATCCCGAGCGGCAGGATCAGGCTCCACGGCTGCCAGTCGTCGCCCAGCACGCCGTAGACGGTGCCGCGAAAGAAATCGGCGTATTTGAACACGCCGAGCGTCGCGAGATTGAGCACCACGCCGAGCACCGGAATCCACGGTGCGCGCACACGGGCGAACCAGCGGACGATCAGCCAGTTGGCGACGGTGAGTCCGGCGAGCAGCGGGACGAAGCGCACATCCCACCAGCCGTAGAAGCCGAGCGACGCCAGCACCACCCAGGCCTGCCGCCACGTGCGGCTTCCCGCCAGCGCGTAGTAGCCGGCGAGCACGACCGGCAGGAACAGCAGGATGAAGACTTGGGAGTTGAACAGCATGGGTTAGCGGGCGATCCCTGCGGCAGACCCCTCCCCCAACCCCCTCCCACAAGGGGAGGGGGCTTTCCTGCTCCCCCTCCCCTTGTGGGAGGGGGTTGGGGGGAGGGGTGATGCCGCGAGTGACAGGCTGGTCAGTCCAACGCCTCCAACAACCCCGCCATCAGCGCGGCGCGCGGGGCGAGGTGTTTCCAGAGAATGTGCTCATGGCTGGCATGGGCGCCCGAGCCGAGGCAACCCAGGCCGTCGAGCGTGGGCACACCGAGGGCGGCGGTGAAATTGCCGTCGGAGCCGCCGCCGCGCGTCTGCTTCGGCATCTCGAGCCCGACCCCGGCGGCGATCGCGCGGGCGCGGTCGTAGAGCGCGGTGATGCCCGGCGTCTCGGTGAAGGGCGGGCGGTTCATGCCGCCCTCGACCGTCACCTTGCAACCCGACGTTACGGCCGAAAGGCCAAGCAGCGCCCGTTCCATGCGCGCGCCGTCCTCGGCCGTGTTGACCCGGAGGTCGATCTCGCACCCTGCCTCTGGTGCGATCACGTTGGGCCGCGTGCCGCCCCAGATCGGGGCCACGTTGAGTGTGATCCCCTGCTTGCTGTCGACCATCGCGTGAATGGCGGTGATCTGTTGGGCGAGCTCGACCACCGCCGAGGCGCCGTCGTGGAAGCTGGTCCCGGCATGGGCGCCGATGCCGGCCACCCGCAGGACGAACCGCCCGACCCCCTTGCGCCCTGTCACCGCCGCTCCGCCGGCGCCGGCGGGCTCGGGGATCAGCACATAGGCCGCCTGCGCCGCCTCGCGCTCGATCACGTCGCGCGAGGTCGGGCTGCCGACCTCCTCGTCCGGGGTCAGCAGGAGCACGATCGGCCGCTTGGTCGGCACCTTCTGGCGCAGGATGCTGCGCACCGCGTGAAAGGCGATGAAACTCCCCGCCTTCATGTCGAAAATGCCCGGCCCGTGCGCCCGCGCGCCGTCCACCCGGTAGGGCATGGTGTCGATGGTGCCGAGCGACCACACCGTGTCGAGGTGGCCGGCTACCAGAACGGGCTTGCCCTCGCCGGGCGTGCGGGCGAGCAGGTTGTCGCCGAAGCCGTTGCGTCCAGGGATGCGGGTCAGCGTCGCGCCGGCGCGGGCAAGCTCGCCTTCGGCCACGTCCATCAGCCGGTTGACCGAGGCCGGGTCGGTGGTGGGGGTTTCGAGCTTTACCCAATCGGCCAGTTCGGCGAGCAAATCCTCGGAGCGTCCCACCTCGGTTTGCGGCATCGGTGCATCCATGCGATCTGGGGAGACGAGTTGTTTGCACGCGAGGGGCAGGCTTGTCCAACAGCGAGACCCGACGGCGCGGCGCCGCGTCCTCCCTAACAACCTATCGCGACTGGCGCGGCCTGCCGCCAGAGGCGCGTGGGGCGACCGTGGCGCTGGGCAATTTCGACGGGGTGCATCTCGGCCACGTCAAGCTGCTGCGCGCCGCCCACGCCGCCCGCCCCGGAGCCAAGCTGGCGGTCCTGACCTTCGAGCCGCACCCGCGCGAGCTGTTCCGCCCCGACGACCCGCCCTTCCGCCTGATGCTGCCCGCCGAACGGGCCGATGCACTGGCCGCGGAGGGCGTGACCCTGCTCTACGAGCTGCCGTTCGACGAGGCGTTCAGCCAGATGTCGGCGGAGGATTTCGTCGCCAAGGTGCTGCATGAGGGCGTCGGCGCCAAGCACCTCTCCTGCGGCACCGACTTCGCATTCGGCCACCGACGCGGCGGCGACACCGCCCTGCTGGCGGCGCGGGCTGAGCAGTTCGGCATGGGATTGACGCTGGTGCCGCCGCTGACCGACGGCGAGGGCCCGCTCTCCTCGACTCGCATCCGCCGCGCCCTGCAGGACGGCTATCCGGAGCGCGCCACCGCCGAGCTCGGCCGGCCCTGGGCGATTCGCGGCGTGGTGGCGCATGGCGACAAGCGGGGGCGCACCATCGGCTTCCCCACGGCCAATATCGCGCTCGGCCGGCATCTGGAGCCGGCGCGCGGTGTCTACGCCGTGACGGTGCGGTTGCCCGACGGCAGCGTCTATCGCGGGGCGGCGAATATCGGCCGCCGGCCGACGGTCAACGAAGGGCCGGAGAGCCGGCTAGAGGTCAATCTGTTCGATTTCGACGACGACCTCTACGGCCAGGAGCTGACCGTGGCGCTGCACGCCTACATCCGCCCCGAGGTCCGCTTCTCCGGCCTCGACGCGCTGAAGGCGCAGATCGCCCGGGACGCGGCCGAGGCACGGCGATTGCTTGACCTTGAGATACCGCCATCCACATAGTCCACGGCATGGCATCGGTGTATAGGGCAGCGCGAATTACCGTCCCGGCCGCCTAGCGGCCGGGAGTTTATGCGCGCCCCTTGACCAGCGCGGCGGACTGCCGCGGAGATTGCCACATGACCGATTCTGCCCCGGTGAATACCAAGGCGAGGGATTACCGCGACACGGTGTTCCTGCCCGCGACCTCGTTTCCCATGCGCGGCGAGCTGCCCAAGAAGGAGCCGCAGATTCTCGCCCGCTGGGAGAAGATGGGACTATGGGCGAAGCTGCGCGAGACGTCCGCTGGGCGGCCGAAATTCATCCTGCATGACGGGCCGCCCTACGCCAACGGCAACCTGCATATCGGCACGGCGCTCAACAAGATCCTCAAGGACGTGATCAACCGCAGCCGGCAGATGGCGGGCTTCGACGCCGACTACATTCCCGGCTGGGACTGCCACGGCCTGCCGATCGAGTGGAAGGTCGAGGAGGACCATCGCGCGGCGGGGCGCAACACGGCCAAGGACGAGGTGCCGGTGCTCGATTTCCGCGCCGAGTGCCGCGCCTATGCCGAGCACTGGCTCGGGGTTCAGCGAAGCGAGTTCCGCCGCCTCGGCGTCGAGGGCGACTGGGCCAACCGCTACGCCACGATGGATTTTCCCTCCGAGGCGGCGATCGCCGGGGAGATCGGCAAGTTCCTGCTCAACGGCGCGCTCTATCGCGGCCTGCGCCCGGTGATGTGGAGCCCGGTGGAGAAGACCGCGCTGGCCGAGGCGGAGATCGAATACCACGACCACACCAGCACGACGATCTGGGTGCGCTTCCCCGTCGTACGGTCGCCCCGCGCGGAGCTGATCGGCGCCTCGGTGGTGATCTGGACCACGACGCCCTGGACCATCCCCGGCAACCGCGCCGTCGCGGCGGGCGAGGAGTTCGACTATGCGCTGGTGCGGGTCGACGGCGTGGCCGAGGGCTCGCTGGCCCGACAGGGCGAGCGGCTGCTCGTCGCGTTACCGCTGCTGCCCGAGGTGATCGCGACCACCGGGATCGCCACGCACCACGTCGTGCATGTCTTCAAGGGCGCCGAGCTGGCCGGCACGGTCTGCGCGCATCCGCTGCGCGGCCGGGGGTATGACCAGGATACGCCGGTCCTGCTCGCGGATTTCGTCACCACCGAGCAGGGCACCGGCTTTGTCCACATCGCGCCGGGGCACGGCGAGGAGGATTTCGCCCTGGGCCGCGAACACGGCCTCGAGGTGGCGGAGACGGTGGGCGATGAGGGCACGTTCAACGCCTGGGTGCCGCTGTTCGCGGGGGTGCATGTCTACAAGGCGGCCGACCCGGTGTGCGCCGCGCTGGTCGAGGCGGGGGCGCTGCTGGCGCGCGGGAAAATCGTGCATTCCTACCCGCATTCCTGGCGCAGCAAGGCGCCGCTGATCTTCCGCGCCACGCCGCAATGGTTCATCCGCCTCGACGGGCCGGAGCGCATCCGCGAAAAGGCGCTGGCGGCGATCGACGCGACGACCTTCGTGCCCGACCAGGGGCGCAACCGCATCGGCAGCATGGTGGCGAGCCGCCCCGATTGGTGCGTCAGCCGCCAGCGCGCCTGGGGCGTGCCGATCGCGGTGTTCGTCGAGAAGCGCACCGGCGAGCCGCTGCGCGATCCGGCGGTCGTGGAGCGCATCGTCGAGGCGTTCAGGACCGAGGGCGCCGACGCCTGGTACGCCTCGCCGCCTTCGCGCTTCCTGGGCGAGGGCCGTGATCCGGACGATTACGAGCAGGTCCGCGACATCGTCGACGTGTGGTTCGAATCAGGCTGCACCCATGCCTTCGTGCTGGAGGCGCGCGGCCTGCCCTGGCCGGCGGACCTCTATCTCGAAGGCTCGGACCAGCATCGCGGCTGGTTCCAGTCCTCGCTGCTCGAATCGATCGGCACCCGTGGCGTCGCGCCGTTCAAGGCGGTGCTGACGCACGGCTTCGTCAATGACGAGCAGGGCCGCAAGATGTCGAAATCGCTCGGCAACGTCACGGCACCGGAGGAGGTCGCGGGCAAGTACGGCGCGGATATCCTGCGGCTCTGGGTGATGAACTCCGACACCACCGAGGACATGCGGATCGGCCCGGAGATCCTGAAGCAGCAAAGCGAGCTTTATCGCCGCTTGCGCAACACGCTGCGCTGGCTGCTCGGCAGCCTCGCCGGCTTCACCGAGGCCGAGCGCGTGCCCGAGGCGGAGATGCCGGAGCTCGAACGCTGGGTGCTGCACCGGCTGACCGAGCTCGACGCGCAAATCCGCGCGGCGACCGAGAGCTATGCCTGGACCGGCGTGTATCCGGCGCTGCACGCCTTCTGCGCCACCGATCTTTCGGCGTTCTATTTCGACGTCCGCAAGGACGCAATCTATTGCGACCGCCCCGACAGCCTGCGCCGCCGTGCCGCGCGGACGGTGCTCGACCATCTGCACCGTTGCCTGACCATCTGGCTGGCGCCCGTGCTGTGCTTCACCGCCGAGGAGGCCTGGGGAGCGCGGTTCGGCGACGAGGGCAGCGTGCATTTGCAGCTCTATCCCGAGCTGCCCGCCTCCTGGGCGGATACGGCCCTCGGCGACCGTTGGGCGGCGATCCGCGAGCGCCGTCGCGCGGCCACGGTGAAGCTCGAGGAGATGCGCCAGCAGAAGGAGATCGGGTCATCGTTGGAAGCGGAGGTAACGCTGTTCTTCGAGCCGGGAGAGGACACGCTGCTATCGGCCGAGGAATGGGCGGAAGTGCTCATTGCGTCCCGCGTGGAATTGGCCGGGGGTGAGGGGGCGGCGGCCCGGCGGATCGAGGACGGCGCTAAATGCGTCCGCTGCTGGCGCGTGCTTCCCGAGGTCGGTTCCGACGCGCGCCACCCTGCGCTCTGCCTCCGCTGCGCCGATGCGGTGGAGTCCGGGCTCGTGTGCCGGGCGGCGGCATGAGGGGCGGTGGGCATACCGGGCTCGGCGTCGTCACGGCGCTGTTCGTGCTCGCGGTCGACCAGGCGAGCAAATATTGGATTCTCTACGTGCTGCATCTCGCCGACATCCGGCAGGTGCCTCTCCTGCCGGTTCTCGACCTGACGATGGTGTGGAATCGCGGTGTCACCTTCGGGTTGCTCAACGGGTTCGGCGCCTGGAGCCATCTTGCCCTGGCGGCGCTGGCGCTTGCCGTGGTGGTGGCGATCGCGGTGTGGCTGCACCGCGCCGAGTCGGCGCTGGTCGCGGTGGCGCTCGGCGCAATCGCGGGCGGCGCGGTCGGCAACGTGATCGACCGGCTGCGTTACGGCGCGGTGGTCGATTTCATCCACGCCCATGTCGGGGAGTGGTCATGGTACGTGTTCAATATCGCCGACGCCGCCATCGTCTGCGGCGTGGCTGCGCTGGTGCTCGACGGATTGTGGCCGCGGCGTGCCACCAGGAGTCGCTTGCGGGTGCCCGACCCTGCGGCTAAGGAAGCGCCCCATGCGGAGAACCACTAGAGTCGCGGCCGGCCTGTCCATGCTGCTCGCCTGTCCGCTGTTGCTCGCGGGCTGCGCGGATTACGGCACCAGGCAGTTCGGCATGCGGCGCGACGCGCAGGGTCAGACCCACGTGATGACCCCGCCGCCGCTCTCGCAGCCGCCGATTCTAACCAATCGAAGCATGGCTCGAGGCGAGACCGGCCCAGCGCCGGGCACCCAGGCAGCCCAGGAGGCTCGCGCGGCATCGGCCGCCCAGGGTGGCACTGCCGCCGCGCCGCCAAGCGCGGGCGAGGAGGCACTGCTCGATGCGTCCGGCCCGAGCGCGCCCGGCGATATCCGCGCGAGGGTGGATCAGGATGCGCAGATCGGCCGGGCCGATCCCGGTCTCTCCGATCAGTTGCTGTTCGGCCAAGCCGGGCAGCGCGGGCAGGCTGGCGGACAGCCGATGATACAGCGGGAGGACCGGTCCTGGTTCGATCGCATCTTCTAGGAGTCTCGATGGGTTCGTCGAGTATTCGTCGCCTGGTCGGGCTGCTTTGCGTCCTGGCCGTGCCGTGCCTGGCCGGCTGCAGCGGGCGGGAATTGACCAACACGCTGGGCCTTACCCGCGACGCGCCGAACGAGTTCACCGTCACCACGCGTGCGCCGCTGGCGATGCCCAGCCAGTTCTCCCTCCCGCCGCCCGACCCCGGAGCGCCGCGCCCGCAAGAGCAGTCCGAACGCCGCAAGGCCGAGGAGGCGCTGGTGCCGGCGACTGCCCTGGCGACGGGGACTGGAGAGACCAGCCCGGGGCAGCAGGCGATCGTGCAAGCCGCTGGCCCGCCGGCCCCGCCGGACATCCGCAGCGAGGTCAACGCCGAGAGTGCGCTCGACAAGCCCCGCCAGACCTTCACCGAGAAGTTGATGTTCTGGCAGAAGCCGCCACCCCCCGGCACCGTGGTCGATCCCACCAAGGAGGCCCAGCGCCTGCGGGAGAACGCGGCCCTCGGCCACAGTGTCGAGACCGGCGACACGCCGATCGTGCAGCCCAAGCGCAGGACGCTGCTGGGCGATATCTTCTAGACGAGCCAGCCCCTTGCCGCCGCTCGGCTGTCAGCCTGCCTCGGCGATCACCGCGTCGCCGGCCATCACCTCCGGGACGCCCTTGGTGTATTCGAGCACGTTGTGGCGCACCCAGTTGGCGGCGGACTCGTTCGACAGCAGCGCCTGGTCGCGGTTCTCGAACATGCTGATGGTGACGAGGAGGTCGGGCCCGGCATCGAGCAGGTAGTAGCCGCGGAACCCCTCGGCCTGGCGCAATCCGGGCAGGAACCCCTCGCGAACGCGACGGGCCAGCTCCGGCACGGTGCCGCTCCTGACCCGGTATTTCCGAATGGCGGTGAACACGTGCCTCCCTTCCCCTGTCCAAGGGCCAGCTGGATAAGCTCGCGCGCAAGGCGCGGTTCCGTGCGTGGCTCAATCATAGCACGAGACCGTCGCAACCGCGATGATCACGCGCTGCCTTGCGGGTCGACGCCGCGCGGGCTTGACTGACCTGACCATTGACCGGAGGCCAAATCCGCAATGAAGCCGGCCCGCCTTGCCGTGGATATCGGCGGCACCTTCACCGATCTCGCGCTCGAGCACGCCGCTGGACGAACGACGCTCAAGGTGCTCACCACGCAAGCCGCACCCGAGCAGGGCGTGATCGAAGGCGTGCGAGCCGTGCTGCAGACCGCCGGGCTTGGGGCGGCGGAAGTCGGCATGGTGATCCACGGCACCACCCTCGCAACCAACGCGATCATCGAGCGCAAGGGCGCCCGCACCGCGCTCGTCACCACGCAGGGCTTTCGCGACGTGCTGGCGATGGGCAACGAGAGCCGCTACGACCAGTACGACCTCAACATCGTGCTGCCCGAGCCGCTGGTGCCGCGCCATCTCCGACTGCCGGTGCCGGAGCGGCTGGACAACGAGGGCAAGGTGCTGCTGCCGCTCGACGAGGAGGCGGTGCGCGCGCTCGTGCCGGTGCTGCGGGGCGAGGGCGTGGAGAGCGTCGCCATCGGCCTGCTGCACGCCTTCGTCAATCCCGCGCATGAGCGGCGGGTGCGCGACATTCTCAGCCCGGCGCTGCCCGATATTCCGGTGTCGCTGTCGAGCGACGTGTCGCCCGAGATGCGCGAATGGGAGCGTTTTTCCACCACGGCGGCCAATGCCTATGTGCAGCCGCTGATGGCGCGCTATTTGCGCCTGCTGGAGACGGGGCTGCGCGAGCTCGGCGTGAGTGCGCCGATCTTCCTGATGCTGTCGGGGGGCGGGCTCACGACCATCGAGACGGCGTGCCGCTTTCCCATCCGGCTGGTGGAATCCGGCCCGGCGGGCGGGGCGATCTTCTCGGCCGATATCGCACGGCAATGCGGGTTGGAGCGCGTGCTGTCGTTCGATATGGGCGGCACGACGGCGAAGATTTGCCTGATCGACGGCTACCGGCCGCAGACTGCGCGCAATTTCGAGGTGGCGCGCGTCGGGCGGTTCAAGAAGGGTTCCGGCCTGCCGCTGCGCATCCCGGTGATCGAGATGGTGGAGATCGGCGCGGGCGGCGGCTCGATCGCGCATGTCGACGCGATGGGACGTATCGCGGTCGGTCCCGAGAGCGCCGGCGCCGATCCCGGCCCCGCCTGTTACGGGCGCGGCGGCGGGCGGCCTGCGGTGACGGACGCCAATTTGCTGCTCGGGCGCTACGATCCGGCACGGTTCGCCGGCGGCACGATGCAGCTCGACGAGGAGGCCGCGCGGCGCGCGATGGCGGCGGAGGTCGGCGGCTCGCTTGGTCTCGACGCGGCGATGGCGGCGCTCGGCGTGGTCGAGATGGTGGACGAGAACATGGCCAACGCGGCGCGCGTTCACGCGATCGAATCGGGTGCCTCGCAGGACGGGCGTACCTTGATCGCGTTCGGCGGCGGCGGCCCGGTTCATGCCTGTCGGGTGGCGGAGAAGATCGGCATTTCGCGCGTCCTGGTCCCGTCCGGGGCGGGCGTCGGCAGCGCGATCGGCTTCCTGCGGGCGCCGGTGGGCTACGAGGTGGTGCGCAGCCTGTACCAGCGGTTTTCCAGTTTCGACGTGGCGGCGGTGAACGCGCTGCTGGCCGACATGGCGCGCGAGGCGAAGGCAGTGGTCGCGGAAGCGGGCTCTGGTGCCGCGATCACGGAGACCCGCACGGCGTATATGCGCTACGTGGGGCAGGGGCACGAAATTCCGGTTGAGCTGCCAGCGCGGGAACTGGGCGAGGCCGACGTGGCGACGATCCGCGCCGCCTACGACACCGCCTACACGCGCTTCTACGACCGCCCGGTGCCCGGTTCGGACGTCGAGATCATGAGTTACTCCGTGCTGGTCGCGACAGTGCCGGAACCGACGGAACCGACGGCGCAGCTGCGCTCGGGCGGAGCGGGCGGCTCGGCGCGGGCGCAGCTGGTGCGCGATACCATGACGGGGGAGGTGGGCTCGTGGCCGGTCCACGATCGCGCCTCGTTGGCACCGGGCGCTCGGATCGCCGGTCCGGCGATCATCGCCGAGGATGAGACTTCCACCCTGGTCGGCCCCGGCTGGCAGGCGGCCATCGATGCGTTCGGGTATATCGAGATGGAACGGGAAACCGCGTGATGTCGAAGGAAAGCGGCGCGCTGGCGCAAATCCAGCGGCAGATCATGTGGAACCGGCTGATCGCGGTGGTGGAGGAGCAGGCGCAGACCATGATCCGTACCGCCTTCAGTACCACGGTGCGCGAGGCGGGCGACCTCTCCGCCGGCATCTTCGACCTCTCCGGCCGCATGATGGCGCAGGCCGTCACCGGCACGCCCGGCCACGTCAACTCGATGGCCGAGAGCGTCGGGCATTTCATGGCGAAATTCCCGGTGGCGACGATGCGGCCGGGCGATCATTACATCACCAACGATCCGTGGCTCGGCACCGGACATCTGCACGATCTGACGGTGGTGACGCCGGCGTTCCATGCGGGGAAGGTCGTCGGGCTGTTCGCCAATACGGCGCACGTGATCGACGTGGGTGGGCTCGGCATGGGGCCGGAGGGCCGGTCGGTGTTCGAGGAGGGGCTGTATATCCCCATCGTCAAGTGCTTCGACGCGGGGCGGGCGAACGAGACATTCTTCGATTTCATCCGTGCCGGGTCGCGGTTGCCGGTGGAGCTCGAGGGCGACGTGTATTCGCTGTGCGCCTGCAACGACGCCGGGGCCAAGCGCCTGGCGGAGATGATGGGCGAGTTCGGCATGGATAGCCTCGATCCGCTTGCCGAGTTCATCTTCGAGAGCTCGCGCCGCGCCACGCTCGTCGAGATCGCCAAGCTGCCGCAGGGGGTTTATCGCGCCGAGATCGGCTCCGACGGCTACGACGAGCCGATCACGCTGCACGCGGCGATGACGGTTTCGGAGGATGCAATCGAGGTGGACTATGCCGGAACCTCGGGGCTCGCGCCGCGCGGCATCAACGTGCCGCCGGCCTATACGCGCGCCTATTCCTGCTTCGGCATCAAGGTGGTGGTGGCGCCCGAGGTGCCGAACAACTGGGCGAGCCTCGCGCCCTTCCACATGAAAATACCGGAGGGCTGCATCCTCAACGCGCCGCGTCCCTATCCGGTGTCGGTGCGCCATGTCATCGGCCATCTGCTGCCCGATCTGATGATGGGTTGCCTGCATCAGGCGGTGCCGGAGCGCGTCGCCGCCGAGGGCTCGGCGTGCCTGTGGAACCCGCCCTTGCGCGGGGGCGCGCAAGTGTCGGGCCAGGCGCGCGGCAACCGGCCGGTGGTGGCGGATTTCGAGATCATCACCTTCAACTCCGGCGGCACCGGCGCGCGCGCGACGCTCGATGGGCTGGATGCGACGGCATTCCCCTCCGGCGTGCGGACGATGCCGGTGGAGGCCACGGAGAATGTTTCGCCCGTCGTGTTCTGGCGGAAGGAGCTGCGCCCGGACAGCGGCGGCGCGGGCCGGACGCGCGGCGGTTGCGGGCAGGTGATGGAGGTCGGCACCAAGGGCGACCTTGAGTTCGCGGTGAACGCCACGTTCGACCGGGTGCTGCACCCGCCGAAGGGCCGGGATGGCGGGGGCGATGGTGCGGCTGGGCGGGTCGCGCTGAAATCGGGGAAGGTGCTGCGGCCGAAGGGGTTCCAGATCATTCCCGACGGCGACCGGCTGATCCTGGAGATGGCGGGCGGCGGAGGAATGGGCGACCCGGCCGAGCGCGATCCGGCGAGGGTGGCGCGGGATGTGCGGGATGGGCTGGTGTCGGCCGACAAGGCGCGTGCCGCGTACGGGCCGGCAGCCAGCGCTCGTATCATTCGCTAGACAGCCAGGAAACCTGTATAGTCCCCGTCATGACAACGATGATTGCCGAAGTCTATGACGCGCTGCGCGACGCCCAAGGCGTCAGTGACGAGAAAGCCCGGCGCGCCGCCGAGGCGATCGCGGCGTACGACGCTCGATTTGGCGAGATCAAGTCTGAACTCGCCGGGGTCAAGATCGAGATGGCCGGAGTACGCGGCGAGGTCCGCAATTTGCGCTGGATGACCGGCTTCAATCTCGCGCTCACCGTGGCGGTCCTGCTGAAGCTGTTCGTGCATTAGCGGTTATGACGACCACCAAAGCGAGCTATGACGCCGACGCCGACGCCATCTCCGTGCGGTTCGCGCCAGACGGGGTGAGCTATGCTGAGAGCGAGGAAGTGGCTCCCGGCGTGGTGCTGGACTACGACGCGCAGGGTCGCGTGATCGGGGTCGAGTTGCTGTATGTCAGTGACCTACTCTCGGCAGGTAAAGCCGAGGACGCGGCCGGGAATCCGGCAGCCGAATGACGGGCAGAATCACATGACCCTCCGCTGCGATCTCATCATCCGCGACGCGACCGTGTTCGACGGCACCGGCGCGTCACGCTCCCGAGCCGATGTTGGCGTCACCGACGACCGCATCGTCGCGGTCGGCGATCTCCGCTCAGCAAGCGCGCGGCGGGAAATCGTCGCGACCGGCCTCGCGCTCGCACCCGGCTTCATCGACGCGCACACGCACGATGATCGCGCCGTGCTGTGCGGTCCCGAATGTATGCTGTGCAAGATGTCGCAGGGTGTCACCACGGTGGTGGTGGGGAATTGCGGGGTCAGCCTGTCGCCGGTACGGATGCAGAAGCGTCCGCCGCCGCCGCTCGACCTGCTGGGCGACGAGAGTTTTTGGACGTTCGGCAGCTTCGCGGAATACGCCGAGCGCTTGGCGCGCGATCCGGCGCCGGTGAACACCTATGCGTTGATCGGCCATATGTCGCTGCGGGTCGAGGCAATGGGCGGCGATACGCAGCGCGCCGCCACGGACAAGGAAGCGGCGCAGATGCGGGCGCGGCTGGCCGAGGCATTGTCGCAAGGCGCGTCGGGGTTTTCCACCGGGCTCTATTACCCGCCGAACATGATGGCGCCGACCGACGAGGTGATCGCGGTGGCCGAGGCGCTGCGCGCGGCGGGAGGCGTCTATGTCACCCATATGCGCGACGAGGCGAGCGAAGTGTTGGCCTCGATCGAGGAGACGCTGAGCATCGGTCGCGCGGCCGGCGTGCCGGTGGTCATCAGCCACCACAAATGCTCGATGCCAGAGAATTTCGGCCGCTCCGCCGAGACGCTGCCCGCCATCGAGGCCGGCGCGCGCAACCAGCGTGTCGATTTCGACGTCTATCCCTATCCCGCCGGCTCCACCGTGCTCATGCCCGATCGGGTGCGCGCGGACGTGCCGGTGCGCATCACTTGGTCGATCCCGCACCCCGAGATGGCCGGGCGGATGCTAGACGACATCGCCGGCGAGTGGGGGCTCGAACTCAAGCAGGCCGCAGAGCGGCTAACCCCGGCGGGCGGCGTGTTCCATCAGATGGACGAACGGGACGTGCAGCGCATCCTGCGCCATCCGCTGGCGATGATCGGCTCCGATGGCCTGCCGCACGATGCCTTCCCGCATCCGCGCCTGTGGGGCACGTTCCCGCGCGTGCTTGGCCATTACGCGCGCGACCTCGGGCTATTCAGCTTGGAAGCGGCCGTCCACAAGATGACCGGTCGCACCGCCGAGGTGTTCGGCATCGCCGATCGCGGCGTGATCCGCGCCGGCGCCTTCGCCGATCTAGTGCTGTTCGACCCAGCCGCGGTGCGCGATGCGTCCACCTACGAGAACCCGACCCGACCCGCCGAGGGCATCGTCGAGACCTGGGTGAACGGTCAGTCCGCGTATGTGAGCCGCCAAGGCGCCACCGCCGCCCGCGCGGGGCGGCTGGTGACGCGACAGACGGCTTAGAGCCGTTGTCATTCCGTCATGCCGGCGGAGGCCGGCCATCCACGGCTTCCACCGGCGACACCGCAAGTCGTGGATGCCCGTGACAAGCACGGGCATGACGAGGAGAGAACCCTAGCGGACGAAGCCCTCCAGCTCGTTCTGCGCCCAGGCGATCACTTCCGGGATCGACTTGCCGCCCTTCAGCTGCGCCAGCATGTTGTTGTGGACCGCGCGATTGTAGATTTGCACGGCGACATCGGGCTGCGCCTCGGAGGCGGTGAGGCTCGGCTCGGCCTTGTGCCAGGGGCGGATCGGGTAGTTGTAGACGGTGCCCGGCGGCGGCTCGACGGTTTCCCAGATCTTGAAATCGAGCATGTTAGCGTAGGGTGGGATGTCGTAGCCGTCGACCACGTTGCTTCGCGCCTCGGCCTGCTTGCGCTCCAGCAGATATTCGATCAGCTCCGCCGCCGGCTTCTTGTTCTGGCTGAACGACCAGATGCCCCAGAAGAATATCAGCACCGGCACGAAGCGCCCCTTCGGCCCTGACGGCGCGGAGAAGGTCCAGCAATCGGCGGCGACCTGGGGAGCGTCGCGCTTGGCGACTGCCCAGGCGGAGGGCGGGTTGAAGATCAGTGCGCTCTTGCCTGAGATCAGTGCCCGGTTGTTCGAGGCATCGTCGAAGCTCGGCGCTGAATCGGGGTAGAACTTCACCATCTTCTGGGCGAATTCCAGGAACTGCTTCATCGCATCGGACTTGACCTGGATGGTGCCTTCCTTGTCGACCAATGCCGCGCCGTACGCCCGGAACATGGCGCCCACCTGGTCGATCCCGTCGGTATTGGTGAAGCCGCCGAGGCCGAGGGCGAAGGTCATGTCGTCCTTCTTGGCGATCTCGGCGTATTTCATCAGCTCGTCGTAGGTCCAGGCGTCCTGCAGGGCGGTGTGCTCGGGCTTGACCGGATACATTGCCTGCACGTCGAGGCCGTTCTTCTTGAACCAGCTGATGCGAGCGCAAGGCGGCTTCGTCTGAGTGCCCGTGGTGGTCGGCACCGCCGCCCAATGGCCCTGCGATTTCGCGAGATAGGTGGCGATCTCATTGACCGCGCCGTTCTTGGCGATGATCCGCTTCATGAGATCGTCGACCGGAGCGAGGGCCTGCGCGACGTTGTGCACGTCCCATTGCGCGAAGGTGAAGATGTCGTGGCCGGTCTTGGCCATCGACTCGGCGACGCCGGTGGTCTGCAGCTTCCCGCCATTGCCGGTGATGAAGTCGACCGTGACGTCTACCTGGTTCTGCTTCGCCCAGTCGTTCACCTGGGATTGCAGCACGTCGTTGCCCTTCGGCACCCAGTGGTCCCAGAACGCCACGGAGAGCTTTCCGGCAGCGCGGCCGCTGCGTATGTGGACGAGCGGCAAAGCCGTCGCGGCGGCGCCGAGCTTCAGGGCTCCGCGCCGCGTGATGGGACTCGACTTGACCATTGGATTCCCTCCTCATCCGCCGCGCGGGCGCGACGGTTTGTTGTTTTATGGGAACGTCCGCAGTTTGACTCCGCCCTCATGCCTCGACGGGCGGCTCGGACCGGCATGGCCGGTCAGGTCGGGGAGGCTGTTGCCCGGTGCGCCAAAAGCCGCGGGCCGGGCTCCTACCCGATCACGGTCAGTCGCCCGCTGCCCGTGCCCTCTTCAGGGTCGCAGACGCGGGAACCGACATAATGGCACGAAGTCGGGAGGACCGGTGAAAAGATACGCTTTCGTCTCAGGATCGGGGACTGAGTGCTACGCGCGACGCATCCGTTCGAGGTTGGGCAGGAACACCGTGAGGAGGCCGAGGGCCGGCAGGAAGGCGCAGAGCTGGTACACCGTCTCGATGCTGGTGCGGTCGGCGAGCGCGCCTAGCAGGGCCGCGCCGAGGCCGCCCATGCCGAAGGCGAAGCCGAAGAACAACCCGGAGATGGTGCCGACCTTTCCGGGCACCAGTTCCTGCGCATAGACCAGGATGGCGGAGAAGGCGGAGGCGAGCACCAGCCCGATCACCACGCTGAGCACGCCGGTCCAGAACAAATTGGCGTGGGGCAGCATGAGGGTGAAGGGCAGCACGCCGAGGATCGACACCCAGATGACGTATTTCCGCCCGATCCGGTCCCCGATCGGGCCGCCGACGAAGGTGCCCACGGCGACAGCGGCCATGAACACGAACAGATGGATCTGCGCGTTCCACACCGACACGCCGAAGCGGTGGATGAGGAAGAACGTGTAGTAGCTGTTGAGGCTGGCCATGTAGAAATACTTGGAGAACAACAGCAAGAGAAGCACAACGATGGTCGCGGCGACGCGCCGGCGCGGCAGGGTGATCTCCGCGACGACGCTGCGTGCCCTGGTGCGGAATGACGAGACCTGGCGGCGATACCAGTGGCCGATGTTGAACAGCACAAAGATCGCCAGCAGCGCCACGGCGGAGAACCAGGCGACGCGCGACTGCCCGCCCGGCAGCACGATGAAGGCGGCGAGGAGCGGCCCCATCGCCGAGCCGGCGTTGCCGCCGACCTGGAAGAAGGATTGCGCGAAGCCGTAGCGCCCGCCCGAGGCCATGCGGGCGACACGCGAGGCTTCCGGGTGGAAGACCGACGAGCCCATGCCGATCAGCGCCGCTGCAACCAGCAGGAAGTGGAAGCTGCCGGCGACCGAGAGCAAAAGCAGGCCGATCAGGGTGAAGCCCATGCCCACGGCGAGCGAGTAGGGCATCGGCCGCTTGTCGGTGGACAGCCCCACCAGCGGTTGCAGCAGCGAGGCGGTGCATTGGAAGCAGAGGGTGATCAGCCCGATCTGCATGAAGCTGAGCTGGAAGGAGTCCTTCAGGATCGGGTAGATCGCCGGCACCAGCGACTGGATCGTGTCGTTGAGCAGGTGCGAGAAGCTGATCGCGCAGAGCACGGCGAAGGCGGTGCGCGCCTCGTCGCGGCGGGGCAGGGCGATGTCGCTCATGCTCAGACCACCTGGTTGCTGAGCGTGGTCTCGCCGCGCCACAGCCGTTCGAGATTGTCCATCAGCAGGTCCAGCACGTTGTCCTCGTAGCGGCGGGTCTCGCCGGCGGTATGGGGGGTGATGAAGGCATTGGGCAGGCGCCAAAGCGGCGAGGTGTCGGGCAGCGGCTCGTCGCGCGTGACGTCCAGCGCCGCGCCGGCGATGGCGCCCCGGGCGAGCGCGGCGGCGAGCGCGCTCTCGTCGACGCAGCGGCCGCGTGCGGCGTTCACCAGGAAGGCGGAGGCTTGCATCAGGCCGAGTGCCGCGGCGTCGATGAGGTTTTCCGTCTCTTGGGTGAGCGGGCAGGTCAACGCCACGATGTCGGCGCGCGGCAGCAGGGTGGGGAGGGCGGCGAGGGCGTGTATCTCGTCGGCGCCGTTCGGACCCTGCGCGGGGTCGCGCCGGACGCCGATTACGTGCAGGTCGAAGGCGCGGGCGAGCTGGGCGAGGCGGCCGCCAATGCGACCCAGCCCGACGATGAGCAGGGTCTTGCCGCCGAGCTCGTCCTCGCGCTGGGTGAGGTCGCCGATCATGCCGCGCCAGCTCTTCTTCGCCTGATTGTCGCGTGCCTCCGGCAGGCGGCGGGTGAGGGCGAGGATGAGCGCCATCGCGTGCTCGGCGACGGCGCGGGCGTTGGCGCCCTGCGCGCTGGCCAGCCGGACGCCGTGCGTCTGGAGGGCGGCGCGGTCGTATTGGTCGACCCCGGCGCTGATCGACTGGATGAGCTTGAGCCGTCCGGCCTTGGGGAGGAGGTCGTTGCGCCACAGCCCGGAGACCACCAGCACGTCCGCCTCGCCAATGCGGGCGTCGAGTTCATCGCGCGTGCGGACCTCGAAGCTGGCGAGGCCGGTCCCGCGTGCGGCGAAGCGGTCGCCGAGGCGGTAGGCGACGTGGGCGAAGCAGATCGTCAACGCGTCCCTGGCTGGCAGCATCCCGGCTCCTTTGGGCGATTTTCCCATGATGGGGGCCGCGCGCCGCTCGGGGAACCCGCCGCGTGCGGGGGGCAGGCTTGCGAATGCCTACCGCCAATCGAGCTTCCAGAGCTCCGCGTTGGTGAGCTTGTCGGCAAGCGCCTGCGTCACCGCGTCGAGCAACCGGTTGCCCTTCTCCGGGGTCGCGGCTTCGGGGTTGCCCAGTACGCCGGAGGCGGAGCGGCTGGCGATTGAGCGCCAGCGATAGACGCCGCTGCCCACGATGTCGGCGACCTCGGGGGCGCGGTTGACCTTGGCGAGCGGGATGCGGTCTTGCGCGACAAGGTCGGGACGCAGCGCCATCATCATCGAGGTCTCCGCCTCGCAGGCATGGGAGAGACCCTTCTGCGTTTCCAGGATCGCGCCGATCGGCTCGGCGGCGGCGTACCAGTAGGTGAACTGCACGATCGGCGCGTCGAGCGTGACGCTGAGCTCGTCGGTGCAGTTGCGCAGCGCGTTCTCGTTGCCGCCATGCGCGTTGAGCAGCACGATGCGCTTGAACCCGTGGCGCAGCACCGAGCGGCAGACGCCCTCGATCAGCGCGTTGAAGGTCGCGAGGTCGAGCGTGATGGTGCCGCCGAAGCTCATGTGGTGCTCGGAGAGGCCGGTCCATAGCATCGGGAGAACGAGCACGGGCTGGCCGCGCTCGGCGATGCGGCTTGCGGTACGGATCGCGATGGTCTCGCCGAGCAGGCTGTCGACCTCGACCGGCAGATGCGGGCCGTGCTGCTCGAGCGAGCCCACCGGCAGGATCACCATTGCGTCGCGTTGCGCGCGCTCGCGCAGTTCGTCGGCGCGCAGGCGGCGCCATTCCACCTCGTCGGGCATTTGGGGTCTCCGTGCGGTGACGGCGGAGCATGGGCGGGAGGGGCTTCCGCCGGCAAGGGCCGCGCGCTTAAAGGAGGGAAATCCGGGAGTACGGAGCCATGAACCTTCATCGCCTGCTGCAGAAGCGCCTCGAAGCCGGGCGGCCCGTGCGGGTTGGGCTGATCGGGGCGGGGAAGTTCGGTTCCATGTTCCTCGCCCAGGTGCCGACCACGCCTGGGCTGGAGGTGGCGGCGATCGCCGACCTCGCGCCGGATCGTGCGCGGGCGGCGTGCCGCAATGTCGGCTGGACCGAGGAGCGGATCGACGCGACGCGCTTTACCGATGACGCGGCGGCGATGATCGGCGACGGCGATGTCGAGGTGGTGGTGGAGGCGACCGGCCACGCGGGCGCCGGGATCGGCCATGCGCGGCGGGCGATCGAATGCGGCAAGCACACTGTCATGGTGAACGTCGAGGCGGACGTGCTGGCCGGGCCGCTGCTGGCGCGGCAGGCGGAGCGGGCGGGGGTGGTGTACAGCCTCGCCTATGGCGACCAGCCGGCGCTGATCTGCGAGATGGTGGATTGGGCGCGCAGTTGCGGTTTCTCCGTCATCGCGGCGGGGAAGGGGACGAAATACCTGCCGGAGTTCCATGCCTCCACGCCGGAGACGGTGTGGGGGTATTACGGGCTGTCGCCCGAGGCGGCTGCTGAGGGCGGGATGAACCCGCAGATGTTCAATTCTTTTCTCGACGGCACGAAGTCGGGTATCGAGATGGCCGCCGTTGCCAATGCCACGGGCCTGACGCCCCCGCCCGATGGCTTGGCGTTTCCGCCGGTCGGCACCGATGATCTGGCGCGGGTGCTGCGGCCGGGTAACCATGACGGGGCGCTGCATCACGCGGGACAGGTGGAGGTGATCTCCTCCGTGCATCGCGACGGCAGCGCGGTCGAGCGGGATTTGCGCTGGGGCGTGTACGTGGTGTTCGAGACCGGCAATCCGTACACGATGCGCTGCTTCAAGGAATACGGGGTGGTGACGGATGCGTCGGGGCGCATTTCCGCGCTGTACCGGCCGTTTCATCTGATCGGGCTGGAACTCAACGTTTCCATTCTTTCTGCGGCGCTGCGCGGCGAGGCGACGGGGGCGGCGACCGGCTTCCGTGGCGACGTGGTGGCGACGGCCAAGCGCGATTTGCGGGCGGGCGAGGTGCTGGATGGCGAGGGCGGGGCTTGCGTCTGGGGCAAGCTGATGCCGGCGGAGGCGAGCGTTGCTGTTGGTGGTTTGCCCATCGGGCTGGCGAGCCGGGTGCCGCTGGTACGCGACGTGCGCGCGGGGCAGTCCGTGACGTGGGATGACGTGCGGGTGGATGTGGGCGATGAGGCTTGTCGGTTTCGGCGGGAGATGGAGGCGGCATTTACCCCTCACCCCGGCCCTCTCCCACAAGGGGAGAGGGAGAAGAAT
>JAFKFI010000096.1 GCA_017307285.1 Alphaproteobacteria bacterium | reverse complement strand
CGGGCCTTCCTCGCCGCCGTGCCGCAGGCCGGGCGGTTGCTGCGGCCGTTGTGGCGTAGGCTCACCACGGAACCGCTGCCCGACATCCTGCGCCTGCCGCCTCCGCCGTGTCCGGTGACATTGCCCGATGGGACGACGGCGTGGGAGCTGAAGCCTTCCTATCTCATCTCTGGCTCCCCACCGGGACCAGCCCGCGCCGTCGAGCCGCCGGCACCAAAACCAGCACCCGCGCCACCTGCGCCCGCCGGGCGGCCGCCGGCGCGCGACCCAGCTGGGCCTCCGGGGCCGGCCCGCCCACCGCGCGACTATCTCTGGATCGGCAAGCTCTTCACACGATAGCCGTGCGTGGTTGCCTTGGCATATCCTTATCGTTGCTATTACGTAACAGCATCGGCCAGGACGCCAGCCACGGCCTGATCGCGCCCTTGGCGCCGTTGCCGCGCGGCCGGGTGCGAGGCCGCGAGACGGGCGCGTCCGGGGCCGAACAGTTTCTCGCGCAGCGTGCCCTCGGCGTAGTCGCGCTTGTAGACCCCGCGCTCCTGCAGGATCGGCACGACCAGCTCCACGAAATCCTCCAGGCATTCCGGGGTAACGGTGCGGCTGAGATTGAAACCGTCGATGCCGGTTTCCTCGACCCAGGCGATCATGTCGTCCGCGACCTCCTCGGCCGAGCCGACGAACGGCTTTTGGCGGCCGCCCAAGCCCATCTCGTTGATGATCCGGCGCACCGTCCAGGGCTCCTTGCTGCGGCTGGTGATCGCCTCCAGCGCCGAGTTGTTGGCGTTGTTCTTGTCATGGCGAATCGGCTCGTCGAGTTCGTAGCGGGACAGGTCGACGCCGATGGAACTGGAGAAATGCGCCAAGCCGCCCTCGGCGCTGGCGTGCGCCTGGTAGTCGCGGAACTTGGCCTCTGCCTCGGCATGGGTGCGGCCGACCACCACGGTGCGGCCGGCGAACATCAGGATATCCGCTGGATCACGGCCTTGGGCGGCGGCCTGGGCGCGGATGTCGGCGACGATCGACGTGACCAGCGGCTTGTTCGCGGCGTTGACGAAGATGCATTCGGCGTGGGTCGCGGCAAACCGCCGGCCGCGCGTCGAGGCGCCGGCCTGGTAGAGCACCGGCGTGCGCTGCGGCGAAGGCTCGGACAGGTGGATGGCGTCGAGCTGATAGTGGCGCCCGTGATGGCGGATGCGGTGGATCTTCTCGGGCCGCGCGTAGACCCGGTTGTCCTTGTCGCGTAGCACCGCGTCGTCCTCCCAGCTGCCTTCCCACAGCTTGTAGGCAAGCTCGAGATACTCGTCGGCGACATCGTATCGATCGTCGTGATCGGGCTGCGCGGCGCGGCCCATGCCGCGCGCGGCGCTGTCGAGATAGCCGGTGACGATGTTCCAGCCGATGCGGCCGTTGGTGAGGTGGTCCAAGGTCGACATGCGGCGGGCCAGCAGATAGGGCTGCTCGTAGGTGAGGTTGCAGGTGACGCCGAAGCCGACATGTCGCGTGACGGCCGCCATCGCCGGGACCAGCAGGAGCGGATCGTTCACCGGGATCTGCACCGCGTCGATGATGGAAGGCGCGGCGCTATCCTTGTACACGTCGTAGACGCCCACGATGTCGGCCAGGAAGATGCCGTCGAACAGGCCGCGTTCGGCGATGCGGGCAAGGTTCTGCCAGTAGCCGAGCGTGTTGTACGAGGCCGAGCGGTCGCGCGGGTGGGTCCATAGCCCGTGCTGGATATGGCCGACGCAGTTCATGTCGAACGCGTTCAGCCGGATCTGCTTGCGGTGCATCGCGGGAGCCTTTTTGGTTACGGCCGATAGGAAAAACTGGTCGGCCCGAGCAAGTTGTCGAGCAGCGGGCGGGCGAGCTCAAGCCAGGCGCACAGCATCGGGCGCGTGTCGCGCGGGTCGATGATGTCGTGGACCGAGAGCGATTCGGCGCGCGCGAACGGGGTCTGGCGCGCGGCGAAGCGGGCCTCCAGCTCCTCGCGTTTGGCCGCCGGGTCGTCCGCTGCGGCGATCTCGCGGCGGAAGGCGACTGCGACGCCGCCCTCGACGGGCAGCGCGCCCATCTCGGCCGACGGCCAGGCGAGCACGTAGGCGCCCGGCCCGAAATGCGCGGCCGCCGCGAGGCCCATGCTCTTGCGCACGATCACCGTCGCCCAGGGCACGGTGCAGAGCGAGGCGGCGAGCACTGCCGAGGCGCCCGCGCGCAGCGTGCCCTCGGCTTCGGCGGCGGGGCCGATCATGAAGCCGGGCTCGTCGACGAAGGTGATGACGGGGAGATGGAAGGTCTCGCAGAACTCGACGAAGCGCCGCGCCTTGCGCGCCCCGCCCGCCGTCATCGTGCCGGCGGCGTGGCGGCAGTCGTTGGCGAACACGCCGACCGGCACGCCGTTGAGCCGCGCCAGCACGGTGACGATACCCGGCGCGAACCGCCGGCCCATCTCGAACACGGAGCCCCGGTCGAGCACCGCGTCGAGGATGCGGCGCATGTCGTAGATGCGGCGGCGGTTGACCGGGACGATCTCGGCCAGCAGCTCCTCCCGCCGGTGAGGGTCGTCGCTGGGCGGTGTCGCGGGCGGCAGCTCCCAGACGTTTTGCGGCAGGTAGCCGAGGAAGCGGCGGATGGCGGCGAAGGCGGCGGGCTCGTCCTCCACCACGTCGTCGATCACGCCGCTCTTCTCGTGCAGCGCGGCGCCGCCGAGCTCGTCCTTGGTGACGCTCTGGCCGAGAGCGCGTTCCACCAGCGCGGGACCGCCGGCCAGCACCTGGGCGGTCTGGCGGGTCATGACGCAGTAATGCGAGGAGACCAGGCGCACGGCGGGCAGTCCGGCCACCGCGCCGAGTGCGGCCGAGGCGACCGGCACGGTGGCAAGCGCGCGGCCGACCGAGGCGAAGCGCGGCGTCTCGAACACCGGCGCGGACAACGCGCGCGGCCCGGTCTTGCCGCCGCCGCCGGTGACGCTGCCGCCGGAGCCCTCGTGCAGCCGGACCAGAGGGATGCGGTACTGGCAGGCGAGCTGTTCCGTGTAGACGCTCTTGCGCAAGCCCGCCGGCGAGGGCGAGCCGCCGGAGATGGTGAAATCCTCGCCGCCGACGACGCAGGCGCGCCCGTCGATCCGCCCGGTGCCGAGCACGAAATTGGCCGGGGTGAAGGAGACCAGCTTCCCGTCCTCGTCGCGCTCGGCGCCGCCCGCGAGCGAGCCGATCTCGCGGAAGCTGCCGGGGTCGAGCAGCGCGTCGACCCGCTCGCGGATGGTCAGGCGGCCCTTCTCGTGCTGGCGAGCAATCGCCCCCTCGCCGCCCTGCGCCTGGCCGGCCTGCCGCATCCGCGCGATCTCGTCGCGCCGCTCCTGCCAATTTTCCATTGCTCAGCCTGCCGCGCGGAGGGCGGCGATTTCCTCTGGCGTGTAGCCGAGTTCCGACAGCACTTCTCCGGTGTGCTCGCCGAGGCTGGGGGCGCCACGGCGGATGCTCGGCGGGGTGGCTGAGAAGCGCGCGGCGGCGCGGGTCTGCCGCAGGCGTCCCGCCGTGGGGTGATCGACCTCAGCGACGATCTCGTTGGCCAGCACCTGCGGATGACGGATCACCTCGCTGCGCGTGAGGACGGGGGCGCATGGCACGCCCTCGGCGGTGAGGCGTTCGAGCCAATAAGCGGCTGGGTGGGCGATCAGCGCGTCCTGGGTCATTTGCAATCGCGCGTCGATGTTCTTCTGCCAGGTCGCGAGCTTCGAGGTACCGGTGGTGAGGAGCGTCTCGCGACCCAGGTAGTACGAGACCTCGTGCTCGCCGATCGGAAAGCCGGCTGCTGGACCGCACTGCCGGAGGATGTCGGGGACGTTCGGCGACTCCATGAAGCCGTATTGCGCTTTCACCAGGTAGAAGCCCTCGCCGAGCGGCTTCACTTCGGCCCGGGCTTCGGGGGCGACGTGCGGCACCTGC
>JAFKFI010000103.1:1552-48891 GCA_017307285.1 Alphaproteobacteria bacterium | reverse complement strand
CCTCTCCCACAAGGGGAGAGGGCTTTCTTCTCCCTCTCCCCTTGTGGGAGAGGGTTGGGGTGAGGGGTCTAGCACCGCGACTTAGCCGAAGCGCTTGCGCAGCAGCGGCAGCACGCGTTCGCCGTAGAGCTTGAGGAAACGCGGCTGATCGGGACCCGGTGCGTGGAACACCAGGTGGTTGAAGCCGAGCCCGTGATAGTAGGCGATCTTCTCGACATGCTCGTCGGGGTCGGTCGAGACGATCCAGCGCTTGGCGGTGCGCTCGATGGGCAGCGCGTCGGCGAGCTTCTCCATTTCGCGCGGATCGTGCACCGAGGTCTTTTCCTCCGGCGTCAGCGCCAGCGCGCCCCAATGCTTGGTGTCGGCGAGTGCGCGGTCGCGGTCGGTGTCGAAGGAGACCTTGACCTCGATCATCATGTCGTAGCTCGCCGGGTCGCGGCTCGAATCCTTCAGGCCCTGCTGGACGTTGGGGATCAGCGTTTCGGTGTAGAGCTCGCGCGCCTTGCCGCTGGTGCAGATGAAGCCGTCCGCCTGCCGCCCGGCGTATTTCGCCACCAGCGCGCCGGCCGCTGCCACATAGACGGGGATCGGCTTATCCGGCCGGTCGTAGATCGTCGCGTCCTTGGTCTTGTAGTAGGTGCCCTCGAAGGTGACGTGCTGCTCGGTCCACAGCTTGCGCATCAAGGTGACGCTCTCGCGCAGGCGGGCAAAGCGCTCCTTGAACTCCGGCCAGACCATGCCGGTCGCCGGCACGTCGTTCAGGCTCTCGCCGGTGCCGATGCCGAGCACGACGCGGCCCGGAAACATGGCGCCGAGCGTGCCGAAGGCCTGCGCCACCATCGTTGGGTGATAGCGGAAAGTGGGGGTCAGCACGCTGGTGCCCATGATCACCCGCTGGGTGCGGGCGCCGAGCGCGCCGAGCCAGACCATCGAGAAGGGCGCGTGGCCGTCAGTGTGCTTCCACGGCTGGAAATGGTCGCTGATGAACACGCTGTCGAAGCCCACCTGCTCGGCGAGCACGGAGAAGTCCAGCAGCGGTCCGGGGGCGAACTGCTCCGCCGACGCCTTGTAACCCAGCTTGAGCACGGTCGTTCTCCCATCCCGATGACGCACGCAAGCTAGGAAGAAAGCCGCCCTTCATCAACCGCCCGGCCCGCGCCAGGCTCCGGTCATGCAACCTCGGCCGGGATCAGGGGTTGTTGAGCGGAATTCTGGCCGCGCGCCACCGCCACAGGGGAACGATATGTGGATCGTCTGGGTCATCATCATCGGCGCCGTCGCGGGCTTCATCGCCCGCCTGATCTCGCCCTCGCCGAACAACCCGCAGGGCTTCATCCTCACGACGATCCTCGGGATCATCGGCGGGGTGGTGGCGACCTATATCGGCCGGGCGATCGGCTGGTATCATCAGGGTGACAGCGCGGGGTTCATCGCCTCGATCGTCGGCGCGGTCATTGTCCTGATCATCTGGCACTGGATTTCCCGCAGTCGAGCCGGAACCAGCTACCCGCCAAGCACCTAGCCGCTCAGCCGAAGCCGAACGGGCAGGCGCCGACCAGCTCGACCGAGGCGGTGCCCAGGCCCTCGAACTCGACCGTGACAGGCTTGTCGGGGCTGGTGAAGATCAGCCCCGTGCAGCTGCCGGTGGTGATGATCTCGCCGGCCCGGAGATGCGTGCCGGTGCCGATCAGCCGGTTGGCCAGCCACACCACCCCCGAGAGCGGGTCGCCGGACGGATTGCCGCCGACCTGATCGACCTGCACCTCGCCGGCGAAATCCAGCCGGACGCGCAGATGGGATAGGTCAAGCGAGTGCCAGCCGGGTGCGTCGTCGCCGTGGATGAAGGCGAAATGCGCGATGCTGTCGGCCATGCCGACCAGCGGTGGCACTGCTCGGAGGTCGACGAAGCGGCTCGACACCAGCTCGATCGCCGGCATGGCGGCGGCGACCGCCGCTAGCACCTCGTCTCGGGTGTAGGGCTTGCCGTCCGAGCGGCCGGGCAGGTCGGCGCCGAGCCGGAGCGCGATCTCGCCCTCGACACCAATTTGCTCATCCGCCCGGAAGGGCTGGCGCGCAGGACTCCGCTGGAAGCCCGAAGCCGGCATCGGCGCGCCGGATTGCGGCTTGCCTGGAGGGGCGGCGCATTTCCAGCCGCCGACGGAGAGGCCCAACAGGCGCATGACCTCGCGCTGGATCGCGAATGCCTCGTCCTCGCTGGTGGGCGCCACGTCGTCGGGCAGGCCGGCGAGCTTCTGTCCGGCATTGCGCGCGTTGGCCAGGATCTCGGCTGCTCGGGTGATCTTCTCGGGCGCATTCATCCGATGTTTCCTTCCACCTGATGGCGTTTCAGACCAGTATGCGCGGATCGGTTGGCCCCGCGCCAGCCGCTCCCTCGTGCAAGACAAGCGTGATGAACGGGACCAGACCAATGCTCCGCCGGACGATGCTCGCCGCGCTCTGCGCGCTCCCTGCCCTCCTGCCCGGCCCATCGGCGCAGGCGAAGGACGATCTCGTCATTGGCGTTTCGCAGTTTCCCTCCAGCCTGCATCCTGACATCGACCCCGAGGTCATCAAGGCCTACGTGCTGGATTTCGCGACGCGGCCGCTGACCAGTTTCGACAAGGACTGGAAGCTCGTCTGCCTGCTCTGCACCGAATTGCCGACCATCGAGAACGGGCTCGCCAAGTTCGAGGACCGGCCGGACGGCAAGCGCGGCATGGCGGTGACGTTCAAGCTCAAGCCCGATCTCGCCTGGGGCGATGGCGTGCCGGTCACGGCAAAGGACATCGCGTTCACCTGGAAGGCGGAGAAGGACCCCGGCTCCGGCGTGGCCAACCCGCATAGCTGGAACCTGGTCACGGCGGTCGACGTGGTGGACGAGCACACCGCGGTGCTGCATCTCGGCAGCGTCGATTACCAATACAATCAATGGGGTTACATCCTCCCCGAACACATCGAGGCGGCGGCCTATGCGAAGGCGGCCGGGCCCGGCGATTACGGCAAGCAGACCGCCTATAACCGCGCGCCGACCACGCCGGGCCTGTACAACGGCCCGTTCATGATCACCGGCTACCAGTCGGGCTCGCAGATCGTGCTGGAGCCGAACCCGCATTGGGCGGGGCCGAAGCCCGGTCTCAAGCGCATCGTCATCCGCGCCATCGAGAACACCGCCGCACTGCAGGCGAATCTGCTCTCGGGCGACGTGGACATGATCGGCGGCGAGGGTGTCGGTCTCACCATCGACCAGGTGCTCGCGCTTCGGAAACAGCACCCTGACCGGTTCGAGTACATCTTCAAGCCGAGCCTCAACTACGAGCACATCGACCTGCGGAAGGACAATCCGATCTTCTCCGATCTGCGCGTGCGCCAGGCGTTCCTGCTGGCGATCGACCGCAAGACGCTGAACGACAAATTGTTCGAGGGAATGCAGCCGGTGGCGGCGACCTGGGTGAACCCGCTCGAACAGAACTACGCGCCCGACGTACCGCATTACGGCTATGACCCCAAGCAGGCGAAGGCGCTGCTCGCGGAGGCCGGGTGGAAGCCGGGGCCGGACGGCATCTGCCGCAATGCCGCAGGCGAGCGGCTGTCGGTCGAGTTTCAGACCACCGCGGGCAACCGGCTGCGCGAGCTGGTGCAGCAGGTACTGCAAAGCCAGTGGAAGGCGGCCTGCATCGAGGTCAGGATCAAGAACGAACCGGCGCGCACGCTGTTTGGCGAGACGCTGAAGAAGCGCAATTTCAATGGCATGGTGATGTATGCCTGGAGCAGCTCGGTCGGCGGCCTGCCGCGCCAGACGCTGTCGAGCGCGCAAATCCCGAGTGCCGCGAACGGCTATGGCGGATCGAACTACACCGGGTTCAGCGATCCGACGATGGATGCCGATATCGAGAAAGCCTCGACCGAGCTCGATCCCGCGAAGCAGAAGCCGATCTGGGTGGAGATGCAGCGCATCTATGCCGAGCAGCTTCCCGTGCTGCCGCTGTTCTTTCGAGCCGAGGCGCATGTCGTGCCGAAATGGCTCAAGGGCTACGCTCCGACCGGCCATAACGGCTATGTGTCGCAGTGGGCGGAGTACTGGCATCCCGGCTGATCCCATGCCGAGCGTGCTCGAGGTCGAGCGCCTGTCGGTGCGTTTCAGACCGCGCTCCGTGGTGCGGGGGCTGAGCTATGCGCTGGCGCCCGGCCGCACGCTCGGCGTGGTCGGCGAGAGCGGCTGCGGCAAGTCGATGACCGCGCTGGCGCTGATGGGCCTGGTGCCGCCGCCCGGCGAGGTCGGCGGCTCGGTGCGGCTCGATGGGCGCGAGCTGATCGGCCAGCCGACGGAGGCCTGGCAGGCCGTACGCGGCAACCGGATCGCGATGGTGTTTCAGGAGCCGATGACGGCGCTCAACCCGGTGATGCCGGTCGGGCACCAGATCGCCGAGGCGATCGTGCTGCATGAGGAAATGGGCTGGAGGACGGCGGAAGAACGCGCGGTGGCGCTGCTCGATGCCGTGGGGATCGCCTCGGCGCGGGCGCGCGCTCGCGCCTATCCGCATCAGCTCTCGGGCGGGATGCGGCAGCGGGCGATGATCGCGATGGCGCTCGCCTGCCGGCCGTCGGTGCTGATCGCCGACGAGCCGACCACGGCGCTCGACGTCACGATCCAGGCGCAGATTCTCGACCTCATGCTGGAGCTGCAGGACGAGATCGGCATGGCGATCCAGTTCATCAGCCACAACCTCGCGGTGGTCTCGGAGATCGCCCACGAGATCATCGTCATGTACGCCGGAAGCATCGTCGAGCGCGCGCCGGCCGACGCGCTGTTCGCGACCCCGCTGCATCCCTACACGCGGGGGCTGATCGCCACCCTGCCCGACCCCGACCGGCGCGCCGCGCGGCTGCCGGTGATCCCTGGCGGCGTGCCGGACGCCGGCGCGGGCGCGACGGGGTGTGCGTTCGCCGATCGCTGCCCGCGTGCCGATCGAGGCTGCCGTGCCGAGGAGCCGGTACTGCGCGAGCTTGCGCCGGGGCACGAGGTGGCCTGCTTCAAGGCCGCCGCATGACGCCGCTGGTGTCGCTCGACCGGATCAGCGTGCGGTTTCCCGTTAGCGGCGGTTGGTTCGGGGGGAAACGCCAGCTGCGCGCGGTTGAGGAAGTGAGCATCGCGATGATGCCGGGCGAGACGCTGGCGCTGGTCGGCGAGAGCGGCAGCGGCAAGAGCACGCTCGGCAATGTCGTCGCGGGGTTGCAGGTGCCGAGCGCGGGCAGCGTGTGGTTCCAAGGTCGGCCGTGACCCGTTCGGCGCGCTCGATCCGCGTATGCCGGTCTCCGCGATCATCGCCGAGCCGCTGCGGATCAACCGGATCGGCAGCCGCGCCGAGCGGCGCGCCCGTGCGGCGGGGCTGGTGCGCCAGGTCGGATTGCCGGCGGATGCGCTGAACCGCTACCCGCACGAATTCTCCGGGGGACAGCGCCAGCGCATCGCCATCGCCCGCGCGCTGGCGCCCGACCCCGCGCTGATCGTCGCCGACGAGCCGCTGTCGGCGCTCGACGTATCGATCCAGAGCCAGATTCTAAACCTCATGAAGGAGCTGCAGGAGGGCGGAAATCTCGCCTATCTGTTCATCAGTCACGACATGGCGGTGGTGAATCATCTGGTCGATCGGGTGGCGGTGCTCTATCTCGGCCGCCTGGTCGAGACCGCGCCGCGCGCCGCGCTGTTCGCGCATCCGGCGCATCCCTACACGACGGCGCTGCTCGACGCGGTGCCGCGCATCGGGCGGCGGCGCGCCGGGAAGAAAATTCGCGGCGAGATGCCGAGCGCGCTGGCGCCGCCGCCCGGCTGCGTGTTCCACACGCGCTGCCCGAAGGCGCAGCCGGTGTGCCGCACCGATCCGCCGGCGCTGGCTGCCGTCGCGGGGCGGCCAGGCCAGCACGCCGCCTGCCATTTCCCGGACTGAGGCGATGGGCGGCTACATTCTTCGCCGCGCCGTGCAGGCCCTCGTGGTGCTGTTGGTGATGTCCTTCATCATCTACAGCCTGATCGGCCTGATGCCGGGCGACCCGATCGACGTGATGCTGTCGACCATGCCGAACATCACGCCGGAGCAAGTGGCTCAGATGCGGCATGTCTACGGGCTCGATCAGCCGCTGCTGCTGCGCTACTGGCACTGGCTCGGCGCGGCTTTGCGCGGCGATTTCGGATTTTCCCGGCTGCACGCGGAGCCGGTGCTGGTCGTGCTTGGCCCAGCATTGGCGCAGACCTGCCGGCTGATGCTCGCCTCGTTCACGTTGAGCGTCGTCTTGTCGCTCTCCCTCGGCGTGGTGGCAGCGCTGCGCCCCGGCAGCTGGCGCGATGCGCTGATCGGCTTTTTTGCATTTGCCGGCATTTCCGTGCCGGTGTTCTGGCTGGCGCTCGTGCTCATTCTCGTCTTCGCCGTCTGGCTGCATTGGTTGCCGGCGAGCGGCATCGCCACGGTCGGCGCCGGCGGTTTCGGCGACCAGCTGCGCCATCTCGTGCTGCCAGTTGTCACCCTGGCACTGGCGATCACTGGCCAGTTCATCCGCTTCGTGCGGGCGAGCATGATCGAGACGCTGCGCATGGACCACATCCGCACCGCGCGAGCCAAGGGGGCCGGCGAGCGGCGCGTGGTGCTGGTTCATGCCTTCCGCAACGCATTGATCCCGGTGGTAACGGTGATGGCGCTGAGCTTCGGCGGGCTGTTCTCCGGCGCGCTCATCACCGAGACGATGTTCGCGCAGCCCGGCATGGGGAAGATGATCTACGACGCCATCCTCGGCAACGACTACAATCTCGCGCTTACTGGGCTGCTGTTCGCGACCCTGGTGACGCTGCTCAGCAACCTGGTCGCCGATCTCGCCTATGCCTGGCTCGATCCGCGGATCGCCTTGCGATGAGCGCCACCACCGCCGGCGCTCTCGCGCCCGATACCGCCATCGCTGGGTGGCGATTGCGCTGGCGGCGGTTCCGGCGGCATCGCGCGGGCATGGTCAGCCTGCTGGTGCTCGGGTTGCTTTTGGTGTTCGTGCTCGCCGCTTGGCCGTTGCAAACGGCGCTCGGCATCGATCCGAACGCGACGGACCTGCTCTCGCGCTACGAGCCGCCTTCGGCGCTGCACTGGCTCGGCACCGATGACGCCGGGCGCGACGAGTTGTTGCGGCTGATGCTCGGCGGGCAGATTTCTCTCCTTGTCGGCGCGCTCGCGACCGTGGCGGGCGGCGTGCTCGGCATCGCCATCGGCCTGCTCGCGGGCTATTTCGGCGGGCGCGCCGACGCGTTCCTGATGCGCTTCACCGATGGCGTGATCGCGTTGCCGTTGTTGCCGTTGCTGATCGTGCTGGGCGCCGTCGATCTTACAAAGCTCGGATTTTCCAGCGAGTTTGCGCATTCCGGTGCGGCGGCGTTCTGGCGCGTGGTCATCATCATAGCGCTGTTCGACTGGACCTCGATTGCGCGGCTGGTGCGCGCAGCGACGCTCTCGGTTCGCGAGCGCGACTATGTGCGCGCGGCGCGGGCGAGCGGCGGTAGGGCGGGATACGTCATGCGGACCCACATCCTGCCCAACATCGCGACGCCGATCATCGTCGCGGGCACGCTGACCATCGGGCGGGTGATCCTGTTCGAGTCCGTCCTGAGTTTTCTCGGCTTCGGCATCGTGCCGCCGACGCCGAGCTGGGGGAACATGTTGAACAACGCACAGGAGTTGGTGACGACCGCGCCGGCGCTGGCGATCTATCCGGGGCTGCTGATTTTTCTCACCGTGATCGCCGTCAATTTCTTGGGCGACGGGTTGCAGCACGCGTTTGATCCGCGGTCGGAGGGGTAATCTCAAAGCCCCTCCCCTTGTGGGAGGGGGTTGGGGGAGGGGTGCCCGCGCCTTGGGGTTTCGACGGGCGGCGTACCCCTCACCCCGACCCTCTCCCACAAGGGGAGAGGGAGAAGAAATCATGCCGGCGCGAAAACGTCCGCCTTGGCGCCCGTGGCCGCGCGTTGCGGCGCTGCGGCGCTGAACGCGGAGTCGCGCTGCAGCACTGGCATCACCCGATCCGCGAACAGGCGCATGTTGAGTTCCGCCTCCTCGTGCGGCATGCCGCCGAAGGAGAACTCGGTGATGAGGTGATCCATCCCGGTCAGCGCGCGTAACTCCGCGATCTGCTGCAGGCAGTCGTCGGGCGTGCCAACGATCTGGATGCTGACGTAGAACTCCGTTGCTTTGTCGCGGTGCGCGTCGTCCTTCATCTTGGCGTAGGTCTTCGCCATCTTGCCGTAGGATTCGTAGCCTTTCACCGTCGCGAGATGGCCGTCGGAGAAGTGATAGTGATTGTCGATCGACTCCCACTTCCGACCGAGATACCGCACGCCGCGTTCGTGCGCCTCGTCGCGGCTCTCGGCGCAGGACACGTTGGTCAGGATCACCGGCGCACGCGGCTCGTGGCCGACACCGCGGGCGATCTCCTTGTAGCGCTCGATGTCGGCGGCCGCCTTGGGCCACTCGTTCTGCATGATGACGAGCATCCCGAAGCCGAGCTTGGCCATGATCTCGGCCGATTCCGGGCTGACCGAGGAGGCGTAGAAGCGCCGCTCGGGATGCGACATCGGGCGTGGGCGGATCGAGGTGCGCGGGATCTGGAAGAATTGGCCCTGATGCTCGAACACCGGCTCCGATAGCGCCTTCATCACCACCTGCGCGGCCTCGACGAAGCGCGGACGGGCTTCCTCCATCGGGATGCGGAAGCCGGCGTATTCGACGCTCGCCGCTCCCCGGCCGAAGCCGAACATGCAGCGCCCGCCGCACAAGATGTCGAGCAGCGCGATCTCCTCGGCGACGCGCACCGGGTCGTGCCAGGGCAGCACGATCACCGAGGTGCCGAGCGTGATGCGCTTGGTGCGGCCCGCGTAGTAGCTCAGCAGCTGCGTCGGCGCCGGCGACATCGCGTAGCCGGTGAAGTGATGCTCGAGCGCGAACAGCGAGTTGAAGCCGAGCGGTTCGGCGAGATCGCCGAGGGCGAGATGCTCGGCCACCACGGCCACGTCGGATCGTCCGGCCTGGGACAGCATGTTGAGCGCGATGCCGACCTTCATGGTGCTTCCTCCCGCATGACCCCCGGCCAGTCTATGCGCCGGCGCGCGCCCCTGTCATGGCTCGACTGGCGGGGTGGCGTATTCGGCGTCCGTGACCTTTTCCATCCAGACGGTTCCCCCGCCGGCATCGGTGTTCTCGGACATCGCCAGATGGATCATCAGCCGGTCCGGCGCGGCGCCGTGCCAATGGACGACATCGGGCGGGATGAACACGGTATCGCCGGGGCTGATGACGATGGGCGGCTCGCCCTTCTTCTGGACACGGCCGACGCCGTAGAGCACGTAGAGCGTCTGTCCGACCGGGTGCGAATGCCACGCGGTGCGCGCGCCGGGCGTGAACGAGACCGATGTGGCGCGCATCCGCGACGGCGCGACGCCGACTACCACCTCGTCCTGCATGACGGTGCCGGTGAAATTTGCGGCCGGCGCCAGCTTGGTCGGCCGTGCCGATGCCTTGACGACTTTCATGGGAGCCATCCTTCCAAATCTTGGCTACGGCCCATGTTTGGCCCTGATAAAACGTGCGTCAACCGCTCATCTATTCGCCATCAAGCCTCGGGCGCTGGCCCGGGGGCTCCGGCGCGGCCTTCCCGATGGCGGCGCCGGCGCGCCGATCATGGGAGGACAGCGATGCTGCGCACGATTCTGCTGGTGGTACCGATCGCGGCGGTGTTCGTGTACGCCGTCTACTACATGCTGTTCGCCTGGACCTTGCCGGGCGACGTGGACATGCACTCCAGCGGCTACATCGCGATGACGATCGGCGTCGTGGTGTCGTTCGCGCTCGCCGCCGTGCTGATCGCGCTGCTGCTCCACCGGAACAAGGACGAGGAGTGAGGAGCCCGGATCCGGGTAATAATCAACCCTCGAAGAGCCCGGATGCGGGTAATAACTGTCGCTCGTCGAGCCCGGATCCGGGCGTTTCGCGGTGGTCGGAGCGGCGGGATTCGAACCCACGACCCCCAGTCCCCCAGACTGATGCGCTACCAGGCTGCGCTACGCTCCGACCGTCCGGCCGGTTTAGCAGCACCGCCGCGGTGCTGCAACGCGATGATCGCCTAGGGAAGCAAGCGCCGCAGCGCCTCCAGCTCCCGCAGCGCCTCGGCCAGCAGGGCGCGCAGACGCTCGACCTCGGGGTCGGGTCGCGAGCGCGAGGGCACGCGGGGGGGCGACGCAGGCTCGGCGGGGGCCAGGCCGGGCATCGGCAGCTCGGGCTCGAACGGCACGGGGGCAGCCCGCTCGGCGGCGGCGGCGGCCTGCTCGTCGAGGGTGGGCGGGGGAATGTCGTCGGACAGCTTGCCGCCGCCCTCCCGGAGCAGCCGCTGCACGCCTTTGATCGTATAGCCCTGAATGTAAAGCAGATCGGAAATGCGGCGCAAAAGCGCGATGTCGTCCGGCCGGTAATAGCGCCGCCCGCCGCCGCGTTTCAGCGGCTTTACCTGCGGGAACTTGGTTTCCCAAAAGCGCAGCACGTGCTGCGGGATATGAAGCTCGTCCGCTACCTCGCTGATGGTACGGAAAGCATTGGGCGCCTTCTTCGGTTTCGTGCGGCTGCTCTCGGAGCCGTTCTCGCCATGCGGCTGCGGTGCATCGTCCCGCGCGGCTGGCGGGGCGCTCATTCGTCCTCGCCGTGGGTGGGCTGCACGCCGTTGACGTGGGCCTTAAGCACGTGGCTTGGACGGAACACCAGGACCCGGCGGGGCAGGATCGGCACTTCCTCGCCCGTCTTGGGGTTGCGCCCGACACGGCGGCCCTTCTGACGCACCGAGAACGTCCCGAAACCGCTGATCTTGACCGACTCGCCGGCTTCCAGCGCGCGGCTCATGCGCTCCAGCACGGTTTCGAGCAGGTCGGCCGATTCATTTCGGGATAGCCCGACCTGGGTGTAGATCGTCTCGGCCAGATGCGCCCGCGTGACGGTATTCATCCCGCCACGCTAGGGACTCGGGATGGTCCCCGTCAAGAAATACAGAAGGATCAGGCTCTTCGCGGGCTACATGCGCACGAGGGCAGAGCCCCATGTGAGACCCCCGCCCAAGGCCTCCAGCAGCACGAGATCGCCCCGCCGGATGCGGCCATCGCGGGTCGCCTCCGCCAGTGCCAGCGGCACGGACGCCGCAGAGGTGTTGGCGTGGCGGTCCACCGTCACCACGACCCGCTCCTTGGGCAGCCCGAGCTTGCGGCCCACCGCATCGATGATCCTGAGATTGGCTTGATGCGGCACCAGCCAGTCCACATCGGCGGGCGACAGGCCGTTGGCGGATAATGCGAGCTCGACCGCCTCGGCGAGCTTGCCGACCGCGTGGCGAAACACCTCGCGGCCGTGCATCACCAGATGGCCGGGCCGGTCGGGTCGGCCAACCGCGCCATCGACGTACAGAATGTTCGCGAGATCGCCCTGCGCGCGCAGATGGGTCGACAGCACACCCCGGTCGCCGCTGCCCTCCCCCGCCCCGGCGGTGAGGAACACGGCACCGGCGCCATCGCCGAACAGCACACAGGTCGTGCGGTCCTGCCAGTTGAGAATGCGGGAATAGACTTCGCTGCCGATCACCAAAACGCCGGTCGCCTGCCCTGTCCGGATCATCGCGTCGGCGACCGAGAGCGCATAGATGAAGCCGGCACACGCGGCCGAGACATCGAACCCGAAGCCCCTGGTCACGCCCAAGGCCGCCTGCACGTGCAGCGCGGTGGAGGGAAACGCCTGATCGGGCGTCGCGGTGGCGGGAATGATGGCGTCCACGTCATCGGGGCCGGCTCCGGCGGCCCGCAAGGCGGCGCGGCTGGCCTCGGCGCCCATATAGGCGCAGGTCTCGTGCTCGCTGGCGAAATGGCGCTGGCCGATGCCGGTGCGTTCCCGTATCCACTCATCCGAGGTTTCGATGCGGCCGGCGAATTCGGCGTTGGTCATCACGCGTTCGGGAAGGTAGCCGCCGACGCCGGCGAGAATGCTGCGTGTCTGCATGTTCGACCTATTGGGTCCGGCTATTGAGCGGTGGCGAGACGCGGACCGTCGCCGCCATTCCGCGCGGCGCCCGGCCGCGCCCCGGCCGGGTTCAGCCCGACCATCTTGGCTAGTCCCTCGCGGATGCGATCGTTGAACCGGTGCACGACCATATCCATCGCCACATCGACAGCGTGGGCGAAACCCTGCGCGTCGGTGCCGCCATGCGACTTCACCACGACGCCGTTCAGTCCCAGCATCACCGCCCCGTTGTAGCGGCGCGGGTCGAGCCATTCGCGCAGCCGTTCGAGCCCAGGTCGGGCGAGCAGATAGGCGACGCGGGAGGCGACGCTGCTGGTGAACACCTTGCGCAACAGGTCGCCGATCAGCTTCAAGGCGCCCTCGGCGGTCTTGAGCGCGACATTGCCGGTGAAGCCATCGGTCACAACCACGTCGGTGGTGCCGGCCGCGATGTCGTGGCCCTCGACGAAGCCGTGGAACTGCGGCGCGATGTGGCTCTCCCGGAGGATCTCGGCGGCCTGGCGCACCCGGTCGTCGCCCTTCAGCTCTTCGGCCCCGACATTGAGCAGGCCGATGCTGGGCGCTGTCAGCCCGAGCACGGTGCGGGCGAACATATCGCCCATCACGGCAAATTCCACCAGGTTTCGCGCGTCGCAGTAGACATTGGCCCCGAGGTCGAGCATCACCACGTCGCCGCGCGCCGACGGCCCGATCGCTGCCATCGCCGGCCGGTCGATCCCCGGCAGCGACTTGATGACGATCTTCGAGAGGGCGAGCAGCGCGCCGGTGTTGCCGGCCGAGACGATGCCGGCAGCCTCCCCGCCCGCCACCGCATCGATCGCCACTCGCATGGACGCGCCGCGGCTGCGCAAAGCCGCGGTCGGCTTCATCTCGTCGCCGATCACCTCGGGCGCATGACGGATCGTGCATACGCTCGCCGCGCGCTTGTGGCGGCGGAGCAGTGGCTCGATCCGCGCTTGGTCGCCCACCAGCAGGAAACGCGCGCCGGGGTGGCGCTCCGCCGCGATCGCCAGCCCCTCTATGACCATCTCCGGCGCGCGGTCGCCCCCCATTGCGTCGATGGCGAGGGCGAACGGCGCCAGCGTGGGGGACTCGGTCAACGGAGGCTGACGGGGACTCTGACGCTCAGCGTCAGGCCCGGACGGCGCCCTTCAGCGCCTTGCCGGCGGCCACCACCTCGCGGCCGTCGTAATGGCCGCAATGGCTGCAGACGTGGTGCGGGCGGCGCAACTCGCCGCAATTCGGGCACTCCGCATGCGCTTCGGTCGGCAGCGCCTGATGGGCGCGGCGCATTCCCCGACGCGACGGCGAGGTTTTTCTCTTGGGAACGGCCATGGGACTGCGCCCCTCCGGTCTGCGTGACCTCCGGCCCCGGCGAATCCGGGACGCGGGCGGTCACAATCTGGCAATGACGTGAGCCGGGGCGTCTAGCAGAGGGGGCGCCCACCCGCAAGGCATCGCGGCGCGGCGCTGGCATCCCGGCTGGTGCACGCATCTCAGTTGGGCCGCCGCAGCGAGGCCAGCGTCGCAAACGGATGCTCCGGGGCCTCAGCTTCGGCGGCGGGCAGCTCGGCATCGGGCTTGCGCGGGTACGGGTCCAAGGCGAGCGCCAACTGCTCGACGGCTGCCTCGCCAAGGTCGAGGAAGTCGCCAGTATAGGGCACCTCGTCCTCCGATTCAGGGTCGGGGTCGTCGCTCTCGGTGCCGGCCGGCACGAAGCGCAAGCTGAACCTCTCGTCTGCCGCGGCCTCGAACTCGTCGAGCGAGACCACGCAGGTGCGCAACACGCGCGCCTGGAGATGCCCCTGTGCCTCGATGATGCCCCCAGCAACCCGCGTCAGCGCGAAGGCGCACCGCAGCGCGGGAATCCCGACCACGAGCAGCCGCTTGGCAACCGCAGCACACTCTTCCGGAGTAGCCTCGACCGTGATCTCGATGCCCCGCGCGCCGACGCGGTCCAGCGCCAGCGGTCGGTGCAGCTCGGGCTTGTGCTGGCCGGGATTCATCGGGCCGCTTCCGTCGCGGGGAGGAATCTCACCCGGCCGGCGGCCAGGTCCGCCAAGGGTTGATCCGCCAAGAAGGCCGATTGCGCAAGCGCCACGCGCGCCAGGGTCTCGGTGGCCCCGTGGGCGGCTTGTTCCCCGCGCCAGACGTTGCGGCTGACCGCGGCGGCCAGGGCGTCCGGGTCGTTGGCGTCGAGTGCCGCATCATAGGCTTGGGCTCGGCCGTGGAAGGCCTCCCACATGGCGCGGACACGTTTGCCCACGGCGAGGTCGCTCACCCCCATTTCGCGTAAATTCCGGTCCATGTCGCTGAACATCGCGTCGAACACCGCCTGGGCGATGGCCGGTCCGGGTTCGGGGCACTGGCGGAGCCTGCGGATCAGCAGCGCGGCGTGCAATCCGAGCATGTCGAATCGGCCGTCCAGCGTGTCGGGAACCCCGAGCGTCGCGTAGAAATAGCTGTCCCGCGCCGCCGACACCGCCGCGCCGTAGAGGCCGAATCCAGCCCGTTCGTGCCGCCCCCGACGGATCAGCCCCATCAAGCCCATGCTTTTCGCGACGCTCCCTCGGGCATCCCGCCGACTCCAAAGGCTCCGATTGACATGGCGGAGCCACCGTGACACCCCCTCAGACATAGCGCACCGCCGCGACGGGTCAATCGAACGGCCTTGAGCCGGCGGCGCGTGCAGTGGAATTCCGAGGACCGCCCGCTTGCTGACCGCGTCCGCCCCCGCCCGCTCCTCGCCCGCCCGCAGCCGGGCTCGGTGCGCACCGATCGTGTGTCTGATGTTGCTGCTGTCCGGCTGCAGTTTCTTCGAGGCGACCCCGCAGGTCCGCGGCAATCGGGTCGATGCGGATATGCTGAAGGAACTGACCCCCGGCACCTCGACCCGGGCCGACGCCGCGGCGCTGCTCGGCTCACCCACGGCCAAGGCCACGTTCGACGACAACCAGTGGATCTATATCGGCTCGATGACCCGTCCGGTGATCGGCCAGACGCAAAAGGTGCTGAGCCAGGATGTCGTGCTGCTGACCTTCAACGAGCAGGGCGTGCTGCGGGACGTGAAGCAGCTCAACAAGGGCGATGCCCTGCCGGTCACGATGGTTGCCAGGGCCACCCCCTCGCCGGGCAGCGAAGCCTCGATCCTGCAGCAGTTGCTCGGCAATGTCGGCCGCTTCAGCCCAGGCGGCCTCGGCGGCGCATCGCTCGGCAGCGGTAGCAACAGCAACAGCGGCTCGGTGCCTGAAGGCGGCGCACCTTCCGGCGGCAATCGGACCGGCGGAAGCTACTGAGCCGGCTCGGCGGACGGGGCCAGCCGGTGGCGTGCCGCCAGGTGCCATAGGACCAGACCGCCTGCCACGAGAACCGGCGGCACGATGGTCAGGTTGAGCGCCATCCATCCGGCAGTGGCGTGGATCGCGCCCGAGGCGAAGGCGGTGCACGCCACCGTGCCGAACACCAGGAAGTCGTTGGTCGCCTGCACCTTCACCCGCTCGTGCGGCTCATAGACCGTCGAGAGCAGCGCCGTCGCACCGACGAACATGAAATTCCAACCGATCCCGAGCAGCATCAGCGCCAAGAAGAAGGTGAGATAGAGCGGACCCAAAAACCAGTTGGCGAGGACGCATCCGAGCGCGAGCAGGGTGCCGGTGCAGATGATCTGATGGGAGCCGAAACGCTGGATCAGCCGGCCGGTAATAAATCCAGGCAGGTACATGCTGATCGAGTGAGCTCGGATCACGTCAGCGCTGGCGTTTACGCCGAACCCGCACATCATCATCTCGAGCGGCGTGGAGGCCATGACCAGATTCATCGCGCCGTAGGCCGCCATGCCGGCGACCACGGCGACGATGAAGGTCGGCCGGCTCAGGATGGCACGGAAGCTCACCCGCACGGTCTGCGGCGGCGGCGCGGGCGGCAACTTCACGACCGTCAGCAGGACCGCGACAAGAAACGGCAGGATGGTCAGGGTGAAATAGGTGCCGAGGAAAGTTAGGGGCAACAAGTCATTGGTGCGTTTGACGATTTCCGGACCGATTATGGCGGCCAGCACGCCGCCCGCCATCACGAGGGCGATCGCCCGCGGACGCGCTTCCGGCGCGGCCACCTCGGCGGCGGCGAAACGGAGATGCTGGGCTATGCCGAAACCGAGGCCGCCGGGGATGGCGCCTAGGCAGTAGATCAGGAAGCTGCCGCGATAGACGCCGAGCGCGAAGGTCAGGCTGCCGAGGAGCGCGCAGAAGCACCCGAGGAAGAAGCCCGGCTTGCGGCCGAGGCGGGAGAAGATGATGCCGGCGGGGATGGAGGCCGCCATCGTCGCCGCCATCTGCACGGCCATCGGCAGCGTATTGAGCGTCTTGTCGACCGCGAGCGAATGCCCGATCAGCGAGGCCATCACCACCTGGCCGGACATCACGGCGTTCATCAACGCCTGACAGCAGAACAGAAGCCAGACGTTCCGGTTCATGCCACTCCCCTGGACCGAACGCGCCGGGGACGCGCCTTTCCGTCACGTCGGCCGGTCAGAAATGACTCCAACCGCCAGACGGCAAGGCCATCTCCGCCCCGTCGGGACCGCGCACAGAAACACGCGGCGCGCCCCGATGGAAGTGCCCGATCCGGGCGACGTCGATGCCGGCTTCTGCCGCCGCGGCAGCGAGCGCCGCTTCACGGTCCGGAGGCACGGCGAGCAGCAACTCGTAGTCATCGCCGCCCGTGAGGCAGGCAGCCAGCCATTCGGGGCCGGCCGCCCGTGCGGCGCCGGAGAGCGGCACCAGTCCGGCGTCGATCGCAGCACCCAGACCGCCGGCGCGGCAGAGATGGCCAAGGTCCTGCACCAGCCCGTCCGAGACGTCCATGCCGGCCGAGGCGATCCCCGAGATCGCCAGTCCGATCCGCGGGTCGGGAAGCCGGTAGCGCCTGAGCAGGTGGCCCGATGGGTCCGCCAGCCGGCCCTGCCCCACGGCAAGGCCGAGCGCTCCGTCGCCGATCGTGCCAGTCACCCACACGCCATCGCCGGGCCGCGCGCCGACCCGCCGGACCGCCGCTCCGGGGGCGACATGGCCGAGAATGGTGAGCGAGAGGGAGATCGGCCCCGGTGTCGAGGTTGTATCGCCGCCGAGGAGCGAGACGCCGAAACGGGCCTGATCCTCAGCCAGTCCGGCCGCGAAGGACGCGAACCAAGCGTCGGGCGTGCCGCGCGGCGCCGAGACCGTCATCAGATAGCCGAGCGGGACGGCCCCCTTGGCCGCGAGATCGGACAGGTTCACCCGCAGCAACTTGCGGGCGACGAGATCGGCGGGGTCGTCGAGCAGAAAATGCACGCCGCCGACCATCGCGTCGCAGGTGAGGACGAGCTCCCGATTCAGCGGCGGTGTCAGCACGGCGGCATCGTCGGCCAGGTCGAGGCTGCCGGGGCCGGCGAGCGGGCGGAAGTGCCGGGCGATCAGGGCGAACTCGGGGGGGAGCCCGGCCTCCAACGCGACGGCCACGGCCGGTATCAGCCCACCTGCCCGCCGTCATGGTCGGCGCAGGCCGGCCATCCACGACTTGCCGGGTGACACCGGAAGTCGTGGATGCCCGTGACAAGCACGGGCATGACGCAGGAAGGCGGGGACTCGCTGCTCATGGGACGGCTATTGCACGAACTCGCCCGGCCGCAGCAGCCGGGCCAGCCGGTCCAGCACGCCGTTGGCCATGCGCGGCTCGTCGCCCGTGAAGAAACCATGCGATACATCGAGATACTCGTTGATGACGACCTTGGCGGGTGGCCCGTCCGTCATCAGCAATTCCGCCCCACCGGCCCGCATGAGCGCCCGCAGCACCGGATCGATGCGCGCCAGCGGCCAGTCGGCAGGCAGTGCCTCGGCAAGCATCCGGTCGAGCGTGTCCTGCTGCGCGACCGCCGTACGCACGATGCGCGCGAATAGCGGCACGAGCGCGTCGGGTACCCGCCCCTCCTCGAACCCGCCAGTGCCCGGCAGCTCGCCCAGCCTGTGACGGACGAATTGATCAATCACCGATTCCGGGCTGTCCTGCGCCTGCTCGCTCTGGAACAGCGCCTGCACGGCCGCGACGCGCGAGGCCGTCCTTGGCCGTCCGGGAGGAACGGGCCGCCTGCTCGCGAGCTTTCCCATTACGACGCCCCGAGCTGGCGGGCGGCGCCGACCTGCAGCAGGGCCGCGGCAGCGGCCTCGGCACCCTTGTTGAACCCGTCGAGCCGCGAGCGGGCCTCCGCCTGCTGGATCGTATCGACGGTCAGCAAGCCGGCCCCAAGTGCTATGCCGAATTGCAGCGAGACCTGCATCAGGCCCGCCATTGTCGCCTGCGAGATGAACTCGTAATGGTCGGTCTCGCCCTTGACGATGCAGCCCAAGGCCACGAACGCGTCGAACCGCCGGCTGCCCCGCATGGCGATGCGGATGGCCTGCGGCAGCTCGAAGGCGCCCGCCACGTCGAGCGTCTCGAACGTCCCGCCCGCCTCGCGCAGCAGCCGTCCGGCGCCCTCGGAGAGGCCGTCCACCACGTCCCGATAATAGGGCGCGCGCACCAGCAACAAATGCGGCGGCGGCCCCTCGATGCGGGGCGCCGCTGGCAGTTTCGCGTCCGCCGTGCTCATCGGCCGTTGCCGTCCTCAAGCGGATCGACGATCGGACGTTGGTCGACGATGTTCAAGCCGTAGCCCTCCAGTCCCACCAGGGTGCGCCGCGTGTTGGAGAGAAGCACCATGTCCTTGACCCCGAGATCGAGCAGGATCTGAGCGCCGATCCCATAGTCGCGCAACTGTCGCGGCGGCTTGGTCGCGCCCGCCATGCCGCCGACCCGCTCGGACAACGCCGTGCGGCGATGCTCGCGGATCAGCACCACCACGCCGCGCCCCTCCTTGGCGATCATCCGCATGGCGCCATGCAGCTGGATCCAGTGCGGCCCGCCGGTCATGTCGTCCAGCAGGTCGACCGCGTGCATCCGCACCAGCGGTGGCACGCCGTCCGAGGAGATGTCGCCCTTCACCAGCGCGAGGTGCTCCATGTACTCGACCTTGTTGGCGTAGACCACCACCCGCCAGTCGCCGCCGGCGACGTGCTCGATGGTGCCCTCTTCGATGCGCCGCACCAGTCGCTCGGTGCGCCGGCGATGGCCGATCAGGTCGGCGATGGTGCCGAGCTTCAGGTTGTGGCGCTGAGCGAAGGTCACGAGGTCCGGCAGCCGCGCCATCGTGCCGTCGTCGTTCATGATCTCGCAAATCACGCCCGCCGGGTTCAACCCCGCCAGCCGCGCGATGTCGACGGCCGCCTCGGTATGTCCGGCTCGCACCAGGGTGCCGCCCTCGCGCGCCACCAGGGGAAAGATATGGCCGGGGGTGACGATATCGTCCCGGCCGCATTCCGGATTGACCGCGACCGCCACCGTGTGAGCGCGGTCGGCCGCCGAGATGCCGGTGGTGACGCCCTCGCGCGCCTCGATGGATACCGTGAAAGCAGTCTGATGGCGGGTGCCGTTGGACTGACTCATCAGCGACAGGCCCAACTGCTCGACGCGCTGGCGGGTCATCGCGAGGCAGACCAGGCCGCGCGCGTGGCGGGCCATGAAATTGATCGCGTCGGGCGTCGCAAACTGCGCGGGCACGATCAGGTCGCCCTCGTTTTCTCGATCCTCGTCGTCGACCAGGATGAACATGCGCCCGTTGCGCGCCTCCTCGATCAGCTCCGCAGCGCTGGCGAGATAGTCCGAGAGGCCAGCGGTCAGCAGGTTGCTCTTCATGTGAACTCCGCCAAACGGGCGACGTAGCGGGCCAGGGTGTCGATCTCGATATTCACGCCGTCGCCCGGTGCCAGCGTGCCGAATGTGGTGACGGATGCCGTGTGGGGAATGATGTTGCGAGGCGCCGTTCGCCGCCACGCTGCCCTTGGGTGCGATGAACCGGGCAAGCTCGTCGGGCACCCTGAAGCGCCAGCGCGTCGAGCCGTTTTCGGGGATGGCCGAGATTGCCTCCCCGAGCCCGTCGACATGGCCTGAGACGAGATGGCCGCCCAACTCGTCGCCGACCCGCAGCGACCGCTCCAGGTTCACCTGGCTTCCGACTTTCCAGCGCCCGAGCGTTGTTTTGGATAGACTTTCGGCCGAGGCATCGACGGCGAACCAGTCCTCGCCCACTTCCACCGCGGTCAAACAGCAACCCGAGCAGGCGATCGAGGCGCCGATGGGAATGGAGGCCGTGTCCGGCCAGGGCGTGCCGATGACGATTCGCATGTCGCGGCCGTCCCCCAAGGGCGAAATCTCTCTGATGGTGCCGAGGGCGGTGATGATGCCGGTGAACATTCAGGCAATCCTGCGTAGATAGGTGAGCATATCGGCGCCGACCGGGACGGCCGATTGGCGCTCGAAACGAGGCATCGCGGCGAGCGTCTCCACGCCGAAGGCCTGGGCGGCGGGCCAGCCATCCGCCCCCATCACGGCCGGCGCATGGAACCAGGCGATCCGGTCCACGAGATCGGCGCGCAGCAACGCCGCCGCAAGCTGACCGCCGCCCTCGACCATCAGGCGATTGATCCCCGCCTGCGCCAGCGCGGTCAAGCCGGCAACCAGGTTGACCCCGGCGGTCGAGCCCGGCACCTCGAACAGCCGCGCGCCGGCCTCGCTGAGCGCCCGGCGTCGATCGGGGTCGGCCCCTTCCCGGTGCAGGAACCAGACCGGCGCCCGCGCAGCCGTCGAGACCAGCCGAGAGGTGAGCGATGTGCGCAGATGGCTGTCGGCGACCACGCGCACGTTGGGCGTGGAGCGGAATCCAGGGATGCGGCAGGTGAGGTCGGGATCGTCGGCGAGCACGGTGCCGACGCCGACCATCACCGCGTCGTTGCGCCCGCGCAGGCCATGCGCGGCCTTGCGCGCGCTCTCGCCGGTGATCCACTGGCTCTCGCCGGCATGGGTCGCGATCCGCCCGTCCAAGGTCGAGGCGAGCTTCAGCGTGACCAGCGGCCGGCCGAACCGTACCCGGGTGGCGAAGCCGGCGATCGTCTCCGCCGCCTCCTTGGCGAGCAGCCGCTCCGTGACGGCGATCCCCGCAGCGCGCAGGCGCGAGATGCCCTCCCCGTCCACGCGAGGGTCCGGGTCGCGGGCGGCAATCGCCACGCGGGCCACGCCGGCAGCGATCAGCGCGTCGGTGCAAGGCGGCGTGCGGCCCCAATGGCAACAGGGTTCGAGGGTGACGTAGACCGTCGCGCCGCGCGCGGCCTCGCCCGCCATCGCCAGCGCGGCGGGCTCGGCGTGCGGCCGGCCGCCCGGCGCCGTCACGGCGCGGCCCACCACCCTGCCCGCCTTCACCACGACGCAGCCGACCGACGGGTTGGGCGCGGTGCTGCCGACCCCTCGCCTGGCCAGCGCGATCGCGGCACGCATGTGCTCGATATCGGCTTGTGCGTCTTCAACAGCGTCGGATGGTGCGTCTGCCATGCGGGTTCGCTAGGTCGTCTCGCCCAGGGCTCCAAGAAACTCCTCGAAGTCCTTGGCCTCACGAAAATTCCGGTAGACGCTGGCGAAGCGGACATAGGCCACCGGGTCGAGCTCCTTCAGCGTGTCCATCACCAGCTCGCCGATCTGCTTGCTGGCGATGTCGCTCTCCCCGCTGGCCTCGAGCTGGCGGACGATGCCGTTGACGATGCGCTCGATCCGCTCCTCCTGGATCGGCCGCTTGCGAAGGGCGACGCGGATCGAGCGGGCGAGCTTGTCGCGGTCGAACGGCACCCGTCGCTGGTCGGACTTCACCACGGTCAGCTCGCGCAGCTGCACGCGCTCGATGGTGGTGAAGCGCTGGCCGCAAGTGCCGCAGAACCGGCGACGGCGGATCGCGGAACTGTCCTCGGTCGGACGGCTGTCCTTCACCTGCGTGTCGTCATGGCCGCAGAACGGGCAGCGCATCCCCCCGGCTGCCCTTCTAGCGAGTGTAGATCGGGAAGCGGGCGCAGAGCGCCTTCACCCGCGCGCCGACCGCCTGCTCGGCGGCCTGGTTGGACCCGTCGTTGGAGCGTGCCAGCCCTTCCAGCACCTCGTCGATCATCAGCCCGACCTCGCGGAACTCAGCGGCACCGAATCCGCGCGTCGTGGCGGCCGGGCTGCCGAGGCGGATGCCCGATGTGATCGCGGGCTTCTCCGGGTCGGACGGAATGGCGTTCTTGTTGGCGGTGATGTGGGCGCGCTCGAGGCTCGCCTCGGTCACCTTGCCCGTCACGCGCTTGGGGCGGAGATCAACCAGCATGAGGTGGCTGTCTGTGCCGCCGCTTACGATGGCGAGCCCCTGGCCGATCAACGTCTCGGCCAGCACGCGAGCGTTGTCCTGCACCGCCTTCTGATAGGCGCGGAACTCCGGCCGCAGCGCCTCGCCGAACGCCGCCGCCTTGCCGGCGATGACGTGCATCAGCGGGCCGCCCTGCAAGCCGGGGAACACCGCCGAGTTGATCTTCTTGCCGATCTCGAGGTCGTTCGACAGCACCATCCCGCCGCGCGGCCCGCGCAGCGTCTTGTGCGTCGTCGTGGTCACGACATGGGCGTGCGACAGCGGGCTCGGGAACAGCCCGGCAGCCACCAGCCCGGCGAAATGCGCCATGTCCACCATAAAGAACGCGCCGATCTCGTCGGCCACAGCGCGGATGCGGGGGAAATCGATGAAGCGCGAATAGGCCGAACCGCCGGCGATGATGAGCTTGGGCTTTTCCGCCCGCGCTGTCCGCTCCAGCCCCTCGTAGTCGAGCAGCCCGTCCTCCGGCCGCACGCCGTAATGCAATGGGCGGAACCATTTGCCGGACAGATTGGCGGGCGCGCCGTGGGTCAGATGCCCACCGGCATCGAGGCTCATGCCCAGAAACGTGTCGCCGGGCTTCAGCAGGGCGAGGAACACCGCCTGATTGGCCTGCGCGCCTGAGTGCGGCTGCACGTTGGCGAAGGCACAGCCGAAAAGCTGCTTGGCGCGGTCGATGGCGAGCCGCTCGGCGACGTCCACATAGACGCAGCCACCGTAGTAGCGGCGACCGGGATAGCCCTCGGCGTATTTGTTGGTGAGCACGCTGCCCTGCGCCTCCAGCACCGCCGCTGAGACGATATTCTCGCTAGCGATCAGCTCGATCCCGTCCTGCTGACGATGCAGCTCGGCGCCGATGGCGGCGGCCAGCTCGGGATCGGTCTCGGCGAGCGGCGCCGTGAAGAAGCGCTGCAGGCTGGCGGTGGGCGACTGCTCGTTCATGCGGAACCCCGAACTCTGGTGCGGTGCGGAGTGCTCTAACATGGGGCGCGCGGCACTCAAACGATAGCGGGGAGCGCCGCGTGCAGCCCAGCCCCGAGCCGTGCTAGAAGGGCTCCAACTTGGAGCCGATCTGGAACTATGCCTGTCAATCTCTCGATCAAAAACGCACCCGATCATGTTGTGCGCCACCTTCGGAAGCGGGCCGAGCGGCATCACCGGTCATTGCAAGGGGAACTGCTCGCCATCATCGAGGAGGCCGTACGTCAGGACGCTCCAGCGAGCGCGACGGACGTTCTCGCCGAGATTCGCCGGCTCGGACTAAAGACACCGCGGGAAGCCGCAGCTCTCATTCGCGCCGATCGCGATGGCCGTTAGGGTGGTCGATGCCTCGGCGCTCGCAGCACTCTTGTTTGGAGAACCAGAGGCCGACGCCGTGGCGCAACAGCTCGAAGACGCTCGGCTCGTCGCCCCGGGCCTGATGGAGTTCGAGCTTGCGAATGTCTGCCTGGTGAAGACCCTCCGACATCCGCAACAGCGGTCGGCGCTGATGGCCGCATTTCGCCTGCGTGATCGGCTCGGGGTGGAGCAGATCGCGGTGGATCACGACGGCGCCGTGGAATTGGCCGCCGCAACTGGCCTGACGGCCTACGATGCCAGCTATCTTTGGCTCGCGCGCGAAATGCGGGCGGAACTGGTCACACTGGACCGGCAACTCGCGAGAGCGGCCGAGGCGTCCTGAGCGTACCGAGGTCGATCCGGTGGCTGCGCCTGCTTGGCAGCGGAGAACTCCGCGCCTATGACCCGCTTGCCCATTGCTGGAGTGTGTCGAGATGAACGTCGGTCGCTTCCCCACCACTCGGATGCGGCGCAATCGGTACGATGCCTGGACACGCCGGCTGGTGGCCGAGCATCGCCTGGCGGTCGATGACCTGATCTGGCCGATCTTCCTGATCGAGGGCCGCGCGCAGACCACCGAGGTTGCCTCGATGCCGGGCGTGGTGCGGGTGACGATCGACCGGCTGGCCGCGCATGTCGAACCGCAAGCCAAGCTCGGCATTCCAGCCATTGCCCTGTTTCCGGCCACCCCCTCGGGCAAGAAGGACGCGGAGGGCAGCGAGGCGACCAACCCGGACAACCTGATGTGCCAGGCGGCGCGGCTGCTCAAGCGGGAGTTTCCCGAGATCGGCCTGGTGGGCGACGTCGCCCTCGACCCCTACACCGATCACGGCCATGACGGGGTAATCCGCGACGGCTACGTGGCGAACGACGAGACGCTGACCATCATCACCCGCCAGGCGCTGGTCCAGGCGGAGGCGGGCATCGACGTGATCGCGCCGTCGGACATGATGGATGGCCGGGTCGGCGCGATCCGCGCGGCGCTCGACGCCGAGGGGCTGATCCACACCCGCATCATGAGCTACGCCGCGAAATATGCCTCCGCGTTCTACGGCCCGTTCCGTGATGCGCTCGGCTCCGGCAAGTCGCTGAAGGGCGACAAGAAGACCTATCAGATGGACCCGGCGAACACCGACGAGGCGCTGCGCGAGGTCGAGCTCGACCTGCAGGAGGGCGCCGACATGGTGATGGTCAAGCCGGGAATGCCCTATCTCGACATCATCCGCCGGGTGCGCGACCGGTTCGGGGTGCCGACCTTTGCCTACCAGGTCTCCGGTGAATACGCGATGCTGATGGCGGCGGTGAACAATGGCTGGCTCGACCATGATCGCGTGGTGATCGAGGCGCTGACCGCCTTCAAGCGCGCCGGCTGCAACGGCGTGCTTACCTATTTCGCGCCGGTGGCGGCGCGGCTGATCCGCGAGCGAGACGGCACCGCCTAGTCACAGGGACGGCACTCGGCTCTCAAGACCTCGAATCGGACTTGACCGGCGGCGGTCGGCACCAAATCTCTGGCAGGCAAGTGTAGACTAGGCTACACTTTGTTGTAGCAGCCCGAGGTTGTGGCACCGGCCATATGAGCGACATCACCCTGCCCACGAGGACCCTGTCGGCCCGCGCGACCTTTGCCGGGCAGGAGGCGTTGGCCGGCCGGCGGCGTGGGCTGCGCGGCTTCCTGCCTTTCGTCGGGCCAGCGGTCATCGCCTCGGTCGCCTACATGGACCCCGGCAATTTCGCGACGAACATTCAGGGCGGCGCGCAGTTCGGCTACATGCTGCTGTGGGTCGTGGTGGCGGCGAATCTCGTGGCGATGCTGTTTCAGAGCCTGTCGGCGCGGCTCGGCATCGTCACCGGGCAGAGCCTCGCGGCGCTGTGCCGGGAGCGTTATCCCCGCCCCGTGGTTTATGCGATGTGGGTCGCGAGCGAGATCGCTGCGATGGCGACCGACCTTGCCGAGACACTGGGCGCCGCCATCGGGCTTAGCTTGCTCTTCGGTCTGCCGCTAATCGTCAGCTTGCTCATCACCTTCGTCGCGACCTACGCCATGTTGCTGATCCAGGGGCGCGGCTTCCGGCCGATGGAGCTGCTGATCGGCGTGTTCGTCGCCACGATCGGCGCCTGCTACGTGGCCGAGCTGGTGATCGCGCCGCCCGACTGGGCCGCGGTCGGCTATCACGCGGTGGTGCCGCACCTCGCCGGGCCGGAGAGCGTCATGCTGGCGGTCGGCGTGATCGGTGCCACCGTGATGCCGCACGCGATCTACCTGCACTCCAGCCTGATGCCGGGCCGAATGCCGGCCCGCGACGACGCCGAGCGTCGCCGGGTCATCGCCTTCTCCAACCGCGAGGTGCTCATCGCCCTCGGCTTCGCCGGGCTGGTGAACATGGCGATGATGACGATGGCGGCGGTGATGTTCCATCCCGGCCACGCCGACATTGCCAGCATCGAGACGGCCTATCAGACCCTGATCCCCTTGATGGGCATTGGCGCCGGGGCGCTGTTCATGCTGTCCCTTCTGGCCTCCGGCTTTTCGAGCTCCGTGGTGGGAACGATGGCCGGCCAGGTGATCATGCAGGATTTCGTGCATTTCCGAATCCCGCTCTGGCTGCGGCGAGTCGTCACGATGATCCCCGCGCTGCTGGTCGTGGCGGTGGGCGTCGGCGCGACCGAGGCGCTGGTGGTCAGCCAGGTGGTGCTCAGCCTCGTGCTGCCGGTACCGATGATCGCCTTGCTCAGGCTCACCGGTGACCCCAGGGTGATGGGCCGCTTCGCGACGCGCCGGCTCACCCGAATCGCCGCGACCGTGGCGGCGATTCTGGTGCTGGCGCTCAACCTCGTTCTGCTCCTCCAGGTCGCCGGCATTCCCGTCCCGTTCCTCGCCGCGACCTAAGCCCGCGCGGCGCTTGATCCGGCGCTCCGGGCGAGCCAAGGTCGACCATCGTCAAACAAAGGAGCGGTTTTCCGTGGCGGCCCCACCGGCGACTCCGCGTCCGCCATCCTCCACCTTGCCGGCGGAGCCCACCCAGGCGAAGCGGTTCGGCAAAACGCGCACCGCGCAGTCCACCGCTTTGCTGGAAGACTACGTGGAGCTGATCTCGGATCTGCTGGGCTCGGGCGGCGAAGCGCGGCCCACCGATATCGCCCGCCGCCTCGGCGTGTCCCACGCCACCGCCATCAAGTCGATCGGCCGGCTCAAGCGCGAGGGGCTGGCGGTGGCAAAGCCCTATCGCGGCGTCTTCCTGACCGAGGCTGGGGAGATCCTCGCCGAGCGCGTGCGCGTGCGCCACCGATTGGTGGTGGACCTTCTGATCGCCGTCGGAGTGCCCGCCGAGTCGGCCGAGCAGGATGCCGAGGGCATCGAGCACCACGTCTCCGACGCCACCCTCGCGGCTTTCGGGCGATTTCTGCGCGGACGCGGCTGATGGCGACTAGGCTGTAGCGGGGCGGAGGCGTCCGCGTCGCCGGGCTCGCCGCTCCAGGTCCAACCGCACCGCGTCCAACACCGGGCCGGTCAGGACGAGCGGGGCACAACCCTCGGCTTCCCAGGTCAGGACATTGAACTCGGGGTGCATCTGCACCACCGGCCCGCCATTGCTGAACGCGCTGCGGTCACCGCCATTGAGAAAACTCTCCGCCGGCAATCCCTCCGCCAGCAAAACGTCGTGAGTGTCCAGCTCAACATGATAGTAGGTGATGCTCTCCACCGGGACTTGCTTCACGGTGCTGCCGTTCACGAGGTGACGCACCGGGATCAGCACGCCCTCCACGAAAACGGCATGGTCCGGCGAGAGAAATAGGTCGCGCGCGGGCATCCGTGGCCCGAACGCTCGGGCGCGGACGCAAACCGGCCACACCTTGTCCGGTCGTGGATGCTGGTGGCACGCCACCTGACGGTAGCCGATCCACACCACCGGTGCGCAGCCGCCGCGCAGCACCGACCGCACGCGCTGCCCAACCTGCAGGTGCTCGACCGGCACGTGGCCATCCTCGGTCGTGATCAGCGTGCCCGCCGCGAAGCAGGCGGTATTGGCGGCGGCATCCGGCAGATAGGTATAGCTGATCTGCACCTCGGCGCCTGCCTGGGCAAGCAGCTTGGTCAGCAGATTTCCCGGCCCATTGATCGCGGAGGCGCCGGTGGCCGAGATCCCGAGATCGATTGTGCCGGCCCCGGTGAACGCGGCAAGTCCATCCGCGTCCATGACCGAGTACGTCGTTGTGCTGCTCTGCGCCAGGTCCGGATCGCTTTCGGCCGACGCTCCGGACAGATCCGCGCTGCCGTCGAACGCGCCGAGCGTGCCCGATGAATCGACGGCCAGCGACAGCAACAAGGGAAACACGCTCCCCGGCAGCGAGAGCGAGAGAGCCGCCGTTTGCCCGATGTTGAAGGCGGCCGGCGCGCCGCCCAGGTTTTCAGCGGCGATGCTCCCGTGGATGTCGCCGGTGAGCGTGATGTTGACGACCTCCAGCATCCCCAGTGTTGGGTCGAAACGGCTGACCGCCAACAGATTGCTCCAATCGGTGGTGCTGTCGGCAACGGTGAAGACCTGCGGCGCGGTCGTAACCGAGCCGGCGAACACGATCGGGATCGGATTATTCGTTGTCGTCACGACGACACCGCCGCCGGTGCCGCCGCCCTGACCCGGGTCGTTGTCGCCTGGCGCGATATAGTCGTATTGCAGCGTGATCGTCGCACCGGCATTGGCGGTCGAAAGCAGCTGCAGATTGGCCGGCCCGGCTGCGGTCAGCACAGCCCAGGAACCGACGGACAGACCGACCGAGCCGGTGCCGATGAACTGCGCGAGCGCCGTTGCATCAGGCTGGTAGGCCGCCACCGCGCTTTGAGAGCCCGAACGTCCCGTGAAGCTCAGGCCGGAGGCTCCGGTGTAATCCGCCGTCCCGTCGAACGCGCCGAGATCGGCCGAAACCGAAAGCGATGGCCTGACGCTGGCAATAATACTGCCGTCCGGCCCGTAAACCGTGATCCCGCCGGGCAGTGAGGCCATCAGCGCGCTGGCGGTTGCTTGCAGGTTCTCCGCCGAGATGCCGCCCGATATGTCGCCGGTCAGCCCGATCCGCACATCGAGCAGCGTGCCGAGCGACGGATCGAATTGGGCGAAGGTGACGTTCTGCGTCCACCCGGCGACCGCGTCCGAGATCACCCACTGCTGCAGCGGGGTCGCCAGCGTGCCCATCGGATATCCTCGGTGATCGTCGGCCTCGCCCGCGAGGCACGCATCGAGTTCGCGGCCATTTTGGCCGCCGGGTGCGCCCAGTTTTACTTCAACCGCAACGACCCATCAACCGTGGATCAATAACGCCAGCGGCCCGACACCCATACCCAGCGATGCCCGTTCCAACGCCAATGGCCGGGAACCCAATGCCACCGGTAATGGCCGGGCGGCGGCGGCGGTCGCCGCTCGTAACGCGGCGGCGGCATCGGTGGCCGGCCATACGGCGGGGGCGGACCATGCGGTGGTGGCGGACGGTAGGGCGGCGGCGGGCCGGGCGGATGACCCGGATAAGGCCCCGGCGGATAGGTGCCGGGCGGGTAAGCCGGTGGCGGCGGCTGCGCGAGGCCGCGATTAAGCGGAAAGACGACGGCGGCAAGGCCGGTCAGCAAAAAGGCACGTCGGCTTCGCATGATTACTCCCTGGGCGCCTCGTCGAGCCGCACCACGATTCCCTCGAGCTCGGGCCGGGGCGCGGCGTAACGGCGCATGACTTCCGGATCGTGTCCCGGCACGATGTGCTTCGGCGTCGGGGCGGCGGCGTACAGCTTGTCAAACCCCTCCAGCATCCCGCCGATATGAAAGGCGGTGGTGAACGGCCGGCCGGTCTCCATGTTCTCGTAGAAATGCGTCACGTCCGAGGCGACGACCACCCAGCCGCGCTTGGTGTGCACGCGCACGAATTGCAGCCCCGCGGAGTGCCCGTACGCGGCGTGCAGCGTGATGCCCGGCGCGAACTCGGCATCCCCGGTGTAGAACCGCACCCGCTTGCCGAAATTGAGCCGCACCAGCCCGACCACGTCCTCCACCTCGAAGGAGTGCGCCAACTTGTCGTAGCGCATGTAGCGGCCGGTCGCGAAGTGCATCTCCGGTTCCTGGAGATGGAACTCGGCGCGCGGAAACTTCGCGAAGTTGCCCACGTGGTCGTAGTGCATATGTGTCAGGATCACGTCGCGCACGCCGTTCGGGTCGACCCCGACCAGCTTCAGCGACTCGATCGGGCAACGCAGGAACTCGCGCTTGCGCTGGGCGGCGACCTCGGCGGTGAAGCCAATGTCGATCACCACGCTGCGCTCGGCGCCAACCGCCACCCAGACGAAATAGTCCATCGGCATCGGCCCGTCATGCGGATCGCCGCCGATGAAATGGTCGGCGCGCCGCGCGTCCCGCCGCGCGTAGCGAATGGCGTAGAGCTCGTAGACCGGCAATCCGTCCGACATGGCCGTCCCCCTCAGATGATGCCCTTGGCGCGCAGTTCAGCAATCTCCGCGTGGCCCAGCCCTAGTCGGTCATGCAGCACTGCGTCGGTGTGCTCGCCAAGCGTCGGTGGCGCCAGCCGGTAGTCGGCCGGCGTCTCCGACAGGCGCACCGGGTTGGCGATCGTCCTCACCGTCCCGCCGCCCTCGACCGCGCTATGCGCCATCTCCACCACCACCCCGCGCGCCTGCGCCTGCGGATCGGAGAACACCTGCTTCAGCGTGTTGATCGGCCCGCAGCCGACCTTCAGCGCCTCCAGCCGGTCGATCCACCATGCAGTCGGATGCTGTTGCAGCACCGGCGTCAGCGTGTCGGTGACGAGTTGGCGGTTCTGCACCCGCGCCGCGTTCGTCGCGAAACGCTCGTCCGCGAGCAGATGCTCCAGCCCGAACTCGTTGCAGAACCGCCGGAACGTCGGATCGTTGGCGATCGACAGCACCATGTAGCCGTCGGCGGTCGGGAACACCTGATAGGGCACGATGTTGGGGTGCTGATTGCCGAGCCGGGGCGGGTTCTCCCCGGTCGCCAGATAATTCATGCCCTGATTGGCGAGCCAGGCGATGCTCGTATCGAGCATCCCGATGTCGACCTGCTGGCCCTGCCCGGTCAGTTCGCGATGCCGGAGCGCCGCGAGCACGCCGATGCAGCCGTAGAGCCCGGCGAACAGATCCCCCACCGGCACGCCGACCTTCTGCGGCAGCCCGTCAGGCTCGCCGGTGAGGCTCATCACGCCCCCCATCGCCTGGATCAGGCTGTCATAGCCGGGGCGCGGCGCGTACGGGCCGGTCTGCCCGAAGCCGGTGATCGAGCAGTAGATCAATCCCGGAAACTGCGCGTGCAGCTGCTCGTAGCCGAGGCCGTATTTGGCGAGCGCGCCGACCTTGAAATTCTCCACCAGGATGTCGCTCTGCGCGATCAGCCGCATCGCCAGCGCCTGGCCCTCGGTCTTGCTGATGTCGAGCGTGACCGACTGCTTGTTGCGGTTCACGCCGACGAAATAGGCGCTCTCCTTGGTGCCGGGCATCACCGGCGGGGCGAAGCCGCGCGTGTCGTCGCCCGCGCCGGGCCGCTCGATCTTGATGACGTCGGCGCCGAGATCGGCCAGCATCTGCACGCAGGTCGGCCCCGCGAGCACGCGGGTCAGGTCGAACACCCGCAAGCCCTTGAGCGGTCCGGTCGGCTGGGTCATGCGGCTCTCCTCGACATGCACCGCCCGGTTATAGGTCCGAGGTTCCGCCAGGGAAACCTCGCGCCCGACACCTTCTCCCCTGCCCGGCTCTCTGCTTCACTGCGCCTAAGCAAGGGAAGGGAACGGCCATGACCGCTGCACCGGAACAACAGATTCCAGGCGTCTATCACCGCCGCATCGGCGACATCGTGGTCAGCGCGGTGAGCGACGGCGTGCTGCAGGGCAGCCTTGGGGTGCTACAGAACATCGCGCAGGAGGAGGCCAGCCGCATCCTCACCGAGGCGTTCCGCCCGCTCCCCCGCTTCACCTCGATCAACACCTTCGTCATCCGCGCCGGCGGCCGCGCTGCGCTGGTCGACACCGGCTCCGGCACGGCACTCGGCCCGACCGTCGGCAAGCTGCCGGCGCATCTCGCCGCCGCGGGGATCGATCGCGCCGACATCGACACGGTGATTCTGACGCACGTGCATCCCGACCACTCGAACGGGCTGGTCGACGACAAAGGCCGGCTGTGGTTCCCGAACGCCGAACTCGTGCTGCATGAGGCCGAGATGGCGCATTGGCACGACGATGCCGCAATGAGCCGTTCGGACGAAGCCGGGCGCGAACGCAACTTCATGGCCGCCCGTCGCCAGCTCGCCCCCTATCGCGGCCGCGCGCGGCTGATCCAGGGCGGCGAGGTGTTCCCCGGCGTCACCGCCATGCCGCTGCCCGGACACACGCCGGGGCACACCGGCTACATGATCAGTTCGGGGGCGGAAACGCTGCTGATCTGGGGCGATATTGTGCATGTCCCGGAAATCCAGGTGCCGCATCCCGAGGTGACAGTGGCGTTCGACGTCGATCCTGCCCAGGCGGAGGCGACGCGGCGGCGAATGTTCGACATGGTGGCATCCGATCGCCTGCTGATCGCCGGCATGCACGTGCATTTCCCCGGCTTGGCCCGAGTGGCACGGCAGGGCACGGGGTACGCTCTGGTGCCCGAGCCGTGGGTGCAAACGTTCTGAGGGGGGATCGCGCCATGAACGACGCCGCGACCGATGCCGCGTTCGATGTGACAAAACTGTTCGGCAAGGGGCTGCCCGAGCCGGCGCCGCGCTGGACCGGCTTTCCGACCTACAATTTCGTCGGCGGCCATAACGACCCGACGCAGATCCCGGTCGAGGCACTGATCGCCGCCGCCGCCTCCGTGCTGCGGCGTGAAGGTACCAACCTCGCCATGTACAACCTCTCGCACGGGCCGCAGGGCCATCGCGGCTTGCGCGAGTTCGTCAGCGGGAAGCTGGCGCGGCATCGCGGCATCGCGGGCACGGCGGATGACGTGCTCATTACCTCGGGCTCCGGCCAAGGCATCGACCTGGTAAGCCGGCTGCTTGTGGAGCCGGGTGATACGGTAATCCTCGAGGAACACTCCTACGGCGGTGCCATCACCCGCTTCCGCAAGCTCGGCGCCGAGATCGTCGGCGCCAAATTGGACGATGACGGGCTCTGCATGGACGCGCTCGCGTCGCAACTGGCGGACCTCAAGGGTCGCGGCATCACGCCGAAATTCATCTACACGATCCCGACCATCCAGAACCCCACCGGCTCGATCCTGCCGCTCGACCGTCGCCACCAGCTGATCGCCGTTGCACGGCAATTCGGCGTGCCGATCTTCGAGGACGAGTGCTACGCCGACTTGCTGTGGAGCGGCCAAAGCGCGCCGCCGGCGCTGTACAGTCTCGACCCGGCGCAGGTCATCCATATCGGCTCGTTCTCGAAGTCGCTCGCGCCGGCGCTGCGCGTCGGCTACGCGGTCGCGCAATGGCCGGTGCTGAGCCGGATGCTCGCCTGCAAGAGCGATGGCGGCACCGGCGCGCTCGATCAAATGGTCATCGCCGAATATTTCTCGCAGCATTTCGAGCCGCATGTCCGCGCGCTATCCGACACGCTGCAAGGCAAGCTCGACACGATGGTCGAGGCGCTGGAGCGCGAGTTCGGCACCTCGGTCGATCTCTGGAAGCCCAAGGGCGGTATTTTCATCTGGCTCAAGCTGCCGGACGCGGTCGACGTGCGCAAACTGGTGAAGCCGGCGGCCGATGCCGGGATCGCGTTCAACCCCGGCCCCGAATGGTCCTGCGATCCCGACGGCACGCGATCCCACATGCGCTTGTGTTTCGGGCTGGCGTCCAAGCAGGAGATCCGCGACGGCGTCGCCGCCCTGGCGCGCGTGTGCTTCGAGCAGACGGGAATCCCGGTGCGCAGCGCCAACGTGGAGCAAGCCAAGCGCGCCAACTGACGATGGACCTTCTGTATCGAACTGTGTCGGAAAACTTTACAGACCCTTTCAATCCGCCCCCGGAATTCGCGTTGTGACAATGGTTTAACGGCTGGCATCCATCTTGCTTGAGGACTCCCACTGCTCGGCAATGCGCCGATGCGGCTCGATCCAACGAGGGGAGAACAATGAGCAAGACGTTATTGCTGGCGGCCGCGAGCCTGCTGGCACTGTCCACCGCCGCGAACGCCGCCGCGTTCATCAACGGCGGATTCGAGGACGGCAACGCAAACGGCTGGACTACAGGCACCGGCTCTCGCGCCAGCGTGCTGAACCCAAGCCTGCACCCGTCTGACGTGCTGCCCACCGGCTCGCTCTACAACCCGGGCCTGAACCACTCGTCGATCATCTCCACTGGGACGGTCGACCCGAATGTCGGCGCGGCGCTCGGTTCCACCGTCTATAGCGGCAACTACTCCTGGCGCGTCGAGGATACCGTCAACGGCGGCTTCGCGTCGGCGATCAGCCAGCAGGTGAACAACTACACGGACCCGAACATCTTCTTCGCCTGGAAGGCGGTGCTGGAGGGCGCACATGGCCCGACTGACGCCGCGACGATGATTATCCAACTTATCGATCTGACCGACAACAAGACGCTGATCTCGCGTGAATACAATGCGGCGAGCGGTGGCGGCGGCGTCGATCCCCGGTTTACGCTCTCTGCTAACGGCTACTACTACACGCCGCAGTGGCAGATCGAACAGCTGACCATCGACGCCTCGCTGTCCGGCCATGACTTCCTGCTGGCGGTGCTGGGGGCGGATTGCCAGCCCACCGGCCATACCGGCTACGTCTATCTCGACGGCTTCGGCAACGCACCGCCCCCGCCGGGCGTGCCCGAGCCCGCCACCCTCGGACTGCTTGCCGTGGGCGTTGCGGGTGCCCTCGGTCTGCGCCGTCGTCGCAAGGCGGCCTGATCCAAGGACTTTCGTCAGGGCGGCGCCGGCAACGGCGCCGCCTATCGACCGCCGCTTAACGGATCAGTGAGTTTGCTCGCGTAAAGATGCGCCGAACGCACCCCGCGTTCGTCCGCGCAAAACGCCGGACCGGGATCAATCGACCAGTCCTGGAACCATCGGCGTATGCAGTCTGTAACAGAAGTCGATGATCGGCAGTTGCGGACAGGGTCAGGGCCGACCCGACCGATCGGCGACAAGGCTGCATCTTGCAGCCCCCATCCCATCCGGTGGGCAGAACCAGCACATCGACGGCCGAGAGAACATCCCGCTCGAATCCTACTCGTGCACGACGGCAACGGCTCGCTCCGTGGAAGCGAAGGCGTTGCACTGAGTTTGCTCGACGGGATCGACCAACAGCGCTATCGGTGGGTGGTCCTCACGAATCACGGCGAATTCGCCGCCGCTTGTAGGGCGCGAGGGATTCCCACGGAATTCCGTCCCTTTCGGATGCTGTTCACCAAAGGATTCCGCCTTAACGATCTTCTGGATCTCGTCCGCTTTAGTGCGATAGGCGCGAGAGTCATTCGCCGCGAGCGGATATCGCTGGCCCATCTCAGCAATGGGGGAACCTGTTCCTGGATGATACCCGCATCCTGGCTTTGCGGTGTGCCGACATTGGTGCATCTGCACGCACATTGGTCGCGCAAGATGCGCCTGGTCCTTGGGCTACATTTTGCCGACAGGATCGTCGGTGTCTCAAGGAGCGTGCTTGCCGGATTTCACGCAGATTCGGTTGCGGCAGGTCGACTCCAGGTCATCTACAGCGGACTTGATCGACTTGTTCCGGCAAAGCAGGATCGGCAGACGGCACGCGCAGAATTCGTGGGTGACCCCGGTACAGTAGTGATCGCGGTGATAGCCGCACTGGTTGACGCCAAGCGAGTCGATATTGCAATTGAAGCAATCCGCCTTTTGCCATCCAACGTGTTGTCGCGAATACGCCTTTTGGTAGTGGGTGACGGGAGCGAACGGGCCACCTTGCAAGAGCAGGCGGCAGGGCTGCCCATCACGTTCACCGGCCATCGGACCGACGTTCATGAGCTGGTCCAAAATGTCATCGATATCGTCGTTCTGCCGTCGGAATCGGAGGCATTTGGAATCGTGCTTCTCGAAGCCGCCGCCGCCAAGGTGCCGCGGGTCGGCAGCAACATTGGCGGCATTCGCGAGGCCATCGTGAACGGCGTGGACGGCATCCTCGTCCCGGTGCGGAATCCCGAAGCCCTGGCGGCTGCCATAACTCAACTTGCTCGTGATCCCGAACTGCGAAAGCGCTATGGCGCGGCCGCGCAGCAACGGCTTTATGCCGAATTCACCACCGGTCGGTTCCTTGCGGAATTTACGTCGCTATATGACCACATGTGCAACACTCCGAGGCAAACCCGAGCCGGCAAGTGCATCGACGTTCTTCGATCGGTGCGGAATCAGATCGCATCCCGACGGAAGCTCCCCCGAAACAGGGATTCCGCGCCCGGAGCATTGGACAGTGTGGCAACGCTCAGCTCTGATCCCGTGCTGGGCCACGAAAAAGCGTCTGCATGAGGTGCATAACGCGCGGATGACCGGGATGCGCTCGACGGGCCCACATCGCCCAACGAACGCGCAAGCTATCCAAATGGAAACCCGCCAGAACGCCCCACCGAAGTTGGCGCTCTGCGACAACGACCAGCGCGCGCCACAGATGGCCGTCAATCCGCCAAGCCGCCACCTCGTAGCCAAGCGTCTCAGGAGGTCGATTAGCCGCGAAGTCATATCTAGGGGCAGGCCGGAGACGCTCTACCGCAGGCGGGAACTCGCAAACCACGTCAGCCTGCGACACGAAGCACTCAAGCATTTCTCGCTTCAATGCCTGCTCGTCCGTAGAGAGGGGAATGCAGAGAGCCAGCGTGGCCCCAGTACCCGTTGGAAATCGCCCTCTTACTATCTCCCAGCCATCACGATGGTACCCTGCGAATTCCCAAATCGGAACCGGCTCCATCAACTCCATCACCGCCGTATGGACCGCATATGCGGTCGCATCATGGTCCGGATGACCGCCCTCGAATGCGTGCGTGAAAATGAGGTCGGGCTTCACATCAGAAATCATGCGACGAAGGCGGCGGGCCAAGGCAGCCATCTGAAAGCTGGCTTCCAGATCGCGATAGCCGATCATCCGACAATCTGCCGAGATCTTAGCCGTCGCGAGCGCTGCCTCCAACTCCTGCTGCCTCGCCGCGGCATAGAGGCGGCGGCTCGAGAAACCCTTAGACCGCGCTACCCGCGCGGATGCGGCGCCGTCCGTTACATGGATGAATGTCAGTTTACCGAAACGGCCGAATTGCGCGCCCGCGCCCAACACCTCGTCATCGCTATGGGCAACGATAAACAGTGCGTGCAGAGCGGAAAGAGCTCGACGCCGTACCAGGGCATCGACTGGATCATGGCTCAGCTCTTGAGCTCCTCGCCCGCCAGACGCTCGGACAACTTAGCCAGCTCCGTATGGTCGGCACCCCCGCCCAGCATCGCCTGCGCCGCACTCGCCATCTCGCGGCACAGCGCGGCGAAGGGCGTGGGCGTCGCGGTCTCGCGGCCAACCTGCAGTGCGATCGACAAGTCCTTGACCAGCAGCCCGAGCGTGAATCCCGCATCGAACTTGCGCGACAGCACGAACTGCTTGAACTTCTTCTGCGTCGAGTTGTTCATCCCCGTCGCCGCGTTCAGCACATCCGTCATCACCGCCGGGTCAAGGCCGAAGCGCTGGCCGATCAGCAGCGCCTCGATGCCGATGAGAAAGCCGCCGGCGCTGACCAGATTGTTCAGCGCCTTCATCGCCTGACCGGACCCGACGCCGCCGGTCCGCAGCACCGAGCTGCCCATCGCCTCGAGCACTGGCAAGACGCGGTCGATCACCGCGCCGTCGCCGCCCACCATGATCGCCAGCTCGCCCGTCTTCGCGCGCGGCACCCCGCCCGAGACCGGCGCGTCGATCAACTCGGCACCGAGCTCGCGTACGCGCTCGGCCAGCTCCTGCGTGACCGTCGGCTCGCCCGAACTCATCTCGATGACGACGGTGCCGGGCCGCAGCCCGGCCATCAGCGTGTCCTCGCCGGTCGCCAGCACCTGCCGCACGATGGCGCTGGTCGGAAGCATGGTGATCACCACGTCCGACTTGGCCGCGAGGTCGCGGAGGCTGTCGGGCGCGAAGCCGCCGAGCTGCTGCACGAAATTATCGGCGACCTCACGCCGTGCGTCGTTGACGTTGAGCGTGAAGCCGGCGCGGTGCAGGCAGGCCGCCATCGGCCAGCCCATGTTGCCGACGCCAACGAATCCGACGCTGGGCTTGTCTGCCATCTTGCTACTCGGCGGCCTTGGCCTTTTCGGCGTCGATCTCCTTGAACACCTCCGACGTCGTCTTAAAGGCGTCGAGACAGGCCGGAATGCCGCAATAGATTCCGGTCTGCAGCAGGATCTCCTTGATCTCGTCGCGCGTCACGCCGTTGGTCAGCGCGCCCCGCACGTGCAGCCGCAGCTCGGCCGAGCGGTTCAGCGCCGTGAGCATCGCGAGATTCAACATGCTGCGCGTCTTGCGCGGCAGTCCGGGCCGCGTCCACACCTCGCCCCAGGCGTATTCGGTGGTGAGCTGCTGGAACGCCGCCATGAAGTCGTCGGCGCGGGCGAGCGAGCCGTCCACGTACTCCGCACCCAGCACGGCGCGACGCACCTCCAGCCCCTTCTTGAATTTCTCTGACTCGTATTCGGACCGGTTCGCCATGATCGCTCTCCTCTAAGCCGAGGCGCGGGACGGTAGAGATTGCCAGCCCACCCGGCAAGCGGTTGACTTGCCGGCGAACCGGGAGGGAGGGACCGCATCATGGCCGACACACCAGCCGTCACCTACGAGGTGCTGGCGCTGCGCTACGGCATTCTTGCACCGCGCATCCAGGCGCAAAACCTGCTAATGCCGGACGACCACATGGCGCCCGAACCGCTGGACTTCCTGGTATTCGCGATCCGCGGCGGCGGGCGGACCATCGTGATGGATACGGGCTTCACCCCGGCCTCGGCGCAGCGGCGCGGGCGCGAACTGCTCTGCACGCCATCCCAGGCGCTGCAAAACGCCGGCATCGACCCGGCCAAGGTGCCCGACGTGGTGCTCAGCCACATGCACTGGGACCACGCCGGCGGCATGGAATATTTTTCCAACGCCCAGTTCCACTTGCAGGAGGAAGAGATGGCCTTCTGCACCGGCGCCTGCATGTGCCACCCGCATCTGCGGCGGCCGTTCGACGTCGAGGACGTGGTGAGCGCGGTCCGTGCGCTCTACGCGGACCGGCTGCGCTTCCATAAGGGCACCGCCGAGATCGCTCCTGGCGTCACGCTGCATCTGATCGGCGGGCATTCCGGCGGCATCATGTGCATGCGCGTCCCCACCGACCGGGGCTGGGTGGTGCTGGCGGGCGACACCACGCATCTCTGGGCCAATATCCGCGGCCGCAACCCGTTCCCGGTGGTGGTGGATGTCGCCCGGATGCTGCGCGGCTACGACATCCTGGAGAGCCTGGCCGACGGGCCGGATCACATCATTCCCGGCCATGATCCGCTCATCCTGAAGCGCTTCCTGCCGCTGGGTGACAACCGCGAGATCGTGCAACTGCACCAGCCGCCGGTCGGCTGAGAACGCGGCCTTCCCTTTCGTCCGGGGCTCTGCCACCTAGCGCGGATGCGCAACCCCCTTCGTCTGGTCCGGCGCGTGCTGGCCGGCATCGGCGTCCTCGTGCTGTTGCTCGCGGCGTCGGTGTTCGGCCTGCTCTGGCTCAGCGGGCCGAGCGACAAGCAGGAACTGGCGATCGAGGGGCTGTCCGGCCCGGTCAACGTCACCTTCGACGCCGACGGCGTGCCGCGCATCCACGCCGCCTCGGCGCTCGATGGCGCGACGGCGCTCGGGTTCATCCATGCGCGCGACCGGATGTTCCAAATGGAGCTGATGCGCCGGGCCGCCTCCGGCCGCCTGTCGGAGATCGCCGGTCTGGCCACATTGCCCATCGACAAGCAGATGCGCGTGCTCGGGTTGCGCCAGCGGGCTCTGGCCGACTATCCCACGTTGCCCGAGCCGACGCGCGCAATGCTCGAAGCCTACGCGCGCGGCGTGAACGCCTGGATCGCCACGCGCGGACGGTTCAGCGCCCCCGAATTCCTCGCCCTTGGAGCCCCCGAACCCTGGGAACCAGTGGACAGCCTGCTCTGGGGCAAGACGATGGGACTCTGGCTGTCGGACAACTGGCGCACCGAACTCGCCCGCCTGTCTCTCGCCGGGAAGCTCACGCAACAGCAGATCGATGAGCTCTGGCCGCCCGCGCATAGCGATGGCCGCCCCGACGCACGCGTCATCACCGACCGGCACTATGCGGCGGCGGCCGGAGGGCTGCTCGATCTGCTTCCCCGGTTTCCCGCGCCATACACCCTCCCGGCCACGGCCTCCAACGAATGGGCGGTCGACGGGCAGCATACTGCGACCGGTGCGCCGCTGCTCGCCGGCGACCCGCATCTGCAGTATGGGTTGCCCGGCATCTGGTACCTGGTGAGGATCGAGACGCCCGACGGCGTGCTGGCCGGCGCCACCGCGCCCGGCGTCCCCTTCCTGGTGCTCGGCCATAACAGCCACATCGCCTGGAGCTTCACCACGACCGGCGCCGACGTGCAGGACGTCTTCATCGAGACGCCGACCCCGGACGGCGGCTACGCGACCCCCGACGGCCCGCGGCCCTTCACCATCCGCGAGGAGCGCATCCGGGTGCGCGGCCAGCCCGACGTGGTGCTGCGGGTGCGCGAGACCCGGCATGGACCGGTGATCAGCGACCTCTCCGGCAAGAGCAGCCCGGTGCTCGCGGTCGAAATGGCCAATCTCGCGCCGGGCGACACAGCGGCTGCGGGGCTGCTCGCGCTCAATCGAGCCCGGAACGTGGACGAGGCGGGCACGGCAGCGGCACAGATTTCGTCGCCCGTACAGAACTTGGTCGTGGCGGACCGGCAGCGGATCGCCCTCTACGTCACCGGCCGCGTGCCGATCCGGCGGGCGGGCGACGGCGCCGCGCCGGTCGAGGGTGCGGATGGCGCGCATGATTGGATCGGCTGGGCCTCGGGTGCCGAACTGCCGCACATCGTCGCACCCGCCAGCGGACGGCTGGTCAACGCCAACGAACGCGTGGCGCCGCCCGATTTCCCGGTGTTCCTCGGCCGCGACTGGTTCGGCGACTGGCGCGCCCGCCGCATCCGCGAGTTGCTGGCCGCCGGCGACCGCCACACCCCAGCGGACTTCGCGCGGATGCAAACCGACGTGCGGAGCGCCTTCGCCCGCCAGATCCTTCCCGCCCTGCGTGCCATTCCCGCACCTGACGGGGTCGCGGGCCGGGCGCTTGCGCTTCTCCAGGACTGGGACGGCTCGATGGCGATGGACCTGCCGCAGCCGCTGATCTTCAATGCCTGGCTGTTCCAGTTCCACGATCTCATCCTGCAGCGTAACAACGTGCCGAGCTCCGCGGCCAATCCGATGTTGGAGTTCTTGGCCTTCGTGCTCTCGCCGCCCGGTGCCCATTGGTGCGGCGGCGACTGCGCCCCGGTGCTCGCCGAGGCACTCAAGCACGCCACGGCCGACCTCGTTTCCCGCTTCGGTGACGATCCCGCCGCGTGGCGCTGGGGACCGGCGCACCAGGCGGTGTTCGCCAACCCCATGCTGCGCGCGATCCCCTTGCTCGGCTCGCTCGCCACCGCGCGGATCGACAGCCCCGGTGATGACAGCACGGTCGATCGCGGCACCCCGCTGGCCGGCAGCTTCGACAACGTCCACGGCGCCTCCTTTCGCGGCGTCTACGACCTCGCCGACCTCGACCGCAGCCTGTTCGTGGTGGCCCCCGGCCAGTCCGGCCGCCCGTTCGCGTCGGATGCGCGAAATTTCCTGACCCGGTGGCGCGATGGCGATACCATCTCCCTAGGACCGACCGGCGCGAGCGTCGCCGCGACGGTCACGCTGATGCCCGCCAAGTCCACCACCGACAGGCCGAGACGATGAACAACTGGAACGCGCCTCCCTGGAACGGCCCGCCGCCCTACGGGCTTGCCATGATGCAGGACGAGATGCTCACCCGCGGCGTGCTGACCCGCCGCTGCCTCGGCTGGCTCGTCGACCTCGCGCTGATCGCCTGCATCGCGACCGTGCTGTGGCTCGTGCTGCTGACATTCGGGGTGATGACCCTCGGGCTCGGAATGCCGCTGCTCGGCCTCTTGCCGCTCGTGCCGTTCTGCTATCATTTCCTGTTCCTGGCCGGCATGGGAGCGACCCCCGGACAGGCCTTGTTCGGGCTGGTGGTTGCCCGCAACGAGGATCTCGGACGTCCGTCCGCGCTGCAGGCGCTGGTCTCGACCTTGATCTACTATCTCACCCTCGCGACCAGCGGGCTGCTGCTGCTGGTCGCCTTGGTGACGACGCGGCACCGCACCCTGCACGATCTCATCAGCGGATTGGTGGTCGTGCGCGCACGGGCGTTGACCGCGCCGGCCGGGTCCTGGAACATGCCGGGCGGACCCCCCTACGCATGACCTACAGGCCACCTCGCCGACCGCAATTCTTCTACACCACCGCGCCCCTGCCCTGCCCCTATGTGGCGGGGCGGACGGAGCGGAAGGTGGTGACGGAGATCACCGGGCCGGACGCCGAGACGCTGCACGACCGGCTCTCCCGCGCCGGCTTCCGCCGCAGCCACAACATCGCCTACGCCCCGGTTTGCCCCTCCTGCCAGGCGTGCGTGCCGATCCGCATTCCGGCGGCGAGCTTCGAGCCGGGCCGCACCTTGCGCCGAATCGCCCGCATGAACGCGCAGCTCGAAGGCTTCGAGGTCCCCCCGCGCGCCACAGCCGAGCAATTCCAGCTGTTCCAGCGCTACCAGCAGGCGCGCCACGGCAGCGGCGACATGGCGACCATGAGCTTCTACGACTACCGCGCGATGGTCGAGGACACGCCGATCGAGACCTTCGTGGTCGAATTCCGCGACCCCGACGATCGGCTGGTCGGCGTCTGCCTCACCGACAAGCTCGGCGACGGGCTCTCGGCGGTCTACAGCTTCTTTGCCCCTGGCCTCGAGAAGCGGTCGCTTGGAACCTACACGATCCTCTGGCTGATCGAGCGGGCCCGCAGCCTGGGTCTGCCCTACATCTATCTGGGCTATTGGGTGCCGGACAGCCGCAAGATGGCGTACAAGTCCCGATTCCGCCCCAGCGAGGTGCTGATCGGCGGTGCCTGGCGGGTGCTGACCGAGGCTGACGCCGAGCCGGCGGAGACAGCCCGGCTGCTCCCCGAGACGGCCAGCTGATCCCGGCGCCCCCGCGCCGAGGTTTCACATTAACCAGTTGTCATACGCTGCGGATCGCATTTGCTTTTCCGCCGCGCGATGATAAAGCGCATTCTGATGATGGCGGGCCGGTACGCCCCCGATTCGCCGATCGACCTTTCCCAATCTTGGCTGGAGCACAGAATGCGCCGCTTGTTTCATGGTCTCCTCGCTGCCGGATTGCTGGTCTCGCCCTATGCCGAAGCGGCACAGTGCTCCAGCCCGGCGGATCAGACCGTGTTTGATCTGGCGGCACTGAAGAGCGAGCTCATGGTGCTCGCGACCGGCTGCAAGGGCTCCGACGACGCCTATAATGCCTTCGTCAATCGCTACAAGCCCGAGTTGGGCGCCAACGATCATGCCCTCGCCGCCTACTTCAAGCGGGCCTACGGCCGAAACGCCCAGCGCGAGCAAGACGCCTACGTGACCAATCTGGCCAACTCGCAGTCCCAGGTCGGAATCCGCCAAGGTTCGGACTTCTGTCCTCGTACGTCGGCGATCTTCCGCGAGGTCATGACCCTGCGCGATGGCAAAGACCTGCCGGCATATGCCGCCGGAAAGGATCTGATCCCCGACGACCTCAGCACGTGCGCCCCGGCACCAAGCCCGGCGCGTGCCACTGTCCGCACCGCCTCGACGCGCAGTTCCCACGGCAAGAAACATTGAGCGAGAGGGCCGCGCCTCCCGATACGCGGCCTCGCTCGACTCCTCTCAGCCTGATTTAGCAGATACCGGCGCCTTCTCGACCGTTACGGCCGCGCGAATGACCGCGCCGCCGGGGAGCAGACGCACGGTGAAACTGTCATGGCCGATGAAGCCCTTGTTCGGCGTGTAGTCGATCCTCGTCGTGTCCCCGACCGAGTGTATGAAAACCTGTCCGTGCTCCGGGCGACCGGTGAGCAGGCCGGCCGAGAACGGGTGGCCGTTGTCGTCGACCGTTATGCCGCACCAGCCGCCGTCATTGCCGACAGTCATGGTCGCGGCGGTTTCCTTCCCCGCCACTGGACTGACCTTCGGAACAGTGCAGCTCTTGGCCCCGCCCGTGAAATCGGTCGCGAACAGCCGCGTGCCGCTGGCTGGCCGCGCTTGAGGGGCACAGCCTTGCAGCATCGCCGCGAGGCCGATCATCGCCATGCCTGCCAGTCCCGTCGATCGCGTCAAGCTCACGTCGCCTCCTTGTCCATTGCGCGGTTCCGCTCCGGAACGCCTTGCTTCATTGCCCGTTCGCGCGCGCGCCGCAAGCCCGCGACGAAATCGAGCATTCTCGGTCGATCAGCCGAAGCGGTTCGATTTGGGGAACCCAGACGGCGGCAGCCTACCGGCTTGCGCGCGCTCGCCCAGCCAATCGCGAAGATTGGTTTCCGTCCGCGTCTTCTCGCCGAGGCGCCAAGTCAGGCCGTCGGCCAGCCGGAACACTTTCGCATCGCTCAGGCCGCCGTCCCGATAGCGCTGAAGAATCACACCGGCGCCGCGCGAGAGTTCCGGCACTTGCTCCAGCGGGAAAATCAGTAGCTTGCGATTATCGCCGACCACCGCGACGTGGTCGCCGTCCGCCGGCACGCAGAGCGCCGCCTCCTCGCCGGGGCGCAGATTGAGCACCTGCTTGCCGGTGCGCTTCTCGGCGAGCAATTCCCCTCCCGCCACGACGAATCCACGCCCAGTCGAGGACGCCACCAAATAGCGTGCGTCGTCGCGTGGCACGAAGAGCGCGAACACATCGTCCTCGTTCGTCAGTTCGGCAAGCAGTCGCACCGGCTGCCCGTCACCCCGTCCGCGCGGCAGGTCGCCGGCCTTCACGGTGTAGGCGCGGCCGTTGGTGCCGAACAGGCAGAGCCGATCCGTGGTTTCGCAAGGCAGGAGAAATTTCAGCCGATCGCCTTCCTTGAAGCGCAAGTCAGTGCCCTCGGCGACATGACCCTTCATCGCGCGAATCCAGCCCTTCTCCGAGAGGATCGCCGTGATCGGCTCGCGCTCCACGAAGGCGTGCGTGGCCACCTCGATCGCGACCGGCACCTCGCCGACCACCGTGCGGCGCACACCCAACGCGCCGTCGCCGAACTTCTTGCGGGTCTCCTCGATCTCGCCGGCAATGCGCGTCCAGCGCAGCGCCTCGTCGGCCAGCAGCGCGCGGATGTCCTTGCGCTCCTTGGTCAGCGCCTTGTGCTCCTTGCGGATCTCCATCTCCTCCAAGCGCCGCAACGAGCGCAGGCGCATGTTGAGGATCGCCTCGGCTTGCAGTTCGGAAATCTCGAAACGCCGCATCAGCGCTGGCTTGGGCTCATCCTCCTCGCGGATGATGCGAATGACCTCATCGAGGTTGAGATAGACCGCGAGATAGCCGTCCAGCACTTCGAGCCGCCGCTCGATCGCGGCGAGGCGATGGCGCGAGCGACGGATCAGCACCTCGTGGCGATGGTCGAGCCATGCCCGCAGCACGTCGCGCAGGCCCATCACGCGCGGCGTGCGCGTCGCGTCCAGCACGTTCATGTTGAGCGGGAAGCGCGCCTCCAACGCGGTGGCGCGGAACATCGTCGCCATCAGCATCTCGGGCTCGACGCCGCGGGTGCGCGGTTCGAGCACGAGGCGAACCGTCTCGGTGCTCTCGTCGCGCACGTCGCCGAGCAGCGGCAGCTTCTTGTCCTCCATCAGCTCGGCGATCTGCTCGATCAAGCGAGCCTTGGGAACCTGGTATGGAATCTCCGTGACGACGATTTGCCACGTGCCGTGCTTGCCGCGCTCGACCTCCCATTTCGCCCGCACGCGAAAGCCACCACGGCCGGTCTCGTAGGCCTGCAGGAGGGCGGCCGCGTCCTCGACCATCGTCCCGCCGGTGGGAAAATCCGGGCCGGGCATGTGGCGCAGCAGATCGGCGGTGGTGGCTTCGGGGTTCCCGATGAGATGGATCGCCGCGGCGCAAACCTCGCCCGCGTTGTGCGGCGGGATCGACGTCGCCATGCCGACCGCGATGCCGGCGGCGCCGTTGGCGAGCAGATTTGGGAACGCGCCCGGCAGCACGACGGGCTCGCTCTCCTCGCCGTCATAGGTCGGGCGGAAATCGACCGCGTCGTCGTCGATGCCGGCGAGCAGCGCGCGCGCGACCTCGGTGAGCCGCGCCTCGGTGTAGCGCATCGCCGCCGCGTTATCGCCGTCGATATTGCCAAAATTGCCCTGGCCCTCGACCAGCGGATAGCGCGCGGCGAAATCCTGCGCGAGCCGGACGAGCGCGTCGTACACCGCGACGTCGCCGTGCGGATGGTATTTGCCGATCACGTCCCCGACCACGCGGGCGCATTTCTTGAACCCGGCGGTCGGATCGAGCCGCAGCTGGTGCATGGCGTAGATCAGCCGCCGGTGCACCGGCTTCAGTCCGTCGCGCACGTCCGGCAGCGAGCGGGACATGATGGTGGACAGCGCGTAGGCGAGATAGCGCTCGCTCAGCGCCTCGGACAGGTTCGTATCCTCGATCCTGCCGATCAGGTCGTCGGGCATCGATACTCCGGAATCAGTCAGGCATGGATTCGGCGGCCAGCGCCTCCACCCTGTCGTACAGCATCTGCCGCGCCGATGGCAGGGGCCGATGGTGCTGGCCGAACGCATCGCGGGCCAGGAAGTGCCCGGTGAGGCGCAGCCCGTCGCGCCAATCCGCCGGCTCCGCCGCATTGCCGCCTACGAGGAACGAGGGCAGCCGCAGCAGCCGGCTCCGCCATTCGCCCGCCGCCGCGTCCGACACCGCTCGCCCGGTGCGGGGCGAAACCCAGGCGAGCCCAGCCTCCTCGCCGGTGATGGCGCAGCGGCCGAGATCGAGGCCGTAGCCGAGATCGGCCAGCAGCATCGTCTCCCACCGGATCAAGTCGGGCAGCATCGCGACACCGAGCGGCAGGCGGGGGACCAGATGGAGCAGCCCCTCGAAGACGCGGGGATGCGGCTCGCGCTCGGGCAGCGCGCCCTCGGCCACCGCGCAGCTGGCGGACAGCATTGCCAGCGCCAGTGGATCGTCCATCGCCAAGGCGGCGCCGGCATGAACCAGCTCCGCCGTGAGGCTGCCGAGCTGGTCAGCCAGCCGGGCCACCCAGCGCGCTTGGACGAGATTGCCCGGCTGCCAAACTGCCGCGCGCGAGCGCGCCGCCCCACCACGTGCCAAGCCGCGATGGCTGCCGTGCTCCGCCGTCATCACAGTCGCGACTGCGTCGCCCTCCCCGTAAGGCCTGACGTCGAGCACGATCGCCGGGGCGTCCCATTCCACCTTTGCCCGAGCCTCCTGGGTGGCCACTGTGGGCGGCACGAACTGGATTGCAAGCCCCGGCTGAGGCGTCACACGCGGCCGGCG
>JAFKFI010000103.1:0-1474 GCA_017307285.1 Alphaproteobacteria bacterium | reverse complement strand
CCGCCGCCGTCAACACGGCGAGTCGGTCGCCGAAGCCGCGCGGACCGGGCGGCGTGCCGAGCCGTCGCAGATCGCGCCGGGCGAGCACGGCCGGCAAGATCGCCGCCAGCGCGCCGCGTCGGAGTGGGGCGGGAACGCGCTTCGGCCGCAGGGCGCGGAGGTCCGCCGCCAGCGCTGCGAGCACCCCGGATGCGAGCGCGCTGCCGGGGCTTGCGGTTACGTGCTCGGGAGAGAGCCCGTGTCGCGCGAGCACATCCTCCGGCAGCAGACAACGACCCTGCCGCGCCAGCATGACCGCGCTGCGCAGCACGCCGGCACCGCCGTAGATCGCGCCGAACGGGCGCGCTGGCTCGGGATCGGCCGCGCCAAGCAGGCGGGCCGCCGCGACCGACAATCCACCCGCGGCGCCGAGCAGATAACCGCGCCAAGCCTCCAGCGTCGGGATCGACGGATCGGCCTCGACCTCGCGCGCGTCGATCAGCGCCAGCAGATCGGCGCGCGACAATGCTCCGGCGGCGAGCGCCGCGGATAGCGGCTCGGCGACCTCGTGCCGGCGCTGCGCCCCCTCCACCACCTCGCGCCACCATTGCAGCCGGATCAGCGCGAGCGGCGGTTCGGAGACGACTTCGCGCGCGCGGGCGAGTTCGTGGTTGAACGCGTATAGCGCCAGTAGCGCACCGCGCTTCTCCGCAGGCGCGAACAGCGCCGTTAGGAAGCGATCGGGGTCGCGCCGGCGGACGAACTCGGCGAGCGGCTCAGCCATCGCACGCGGCCGTGCCCGGCAGGCAGCCTTGACGGCCTTCCCAGCGGGCCATAGCTACGAAGGCAGTCATCGCTTCGCACCGTCCATCAACCGGAGAACGTTCATGGCCTTTGAACTCCCCCCACTGCCGTATTCCAAGTCTGCCCTCGCTTCCAAGGGCATGTGCGAGGAAACGCTGGAGCTGCATCACGACAAGCATCACCAGGCCTACGTCACCGCGCTGAACGGCTTCGTCGAGAAGGACCCGCAGCTTCAGGGCAAGTCGCTCGAGGAGATCGTCAAGCTGTCGCACGGCAAGGAGGCGATGGCCCCCGTGTTCAACAACGCGGGACAGCACTGGAACCACATCCTGTTCTGGAAATGCATGTCGCCGAGCGGCGGTGGCATCCCTGGCGCGCTCGAGAAGAAGATCAACGATGACCTCGGCGGCGTGCAGAAGTTCAAGGACGCCTTCAAGGCGGCCGGCGGCAGCCAGTTCGGCTCCGGCTGGGCCTGGCTCGTCCTCGGCAGCGACGGCAAGCTGAAAGTCACGAAGACCCCGAACGGCTCCAACCCGCTCGCCACCGGCGAGGGCAAGGTGCTGCTCGCCTGCGACGTGTGGGAGCACAGCTACTATCTCGACTTCCGCAACCGTCGCCCGGATTACCTGCAGAACTGGCTCGACAAGATCGCCAACTACGAATTCGCCGAGGCCGAGCTCAAGGGCTGACC
>JAFKFI010000102.1 GCA_017307285.1 Alphaproteobacteria bacterium | reverse complement strand
TTGCTGGTGCTGCGTCAGGCGCACCGCATCTTCCTTCGCCTGATCGGCGGGGCGCTGGCGGGCATGGCCGATCTTGCGGAGCGCACGGCGGACATGCCGATCGCCGGGCGCACGCATGGCCAGCACGCCGTCCCAGCGACATTCGGCTACAAGGTCGCGGTGTGGATCGACGAATTGCTGCGCCACGTCGAGCGCCTTCGGCAGGCCGCACCCCGGCTGTTCGTCGCGATGCTCGGCGGTGGCGCCGGCACCTACGCCTCGCTCGGCAAGCAGGGGCCGCCGGTGCAGCAGGGCATCGGCCGGCAACTTGGCTTCGGCTCGATGAGCGTTCCGTCGCGCGCGCTCGGCGACCATCTGGCGGAGAATATCTGCATCCTCGGCCTGCTCGCCGCCACCTGCGGCAAGATCGGGCGCGAGGTCTACACGCTGATGAAAACCGAATTCGGCGAGGTCGAGGAGCCGGTGCCGCCCGGCACGGTCGGCAGCTCCACCATGCCGCAGAAGCGCAACCCCAAGCTCTGTCAGGACATCATCGCCGCCGCAGCCGAGGTGCGCGGGCTCGTGCCGCTGGCGCTGGAAGCCATGACGACCGAGCACGAGGCGGACCGCACCACGAGTTTGATGATGGACGCGGCGGAATCCCGCGCGTGTATCGCGATGGGCGACATCCTCAGCCGGCTCGGCGAGATCGTCCGTGGGCTGCGCGTCGATCCCAAGCGGATGCGCGCCAATCTCGACCTCGGCGGCGGGCTCATCATGGCGGAAGCGGTGATGCTCGATCTCGGCGCCGCAATTGGCCGGCAGCACGCGCACGACGTCGTATACGACGCGGCGCAGGCGGCGTTTGTCGAGGGCAAGTCGTTCTCCGACCTGCTGGCCGCCGACAGCCGGGTGACGGCGCATATGAAGCCCGAGGCGATCCAGGCGCTGCTCGATCCGACCGCCTATACCGGCCTCTGCGCCGAGATGGCGCGGGAAGCCGCCGCGCGGGCACGGGCGGCGGTCGGGGACCTGGTTTCGACCTGACACTCAGCGTTCTGCCGTCGTGAACGAGCTCTGGCTTGGCCTGCTGCACATGCGGGCCGACGTAACGCTGGCAGTCGGCCTCGTGCTGGCGGTCGCTGCAACACTGCACATCCTGCTGAGCAAGCGGGAGGTGGCGTCGGCAGTCGGCTGGATCGGCCTCGTGTGGTTCGCCCCGATTCTCGGCGCGCTCGCTTACCTGGTGCTCGGCGTCAACCGGGTGAGGCGCCGCGCCCGTCTGCTGCGCCCGCGCGAAGACGAGCCCGACGACGCCTCCGCCCTTCCCGCGCCGATCCAGAGCGGCAATCTGCAGGCACTGGGGCAAGGCGTCGGTCGGATCACCGCGCGCCCGCTGCTGCCGGGTACCGTGGTGCAAGCGTATCAGAACGGCGACGAGGCCTATCCACCGATGCTGGCCGCCATCGCGGCGGCGAAGAGTAGCGTCGGCCTGTCATCATACATCTTCCGCGACGACGCTTGGGGCGGACGCTTTATTGACGCGCTGGCCGCGGCCCGGCGGCGCGGCGTCGCGGTGCGCGTGCTCATCGATGGCATCGGCGGCGGCTGGCTGAGCTCACGCGCCTATTATCGGCTGCACCGTGAGGGCGTGAGCGCCGCTCGCTTCATGCACTCGCTGCTGCCGTGGCGTATGCCGTTCCTCAACCTGCGCTCGCACAAGAAGATCTTGGTGATCGACGGTGCGCTGGGCTTCACCGGCGGCATGAACATCGCCGACGAGAACGTGATGGCGACCCGCCCGGCGGTGCCAGTGCAGGACTTGCATTTTCGCATCGAAGGGCCGGTCGTCGCGCAGCTCGTAGAGGCGTTTGCGCAGGATTGGGAATTCGTCACAGGCGAAGACCTCGACGGCGAGGCGTGGTTCCTCAGCATACCTCATGAGGAGGGAGCGCTGGCCCGCGTCATCGATTCGGGACCCGACGAGGATCTGGAAAAAATCGAGTTCGCCGTGCTCCAGGCGGTCTCCTGTGCGCGCAGCAGCATCGCGGTGATGACGCCGTATTTCCTGCCCGACGAGCGACTCGTCACCGCCTTGTCCCTGGCGGCGATGCGCGGCGTGGCCGTCGACCTCGTCGTGCCGGACCGCAGCAATCATTTCCTGGTGGATTGGGCGACGCGCGCGCATGTCGGTCCGCTGCTGTCGGATGGCGTCCGCATCTGGCGGAGCCCGCGGCCGTTCCATCACTCCAAGCTGATGGTGGTCGACCGTGAGTGGTGCCCGCTCACGCAAGCGATTCTCGATGCACGCCGGTTACCCACGCGAGTCCGGGATGCGGCTGCCCGGTTAATGCTGCCGTATCTCTGAACGAGACACGCCGCAAGAAAACAGGGCCGCTCAGCGCACGACCGAGACAATGATCGGTGTCGCGGCAATCGTACATCGCCTGGATTTGACAATGCCAGCCTTGGTTCGCACGCGGCTTTTGCGTAGGACCGTCTGCAATGGCTGCAGGAGGCTCCAATCGGCGGACGATTCGTTCTCGCTTGCTTCGGCGTTCTTTGTCTCGGTGCTTGCACGGCAACGTTTTCCGCTTACCCGCCTGTCCCGCCGCCGCGTGCCGAGAATGTGCCGACGCCTCCCGTGTCCTCCGTCCTGCTGATCTGGCGGCCGGGGCACTACGATTGGAACGGCACGGGTTATGTCTGGGTCGGCGGGCAATGGGTGGAGCGCGTCGGGCACGAGACACTGTGGCAGGACGGCTATTGGCAGCGCCAGGGTGCCTCCTACGTCTGGGTTCCGGCGCATTGGCTGTGATGCCGCGATTTCCGCGCCGCGAGGACGCCGCACGGGAGGCAAGACTGTCTGAATGCACGTAAGCGGTTACTCGGCTGATCCAAGCGAGAGCGGTGCTGCCGCCCTTCCACGGGATTCTCGCCATCCCCTCGCCCCCGATCTGCCGTTTCCCGCGACGGTCGGACCCGCGGATGCGGTCGCCCATGACGGCTGGCGCGAGGCGTGCGACCGGGCCTTGGCGGCCGTGCTCGCCGGCCCTGGAGTTGTCCTGGTTCTTGGGCCCGCGGGCACCGGCAAGACGCTGCTGCTCCAGCATCTGGCGGGTGAGCTGCGGGCTCGCGGAATGGACGTGCTGCTATCGACGCGCGGCTATTTCGATCCTGCCGACAAGGCCGGGATCGGCCAGCCGCGCGCCGTGCTGATCGACGAAGCGGACCGGCTGAGCCCCGAGAGCCTGGACGGTTTGGGGCATCTCGGCAGATGCGCCTTCGTGCTGGCCGGCGTGACCGAGCCCCACGAAGAATCCGGCCCGATCGCAGGCGAGGGCGCGAGCATCATAAGGCTCGCTCCGCTGCCCGCCGGGGAGGTCGGCGCATTCGTGACCGCGCGGCTGGTCCAGGTCGGGCTGCGTCCGGACATTCTGACCGAGGGGGCGATCGAGCGTCTCGCAGCACTCAGCGCCGGCGTTCCCCGGTTGCTGAACATGCTCACCGGCTCGGCGCTGTTCCTTGCCCGTACCGCGGGCGCGTCCCGTGTCGAGGCGGCTCATGTCATCGAGGCGGCGGCGCTGCGGGAGGGCCCGTCCGACCTGGCCCTCGAACCCCCGGCCGAGGCAAGCCCGCCCGCCGAGCCGCAGCCACCTGGCCCTCGAACCCCCGGCCGAGGCAAGCCCGCCCGCCGAGCCGCAGCCATCGGACCCGCATCCGCCCAGCCTGCCGGCCGTCATCCCGCCTCGACGGCCGCTCCGCGCGCCTCCGCTCACCCTGACGGGGAACTTCCCGCCGGTGCGCAGGCGGGCCCGTCGGGGGCGCCGCGCGATGGCCGCAATCATTTTTTTTACCGTCGCCGGCCTGGCGACCGCCTCCGTCTGGTTCCTCGTCGATTCGGAGCAACGTGCGGACGGGGCTATGCCGCGCGAAGCGGCTCTGGAACCGCCCGTGCCGCCACCCTCGGCGCTCTCCATACCGCCTGCGGACCCTGCGCCGAAACCGGCCGCGGCGACGTCGGTGCCTGCGAGCGGGCAGGGAGCGCCTGCTTCCACGCCAGGCGAGAGTGGTCAGTCCGCGGACCGTGAGACCGGGCCGTCAAGCGACAGATCCGCCAATCCAGCGCCTGCCGAGGACACCTCCCGGCCGCGCCATCGCTCGGACCATCCTCGAGCTGCTCACAGCAGACCGCGCCCGGAGGCGCCGGCGAACAGGAGCGGGGTCCTCGAACTTCCGCCGAGACTGAGGGACGCAACACAACAGCCGGCGAACGGGAGCGGAGTTCTCGAGCTTCCGCCGAGACTGAGAGAGACGACACAGCAGAATGTCGCCCCGCTCTCACGGCCCGCTGCCCCGCAATCGCCGGAACCGACCGAGCGCCGGCCTCCGCGATACATCGGCACCTACAGTATGGGTCCGGACGGAGTCCGGAGATTCCAGGCCAGCCCTTAATTCGAGGCAGGCGTTCTCAGGCTGCCCGCTTCACCAGCTTCTCGATTTCCGGCATCCGCTGGTCGACCCGTTCGGGACGCTGGCTGCCGAGATTGACCACCAAGCGATCCACGCCCAACTCCGCGTATTCCTGCATCGCGTCAATCGACATCGACATCGGCGGCGTAATGACGATCTCGAACTCGGCGCCGCGTTTCCGTCCCGCCTTGGCGAAGGCGGCGTCGAGACGCGCCAGCATCTCCTTCGTCCCGGCCGGATCGCGGTTGAATCCGTACCAACCCGCGCCGAAGCGCACCGCCCGGCGGAGTGCCGCGTCAGCGTAGCCTCCGACGATGATCGGCACGTGCGGCTTCTGGATCGGCTTGGGGTCGAGCCGGCACGTCTCGAAGCGCACCCATTTGCCGGCGAAATCCACCACCGGCTCGGTCCACAGCCGCCGCATGACCTCGAGGAACTCGTCGCAGCGCGCGCCGCGATCCTCCCATCGATAGCCGCAGGCCTCGACTTCCTCCTTGTTCCAGCCGACGCCGATGCCGAAATCGATCCGCCCGCCGGTCAGCCAATCCAGCGTGCAGAACTCCTTCGCGGTGTAGATCGGGTTGCGCTGCGGCACGAGCGCGACCCCGGTGCCGAGCCGGACGTGCTTGGTCGCCGCCGCGAGGAAGCCGAAGGTGGCCGTGACGTCGAGCATCCCGCCGCCCTCGGGGACGGGTATCTTGCCGTCCTTCGAGCTGGGATAGCCGTAGGTGTTCTTGTCGAACAGCGCGACATGCTCGCCCATCCAGATCGACTCGAGCCCCATGCCTTCCGCGCGTTGCGCGAACTCGCGGATCATCTGCGGCGTCGCCAACGGCGACATGAACGTCGAGAAGACGCCGATCTTCATGCTGGTCGCTCCTTTGGATTCATATCAGACGCCGGGAAAGGCGACGGTTCCGGCCCCTCAGTCATGCTCGGCGAAGGCCGAGCATCCACGACTTGCGCCGGTCCCGCTGCGAAAAAGTCGTGGATGGTCGGCCTTCGCCGACCATGACGAGGAAGTGGCGCACTACTTAGGCAAACGACTCGGTCATCGCGGAATAGACCAGCGTGCGCAGGTCGCGGCGGAGCGTGAGGCGGGCTTCGCTGCCGATCACCTGGGTCATGAACACCACAGCAAGATCTTCCTTGGGGTCAATCCAGAACGCCGTCGCAGCGGCGCCGCCCCAGGAGTATTCGCCGAGCGTGCCGGGCAAGCGCGTTTTGGCGACGTCGATGTTGACGCCGCAGGCAATCGAGAAGCCCATGCCCGCATAACCGCTCTCGCTGAACATGCCCGGCGGCGCCATTTGCGACAATTCTTGGTTGTCGGGCAGGTGATTGAGGCTGAACAGCGCGACCGTCTTGGGGCTGAGAATTTGCACTCCATCGAGCGTGCCGCCCTGCAGCATCATCCGGCAGAACCGCATGTAGTCGTGCGCCGTCGAGACGAGCCCGCCGCCACCCGATTCGAGGCTCGGCGGCGCCGCGTACATGCTGTTGCGCGGGTCGTCCTGCAGCTTGAGGCCACCGCTCCCGTTCGGCATGTAGCACGCGGAGAATCGGTCGACCTTCTCCGGCGGGCAGAAGAAGGCGGTGTCGGTCATGCCCAACGGCTCGAACAGCCGCGTGCGCAGGAACTCGCCGAAGCTCACGCCGCTCAGCTTCTGCACGAGATAGCCCATCACGTCCATCGCGACCGAGTAGTTCCACGCCGTTCCCGGCGAGAATTCGAGCGGCAATGTCGAAAGGTTCTCGATCATCGCGTCGAGCCCGCCCTCGGCGTTGAACTCCGCGATGCGCAACCGGCGATAGGCGCGATCGACGCTGGTGCGGTTCATGAAGCCGTAGGTCAGGCCCGAGGTGTGCGTCACCAGGTCGACCACCTTCATCGGCCGCGCCGGGCGCGTGGTGATGAACTGCGGCGACGCGCTGGTCATCAGGCTCGGCATCCCGCTGGCATAGACGCCGAGATTCTTCCAGGACGGGATATGGGTTGCAACGTCGTCGTCGAGCCCGATCAGGCCCTCCTCGGCGAGCATCATCAGGGCCACGGCGGTGATCGGCTTGCTCATGGAGTAGATGCGGAAGATCGCGTTCTCGCGCATGGGCTCGCCGCGCTCGAGGTCCATCTGGCCGGACATGCCGGTATGCGCAAGCTGGCCGCGCCGATAGATCATGGTGAGCAGGCCCGGCAGCTGGCCGCTATCGACGTAGCGGCGCTTCATCGCCTCGTCCAACCGCGCCAGCCGCGAGGCCGAAAATCCCGTCTCTTTCGCTTGCACCGCTCACTCCCGCTCAGGTTCCTGGCCGGTACTAACCGCCGAAGCGGCGCCTTCTGTCAAACCCCCTAGCTCAGGTTGAATTCGTGCCTGGGTTCCCGATTTCCACGTCAGATCCAATTTGCGAGGCCAGGTGATGGGCGACACGGCGCACCGCTATCTCGTCTTTGACACCGCCGGCGGCTTCTGCGGCATCGCCTGGAACGATGTGGGCATCACGCGCTTCCAGCTGCCGACGCGCAGCGCGGAGGCGACCGAGCGGCTACTGCGCCGTCGCGTGCCGGGCGCCGAACCCGGCGTGCCCACGCCGGAGGTGGCCGAGGCGGTCGCCGCCGTGAAGCGCTATTTCGCCGGCGAGGAGATCGACTTTTCGGGCGTGCGGCTCGATCTCGGCGATCAGGACGCCTTCTTCGAGCGAATTTACGCCGCCGCTCGACGGGTCCGCTGGGGCCAGACGACCACGTACGGGACTCTGGCGAAGGAACTGGGCGCCGGGCCGGAGGCGGCGCGCGATGTCGGGCAAGCGATGGCCAAGAATCCCGTCGCGCTGATCATTCCGTGCCACAGGGTCTTGGCGGCCGGCGGCAAGGTCGGCGGCTTTTCGGCGCCTGGCGGTGCGGAGGCCAAGCGCCGGATGCTGGAGCTGGAGGGCGTGCGCGTCGAGCCGCCGCGACCGGCTCAGGGCGCCCTCGGCTTCTGAGTGCATCCCTGAGCCCAACCCTCGGGGCTTCACGCGTCGGCAGGTCCGTAGCATACCCTGCCTGGTTACGCTCCGACACTCCAACCGAGGGATGACCGATGCCGGCATACCGCTCCCGCACCACGACGCACGGCCGCAACATGGCGGGCGCGCGCAGCCTCTGGCGGGCGACCGGGATGACGGACGCGGATTTCGGGAAGCCGATCATCGCCATCGCTAATTCCTTCACCCAGTTCGTCCCCGGCCACGTCCATCTCAAGGACCTCGGCCAGCTCGTCGCGCGCGAGGTGGAGCAGGCCGGCGGGGTCGCCAAGGAGTTCAACACCATCGCCGTCGATGATGGCATCGCGATGGGCCACGGCGGGATGCTCTACAGCCTGCCGTCGCGCGAGCTCATCGCCGACTCGGTCGAGTACATGGTCAACGCGCATTGCGCCGACGCCCTCGTTTGCATCTCCAACTGCGACAAGATCACGCCGGGGATGCTGATGGCGGCGATGCGGCTCAACGTCCCGACGGTGTTCGTCTCCGGCGGCCCAATGGAGGCCGGCAAGGTGAGCCATGCCGGGATCACGCAATCGGTCGACCTCATCACCGCGATGGTCGCCGCCGCCGATTCCACCGTGACGGACAGCGAGACCGCGGTGATCGAGCGCTCCGCCTGCCCGACCTGCGGGTCGTGCTCGGGCATGTTCACCGCCAACTCGATGAACTGCCTCACCGAGGCGCTCGGCCTCGCGCTGCCGGGCAATGGCAGCCTGGTCGCGACGCACGCCGATCGGCGCAAGCTTTTCGTCGAGGCCGGCTGGCTGGTCGTCGATCTCGCGCGGCGCTACTACGAGCAGGACGACGCTTCCGTGCTGCCGCGCGGCATCGCCAGTTTCGCCTCGTTCGAGAACGCCATGTCGCTCGACATTGCGATGGGCGGCTCGACCAACACCGTCCTGCATCTGCTTGCCGCCGCGCAAGAAGGCGAGGTGCCGTTCACGATGGCGGATATCGACCGCCTCTCCCGCCGCGTGCCCAATCTCTGCAAGGTGGCGCCGTCGAAGGCCGACGTTCATATGGAGGACGTGCACCGCGCCGGCGGCATCATGGCGATCCTGGGCGAGCTCGACCGCGCCGGGCTGATCCATCGCGACGTGCCGATGGTACATACGCCGACGCTCGGCCAGGCGCTCGCGCGCTGGGATGTGCGCGACAACACGGAAGGCGAGGCGGCGAATTTGTTCCGCGCGGCACCGGGCGGCGTTCGCACCACGCAGGCGTTCAGCCAGCAGAGTCGTTACAATGAACTCGATCTCGACCGGTCCGAGGGCGTCATCCGCGACGTCGAGCACGCCTTCAGCAAGGATGGCGGTCTCGCGGTTCTGCACGGCAACATCGCGGTGGACGGCGCCATCGTGAAGACGGCGGGCGTCGATCCCTCGGCGCTCACTTTCACCGGCCCGGCGCGCATCTTCGAGAGCCAGGAGGAAGCGGTGGACGGCATTCTCGGCGGCAAGGTCAAGCCGGTGCTGTATCCCACGAGCTATCTGAAATCGAAGGGGCTCGTGAAAGTCTGCGCGCTCATCACCGACGGGCGCTTCTCGGGCGGCAGTTCCGGCCTGTCGATCGGCCACATCTCGCCCGAAGCGGCAGAGGGCGGCGCGATCGGCCTGCTCGAAGAAGGCGACACCATCGAGATCGATATTCCGTCGCGCTCGATCCGCGCGTCGCTCAGCGACGCGGAGCTGGAGGCGCGGCAGGCGCGCATGGAGGCGCGCGGGCCGCAGGCGTGGCGTCCCGTTTCGCGCCAGCGTGTCGTTTCCACCGCGCTCCGTGCCTATGCTGCCTTGGCGACCAGTGCCTCGCGCGGCGCGGTGCGCGACGTCGATCAGGTTGCCGGGACGCGCAGGGGAAGCTGAGGGCATGAGCGAAGGAAAGCGCGCGATGGAACTCGGCTACGTCGGCCTCGGCAATATGGGCGGCGCGTTGGCGCGTCGGTTGCTGCTGCAACGCAAGTTGCGGGTCTACGATCTGCGGCCGGAGACAATGGATCGCCTCGCCGAACGCGGCGCGACGCCGACGCAGAGCCCGCGCGCGTTGGCCGAGCAATGCGACCTGGTGATGACCTGCCTGCCCACGTCGGATCACGTCCGCGCCGCGATCTTCGGTGCGGACGGACTAGCGGCCGGGCTCAAGCCCGGAAGCCTGATCGCCGACATGACCACGGGCGACCCGAACGCGACGCGGGCGATGGCCGCCGAGGCAGCGGATCGCGGCATCACCCTGTTCGACGCGCCGGTGAGCGGCGGCCCGCACGGCGCGGATGCCGGGACCATCGCCATCATGGTCGGCGCCCCGGACGAGCTCTACGCTCGCGTCAAGCCGGTGTTCGAGACGATCAGCCCGAACGTGTTCCATTGCGGCGACGTGGGCTCGGGGCATGTGATGAAACTCGTGAACAATATCATCGCCGCCGGGGTTCGCACGCTCACCTTCGAGGCGGTGGCGATGGGGGTGAAGAACGGGCTTTCCCTCGAGAAATGCGCCGAGGTGCTGCACAAGGGCTCGGCGCGCAGCTACTCGACGGAGATCACGCTGCCGCGTCTCGCCTCGGGCGACCTGCTGGCGAACTTCACCCTCGGATTGATGCACAAGGATGTCCGGCTGGCGTGCCAACTCGGCATCGACAGCGGCGCGCCGATGCCGGTGGCCAACCTGGTCCGCGAGCTGTTCCAGATGGCGATCAACGATCACGGCTCGCATGAGGACGTGAACATGCTCATCCGGCTGATCGAGCGGAACGCCGCGGTGCGGGTGGTCGGAGGCTGAGCGAGCCGAAGCCTCCATCCCTCCCGGTGGCGAGCGTTGCGGCGGCGTCGCTCGGTGTTACCGAATAGGGTGTAGCACTTGGGCCGCCGGCACCACTCGCGTTGCCCGCCCAGCCGTCACCGCCTCTGCCTTGCCCGGTGAACCGGGTAATCGCCGCGGTGCCGTCGGGACACGCGGCCGCCAGAAACCAACTTGAGCACTGCGCCTCCGGCCGCGGCTTGTCGGCCGCGGCCGGAGCGGCAATCGCGACAGTCGTGACGAGCGCGAAGGCGCTCGCAACGAGGATTGTCCTCATGACCATCTCTCCTTGTTGTGCGCTTCGCTCAGGGAAGCTGTACCTGCACCGGCTTGCCCAGTTCCGTCATCGACCCCGGCACGATGGTCAGATAGCGGCGTGGCGCATCGGCCCCGGCCTGGACCACCTGCCGGATCGGACCGAACGCGTTGACGATCGCCGATCCCGCCGGGTTGGTCATGAAGGCTTGCAGCGGCTCCAGCCGTCCGCTGCCGTCGGCGCGCTCCGACAGCGCCAGCACATAGTGCTGCTTGGGTTGCAATCCGGTCGCCGAAGCCTGCAGGACCTGCAGCAATCCTTGATCGAACAGCGTCACGCTGGTCGGCGCCTTGGCCTGCTTCGTGCCGCCTGGGGGGCCCATCGTGAATTGCGCGGCCTGACCGGCCACGCCGAGCGGTTGGAGCCCCTCGGTGCCAGCGCCCTCCGGCACGGCGTTCGACACGTAGGCGACAGCCTGCGGCGCCTGGCCGATCGGCACCGTCGCGATCACCTTGTTGGTCATGGTATCGATCGCAACCATCCGGTCGTCGTTCTCCAGCCCGACATAGACGCGCGAGCCATCTCCCGACGGCCAGAGGCCGTGCGGCAGCTTGCCGACCGGGATCGTGGCGACCTTGCTGAAATCGTCGGTGCGGAACACCAGCACTTCGTTCAAGCCGCCGATCGTGATATAGGCGAACTGGCCGTTGGCGTTGCGCACGAAGTTGACGTGGTTGGTGATCGGCCGGTGTCGATCGTCTTCAGCACGTTGAATGGAGGCTTGGCGTTGAAGACCTGCGTCTTGCCGATGTCCTTCAGCGTGAACCAGACTTGTGTGCCATCCGGCGTCGCGGCGATGTTCGGGCAGAACGGGCTCGCCTGCCGCACCTTCCCGACAATCTTGTGGTCGGCCACGGAGATGACGTCGGTTTCGGGATTGAACGACGAGCAGACGTAGCCATACTTGCCGTCCGGCGAGAAGATCTGCATTCCCGGTCCGTTGGGCAGGGTGATCCGCGTCTTCTCCTCATAGGTCGCGCTGTCCAGCACCGCGACGTAGTTCTCGCCGCGAATCGTGACCCAGACCTCCTTGCCGTCCGGCGTAAAGAATGCCTCGTGCGGGGAGCGGCCGAGATAGGTGGTGTGCTTGACGGCATTCGTCGCGGTGTCGATGAAGGTCACGGCGTTGGACCCGATCGACACGACGGCGATGGTGCGATGGTGCGGCGAGAAGCCCATCCCGTGCACCAGGATTTGCCCTCTGTAGAGCGGGCTGAAATTCGCCGGCGACGGTTCGCCCAGGCGAATGACGCCGAGCAGCTTGTTGTCCGCGGGGTCGATGACCGAGACCGTATTGGAAAACTGCTCGGCGGCGTAGACGCGGTCATGATGGCTCACCGGGATGTCGGGAGCCGACGCGGCGGCGGGCGCTTGGCCGGCCCAAGCGGAGCCGCCGCCCGCGAGGATAGTGCTCGCCAGCAACGCGGTCAGGGCGATGTTGCGGATCACCTCACGGTTCCTTTTGCATGTTCATCTTGGGCATGGATGTCGGTGCCGCAGCCGATAGCTGGTCGGGCGCCGCCACCGACGGCGGCAGCTTCTGCCCCAGCGCCAGCCGCATCGCCGCGATCTCCTGCTGCTGCTCGACGATGATTTCCTGCGCGATCCGGCGAAGCTGCTCGTTGCGCCCATAGCGCAGCTCGGCTCGCGCCATGTCGATCGCACCTTGATGATGCGGGATCATCATCGCGCTGAAGTCTCGATCTACGTCGCCGGAGGGCTTGATGGCCATTCCCGCCATCATCTTGTCCATCGCGGCCTGGTTCTCGGCCAGGAATGGCGCTTCGGCGGCAGAGTCTGGGACGACGTCAGCGCCGGTTGTCAGTGCAAGACCGCCGGTGAGGATTAGGCCGGCCAGAGCAATTCGCCCGCGCGCTGTCATTCGCATCGTGAAACACCACCTCGGTATCGTCCGGCCAACCGCCGGCTCAATCACCGTTCGATGTTCGCCGGCGCGCGGTTACTCCGTTGCTCGACTGCCGATCGTGCGAACCCGCCGGGTGGATCAGGGCACGATGAGGCGATAGACACGCGCCGCCGTGCCGCTGTAGAGCGCCTTCTTTTCGGCCGCGGACGCGCCGGCGGTGATACGCTTGAAGGCGTTCCACAGCTCGGTGTAGCCGCCGGATTGCTTGTCGGGCGGGAAGTTGCTCTCGAACATGCAACGCTCGACGCCGAAGGCCTCGATGCAGGGCTCGATATACTGGCGCCATGCCGCCGCCAGCTCCTCCGACGAGGGCGGCACGTCGCGCTCGTGGAAGTCGAAGCCGAACGACGTCATGCCAATCCCGCCGAGCTTGACGACGACGTTCGAGCATTTGGCGAACTCGGCGATGTTCTTGCGCCAGGTCGCGAGGATTTCCTGTCGGCGGCCGGAATAGGGGCCGACGCCGAGCACGCCGCCAACATGGTTGAGGATGATCGTCGTATCGGGAAAGGCGCGGGCGAGGTCGATCGCGTCCGGCAGTTGCGGATGATACTGCCAGGATTCGAAGCTCAAGCCGAGCTTGGCGAGTTGGGCGAACCCCTCGCGGAACTTGGCATCGAGCACCAGATGCGGCGGCACCACGCGGGAGGCGAACTTGCCGATCGCGTCGCTGCCGTCCCACGAGACGCCGTAGCGGATGCCGCGAAAGCGCCCGCCGCCGACCGCCATCTCGGTTTCCAGCACGTCGCGCACGCGCGCGCCGAGGGTGAGGTCGGCGTGGCCGATGATCGCCTCCGCGACACGGCACGGGCCGTAATTGCCCGACGCGCTCATGGCGGAAATGCCGTTGACGAACTCCACCTCGCCGACCGGCGACATCTCCGGCGGGCCGTCCTTGCGATACATCGCCTGGCATTCGAGGAACACGGTGGAGACGATGTTGTGGCCGCCGCCGATATCGGCCAGCAGCTCGGGCATGAAATAGTGGCCGCGATGCGGCGTGTCCCAGAAATGATGGTGCGGATCGATGATCGGCAGCTCCGGCTCCAGCGCCGCCTCGGTCGGCTTCTTCGCGAGCCACGCCTTCAGCTCGGCGTCGTTGCGCCACACGATCCCACGGAACTCGCCTTTCGAGTCTCCAGCCATTTCTCGTTCCCCCTTCGACAACCCTATCGCGCGGCACCCTGGCGGTGCGAGAACGCGGTTTCCGCGCTGGTGATGAATTCGAGCAGACACGCGCGGCCTTCCTCGGTCTGCCGCCGTGCGCGCAGGATGGCGTTGGCGATATCGTCCGGGTCTTCCACCCGCTCGCTCCAGCCGCCCAGCTCGCGCGCCAGATTGGCGTAGTTGCCGCCGATATCGCGCGCTCGGAACCGTTCGTGCGATAGTTTCATGTGCGAGGTCTCGATCGCCATCGTGGAGTTGTTCAGCACGATGGTCAGGATCGGCACGCCGGCGCGCACCGCCGTCTCGAAGTCGAGGCCGGTCATGCCGAACGCCGCGTCGCCCATGAAGTTGACGCAGAACTTTTCCGGAGCCGCGAGCTTGGCGCCGATGATGAGGCCAAGCCCGGTGCCAAGCTGATGCGACTTGCCCCATCCGAGATAACCGCGCGGACGTGTCGCGCGGTAGAAGGGCAGCAGCTGGTCGCGCGGGCTGCCGGAATCGTGCGTGACGATGGCGCCGGCGGGATCGACCAGGCGCATGAACTCGGCCATCACCCGATAGGGATTGATCGGCCGCTCCGGCGAGGCGAGCTTGTCCTGCCACCGCGCGAGCCAGGCGGCGCGCTGCTCCGCGATCTCCGCCGCCGGTGCGCGGTTCAGTCCGCGCCCGCCGAGGCGGTCCCGCACCGCGGCGATCAGTCCCGCGACGGTCAGGCTGGCGTCGCCGAGCAGCGCGATTTCCGTCGCGTAGCTCTTGTGCAGGTCGCGCGCATCGTTGGTGGCGTGGATCACGCGCAGGCCTTTCGGCGGTAGCGGCGTGGTGAGCTGGTGTCGGTTGAGGCCGCAGCCGAGCGCCAGCACGAGGTCCGCGCGGTTGTGTAGGAAATGCTGGCCGGGGCCGGAAAACACGTTGCCGCCGGAGCCGAGCGCGAGTGCGTGGTCCTCGGGAAAGGCGCTCTTGCCGTCCACCGTGGTCAGCACCGGCGCTTGTAGCAATTCCGCTAGTTCGACCAGCGCGCCCGACGCCTCGGCATAGAGCACGCCCTGGCCGGCCAGGATGATCGGGCAGGATGCGTCGATCAGCGCCTTGGCTGCCGCTTCGACATCGGACGGATCGGGCGCGGAGCGGGTCGGGCGGATCGGCGTGTAGTCGAGCGCGTCGGTGCCGATGTCGAGATCGACGATGTCTCGGGGCACTTCCACCATCACCGGCCCGAGCCGGCCGTTGCGGAGCGCGCTGAACGCGCGGCGCATGACGCCGGGCACGTGCTCGGGCAGCACGATGTCCTCCACCAGCTTGGTGACGGAGGCGTAGCTGCGCGTCGATTTGAACATCGGGAAAAGCTGCGCCGCCTCGCGCGCGTGGCCGAGCGGGAGGAACAGCAACGGCGCGGAATCGGAGAAGGCGGTCGCGATGCCTGGGAACGCATTCTCCGCGCCCGGCCCATACTGCATGGCAAACACGCCGACCGGCTTGCCGTTGGTGACGCGCGTATAGCCGTCCGCCATGTCGACGCCGACGCGCTCCTGGCGGCAGATGATCGGACGCAGACCAGCGGCGACAGCGGTTTCGATCAGCGACGTCGTCGGATAGCAGAAAAGCGTCGAAACGCCCTCGCGCTTGAGGATTTCGACGATCGCGTCGGCTGCCTGCATCGTTCCCCCTCGCACGGGCGGCGTCTATCGGCGAACCCGCTGCGAGGGATCGTAGGCTGCACCGGACGAGCACGACAAGCGGTGTGCCCGCTGGCCCGGCTCACTGGCGATAGCGCGCGGCGGGATGTTCCTGACGGAAATTCGGGAGCATCGCCTGTCGCGCGGCGGCGAAGCTCTCCCATTGCGCGGCATCGGGCAGCGGCGGGATCGTGATGGTCTCGCGGCGATCGAAGCCGACCAGCGCGGCATCCACCAGCTCGCCAACCTCCATAACGCCTGGAATTGCCTCCACCGAGCGCCCGGAGCGTTCCCAGATTTCGGTGCGCGTGGCGGCCGGAAGCACCGCCTGGACATAGATGCCGCGCGACCCGAACTCGGCTTGCAGTGACTGGGAGAAGGTGAGGACGAAGCTCTTGGTTGCCGGATAGATGCCGGGGAAGATCTCGGGCGCGAGCGCTAGCACCGAGGCGATGTTGATGATCGCGCCGTCCCCTTCAGCGAGGAAGCGCGGCACGACTGCGCCAGCCAGCCGCACCACGGCCGTCACGTTCAGGCGGATGAGCCGGTCCTGCGCGTCGATGTCGGCGTCGGCGAAGCCGCCAGGTCCGGCGGCGCCGGCGTTGTTGACGAGCAGCCCGATGCGCTCGTCCTCGCGCAACCGTGCCTCGACGCGCGCGAGATCGCTCGATTCGGTGAGGTCGGCCGGCAGTACGTCGATCGCGACGCCCGCCTCGTCGCGCAGCCGCCGGGCGGTCGCCTCCATGCGGTCGCGGTCGCGTGCGACGAGAACCAGGTCGTGGCCCCGCCGCGCGAGACGATCGGCGTAGGTGGCCCCGATGCCGGACGAAGCGCCGGTGATGAGCGCGGTCCGCAACTTTGTGTCAGTCATGCTCGCCTTCCCCATTAAGATGACGGTCGTCATCGACAGTTGGCTATTGATGGCGATCGTCATATATCCTGTCAAGGCGCCGCCGAAGGAGGGATCGCACATGCGGGTGACACGGGAGAAAATGGCCGAGAACCGCGAGCGGATCGTTGCCACGGCCGCCCGCTTGTTTCGCGAGAAGGGCTTCGACGGGGTTGGCGTCGATGCGATCATGCAGGGCGTTGGCCTGACCCACGGCGGCTTCTATCGCCACTTCCGATCGAAGGACGACCTCGCCGCCGAAGCGGTCGCCTTTGGGCTCGCTGCCAGCGCGGAGAAGCAGGCACCCTTGGCGTCGCTGGACGAGCTTGTCGCGGCTTATCTGTCATCTGCCCACCGCGACAATCGCGGTGGCGGGTGCGTGATGGCGGCGCTTGGCGGCGATGTGGCACGGCAGAAGATCGCAGTCCGACGCAAGCTGACGGTGCATGTCCGGGCACAGCTGGATCGGCTTACCGGCTGGTTGGGCGGAGGCAGTGCCAGGGCACGGCGCGAGCGGGCGATCGCGACGCTCGCCGGCCTCGTCGGTGCGATGGTGCTGGCGCGTGCGGTCGATGATCGGAAGTTGTCCGACGAGATACTCGCCGCCGCCCGTGCCATGTACGGCAAGACGGAATCTGGTATCCTGCGGGCGTGACGCGACTCACCCTGCGCATCGATTTCGACAAGGCCCGGCAGCTTGGCCCCGGAAAGGTCCGGTTGCTGGAGCTCATCGGCGAGCACGGCTCGATCACGGCGGCGAGCCGGCTGATGGATATGTCCTACCGCCGCGCGTGGTCGCTGATCGTCAGCCTGAACAAGACATTCGCCGAACCCGTGGTGGTCGCGCGCACTGGTGGCGCGGGCGGCGGCAGCGCCGAGCTGACGGCGAAGGGCCAAGAAGTCGTCCGCTGCTATCGCGCGATCGAGGCGAACGCGTTGGCCGCCGCGGCCGGCGATCTCGACGCGTTGCAACGCTCGCTCGCGCAGCGGGGCAAGGGAGAGGCGGACGACTGAGAGAAACCGGCGACGCCCTGGACAGCGGCGCAATCCTGGCGTTATGTTCAATCAGACATAACGATCGGAGGGCCGCGATGCAGCGCGACACGATCATCGGCGAGCGGCTCACCAGCTGGGCCGTCGCCGAGGGCGGCGAGCACGTCCGGCTCGGCTTTGAGGATGAGGCCGGCCGGCCCTGCGCCGTCGCTTTGCCGATCGCCGTGCTCAGCGCGCTGATGATGACCATTCCGCGCATGTTGCGGCAGGCGCTGGAGGCGCGCTTCGCCGACGGCTCGCTGCGGATGATCCATGAGCTCGGCGATTGGCGGGTGGAGCGCGCGGTCGGCGCCGACGCGTCCATCCTCAGCCTCGCCACGCCGGACGGCTTCGAGGTGACGTTCGCCGTCGCGACGCCGCAAGCCGACCGTCTCGGACAAACCCTGCGCCATTCCGCGGACCCGTCCGCGGCCGTGCGCGCGCCCGCCGTCAACTGAAGGAGTCGTTCCATGACCGTGGATATTCAGAAGACCCGCCATCCGTTCCTCGACGGCAAGCCGAAGCGCATGTTCATCGATGGCAAATGGGTCGAGGCGGCGTCCGGCAAGACGTTCGAGACAATCAATCCGTCCACCGGCGAGGTTTTAGCGTCAGTCGCGGAGGGCGACCGCGAGGACATCGACCGCGCGGTGGAAGCGGCGCGGCGGGCGTTCAACGGGCCGTGGAGCAAGTTCAAGCCATTCGAGCGACAGAACCTGCTGCTGAAGCTCGCCGATCTCGTGGAGCAGCATTTCGAGGAACTTGCGGCACTCGATTCGCTCGACATGGGCGCGCCGATCAGCCGCACCAAGGGCGGCCGGCTACGGGCGCTCGGGATGCTGCGCTACTACGCCGGTCAGGCGACGGCGATTCACGGCGAAACCATCGAGAACTCGCTGCCTGGCGAATATGTCAGCTTCACGCTGAAGGAGCCGGTCGGCGTGGTCGGCGCGATCATTCCGTGGAACGGGCCGCTGACCGCGACGATCTGGAAGATCGGCCCGGCGCTCGCGACCGGCTGCACGGTGGTTCTCAAGCCCGCCGAAGAGGCGCCGCTGACGCCGCTGCGGCTCGCCGAGCTGTGCCAGGAAGCGGGCGTGCCGCCAGGCGTGGTCAACGTCGTGCCGGGCTACGGCGAGACGGCGGGTGCCGCGCTGTCGAACCACCCCGACGTCGACAAGGTGGCGTTCACCGGCTCGCATCTGACGGGGCAGAAGATCATCCAAGCCTCCGCCGGCAATCTCAAGCGCGTGTCGCTGGAACTTGGCGGCAAGTCGCCGGACGTGGTGTTCGCCGACGCCGATCTCGACGCGGCGGTGCCGGGCGCGGGCATGGCGGTGTTCGCCAATTCCGGCCAGATCTGCAGCGCGGGAACGCGGCTGTTCGTCGAGCGGAAGATCTATGACGAGTTCACCGCGCGCGTCGCCGAGTACAGCAAGACGCTGCGTGTGGGCAACAGCAGCGATCCCGAGACGCAGGTCGGCCCATTGGTATCGCCCGAGCAGCTCGATCGCGTCACCGGCTACCTCGCGATCGGCCGGCAGGAGGGCGCGCGTCCGCTGTCGGGCGGGGCGCGGCTGACCGAGGGCGACATGGCGAAAGGCTTCTTCGTGCCGCCCACCGTGTTCGCCGACGTGAAGGACGAAATGCGGATCGCGCAAGAGGAAATCTTTGGTCCGGTGATTTCCGCTATTCCCTTCACCGACATCGACGAGGTGATCGAGCGTGCCAACAAGACCAACTTTGGCCTCGGTAGCGGGCTTTGGACGCGCGACGTGAGCAAGGCGCACAAGCTCGCGCGCGGCATTCGCGCGGGTTCCGTCTGGATCAACTGCTACCAGGCAATGGACCCGGCGGTGCCGTTCGGCGGCTACAAGATGAGCGGCTACGGGCGCGAGAGCGGCAAGCAGCACGTCGAGGAATACCTCAACGTGAAGGCGGTCTGGATCAAGACCGCCTGACTCGGGCTGGCGCAACCTACCGATCCGGAGATCCGTATGCGTCGCCGCTTCCTCGCTTTTGGACTGCTCGCGCTCCTGCTGCCGTCGGCCGCGTGGGCGCAACAGGTCACAGTGTTCGCGGCAGCCAGCCTGACGGACGCGATGAAGGACATCTCGGCGGCGTGGGAGAAGCAGGGCCATCCGGCCCTGCGGCTCTCCTTCGCCTCGAGCTCGACGCTTGCGCGCCAGATCGAGCAGGGCGCGCCGGCCAACCTGTTCGCCTCCGCCGACGAGAAATGGATGGACTATCTCGCCAAGGCGAACACGATCGTGCCGGAGACGCGGAAAGATCTGCTGAGCAATGAGCTTGTGCTCGTCGTTCCCAAGGATCGCGCCCGGAAGGTCACGATAGGGCCGAACCTAGACCTTGCCGCATTGCTCGGCCCCAATGGACGTATCGCCACAGGCGACCCGGCGCACGTGCCGGTAGGCATCTACGCGAAACAGGCCCTGACCAAGCTGGGGTTGTGGGCCAAGGTCGAGCCCCGGCTTGCGCGCGCCGAGGACGTGCGCGGCGCCTTGCTTCTCGTCGAGCGCGGGGAGGCACCGGCCGGGATCGTCTACGCGACGGATGCGGCCGTGAGTCCGGGCGTGGTCATCGCAGGGACTTTCCCAAAGAGCTCGCACGACCGGATCACCTATCCGTTCGCCGTGGTCCGAACAGGCGACACGCCCGAAGCGCGCGCGCTGATGGCTTATCTCGCCGGACCGGAGGCGCGGGCGATCTTTGTCCGGCGCGGCTTTGTCCCGGACTGACCGACAGGCCACATCAAGGACAAAACCGACCATGTCGAAACCGAGCTTGATCGCGGCCGCACTGGCCACATGTCTGCTGGCTGTCGGAGCCCACGCGGCGCCCACAATGACATTCACGCTGACCGGCGATGTCGGTGCGCCAGGCATTTACGATGGACCAGCACTCCAGACCCTGCCGCCGACCACCGAGACCGCGACCTATCGCGCTGGCAGCGGCAGCGTGATGGACACGTTCACCGGCCCGACGATCTGGTCGCTGTTGCTCTCGGCGGGCGGCATCACGACCAATCCGGCGATCAAGAACGATGTCCTGCGCAAATACATCGTCGCGACCGGGAGCGACGGTTACAAGGCGGTGATCTCGGCTGGTGAAATCGCCCCGAAATTCGGCCACAAATCCGACCTAGTGGCGTATGCCGACACGCTCGGCAAGCTGCCCGTTCCCGACGGGTTTGCCCGAATCGTCGCGATCGGCGACCAGGCCGGCGGCCGCTATGTCTCCAATCTCGCCGACCTGCATGTCGGCGGCGTCCCGGCGCAGGCCGGGACTGGCGGTGGTACCACCACGCAGTTTGCAGTGCGCGGTGCGGTTGCGAGTCCGACGACTAATACACTGTCCAACCTGCAAGCACTGACGCCAATCCGGCGATCAAGAACGATGTCCTGCGCAAATACATAGTCGCGACCGGCAGCGACGGCTACCAGGTCGCCTTCTCGCTCGGCGAACTGTCGCCGAATTTCGGGAATGAACAAATCCTCGTCGCGTATGCGGATACGCGCGGACAGCTTTCGGGCGCCGACGGTTTCGCCCGAATCATCGTCCCGGGCGACATCGCCGGCGGGCGCTACGTATCCAACCTGGCCAGCCTGACTGTGTTCGATGGCGCCGCGGTGCCGGAGCCGGCTGGTGTCGCACTCCTGCTGGCTGGGATTGCCGGCATCATCCTGGTACGACGGTCCGCGGCGTCGGCCTCGGCACCAGTGCTGCGGCGACGGCAGCCGGCTTCGGTGATCCCATAAGAGGACCAGAGATGAAACTCAGTGCTCGCAACCAGATCAAGGGCAAGATTGCCAGCGTGCAGAAGGGCCAGACCACCGGCCATGTGCGAATCGATATCGGGAATGGCGTGGTCATCACGTCATCGATCACCAACGAAGCAATCGACGAACTCGGGCTGAAGGCGGGCGACGATGCGATCGCCGTCATCAAGGCGTCCGACGTGATGGTGGCGAAATAGCCCTTGGCGATCCGACGAAGACTGCTGCTCGGTACGCTGGTCGCGTTGACCTGGGCGGGGCTCGGCCCCTTGCTCGCCGCCGATCAGGAGCGAGCACCGGTGGCGAAACATGCCGGCCTCGTCGTCGAGGGCCGGTCCGGCACGTCGGTCCTGGCCATCCCGCAGGACTCCGCTGGGCTTGCACGCGCCACGGCGTCGCTGGCCACGGAACACGGAGCGCATCACGCCCGGTTCGAGGGGCCGCTGCTCTGGAGCGTGATTGCTCACACCGGCGCTGTCGACGCGAGCAAGCCGCGCGAGCAGGTGCGGCAGACGGTGCTGGTGACCGGCAGCGACGGCTACACAGTGATCCTCGCGCTTGGCGAGATTTCGCCAGACTTTGCGGGCAAGCCGGTGATCCTGGCCGATCACGTGGATGGTCAGCCGCTTGCTCCCGAGCACCTGCGACTCGTTGTTCCGGGCGAACGCCGAGCGGGGCGCAGCGTGCGCGACGTGGTCAGGATCAGCGTCGGCATCCCGCAGCCCGCCGCTCGCTGATAGCGAGGCGGCGGCTTCCGTTTCGGGAGTGGCACTTGCATCGCGGAGCCGAAATGGCAGAGTAGGGCTCGATCGTCCGCCTCAGAAGCGGCGTCGGGAGGCTCGTGCCAATGATCGGTCTGGTGCGGCTGGCGTTGCGCCGCCCCTACACCTCGGCCATCGCTGCATTGCTCATCGTGCTGATGGGCGGGTTGGCCGTCACCCGGATGATCGTGGACATCTTCCCGGTCATCGATATCCCCGTGGTGATGGTGGTGTGGAACTATCCCGGCCTCACCACCGAGGACATGGAGCGGCGCGTCGTCTTCATCACCGAGCGCGCCTACTCCACCACGGTCAACGGCATCCAGCGCATCGAATCGCAGTCGATTCCCGGCATCGGTCTACTGAAAGTGTATTTCCAGCCGGGCACCGACATCGGCGGCGCGATCGCGCAGATAAGCTCGGTGAACAGCACCATCCTGCGCATCGCGCCGCCGGGGATGCAGCCGCCGGCTGTGATCCAGTTCAACGCCTCGAACGTGCCCGTCGTGCAGATGACGCTGTCGAGCAAGAACCTGACCGAGCAGCAGATCTACGACTACAGCCTGAATTTCATACGGGTGAAGCTGTTCACCATTCCCGGCCTCGCGACACCCGGCCCATTCGGCGGCAAGTCGCGCCAGATCGACGTAGCCCTCGATCCGGGCCGGCTGGCGGCGAAGGGCTTCACGCCGACCGATGTCGTGAGCGCGCTGCAAAGCTCCAACGTGATCGTGCCGGCCGGGACGGCGCGGATGGGCGAGCGCGAATACAACGTCATCCTCAACTCCAGCCCCTCGCTGGTCGACCGCTTCAACGCCCTGCCGCTCGGCGTCTACAACGGCGCGCCGGTGACGCTGGGCGACGTCGCGTATGTCAGCGACAGCTTCGCTGTGCAGAACAACATCGTCCACGTCAACGGCAAGCGGGCGGTCTACCTGGCGATCCTGAAACACGCCGATGCCTCCACGCTCGCGGTGGTGGACGCGGCGCGCGACACCCTGCCGCAGATCCGCGCGGCGGCGCCGAACGGCCTCGAGATCAAGCTCGATTTCGACCAGTCGGTGTTCGTGCGCGGTGCGGTGCAAAACGTGATCCGCGAGGCGATCATCTCCTCGGTGCTGGTCTCGGTGCTGATCCTGGTGTTTCTCGGCAGCTGGCGGAACACGGTCATCGTCTCGACCTCCATCCCGCTGTCGATCTTCGCCGGCGTGCTCGGCCTGTTCCTCACGGGCAACACGATCAACCTGATGACCCTGGGCGGGCTCGCGCTGGCCATCGGCCTGCTGGTGGACAACGCCACAGTCACCATCGAGAACATCCACCGCAACCAGGCGTTGGGAAAGCCGCTTACCGTGGCCATCCTCGACGGCACCAAGGAGGTGATCCAGCCGCTCACCGTGGCGACCCTGGCCATCTGCATCGTGTTCTTCCCGGTGGTGATGCTGTACGGGGTGGCGCGCTTCCTGTTCATCCCGCTCGCCGTCACCGTCGTCTTGTGCATGTTGGCGTCCTACGTCCTGTCGTTCACCGTCGTGCCGAGCTTTGCCCGGTATCTGCTGGCCGGGGACACGCTGCATCACGGGCCACCGAGCGGCTTCCTGGGAGCGTTCGATCGCGGCTTCGACCGGTTGCGCGCCGGCTATGGGCGCGCGCTGGAGGGCGCGCTGAAGCGTCGCTTCTTCCTGCTCGCCTGCTTCGTGCTGCTGCTTGGCCTATCGGGCGCGCTGGCGACCAGGGTCGGGATGGATTTCTTTCCGCCGGCCGATGTCGGACTGATAAAATTGCACTTCCGCGCTCCGCCTGGCACGCGGATCGACGAGACAGAGCGCCTGGTCCTGGAAGCGGAGGAGCGCATCCGCGCAATCATCCCGGCCGACGAGCTGGAGACGATCAACGACAATGTCGGCATCCCGTCCTCGTACAATCTGGCTTTCGTGCCGAGCGACAATGTCGGCAGCATGGATGCGGAAATCCTCATCTCGCTGAAGCCCGAGCATCACCCGACCATCGACTACATCCGGGCGATCCGCGCGCAGCTGCCCGATGCGTTTCCCGGTAGCCTGATCTATTTCCAGACCGCCGACATCGTGAGCCAGGTGCTGAATTTCGGTCTGTCGGCGCCGATCGATATTCAGATCCAGGATGTCGATTTCGGGCGCGCCTACGGGATCGGGCAGAAGCTGCTGCATCGGCTGCACATGATCCCTGGCGTCGCCGACGCGCATCTCGTGCAGGTGCTCAACTACCCAGCGCTGCAGGTGGAGGTGGATCGGCTGCGCGCCATCAAGCTCGGCATCGGCCAGCGCGACGTGGCGACCAACCTGCTGACCTCGCTCTCCTCGAGCGCACTGGTTTCGCCGAATTTCTTCCTGAACCCGCAGAACAACGTGAACTACACAGTCGCGGTGCAGACACCGATCGACCGCATCAACTCGGTGAGCGACTTGCTGAGCACGCCGGTCGGCCGGCCCGATGCGACGCAGCCGGCCGGGCCGAGCACGATGCCGGGCTCTACAGTGATGCGGCTCGCCGACATCGCCTCGGTGCATCCGCGCCCCAGCCTCGAATCGGTCAACCACTACACCGTTCAACGCGTCATCGACATAGCCACCAATGTCGATGGCCGCGACCTCGGCGCGACGGCGAGCGACATTCAGGCGGCGATCGATGATGTGAGCAAGGGCCTGCCGATCACCACGCGCATCGACATTCGCGGCCAGAACGAGGTAATGCAGGCGAGCTTCCGCAGCCTCGCACTCGGCATGATTCTCGCGGTCGTTCTGGTCTATGCGCTGCTGGTGGTGCTGTTCCAGTCCTGGGTCGACCCGTTCATCATCATGATGGCGGTGCCTGGGGCGCTCATTGGCATCGTCTGGATGCTGGCGGTGACGCACACCACGATCAACGTGGAATCGCTGATGGGCTCGATCATGACGATCGGGATTTCGGTGTCGAACTCGATCCTGCTGGTAAGCTTCGCCAATGATCTGCGTGCCCGCGAGGAGATCGGCGCGCTGCGCGCGGTGGTGGAGGCCGGGCGGATTCGCCTGCGTCCCATCCTGATGACGGCGCTTGCCATGATCATCGGCATGGTGCCGATGGCGCTCGGCCTGGGCGAGGCGGGCGAGCAGAACGCACCGCTCGGGCGCGCAGTGATCGGCGGGTTGCTGGTCGCGACGCTCGCGACGCTGTTCATCGTGCCGATCGGCTACACGTTGCTGCGGCGTCGGCCGCCAAGCCTGCACACGCTGGATGCACGCTTCGCCGAGGAAGCCGCCGGTGCTGGGGGAGACGGCGCATGAGCAGAGGCCGTGGCGGTTCGTTCGTCGTCTATGTGCTGGGAGTGGTGGTGCTGGCGGGTGCGGGGTACGGCGCCTGGCGGATGTCGCAGAACCAGGACGCGGCACTTGCGGCATCCCGCGTGTCGCTGGCCGACGCCGCTGCCCGTGGCCCGGCGGTGCGTATCGCCAAGGTGGTCGCCGGCCCCGACGAGCGGCAGATCACCTTGCTTGCCGACACCCGGCCCTATCTCACGGCGACGCTGTACAGCAAGATCGGCGGCTATCTCCGGGCGATCCATGTGGATCGCGGCGACAAGGTCGAGTCGGGCCAGATACTCGCGGAGGTGGATTCCGCCGAAACCGACAGCCTGTATACCAGCGCGCTGACCGATCTCGAGAACAAGCGGCGCAACGCGGCGCGGGCGCATGATCTCGTCGGGCATGGCTCGATGTCGGTGCAGGCGGCCGACCAGGCGGACACCGATTTCCGCATCGCGGCGGCACATCTCGCGCAAGTCACGACGTTAAAATCCTACGAGACTATGCGCGCGCCCTTCGCCGGCCACGTCACCGCGCGATTCGTCGATCCCGGCGCGCTGGTGACGAACGCGGCGTCCAACCAGACGAGCTCGCAGCCGGTACTGACGATCGCCGACGACAGCCGGCTGCGGGTGGACGTCTATGTCGAGCAGCGGGACGTGCCGTTTATCCATGTCGGCGACGCGGCGGAGGTGAGCGACGCGGCAGATCGGACGCGCATCCGGAAGGCGGTGGTGGCGCGCACCGCCGGGCAGCTCGATCCGCGCACGCGCACGCTGTTCGTGGAACTGGAGCTGGACAACTCTGACCACTTCCTGGTCGCTGGCAGTTTTGCCTATGTCACACTGCACGTGAAATTGCACAGCTACCCGGAGGTGCCCGCGGCGGCGCTGCTGACACGCGGCAACGGCGCGTTCGTCGCGACGGTGGGCGATGACGGAACGATTCATCTACAGCCGGTCTCGGTGGCCCGCACCGATGGCGACCGGGTGCTGCTGGCCGAAGGCGCGAAGGTCGGCGAAGGGGTCGCGCTGAACCTGCCGGACGAGGTGGCTGATGGCGGGAAGGTGCGTGCGAGCCAGTGATGGCGGGGGCTCACGTCGGGATTGGACGTTTCGCCCCCCTCGTCATGGTCCGCGAAGGCGGACCATCCACGACTTTGCGGGCTCGAAAGGAAGGCGTGGATGGCCGGCCTTCGCCGACCATGACGATAGTAACAGAGCGGCCTACCCCGGCACGGCGACCGAGAGACCTTGCACCTTGTGCCGTTCAATGAGTCTCGCAACCAATCCGGACGCCTTCGCCTCCTCGACGAAATCGCGCAGGAACTGCGCGCCGGCGGTATTCTGGCGGGCCGTGCCGACAGCCTGCTGTACCGCCGTGAACTGGCCGTCGAGGATGCGGGCACCCGGCAGCTTCCGTACATCCGACAGCAATCGTGGGCGAAGCCCGGCCAGCGCGTCGAGCTTTTCCGCGACGAACTGGTCGTAGGCGCCGTCAAGGCTGTCCGAACGCACCAGCTCGGCGTCCTTGATGTTGCGGGCGAGCCAGAGATCGTAGGCGCTGCGGGCCGTAACCGCGATCCGCACGCCCTTGCGATCGACCTCCTCGACCGTGCGCAGGGGAGAGCCGGCGGGGACGAGATAGGTCGCCTCGATCTCGACATAGGCGGGGGTGAAGGCGATCTTCTCGGCGCGCGCCGGCTCGGCACCGATCAGGCCGATGTCCCACACGTCGCTGCTTGCCGCGTCGGCGAGCTCGCCGGGCCGCGCGAACGGGACGTATTTGACTGGCACGCCCAATCGCCCGGCGATCTCGCGCGCCATGTCGGGTGCGACACCCTCGGGGTCGCCCGACGCGCTCTTGCCGGTCACGAGCAGGAAATTGCCCAAGTTGATCCCGGCGCGCAGGACGCCATGCGGCGCGAGTTCAGCGAGTGCTTCCTGGGACATAAGGCAAGCTCCAAAGATGTGTGGCGTCGGCCGTGTCGCATCCTAAGCCGGATGGCGCGCGCGGCGCCAAGATGCTAGGCGGAAAGTTCAGGTGGGAGGAAACCATGCAGATTGGATTCAATGTCCCGACATCCGGCCCGCTGATCGAGCCCGATAGTGTCACTCGCATCGTCACCGAAGGCGAGGCGCTCGGCTTCGACTACGTGACGGTCAGCGATCACATCATGGTGCCGCGCAATCTCGAGTCGAAATACCCCTATACGGGCACGGGAGAGTTTCCCGCCGGCACGCAGGCGGCTTGGCTCGAGCAGCTCGCCACCACCGCCTATATCGCGGCGCTGACCAAGCGGCTGCGCTTCGTGATGTCGGTTATGGTGGTACCGTATCGGCCGGCCGTGCTGACGGCGAAGCTGCTCTCCACCATCGACTTTCTCTCCAAGGGCCGGCTCACGCTCGGCATCGGCGTCGGCTGGTGCCGCGAGGAGTTCGAGGCCATCGGCGCGGCGCCGTTCGACGATCGCGGGCACGTCACCGACGAGTGGATGGACGCCTGCAAGGAACTCTGGACCGCCGACCTGCCGAAATTCTCCGGCAAATACGTCAAGTTCGACGACGTGGTGTTCACGCCGAAGCCGGTGCAGAATCCAATCCCGATCTGGGTGGGCGGCGAGAGTGCCCCGGCATTGCGCCGCACCGTGAAATACGCCCACGGCTGGTACCCGGTGGGGACCAACCCGCAATTCCCGATGAACACGGTCGGTCGTTTCAAGGCTGGGCTGGCGCGGTTTCGCGGCTTCGCCGAGAAGGCCGGGCGCAATCCCGCGGAGATCACCATAGCGCTGCGGGTCCTCTCAGGGCCGGGCACCAAGCCGCGCGGCGCCATCGAGGGCGAGGCCGAGATGTTCACCGGGACTGACGCCGATTGGGTGGCGGACATCAAGGCGCTGGCCGGTCTCGGCGTGAGCGCGGTCGATGTCCGGCTGTTCGGCTACGGGGCGAACCAGAGCCTCGACGGGACGATCGACAACATGCGGCGCTTCCGCGACGGCGTGCTGGCGAAGCTCTGAGCAAGGCTCGCGGAACCGTCGCGCCCGCTACATTGTTCCAGCACAATGGCTGCGGTATGCCCGCGTGATGCAGGGTTCGTTCCCTTCCGCTCGCAGAAGCTCGACCGACCGACTGGCGCCTGACGCGGCGCCGGGCGCCTGGCCACGCGGCACGCTGTTCGCAGCAGAGCGCCGAAGCGTGCTGCGCCCGGCGCGGGCGATCCGGCGGCTGGTGATGATCTTGCTCTGGACGCTGTTCGCCGTTCCGGTGCAGGCCGTCTGCATCCTGCTGCCAGGGCGGCCGAAGGTGGTGTTCGCGCGGACCTATTGGAGCGTGTTCTGCCGGATCATGGGCCTCCACGTGCAGGTTGCCGGGCAGCCGATTCCCGGCGCGCATGGCGGCAGCCGCCGGCCGGCGGTGTTCGTCTCCAATCACTCCTCCTGGCTCGACATACCGGTGCTCGGCGGACGGCTCGAGGCCTGCTTCATCTCCAAGGACGACGTGGCGCGCTGGCCGGTGGTCAGCACCATCGCGCGGCTCGGTCGGACGGTGTTCATCAGCCGCCAGCGCACGACCACCCGCCAGGAGCGCGACTCGATGATCGGGCGGCTGGCCGAGGGCGACAATCTCGTGCTGTTTCCCGAGGGCACCACGTCGGATGGTTCACGGGTGCTGCCGTTCCGCTCGGCCTTCTTCGCGATCGCCGGGGGTGACCCGTGCCCGCTGATCCAGCCGGTCTCAGTGGTCTATGACCGGCTGGGCGGGCTGCCGGCGGGGCGGGCGTGCCGGCCGCTGTTCGCCTGGTATGGCGACATGGATATCGCCTCGCATTTCTGGCGGCTGGCCCAGCATCGGGGATTGCGGGTGACGGTGCTGCTGCACCCGCCGCTCGATCCGGCCCGCTTTGGCAACCGCAAGGCGCTAGCCGAGGCGATCTGGGCGACGGTTGCGGACGGGGCGGCGACCCTGCGGCAGAACCGGCCCACGTCCACGTTCGATCTGAACGCGATGCGAGTCGAAGGTTTGGCCTCGCGGCAGGTCTAGGCGGGCGCGACCCACTCGGGACCGTAAAGAAATCCGACGGTCATGGTTGCCCGGACCGCGGAATAGGCGCGCATCGCGATCGGGTCTTTCTCCGGCTTCGCGCCGACTTCACGCCAATGTCAGCCGAAAGTTGTAGTGGAAATTTTGACAGGACGGCCGGTTGCGAGCGCTTTGCCGAATACTTCCAAATGCCTCCTATTTTCCTGTCGGGACTTTCTGCGGAGAGAATGTTAAGGCTGGCGCCGACCGCTGTTACAAAGGCCAAGTGTCGGCGGTCTTTACAGGTGTGCGCAACAGGGCTCCTTCAACTTAAGACAACTACTTGATATCGGCTGAATTGGCAGCCTGGTACAGAAATTGCGTAAGGAACCGCGCCGAGCAAAACCTGGGAGATCCACGAAATGAGAGTTTCTGTGATCCTGTTCGCCGGCTCGATAATTGCTGGGATGGGGTTCGCTGCCGCTCCAGCGGTGGCGTTCCCGACCGGCGCGTGCCCGAATGTAGTGGGCAAGGGCCCCTTCGGCGGTGGTGGCCCTGGCAGCGCCAAGGATTGCACGATCGATATCACGGTCGTTCCGAACAGCAACACGCTGACGATCGCGCAAGTCCCGGCCAACAGCACGGTCGGTATCACCTACGAGAGTATCGAGGACGTACTGGTCGGCATCTCGAACACCTCAACGAAGGCCATCAGCAGCATCTCGCTCACTGGCTCGAATATATTCGGCTTCGATGGCGACGGAATCGACGCTTATGCCGGAATCGCGCACAATGCGAAGGACACCAGCGGCTATGGTGGTCCCCTCAGCTACTTCAGCAACATCGTCGGCAACAGCACTGGCCTGGTCAACTTTATCGGCGGGTTGGCGCCGGGTGCCACGACCTATTTCTCGCTCGAAGCTCCGGTCTCGGGCGGCATTACCGGATCGGTCGGCGGCGTTCCCGAGCCGGCCAGCATGACGCTGCTCGCGAGCGGGCTCATTGGGCTCGGCCTCGCCGCGCGGCGGCGTCGCCGCCGGTCGTAGCGCGCCGCCGGCGTGCCGGGAGTCCACGGCAGCAACTGCCGAGGGCTCCCGGTGCGGCGGCTCCCGGTTGCACCGCGATGCCCCATCGCAGCGTGACGCCGATCCGTGGTTGACAGCGCATCGGTCCTTCCTGCCAGACTATGGCCGACGGCCGAAACCGGCCGTCCAAAAGGAGAGCCCGCCTCGACCCCGCGCTTGACCCGCCCGGACCATCCGACGATTTCTCCCGCCTTCAGCACCGGGCCGACCCGATGCGACGAGGCGGAGCGCAGGCGATGAGGCGAGCAGATCTGACGGAACCCGATACGATTGGCCGGCCCTCGAAGCGGCTGCACGTGATCACCTGGGGCTGTCAGATGAACGTCTATGACAGCGGCCGAATGACCGACGTGCTGGCCCCGCTCGGCTACGCGCCGTCGCCGGTGCCGGACGGCGCGGACATGGTGATCCTCAACACCTGCCACATTCGCGACCGGGCCACAGAGAAGGTGTTCTCCGAGCTCGGCCGGCTGCGCCTGCTGAAGGAGCGGCGCGAGGCCGAGGGCGGCCGGATGGTGCTCGCCGTCGCCGGCTGCGTGGCACAGGCGGAGGGGGCCGAAATCCTCGCGCGCGCGCCGTTCGTCGACATCGTGCTGGGGCCGCAGACCTATCATCGCCTGCCCGAGATGGTGGCGCGTGCGGCGCGGGCCGGAGGGGCGGTGATCGAGACCGATTTCCCGCCCGAGCAGAAATTCGATCTGCTGCCCGATGTCGCCGCTCCGCAGGGCATCACCGCGTTCCTCACCGTGCAGGAAGGCTGCGACAAGTTCTGCAGCTTCTGCGTCGTGCCCTATACGCGCGGCGCGGAGGCGAGCCGCCCGGCGGTCTCGGTGCTGGCCGAGGCGCGGCGGCTGGTGGCGCAAGGCGCGCGCGAGATCACGCTGCTCGGGCAGAACGTGAATGCCTGGCACGGCGAGGCGCCCGATGGCGGAACGTGGGGCCTCGGCAGGCTGATCCGCGAGCTCGCCGAAATCCCGGACCTGCTGCGGCTGCGCTACACCACCTCGCATCCGCGCGACATGGACGCGGAGCTGGTCGCGGCGCACGCCGAGGTGCCGGCGCTGATGCCGTTCCTGCACCTGCCGGTGCAGTCGGGCTCGGACCGGATGCTCGCGGCGATGAACCGCAAGCATAGCGCGGCCGACTATCTCGGCCTGATCGAGCGGCTGCGCGCGGCGCGGCCGGACCTCGCCTTGTCGTCCGACTTCATCGTCGGTCACCCCGGCGAGACGGCGGCGGATTTCGACGCAACCCTGGCCCTGGTGCGCGAGATCGGCTTCGCCCAAGCGTTCAGCTTCAAATATTCACCGCGGCCCGGCACGCCTGCGGCCGGAGCGCCCGGCCAGGTGGCGGAGGCCGAGAAGGACGCTCGGCTGCAGGCGCTTCAGGCTTTGCTCCGCGAGCAGCAGGCCGCGTTCAACGGTTCGTGCGTCGGTTTGAGCCTGCCTGTGCTGTTCACCGGTGCTGGCCGCCATCCGGGCCAGATCGCCGGACGCTCCCCGTTCCTCCAGCCGGTGCATCTCGCCGGCCCCGCGGAGCTGATCGGCGCGATTGCCCCGGTGAAGATCGGGGCGGCCCTCCCCAATTCTCTAACCGGAACGCTGCAAACCCCAACCATGCAACCCCAGGAGCGAGCCTCCGCTTGACCCACCTCGCCGCGACCGCCGCCACCGCTTCCCCTTTGCCCGGCTCGGCCGGAGGGAAGGCCATCACCCTCCAGTTCAACGACAACACGCTGCTTCCCCTTTTGCTCGGCGACCATGACCGCCATTTGGTCCGTCTTGAGCAGGCGCTCGGGGTGCGTATGTCGTGCCGGGGCAACCGGGTGGCGATCGCCGGCGAGCCGTCGCGCGTGGACGCGGCACAGGCGGCCTTGCAGGGGCTATGGCATCGGCTGGAGCGCGGCGAGAGCGTGGGCAAGCCCGACGTGGAGGCGGCGATCCGGCTGGCCGACGCCGAGGCCGATCCCCGCCTGCCGCTGTCGGACCTCCCTGCCATTCGCACCCGTCGGGGGGCGGTGGGGCCGCGCAGCCCGGGGCAGGCGGCCTATATGGACGCGCTGGCCTCGCAGGAGATGGTGTTCGGCATCGGCCCTGCCGGGACGGGCAAGACCTATCTCGCTGTGGCCCAGGCGGTGGCCATGCTGCAGGCCGGCAAGGTCGACCGGATCGTGCTGTCTCGCCCGGCGGTCGAGGCCGGCGAACGGCTCGGCTTCCTGCCAGGCGACATGAAGGAGAAGGTCGACCCCTATCTCCGGCCGCTCTACGACGCGCTGCACGACATGATGCCGGGCGAGCAGGTGATCAGGCGGCTGGCCAATGGCGAGATCGAGGTCGCGCCGCTTGCCTTCATGCGGGGCCGCACGCTGGCGCATTCCTTCGTCATCCTCGACGAGGCGCAGAACACCACGCCGGTGCAGATGAAGATGTTCCTCACCCGCATGGGCGAGGGCACTCGCATGGTCGTGACGGGCGATCTCAGCCAAGTGGACCTGCCGCCCGGCACGCGCTGCGGCCTGCGTGACGCGCTCGATACGCTGGAGGGCGTGGCCGGCATCCAGGTGGTCCGCTTCGATAAGCGCGACGTGGTACGTCACCCCTTGGTGGCGAAGATCGTCGATGCGTATGAGCAGCGCGAGGCGGCCGAGGGCGACACCCGTCGCGAGGGCTTGCGAGCCGGGGTGGCTCAGAACCGGCCAGCGGTGGTACAATCCGGCTCAGGAACCGGCAAGTAGAGATGGACCCAGGAGGAAGTAGGGGCCCCGCATCGGCGGGGATCCCGGTTATCGTGGCAGACGTGGCGTGGCGGCGGTTCGTGCCGCGGGCCGAGCACGTCGCCACACGCGCGGCGCGCGCCGCCGGAGCGGCCGGCAGCGTCGTGCTGGCCGATGACAGGACGGTCAAGCGCCTCAACGCCCGCCATCGCGGGCGCAACAAGCCGACCAATGTCCTCACGTACGAGGGTTTGGCACCCGGCCCGAACGGCGACAGCATGGGCGGCGAGGTGATCCTCGCGCTCGGCGTAGTGCGGCGGGAGGCGGCGGCAGCGGGCCGCCGGACGGCGCATCACCTCGCGCATCTGGTCGTGCATGGCGCGCTGCATCTTCGCGGGCATGACCATCACCAGGCGGGGGAGGCGCGGCGGATGGAGATGGCCGAGGCGCGTATCCTGCACCGGTTGCGGGTGCCCAATCCGTGGAAGCGCGCATGAGCGGCGCCCACCACAACGGCCATCGCGCCCAGCTGCTCGGCCGTCTCCGCGACCTCTTGCTGCGGCGAGCGGTTGAACAAAGCGTGCGCGAGTCGATCGCCGAGCTGGTGCAGGAGGCCGCCGAGGCGCCGACCACTCCGGGGATGCAGCCCGAGCTCGACCGGCAGGAGCGGGCGCTGATTGCCAACGTGCTGCGCCTGCGCGGCACCACGGCCGACGACGTGATGGTGCCGCGCCCCGACATCGTGGCGATGCGCGCTGACGTCACCCTGCAACAGGCGCTCGAACAGATCCGCACTGACGGCCATTCGCGCCTGCCGGTCTATCGCGAGCAGCTCGACGACGTTCTCGGCATGATCCACATCAAGGACGTGTTCGCCTATGTCGGCCGCGCCGAGGCGTTCTCGCTGGAGGCCATCCTGCGGCGCCCGCTGATGGTGGCGCCCAACGTCCCGGTGCTCGACCTCTTGCTGCAGATGCGGCAGGCGCGGATGCATCTGGCGCTGGTGGTCGACGAGTATGGCGGCATCGACGGGCTCGTCACCATCGAGGATCTGGTCGAGACCATCGTGGGCGACATTTCCGACGAGCACGACGAAGTAACGGTGCCGATGATCAGCGAGCGCGGCGACGGCGCGCTCGACGTCAACGCCCGCATGGACGTCGAGGATTTCGAGAAGCGCGTGGGCCCGGTGCTGACCGAGGACGAGCGCAACGCCGACATCGATACGGTCGGCGGGCTGGTCTTCACGCTGGCCGGCCGCGTGCCTGCGAAAGGCGAAGTGATCAGCCATCCGTCGGGCATCGAGTTTCGCGTATTGGAGGCCGACGCGCGGCGCATCCGGCGGCTGCGGGTGCGCCGCCCCACGCCGCAATCCGCCGCCGCGGAGTAGCAAGGCGGCACGTTGGAACGGGGCCGGTCGCACGCCATATAGCATGCGGAAGGAGGCACCCATGCTCATTTCAGATGTCCTGCGTACCAAGGGCCGCGAAGTGATCACGGTCCGCACCACCGACAAGGTCAGCGTCGCCGTGCAGAAGCTCGCCGAGCGGCGCATCGGCGCGTTGGTCGTGGAGGACCGATGGTACAAGCCCACCGGCATCTTCTCCGAGCGCGACCTGGTCAAGGCGATCGCCCGGCACGGGGCGCAAGCCTACGACTTCGAGGTCCATGAGCTGATGACCTCGCCCTTCTTCAGCGCCCATCTGGACGACCGGATCGACGCCGCGCTCGGTCTGATGACGATGAAGCGCATCCGCCATCTGCCGGTGCTGCAAGGCGACGAGCTGGTCGGGCTGGTGAGCATCGGCGACCTGGTGAAATACCGGCTCGACGAGAAGGAGCTCGAAGCGAACGTGCTGCTCGAAATTACGCGGATGCGTTCCTGAGCAATGGCGCCAAGCAGAACCCCTCCCCGTGTGGGAGGGGGAGAAGCAATTAGCCCTGAGTGAGGCTTGCGGCTAGGGTCCGCGCGTGATGCGGATATTGGCACTCGATTCGGCGCTGGCGCGCTGCTCGGCGGGGATCGTGGTCGACGGGGAGTTGATCGCGTCGCGCCAACAGGATGTGGCGCGTGGGCACGCGGCGCTTTTGCCGGACATGGTGGCGGAGGTGCTGACGGAGGCCGGGCTCGCGGCGGGCGCGCTTGATTTCATGGCGGTGACGGTCGGGCCGGGTAGTTTCACCGGAGTACGGGCGGGGCTCGCGCTGGCGCACGGCATCGCGCTGCCGGCCGGCCTGCCGGTGATCGGGGTGACTGTCGGCGAGGCGCTGGCCGATGCGCTGCCGCATCTCGGCGGACGGGCCTTCTGGTCGGCGGTCGATAGCCGGCGCGGACGGGTGTTCATCGAACGTGACGGCGCGGTGGCTGCCCATGCGCTGGACGTGCTGCCGTTGCCCGCCGGGCGCGTTGCGGTTGGCGGTGACGCGGCGATCGCGGTAGCCGGGCGGCTCGCGGCCCGGGGCGTGGACGTCATGCTGACGGATGCCCGGCTGCCGCTTGTGCGGCACGTCGCGATGGCCGGGTTGGCGCGGCGGACCGGTGCTCTGCCGCCGCGCCCGGCGCAGCCGCTCTATGTCGATGAGCCCGAGGCGAAACTTCCGGCCGGCGGCCTGCGTCCGCCGCCGACGGCGCCATGATCGGACCGGATAAGGTCATCGTGCCGGCGGCGCCGGTACACGCGATCATGCTGGCGGTCATTCACGCCTCGGCCTTTCCGGAGAACGAAGCGTGGGGGCCGGATGCGATGGCGCTTTCGTTGGAATTGCCCGGCGCGTTCGGCCTGTTCTCGGCGGGGGCCGGGATGATCCTCGCCCGCGTGGCCGGCGGCGAGGCTGAGGTGCTGACCCTCGCGGTGGCGGAGCCGGCGCGGCGGCAGGGGGTGGGGGCAGCGCTGCTCGACGCGGCGATGGCGGAGGCGGCCGTGCGGGGTGCGGCGGCGATGTTCCTCGAGGTGTCGGTCGGCAACGAGGCGGCGCGGAAATTGTACGCACGCGCCGGGTTCGCCGAGGTCGGGCGACGCGCGCGCTACTACGCGGATGGCACCGACGCGCTGGTACTGCGCAGCCCGCTCAGCCCCCGCGACGCAGCAGCAGCCGGCTGACGCCGTCGGAATCGGTTTCCAGGGAAAGCACCGCGTGCCCTTGTTCCTGCGCCGAGCGCGGCACGTTGCGCAGCGGCTCGTCGCCGCGCAGCCGCACCAACAGAGTTTGCCCAGGTGACAGCCGATCGAGTGCGAGGCGGGTGCGCACGAAGGTCATGGGGCAGGTGTCGGCTGTTATGTCGATTTCGCGGTCCGCGGATTTCATCTTTATCACCATTGCCCGGTTATTGACGGGCCGAATATCCATTGCGAAACGGCTAGAGTACACCTTATATGGTGAAAGTCTTGTATCTGAAAGGACCTGTGATGGCCGAAAGTCCGGCAAACCAGAACGTGCTGGGACTGGTGGCGCAAATCGTCTCCGCCCATGTCTCCAACAATTCGGTTCCGCCGGATGCACTGCCCTCGCTGATCCAGGAGGTCTTCAAGACACTCTCCGGCGTCGGCAAGGAACCAGCACAGCCGGATCGGCCGCAGCCGGCGGTTCCCGTCAAGAAATCCGTCTTCCCCGATCACATCATCTGCCTGGAGGACGGCAAGAAATTGAAGATGCTGAAACGGCATCTGAAGACCGCCTACAACATGACGCCGGAGCAATACCGGGAGCGCTGGGGTTTGGCGTCCGACTACCCGATGGTGGCGCCCAACTATGCCCGGCACAGGTCGTCGCTGGCCAAGAAGATCGGCCTCGGCACCAAGCCGCGTACCGCCGGGCGGAAGTAGCTGGCGGTTCGCCCGTCCCGCGCCTGCTCGGAACGGGGTCGGGCAGACGCGGCGTTGGACAGGAGCCGCCCGCATCGGCTACGCCGTGGCCATCGCTCGGGTCGGGGCCTCCGTGTCCGGGCATCGCCTGGGTGGACCGTCGGGTTATCATCGCCGGGCTACGAAGCGGGCCGCAAGGGATCGGATGGAATCGCGGATCGAGCGCCTCTGCGTCGAGAGGGGACTGAAGATGACCGGCCAGCGCCGGGTCATCGCGCGCGTCCTGTCGGAGGCGAGCGATCATCCCGACGTGGAGGAGCTCTACCGCCGCTCGGCGGCGCTCGACGGCCGCATCTCGATCGCCACGGTCTACCGGACGGTCCGGTTGCTCGAGGAGAAAGGCATCCTGGAGCGGCGGGATTTCGGCGGCGGACGGGCGCGCTACGAGCCCACCGAGCATGGCCACCACTACCATTTGATCGACATCGACTCGGGCAAGGTGATCGAATTCCAGGATGCGGAGCATGAGCGCGTGATGCAGGCGATCGCGGCCCGTCTTGGGTTCGACCTCGTGTCGATGCGGCTGGAGCTGTTCGGCCGCCGCCGGGCAGAGCCAGCTGGCGAAACCACGGCGAAGGCGGGGGCGGCCCGGCGTCGTGCCAAGCCGGACAGTCCCGAACAAGTCCTGGACGCCGAGGGCGGGGCATCGCGGTGACGGCGGAACAGCCGATCCGAGCAGTGCCGGAGCCCGGCATTGGCGAGCTGCGCGCGGGCAATCTCGGCGTCCGTCTCGCCCGGACCCCGGCCGAGATCGACAAGGTCCAGGCGCTCCGCTTCCGCGTGTTCTACCAGGAAATGGGCGCCTCGCCGGACCTGCAGACCGCCGCGACGAGGCGTGATCGGGATGCGTTCGACGGGGTCGCGGACCATCTGCTGGTGGTCGATCACGCGATCGGGCCGGGACCCGAGGGCATCGTTGGCACCTATCGCATGATCCAGCGCGACGGCGCCGCGCGGCTCGGGCGATTCTATTCGGCCGACGAGTACGACATCACCCGCGTGGTGAATTTCCCTGGACGGGTCCTCGAGCTCGGGCGGTCCTGCGTCGATGGGGCGTACCGTGGCCGCGCCGCCATGCAGCTGCTGTGGCGGGGCATCGCCGCCTACGTGTTCTACCACCAGATCGACCTGATGTTCGGCTGCGCCAGCCTGCCCGGCACCGACCCGGACGCGCTCGCCGTCGAGCTGACCTATCTCTATCAGAACCATCTCGCGCCGCCGGCCTTGCGCCCGCGTGCGCTGCCAAACCGCTATATCGACATGCGGCGCATGGACCCCGACGCGATCGATGCGCGCCGCGCGCTCGGCCAGCTGCCGCCGCTGATCAAGGGCTATCTGCGGCTCGGCGGTTTCGTCGGCGACGGGGCGGTGATCGACCCGCAGTTCAACACCACCGACGTCGCGGTGGTGGTCAAGACCGACCTCGTGACCGACAAATACTATCGCCACTACGAACGGCAGCTGCGCGAGGCCCTGGACTGAGGCTCGATCCGACGATTCCCGCAATGCGGCGCGTATCCGAACCCGCCGAGGCGGCGGGGGGCCTTTCGGGCTGGCTGGGGCGCCTGCGCCAGCTGCGCTCCTGGCGGGCGGACCTGGCCGCTCTGCTGCTCGGCGTGTTGTCCGCCGCGGCGTTGCCGCCGGTGCATGCCCTCCCGGTGCTGCTGGTCGCCGTGCCCTTGCTGCTCGTACTGGTCGATGCCGCGCCCGGACCGGCGGTGGCCATGCGACGAGGCTGGTGGTTCGGCTTCGGGCACCACCTGATCGGGCTCTACTGGATCACCGAGGCCATCTTGATCGAGGCGGCGCGCTATTGGTGGTTCGTGCCGATCGCGGTGCCCGCGCTCTCGGCGATCCTCGCCGTCTTCATCGCCGTCCCGGTGGGGCTGTCGCGTCTCGCCCGGCCGGGCTGGCGGCGGGCGCTGGTACTGGCCGGCGCCTGGACGCTGGCCGATCTCTCGCGGGCCTGGGTGCTGTCGGGCTTCCCCTGGAATCCGTGGGGCGGCAACTGGGCGATTCCCGGCGTGGTGGGCGACGTGTTCATCCAGCTTGCCGCGGTGATCGGCGAGCCGGGGCTGACTTTCCTCACGGTGCTCCTGGCCTGCGTGCCGACGCTCGGCTGGCCCGGCTGGGCCGGCGGCGCTGCGCTGCTGGCCGCCTGGGCGGCTTTCGGCGTGGTGCGGCTCGACCGGCCCGCGCCACCGCCGCAAGGCATCACGGTGGTGCTGGTGCAGGGCGACGTCGCGCAGGGCCAGAAATGGAACCGGGCGATGATGGTGGACATCTTCCGCCGCTACCTCGCCCTCACCGAGCAAGGCGTCGCGGCGGCCGGTGCCGGCCCCAAGGTGGTGGTCTGGCCGGAGACCGCGAGCCCCTTCCTGCTCGCCGACGATGCCGCGGCGCGCGAGGCGATCGCCGCCGCCGCAGGCGGCTCGCCCGTGCTTGCCGGGACAGTGCGCTTCGGTGCGGACAATCGCCCGCGCAACTCGCTCGCCGCGATCACCGGGACCGGCGCGCTGGCCGGGCTATACGACAAATGGCACCTGGTGCCGTTCGGCGAGTTCCAGCCCGAGTGGTTTCCCTTGCCGATCCAGATCGTGCCCGGCGGCGGCTTCGTGCCTGGCCCCGGTCCAAAGACGCTGCGGATGCCGGGAATGCCGCCGGTCGGGCCGATGATCTGCTACGAGGCGATCTTTCCGGGTGAGATGGTAGATGAGGCGGACCGGCCGGACTGGCTGGTGAACATCACCAACGATGCCTGGTTCGGCAATTCGAGCGGCCCGCGCCAGCATCTCGTCGCCGCCCGGATGCGCGCCGTCGAGACCGGGTTGCCATTGATGCGCGCCGCCAACACCGGTATCACCACCGGATTCGACGCGAGGGGCCATGAACTCGGCCGCCTCCCGATGGGGGTCAGGGGCACGCTGGACCTCCCCCTCGGCGGCGCCGATCCGCCCACGTTATTCGCGCGGGGCGGGCTAATGATCCCCGCCTTGCTCGCGTTCCTCTCTCTGATTGCGGGATTCGCCCCTCGCAAACGGCGTATGCGGTCAGGATTGAACGCGGATTGATCATTTCTCAGACAACCAGCAATTTGTGATACGACGCGTTGCAAATGTGACTGAATGATTGACTATTCTCGGTTGTGCCGCTAAGAATGGTTAAATCAAGATGCACCCGCCCGATCCGCATACACGGGCAGCCGTGCTGGGAGGTTGAGCAATGCAGGACGGCTTCAAAGGAGACTTGCGCATGGCACGGCCTGACCAGGTGCTCGGGGCGGATAAGGAAGTCGGCCGCCCAAGCCCGATCGACGTGCATGTGGGCTCCCGCATCCGGCTTCGTCGGACCCTGATGGGCATGTCACAGGAGCGGCTCGGCGAATCGCTCGGGCTGACCTTCCAGCAGGTGCAGAAATATGAACGGGGCGTAAACCGGGTCGGTGCATCCCGCCTGTTCGACTTGTCGCGGGTGCTCGATGTTCCGATCAGTTTCTTCTTCGACGACATGCCGGACAGCCTCTCGGGGCATCCGGGCGTGCAGGCGCGCGGCCGTATTGCGGGTTTCGCCGAATCGCAGGATGCCTTCGGCGACGACACGCTGAACCGCCGCGAGACGCTGGAACTGGTGCGGGCCTATTACCGGATCACCGATCCGGCGGTACGCAAGCGGGTGTTCGAGCTTATCAAGTCGATGGGGCCGGGCGAGCCGTAAACGGCACCGGATGGTGAGATAAATCCCACCCTACAAATTGCGTAGGGCGCAATTCATTCTTCACGCAGCTGAGGGTTGTCGAACCGCGGATGGCGCAGGCGATCCAGCGCGTCGCGCAACGCCTCGGCCAAGTCGCGCTTCTCGTCCTCGCCGAGGCTGGCGGCCACTTCCACCTTCGTGTCGCGATTGCTCAGCAGGAGCGCGGGGACGCGACCCTGCCGCTCCACAAGCAGGACATTGAGCCAGGCCGCCGACAGCGTTTGCTCCTCCCGATTACCGTGCATGTCGGTCCGGCGGATGCGCAGGCCGTCCTCGGTCAGTAGGACGAACTCCGACGCGCGTGCCCGTTTCGCGTTGAGGCGGAGCAGGAACACCGCGAGGCCGATCTCGACGACGGAGAACCCGGCGACCGGCCAGGCGCCGATCAGCCAGAAGCGCAGCACCGTGAGCGCGGAGAAGCCGCAGATCGCGGCGATGAGAATACGCAGCCCGCGCGGGGACAGGCTGCGATGGGGCACGATCATCGCCTCGAACAGCGGGGCATCCGGGCCGGCGTGTGCGTCCATACAGTCAATGTAGCGCGCCAGGGGCCGATGTAACCCCTTGTCCGACGGTATGGCGCGCGCGAAAGATCGTGAATGGCAGTCGCGCCGATTCCCCGCCGATCTCCCGCGCCGCGCAAGCCTCGGGCAATGCCGATGGCGGACGTGCGGCCCTTTCTGGAAGCCTTGGCGGCGGCAAATCCCGATCCCAGGAGCGAACTCGACTACACGGACCCGTACACGTTGCTGATCGCGGTCGTGCTGTCGGCGCAGACCACCGACGCGGGCGTCAACCGGGCGACACGGACGCTGTTCGCCGAGGCGCCGACACCCGAGGCGATGGTCCGGCTCGGCGTCGAGGGCGTCGGCCAGCATATCCGCACGCTCGGGCTGTGGCAGGGCAAGGCGCGCAACGTGGTCGAGCTGTCGCGCCTGCTGATCGAGCGGCACGGCGGCGAGGTGCCGCGCGATCGCGAGGCGCTGGAGGCGCTGCCCGGCGTTGGACGCAAGACCGCCAGCGTGGTGCTCAACGTCGCGTTCGGCGAGAGCGCGATGGCGGTGGACACGCATATTTTCCGCCTCGGCAACCGTACCGGATTGGCGCCGGGCAAGACCCCGCGCGAGGTCGAGGATGCGCTGGTGCGCCGCATCCCGCCGGACATGCTGCGCAACGCGCACCATTGGCTGATCCTGCACGGACGCTATGTGTGCAAGGCGCGGGTGCCGGAATGCTGGCGCTGCGTCGCCGCGCAATGGTGCCGCTACCCCGACAAGACGCCGCCGCCCGTGGAGAAACCAGCGAAGCGCAAATCGCCATGACCCGCATCATCGTGCAGCCGACAGACATACTGGGCGTGGTGGACGTGCAGCCCACCTTCATGCCGGGCGGCGAATTGCCGGTGGCCGGTGGGCACGAGGTGGTGCCCGTGATCAACCGGCTGCTCGCTGGCCCATTCGCGCACGCCTTCGCGACGCAGGATTGGCATCCGCCCAGCCACGCTTCGTTCGCCGCGACGCATGGCCGCGAACCGTACGAGACGGTCGTTCTGCATTATGGCGAGCAGGTGCTCTGGCCGGAGCACGGCGTGCAGAACACACCCGGCGCGGCTTTGCACCCGGACCTCGACACGGCGCGCATCGCGGTGACGGTCCGCAAGGGGTTCCATCCCGGGATCGACAGCTATTCCGCCTTTTTCGAGAACGATAGGCGCACGCCGACCGGGCTCGACGGCTATCTCCGCGCGCGCGGTTTCCGCCGCATCTTCTTTGCCGGTCTCGCCACCGATTTCTGCGTCGCATGGTCGGCCGAGGATGCGGTGCGGCTTGGCTACGAGGTGTGCGTCATCGAGGATGCCTGCCGCGCGATCAATCTGCCGACCACGGACGGACGCACCACGCTCGACGACGCGCGCAAGCGGCTGCACGCGGCCGGCGTAGGGTTCGTTCGAGCGGAGAGCCTCGTTGCGCGATGAGCGCGCGCGTCGGCTGACCGCCTGAGCGGCGGCAGCATGTCCCAGATCGTCTTGGCGGTCCTGGACGGGCTGGGGTCCTTCGTCTTTGCCTTGAGCGGCGGCGTGCTGGGTGTGCAGAAGGGGTTCGACCTTTTCGGTGTCCTGCTGCTGTCTTTCGTGGTGGCGGTCACTGGCGGCATCACGCGCGACGTGCTGATCGGCTCGGTGCCGCCGGTGTCCATAGCGAGCTGGCACAATCTCGCAATCGCGATCGCCGGCGGTCTGCTGACGTTTTATGTCTACCCGCTGGTTCGGTCGCGCCAGCGCGACGTGCTGTTGTTCGACGCGATTGGCCTTGCCGTGTTCGCGGTTACGGGCACCACGAAGGCGCTGGCTTTCGGCATCGATCCAGTCATGGCCGCCGTGCTCGGCATGATCTCCGGGATCGGCGGCGGCATGGCGCGCGACGTCCTCGCTGGGGAGATCCCGTCGGTCTTGCGCGCCGATATCTACGCGGTGGCGGCACTCGCCGCCGGCGCGGTGGTGTCGGTCGGCCACGTGCTGGGCAGCTGGCCGGCCGGTTCTATGCTGCTGGGGGCCGCCGTATGCTTGTTCCTACGACTCATGGCGATCTATCGCGGTTGGCGCATTCCCGCAGCGCGTTGGCGCGATGACGGAAGCAAATGAGGATACCGCTTCCAGAGCGGGTATTCGTGATGCGGACGGGCGCATCCATCGGCACGGTTCCCGCGATATGCTGGAATCGTCGGGAGAGGGGCAATGTGTCTCTACTGCGGTACCGGTCCAGCGGATCTCGCACGCCGTGCACACGTGCTCCGGCTCCTCTCGCTCATCGAGCATCCCGATGCTCTTGCGCCGGACGCCGCGTTGCGTCTCAGCCGGGAAGTGATGGGTTTGCTCGATGCGGCACCGGCCGTGCTTCGGTGCGATCGCCTGAGCGCGTCCCCGGCTGATCCCAAGCCGCTCGTTGACAGGAGGCACTGATGCCAGCGGATGTCGTCCCCTCCACAGGCCAACTGCCCGGGCCGTCGAACGAGCTGCTGGCGGAACTCGAAGGGGCTTACAAGGATCTGCATGCCAATCCCGAGCTGTCGATGCAGGAGCACCGGACCTCCGGCATCGCCGCGGACTGGCTGCGGCAGCACGGGTACGAGGTAACGCAAGGCGTTGGCGGGACTGGCGTGGTCGGCCTGCTGCGCAACGGGGAAGGCGCCACAGTGTTGCTCCGCGCCGACATGGACGCGCTGCCGATCAAGGAGAGCACCGGCCTGCCCTATGCCAGCGGCCAGACTGGCACTGATCGCTTCGGCCAGGCCACGTCGATCGCCCACGCTTGCGGCCACGACATGCACGTGGCGTGGATGATGGGAGCGACGCGCATTCTGGCCGAGAACCGCGACAAGTGGCGCGGGACGGTGATGGCGGTGTTCCAGCCCGGCGAGGAAACTGCGCAGGGTGCGCGCGCCATGATCGCAGACGGGATGGTCAAGCGCTTTCCGAAGCCCGACGTCGCGCTGGGCCAGCATGTGATGCCGCTGCCCGCCGGTCAGCTCGGCTATCGCGCCGGAACCATGCTTTCGGCGGGCGATAGCTGGGAGGTGACGCTGTTCGGGCGCGGCGCGCATGGCTCGATGCCCCAGAAGAGCATCGATCCGGTGGTGATGGCGGCCTCGGCCGTCATGCGCTTGCAAACGGTCGTTTCGCGAGAGGTCGCGATGACCGACAGCGCCGTGGTCACGGTCGGCACACTGCAGGCGGGGCTGAGTGAGAATGTCATTCCCGACCGCGCGCTGCTGCGGCTCAACGTCCGCACGTTCAAGGACCAGGTGCGCGGCCGCGTACTGGCTGCGGTCAAGCGCATCCTCGAAGCGGAAGCCACTGCCTCCGGAGCCTCGAAGCCGCCCGCCTTTTCCGTGCTGAGCGAGTATCCGGTGACACGAAACGATGGTGCGGCGACGCGCAAGGTCGCCGATGCCCTCGAGCGACGCTTCGGCGCGGAACGGGTCGAGGAGATCGAGCCTGCCACCGCGAGCGAGGATTTCAGCCTGTTCGGGGCGGCCTGGGACATCCCTTCGGTGTTCTGGGTGGTCGGCGGGATCGACCGGGAGGTCTTCGCGGCAGCGGAGAAGGCGGGCAAGACCGACGAGCTGCCGGCCAATCACGCGCCCGATTTCGCGCCGGTGATCGACCCCACGCTGCGGGTCGGCGTCGAGGCGATGCTCGCCGCCGCCGAAGCCTGGCTGGTCGACGGACGAACGAGCGCCTGATCCGCCTCAGACGCGCAAGAAGCCGACCAGCCGTTCGGTCTCCGCGACGATCGGGTCGGCGATTGCGGCGGCCCGCTCGGCGCCGGCACGCAGCACGCGGTCGATGGTGGCCGGATCGGCGAGCAGACGGCGGGTTTCGCCGGCGATCGGGCTGAGCTTCTCGACGAGCAGCGCCGCCAGCGCCTCCTTGAAGGCGCCGAAGCCTTTGCCGCCGTGCTCGCGCAGCACGCCGGCGTGGTCGGTCCCGGCGAGGGCCGCGTAGATGCCGACCAGGTTGCGCGCCTCGGCCCGACCCTCCAACCCGGCGGGCTCGGAGGGCAGCGGCTCGGGATCGGTCTTGGCGCGGCGGATCTTGAGCGCGATCGCATCCGGGTCGTCGTTGAGGTTGATGCGGCTCTGCTCGGACGGGTCCGACTTCGACATCTTCTTCGTCCCGTCGCGGAGACTCATGACGCGCGCGGCGGGGCCGAGTATCAGCGGCTCGATGGCGGGGAAGAACTCGACGCCGTAGTCGTGGTTGAATTTCTGCGCGATGTCGTTGGCGAGTTCGAGGTGCTGGCGCTGGTCGTCGCCCACCGGCACGCGGGTCGCGTGATAGGCGTGGATGTCGGCGGCCATCAGGTTCGGATAGACGTACAGGCCGGACGAGGCGGCCTCGCGGTCCTTGCCCGCCTTGTCCTTGAACTGCGTCATGCGGTTGAGCCAGCCGAGCCGGGCGACACAGTTGAAAATCCAGGCGAGCTGCGCGTGGGCGCGCACCGAGGATTGCAGGAACAGGATGTGCTTGTCGGGGTCGATGCCGCAGGCGAGCAGCACGGCCGCCATCTCGCGGGTCTGCTGCGTGAGCGCCGCCGGGTCTTGCCAGGCGGTGATCGCGTGCAGATCCACCACGCACCAAAGGCACTCATGGTCGCGCTGCAACGGCACCCAGTTGCGGATGGCGCCCAGGTAGTTGCCGAGAGTGGGAATGCCGGAGGGCTGGATGCCCGAGAAGATGCGCTGCATGGATCGGCTCTGGTTGCGGAGGGACGGTTGATCGGCGCAAGCGCCGCGTGGGTCAAGTCCGGTCCGCCGGGCTTGCGTCTTGTGTTTGTGTCCACATTTGTGTATGTGCGTGCCAGTGGTCGAGTGGGATGAGCGCAAGCGGCTTTCAAACCTGGACGACCACGGTGTGGATTTCCGGGACGCCGCTCTGGTCTTCGAGAGCGCTTTTCTGGAAGCGGAGGACCGCCGAAACGACTATGGCGAGCCGCGTTTCCGCGCCCTGGGCCATGTCGGCGATGAGTATTTCATGGTCGTCTACACGTGGCGCGGCGAGCACCGGCGCATCATCAGCGCATGGAAGGTGGATGATGACGGCAAGCGACGATACCAGGCGATACTCGCGCGAAAGCCTCCGGGATGAGCGCCAGCGTAGCGGGTCGCGCACCAAGGCCGACGCGCGGGCGCATCCGGTCGACGAGGAATTCTGGGAGTCCGCCCGCGTTGTCATGCCGCCGCCGGGGAAGACCTCCGTGCATCTGCGCCTCGATTCCGACGTGCTGGACTGGTTCAGGGCGCAGGGGCGTGGTCATTTGAGTAGGATGAACGCGGTGCTGCGCTCGTTCATGGAGGCCCACAAAGGCTAGGCGCCAGCCAACCCCTGCACCCCCTTGGTCGTCGAATACTCGAAATGCAGCGCCTCGCCCGGATGCACGATGGGGTGGATGGCGTGGGCGGCGACGGCTGCCTCGGAGAAGCCCTGCAGAATCAGCTTGAGCTTGCCGGGATAGCTCGCGACGTCGCCGACGGCGAAGACGCCGGGGAGACTGGTCTGGCCGGTGGCGGGGTCGACCTTGACGTGGTGGCGTTCGAGGTCGAGCGCCCAGCCGGCGATCGGGCCGAGATCCATCGATAGGCCGAAGAACGGCAACAAGACGTCGGCCGGCAGGATGCGGGTCTCGCCCGCGAGCGTCGCGACCTCGACCCCGGTGAGCCGGCCTTCGATGCCGTGCAGCGCGTGGAGCTGATAGGGGATCACCATGTCGAGCTGGGCGTGGCGGGCGGCCTCGTCGAGCCGGGCGGCGGTCTCGGGGGCGGCGCGGAATTTTCCTCGGCGATGCACCACGGCGACGGTCGCGATGTCCTTCAGCGCGAGCGCCCAATCCACCGCGGAATCGCCGCCGCCGGCGATCACCACCCGCTTGCCGCGTAGATCTTCGCGGCGGCGGACGTAGTACTGCACGCCGCCCGTTGCCTCGTAGGCGGCGAGGCCGTCGAGCGGCGGGCGGTTGGGGCCGAACGCGCCGGCGCCGGCGGCGATCATCACCGCCTTGGCTCGCACGATGTCGCCCTGGTCCGTCGTCAGGGTGAACGCGCCGGGCTCGCCCGCCAGGCCCTCGACGCGGCGGCCGAGCAGGCGAGGGGCGGCGAACGGAAGGATCTGGCGTTCGAGCTGCGTCACGAGCTCGCCCGCCTCGATCGCCGGCCAGGCCGGGATGTCGTAGATTGGCTTCTCGGGGTAGAGTGCCGCGCATTGCCCGCCGGTCTCGGCCAGCGCGTCGATCAGCACGCTCCGCATCTTCAACATGCCGCACTCGAACACGGCGAACAGGCCCACCGGGCCGGCCCCCACGATCGCGACGTCGGTGGTCAGTTCTTCCGCCATGCGCCGCAAACTACCCATCTCCGCGGTTGTGCGCGACTCCACGCCTGCGGCAGATTGCCGCCGATGACGGCCTCCCCCCAAGAGCTGCGGCGCGAGCTGCCCGATGTGGCGGCGACGCAGGCGCTTGCTGCGTCGGTCGCGGCGCTGGCGCGGGCGGGCGACGGCATTCTGTTGGAGGGACCGCTTGGTGCGGGCAAGACCGAGTTCGTTCGTGCCTTCCTACGGGCGGCGTCAGGCGATCCCGCGCTGGAGGTGCCGAGCCCGACTTTCACCCTGGTGCAGAGCTATGACACGCCGCGCTTCCGCGCCGCGCATTTCGACCTGTGGCGGCTCGGCCATGCGGGCGATCTGGCGGAGCTCGGCTGGGACGAGGCGCGGGACGGTGTGGTGCTGGTGGAGTGGCCGGATCGGCTCGGCGCGCTGCGTCCAGCTGGTGCGCTCACCGTGACGCTGAGCTTAACCGGAGACACCGCGCGGCAGGCGGTGCTGATCGGCTGGCCAGACCGGCTGGAGCGCATCCGGTGAGCCGCGATGCCGAGATCGCGGCGTTCCTCGCTCGCGCCGGCTGCGCCGGTGCACGGGTCGCGCCATTAGCGCAGGATGCCAGCTTCCGGCGGTATTGGCGGATCACCGGCGGACCCCGGCCGGCGGTCTTGATGGACGCACCGCCACCCGAGGCGGTGCGGCCGTTCCTGTTCGTCGGCGCGCATCTGGCGCGGCTTGGCCTTTCCGTTCCTGACGTGCTGGCCGCCGATGAGGGGGCGGGGCTCGTGCTGCTGGAAGATCTCGGGGACGATCTTTTCCCGGCGGTGCTGTCCGCGGAGACCGGGCCGGCGATGTTCGACGCGGCGGTCGATTTGCTGGTCGCCATGCAACGGGCGCCGGCGCCTGGAAAGCTCCCGAGCTGGTCGTCCGCCGACATGGGGGGAGCCGCGCTATCGACCCTCCTCGATTGGTGGTGGCCAGCGATGTTCGGCGCGCCCGCCCCGACGGCGGCGAGAGAGGATTTCTTGCTGGCGCTGATGGCGATGCTGATGCCGCTGGACAGCAGGGAGCCGGTCTTCGTGCATCGCGACTTCTTCGCCGGCCGGAGCGCGCGGGAGTGCGGCGGGTCGGGCTGCTCGATTTCCAATCCGCCGCCTGGGGACATCCGGCGTACGACCACGCCTCGCTCATCGCGCACGCACGGCGCGACATACCGTTGGAACTCGCGGAGCGTTGCGTGGCGCGCTTCCTGGCGGCGCGCCCCGAACTGGATCCCGAGGCGTTCCGCACAGCGCTGGCGATCTGCAAGGCGCAGAGGCATATGCGCGTTGCCGCGCAATGGGTGCGCCTGGCTCGGCGCGACGGGCGGCCGCACTATCTCGCGCATGGCCCGCGCACCTGGCGGCTGCTCGGGGAGGCGCTGCGCCACCCGGCCGCCGCGCCGCTCGCCGCTGTCTTCGACCGCTGGATCCCGCCGGAACGGCGCGGCAATCCGCCGGGGCTCGACGCATGACCATTCGGCCGCGCACCGCGATGCTGCTGGCGGCGGGTCTCGGGACACGGATGCGCCCGCTGACCGAGCGGACCGCCAAGCCGCTGCTGCCACTCGGCGGGCGCTCGCTGCTCGATCACGGGCTCGATCGGTTGCGCGACGCGGGCGTGGAGACAGTGGTGGTCAACGCGCACTGGCGGGCCGAGCGGGTCGAAGCCGCGCTCCGGAAGCGGGCCGAGGCCGGGCAGGGGCCGCGGACGGTGCTGCGCGTCGAGGAGAAGCTGCTGGAGACCGGCGGCGGGGTGCTCGCGGCGCTGCCGCTGCTCGGGCCGGAGCCGTTCTACGTGGTCAACGGCGACGCCTTCTGGGTCGATGGTCCGTGCCCCGCGCTGGCGCGCATGGCGGATGTGTTCCGGCCGAGCGAGGTCGACGCCGTGCTGCTGGTGCATCGCACCTTCCAGGTCCAGGCCGAGACCGGGCACGGCGATTTCGCGCTCGATCCCTGGGGCGCGCCGCGCCGGCCGAGGGAGCGCGAGGTGGTGCCCTACATCTACGCCGGGGTGCAGCTCGTCGCGCCGGCACTGTTCGACGGGGCGCCGGAGGGGGCGTTCAGCATGAACGTGCTGTGGGATCGCGCGATGGCAACGGGCCGTTTACGCGCGGTGGTGCATGACGGGTTGTGGTTTCACCTCTCTACGCCCGCCGATCTCGCGGAAGCCGAGTCGTTCCTGCAGATCCGCGCCATCGGAGCCGCCCGCTGAACCTGTTCACGATTCCCGCGCATGTCCCGTTCCTCGACGCGATCGCGGCCGAATGGCTGCGCCGGGCGGGGCCGGACCCGGTCGAGGTGTCGCGCGGACTGATCCTGCTGCCGACGCGGCGGGCGGCGCGCGCGCTGGCCGATGCGTTTCTGCGGGCAGCGGACGGGCGGCCGTTGCTGCTGCCGCGGATCACCGCGTTCGGCGCGCTCGACGAGGCACCGCTGGCGCTGTCGGGCGCGCTCGACCTGCCGCCCGCCGTGGAGCCGGCGCAGCGCCTGGCCGCGCTGACGCGGCTGGTGCTGGCGATGGGCGGGCGGGACGGCGCGCCGCGCACCGCCGATGGGGCCTGGCCGTTGGCTGCCGAGCTCGCCGGGTTGATGGACGAGGCTGAGCTCGCCGAGATCGACCTTGCCGCGCGCCTGCCCGACGCGGCCGATCCCGAGCACGCGGCGCATTGGCAGAAGACGCTGGCGTTCCTCGAGATCGTCACCCGGTTCTGGCCGGATTGGCTGGCGGAGCAGGGACTGATGAACCCGGCCGCGCGGCAGGTGGCGTTGCTGCGCGCCCAGGCGGCGGCGTGGGAGGCTGAGCCGCCGAATTTCCCCGTGCTGGTCGCCGGCACCACCGGTGCCGTTCCGGCCGTGGCGCGGCTGCTGCGCACGGTGGCGCGGATGCAGCAGGGCGCCGTGGTGTTGCCGGGGCTGGACACAGTGATGGACGCGGCGGCATGGGACGCGCTCGACGCCTCGCATCCGCAGGCGGGGATGCGGGGGGTGTTGGTTGGGCTGGGGGCTACGCGGGAGGATGTGGGGCCTTGGCTACCCCTCACCCAACCCTTGGCCTGCTCTTCGCAGTCCAAGCCCACAAGGGGAGGGGGCTCTTCTTCTCCCTCTCCCCTTGTGGGAGAGGGTCGGGGTGAGGGGTTCGTCCCGCCGGAACGCTTCGGCACGTTGAGCACCGCCCTCCTCCCGGCCGCCGCGATGGGCGACTGGCGCGATGCCGAGACGCCAAACACAACTGGGCTCCTCCGCCTAATCCCCGCCGATCAGCAGGAAGAGGCGGCAGCTATTGCTCTGGTGCTGCGAGGCGCCCTCGAAACGCCGGGTGCGAGGGCGGCGCTGGTGACACCCGACCGCGACCTCGCCGGCCGCGTTTCCGCCGAGCTGCTGCGCTACGGCGTGGTGGCGGACGACAGCGCGGGCGAGGCCCTGGCCGCGACCCCGCCGGCGGTGTTTCTGCGCCTATTGGCCCATGCTGTCGCCGAGCAGCTGGCGCCGGTTGCGTTGCTGGCGCTGCTCAAGCACCCGCTCGCCGCTGCCGGGCTGGCGCCCGCCGCCTGCCGGGAGGCGGCACGCCATCTTGAGCTTCTGGCACTGCGCGGCCCACGGCCGGCGCCGGGGCTGACCGGCTTGCGCCTCGCGGTCAAGCACGCACGCGGCAATGGACAGGACGCGGCCGTGGCGTTTCTGGCGAGGCTGGAGGAATGCCTCGCCCCTGCGCTGCGCATGGCCAGCGCCGCTGCGGAGGTCGCCCCCGAAGCGGCCCTCAGGGCGCTCATCGAAGCTGCCGAACGTCTTGCCGCGACCGACGGGGCCTCCGGCGCAATCCGGCTCTGGGGTGCCGAGGAAGGCGAGGCGCTGGCCACCCATCTTGCGTCGATCCTCACGGTGCTGCCCGGCCTGCCCGACCAGCCGGTGGTGCGCTTGCCCGCCCTGCTGGACGCGGTGCTGGAGGGCCAGACCATCCGCACCCGCCGCGCATTGCGCGGGCGGGTCGGGGCGGAACATCCGCGCGTGTTCATCTGGGGGCTGCTGGAGGCGCGGCTGCAGAGCGCCGAGCTGATCGTGCTTGGAGGGCTGACCGACGGCGTGTGGCCGCCGGCGACCGAGCCAGGCCCGTGGCTCAGCCGGCGGATGCGCGAGCGGATCGGCCTGCCGCCGCCGGAGGAGCGCGTGGGGCAGGCGGCGCATGATTTCGTCTCCGCTGCCTGTGCCGCCCCCGACGTCGTTCTTTCTTGCCCGCGCCGCCGCGATGGCGCGCCCGCCGTCCCGGCGCGCTGGCTGACGCGGCTCGATGCTTTCCTCGCCGGGCAGGGCACGGCGCTTGCCGCACATCCGGCGGCGCAATGGGCGCGACAGCTTGGGCAGCCCGCCGATGGTCCAAGACCGGTGGCGCCACCCCGGCCCTTGCCCGATGTACGGCTGCGTCCGCGCCGGCTCAGCGTCACCGAGATCGAAACCTGGCTGCGCGACCCGTATGCGATCTACGCGCGCCACATCCTGCGTCTCCGCCCGCTCGATCCGCTCGACGAATCGGCGGATGCCGCGCGCTACGGCGAGCTGGCGCATGACGGGCTGCACCGCTTTCTGCGCGACCACGGCACGGCGTGGCCGGTGGACGCGCATCAGCGGCTGCGGGAGGCGATGCACGGGACATTGCTGCGGGCCGGGCTGCGCGATGCGTTGCGCGCCTGGTGGACGCCGCGCTTCACGCGCATCGCCGCCTGGGTGGTCGAGACCGAGATCGGTCGGCGCAGCGTGGCGCCGCCGATGGCGCTGTTCACGGAGATCGCCGGTGAGCACCGGTTCGAGCGCCCCGGCGGCTTGTTCACCCTGCGGGGTCGCGCCGACCGGATCGAGCGGCGGCCGGACGGCAAGCTGGTCATCATCGACTACAAGACGGGGACGCCGCCCGGCCAGGGAGATGTCGAGTCCGGGTTCGCCTCGCAGCTGCCGCTCGAGGCGGTGATGGCAGCGGCTGGGGCATTCGGTCCGGAGCTCGCGGCCGAGGCCGGCGAGCTGGTCTACTGGCATCTCACGGGCGGCTTCGAGCCGGGCAAGGTCCGGCCATTGTTCAAGAACGGCGATCTTGCGGCCGGGGTCGCCGCCGCCGGGGAGAAGCTGCTGGCCTTGATCGATGCGTTCGACGATCCCGCACGATGCTATCTCGCGCAGCCGCATCCTGGCGCGCGACCGCGCTTTTCCGATTACGCCCAACTTGCCCGCCTGGCGGAGTGGGCGGTCGCGGATGACGCCGTATGAGCGGGTTCGCGCGCCAGCTGGCCGAGGAGGAGCAGGGCAAGGCTTCCGATCCGGCGGTTTCCGCCTTCGTCGCGGCCTCGGCCGGATCGGGCAAGACCAAGCTGCTGACCGACCGGCTGCTGCGGCTGATGCTCTCGGGCGCGGACCCGGCGCGCATCCAATGCCTGACCTTCACCAAGGCGGCGGCCGCGGAAATGGCGATCCGGCTGCATAGGGTGCTCGGCCGCTGGGTGACGCTGGACGACGCTGCGCTCGATGGGGAGCTGAGCCGGCTCGGCGCGGCGTCGGACGCCGAGGCGCGGAGCAAGGCCCGCGCGCTGTTCGCCGAGGTGCTGGACCTGCCGGGCGGAATGCGGATCGGCACCATCCATGCCTTCTGCCAATCGTTGCTGCGGCGCTTTCCGCTCGAGGCGCGGCTGTCGCCGCATTTCCGGCTGATCGAGGATCGCGACGCCGAGGAGGCGCTGCGTGACGCCCGCGAGCACATGTTGGCCGGGGCCGCCTCTCCTGCCCATCGGACAGCGCTCGACGACCTGGCGGGGCTGGCGACGCTCGACGGGTTCGGCCGGCTGGTCGCGGGATTGCAGGCTGATCGCGCGCAGCTCGCCCGTGCGCTGGAACTGCCCGATCTGGCCGCCGCGCAGCGCCGCGCGCTGGGCATCGTCGCGGCGGACCCGAGCGGCGTGATTGCTGCTGCGGCGAGTTGGCCGGAGGAGGCGGCGCTGGTCGAGGCGGCCAAACGGGTGCACCGCGAGGGCTCGCCGAAATGCGCCGAGAAGAGCGGCCGGTTGCTGGAATGGCTCGGCCTGTCGGCCGCCGAGCGCGCGGAGAACTGGAGCGAGTGGCGCTGCGAGTTCCTCACCGAGGAAGGCAAGGCGCGCGCAGTGGGCGCGTTCCTCAACCCGAAGCTGGCCGCCCAATGTCCGGAGCTGGCGGAGATATTCGCCGCCGAGGCCGAGCGGGTGCGGCTGGTGGACGACGACCGCTGCGCGTTTCGTGTGGCGCAGGCGTCGCTCGCGTTGGTGACGCTCGCCGCCCCGGTGCTCGGCGCGTATGAGGCGCGCAAGGATGACGGGGGGCTGCTCGACTACGACGACCTGATCGGCCGCACCTCGGCGCTGCTGGTTGATCCGGGCGCCGCGTGGGTGCTCTACAAGCTGGATGGCGGGCTCGACCATTTGCTGCTCGACGAGGTGCAGGACACCTCGCCGGCGCAGTGGCGCATCGCCCACGCGATGATCGGCGAATTCTTCGCGGGCGAAGGCGCGCGCGAGGCGAACCGCACGGTGTTCGCCGTGGGGGACCGCAAGCAGTCGATCTACTCCTTCCAGGGCGCCGACGCCGACGAGTTCGACCGTTCGCGCGACCTGCTGGCCGCCCGCGTGCGGGATTCTGGGCATCCTTGGCGCGACGTCCGGCTGGACGTGTCGTTCCGTTCCACCGCGCCGGTGCTGACTTTGGTGGATCGTGTGTTTGCCAACGGGCTTGCCGCCGCCGGCGTGGTCGCGCCGGGCGAGCGGCTGCGCCACATCGCCGATCGCGCCGGGCAGGCGGGCGCGGTCGAATTGTGGCCGCTCGCTCCCCGACTGGCGCCGCCGCCGAGCGAGCCGTGGAGCATCCCGCCGGACTATCTCGAACTGCCGTCCGCACCGCAGTTGCTCGCCGACAGACTGGCGGACTGGCTGCGGGAACAGACCAGCGGAGCGGTAATGCTGGCGAGCAAGGACCGCCCGCTCGCGCCGGGCGACGTGCTGGTGCTGGTGCGGCGACGGAATGCCTTCGCTCGCGCCCTGGTCCGCGCCCTCAAGGCGCGCGGCGTGCCGGTGGCGGGGCTCGACCGGCTGGTGCTGACCGAGCAGCCGGCGGTGCAGGATCTGCTCGCGCTGTGCGACACGCTGCTGTTGCCAGAGGACGATCTCTCGTTGGCTTGCGTGCTGACCAGCCCGCTCGGCGGACTCACCGATGACGACCTCATGGCGCTCGCGGTGGGCCGCGACGGCGCGTTGTGGGACGCGCTGCGGCGGCGGGCGGGAGAGAATCCGCGCTGGCAATCGGCTTGGGACTTCATCGCCCGGCTATTGCCGCGTGTCGATTACACCACGCCACACACGCTGCTGTCCGAGGCGCTGGGGCCGCTCGGCGGGCGGGCGCGGCTCTACGCGCGGCTCGGGCCGGAGGCGGCGGAGCCGGTGGACGAGCTGCTGAGCGCGGCACTCGCCTACACGCGTACGCATCCGCCGGCGCTGCAAGGCTTCGTTCAATGGCTGCGTCAATCTGGTGCCGAGGTGAAGCGGGAGGCCGAGGCGGCGGGTGGGGCGGTGCGGATCATGACGGTGCATGGCGCCAAGGGATTGCAGGCGCCGCTGGTCATCCTGCCCGACACCACCGCGCTGCCGCCGGACGATGGGCCGCTGCTGTGGGAGACCGACCCCATGACGGGCGTGGACGTGCCGCTCTGGGCGCCGCGCAAGGAGGTCGCCTGCGCCGCCACGCACCGGGTGCGCGAGCATGTCCGCGCGCGCCGCATGGAGGAGCACAACCGGCTGCTCTACGTCGCCCTGACGCGCGCCGAGGACCGGCTGGTGGTGTGCGGCTGGGAGCCGAGCAAGCCCGCGCGCGATGATTGCTGGTACGCCCTCGTGCGTGGCGGGTTCGATGGGCTCGGCGCGGAGGAGGTGCCGTTCGGCGAGTGGGGCACGGCGCTGCGCCTTGAATCGCCGCAGCGCGACGCGCCCGAGCGCGCGGCGGCCGTCGAGACTGGCCCGGCGGCGCCGCTGCCGGCCTGGGCAGGCGCCTCGCCGGATTGGCGCCCGGCGCCGCCCCCGCCCGAACCGGCGCGACCCGAGCCCTTGGCGCCGAGCCGGCCCGAGGGCGCCGGGCTCGGCCCGGTGCCGCACGCTGTGTCTCCGCTCACCGGGATGGCGGGAGAGAAGCGGTTCCAGCGCGGCAAGCTCATCCACGCGCTGCTGCAGCACCTGCCCTCGCTGCCGGCCGCGGACCGTCCGGCCGCCGCGCGGGCCTGGCTCGATCGGCCGGGGCAAGGTCTGACCCGCGAGGCGGTGGAGGCGATCGCAGCCGAGACGCTGGCGATCCTGGCCCATCCCGAGCTGGCGCCGCTGTTCGGCCCCGGCAGCCGTGCTGAGGTGCCGCTGACCGGAGTGGTCGCCGGGTCCGTCGTCGGCGGGCTGGTGGACCGGCTGGCCGTGCTGCCCGATCACGTGCTGGTGGCCGACTTCAAGACCAACCGCGACCCGCCGCGCGCGGCCGAGGCAACGCCCGTGCTGTATCTGCGCCAAATGGCGGCCTATCGGGCGGTGCTGCGGGCGGTGTTTCCGGATCGGCCGGTGCGCTGCGCGCTGATATGGACTCGCGCGGCGCAGGTTACGATGCTGCCGGACGCGCTGCTCGACCCGCACGCGCCGGGCGCCTCGCCCGAGCTTGCGGGTTGATCGGTTCCCTGACTGCCCCCACCTTCGCCCCTACAAACCCCAACGAGAGGCGCCCGATGAGCGAAAACACCAAGGCCGTCACCGACCAGTCCTTCGCCGCCGACGTTTTGAAGGCCAGCGGGCCGGTGCTGGTGGATTTCTGGGCGGAGTGGTGCGGGCCGTGCAAGGCCATCGCCCCGGCGCTGGACGAACTCGCCTCGGAGTACAAGGGCAAGCTGACCATCGCGAAGGTCAACATCGACGACAACCCGGTGACGCCGAACAACTACGCGGTGCGCGGCATCCCGACGCTGATCCTGTTCAAGGACGGCAAGCCGGCGGCGACCCAGGTGGGCGCACTGCCCAAGAGCCGGCTCAAGGACTGGATTGCTTCGAGCATCTGAACGGAATTCGGAGTTTCACCCCTCCCCCTGCCCCTCCCACA
>JAFKFI010000101.1 GCA_017307285.1 Alphaproteobacteria bacterium | reverse complement strand
TTCGCCGCGTACTTGGTCAGTTCCGCGGTCTCGATGCCGGTGAACACGATTGGCGCCTCGATCAGGTAGAGCGGCCGGTACAACCGGCGCAGCACATCACGCGCCCGATCGGTCTCGGCGCCGATCACAACCCGGTCCGGACGCATGAAGTCGGCGATCGCGCTGCCTTCGCGCAGGAACTCCGGGTTGGAGGCGACGTCGAAGTCGAGATCGGGTCGGGTGCTTCGCATGATGTCGGCGATGCGTCGGCTGGTGCCGACGGGAACGGTCGACTTGGTGACTATCACGGCATAGCCGGTAAGCGCCCGGGCAACCTGCTCCGCAGCGGCGTAGACGTAGCTAAGATCGGCATGTCCGTCCCCGCGCCGCGTCGGCGTGCCTACCGCAATGAACACCGCCTCTGCCCCGACGAGTGCCGCGGTGAGATCGTCGCCGAAGGTCAATCGGCCGGCGGCCACGTTTTCCGTGACGAGGCGGTCGAGCCCCGGTTCGTAAATTGGAATTCGGCCCTCGCGGAGCGCGGAGAGCTTATGCTTGTCGGTCTCGACCACGGAGACCTCGGAACCGAACTCAGCGAAGCAGGCACCGGACACCAAGCCGACATACCCGCCTCCGATCAATGCGATCCGCACGGTCTATGCGCTCCTCAAACAATGGCCAGAATTCAGCACAGTCGGACGGCCCCTGTCACCGTTCGTACGTCCGGGCCCGGACCTGGCGGGTCTGGACCGCCTCGTCGAGGTTCAGCTGCTCGCGACGTTGCCGCGCTTCCCGCTCATCCGTTGCCTTTTGATCGAAGGCAGTTTGCGCGACCTCAAGCGAGCCCTGGGCGAGAGCCACAATGGCGCGGGCGCGCGCGGTCTCCGCAGTGATGCGTTCATGCGACGCCCTCGCTTGGTCGACACGTTCGAGTGCAATGCGTAGCCAAGCGCCGAACGCCTCGACCGCCGAATCGTCCGCGTCGAGGCTGGCCGCCATTGCACGCTCTTGCACGATGTCGGCCTCCGCTTTCGTCAACGCCTTGGCCGCGATCGCTTCCGCGGCGAGGCACTCTGCTAAGGCCCGCCGGGCCTGGTCCAATGCCGCCCGACGGACCCGCAACAGAATGGCTAGGGGATCACGCGCCATTGGTAGTGCCGCCCGCGTCGCCTTCCGTTTCCAGGGCTCGACGCAACATTGCGAAGCTCTCGGCAAGTCCCGACCGGTCGTTGCGTTGGTGCAGCATGGCCTCAATCCGCGGCGCCAAGTCGAGCGCAGCGTCGACCTGGGGGTCCGATCCCGCGCGATAGGCGCCAAGCCGGACCAGATCGGCCATCTCGGCGTGAAGCGCAAGGACGGCGCGTGCCCGGCGCGCCAGCGTGTGCTGCTCGGGTTCGAGGCAGCCCGGGACCGTGCGGGACAACGATCGCAGGATGTCGACAGCGGGGTAGCGGCCCCGCTCGGCGATGCGCCGATCCAGGATCACATGGCCATCCAGAATTCCGCGGACCGCATCGGCCACTGGCTCGTTGTGATCATCTCCCTCCACCAGGACGGTGAACAGTCCGGTGATGTGCCCGAGCTTTCGGCCGGGCTGGTCCAGACCGGGGCCGGCGCGTTCGAGCAGTTGCGGCAACTCGGCGAACACGCTGGGCGGGTACCCCCGTGTCGCAGGCGGCTCGCCGGCGGACAGTCCGATCTCCCGCAGGGCCAAGCAGAACCGGGTCACGCTGTCCATCATCAGCAGCACCGATTGGCCCTGGTCGCGAAAGTGCTCGGCTACGGTCATTGCGGCATAGGCGGCCTCCCTGCGCATCAGAGGAGGCGAGTCAGAGGTGGCGACCACTACCACCGATCGCGCGAGGCCTTCTGGGCCGAGTTCGTCTTCGATGAACTCCCGTACTTCCCGACCACGTTCGCCGACCAGGGCGAGGACCGCGACGTCGCAGGCCGTATGGCGGGCGAGCATCCCAAGCAGGGTCGATTTGCCGACCCCCGAGCCGGCAAACAATCCAAGCCTTTGCCCTCTTCGGCAGGTCGCGAAACAGTTCAGCACCCGCACACCCAAATCGAGCCGCGGTCCGAGACGGCCCCGGCTTGCCGCATCTGGCGGCGCCGTTCGCACCGGGCGTGGTTGATCGCCAGGCGCAAGCGCTCCTTTCCCATCCATCGGTTGGCCGAGCGGGTCGATGACGCGGCCGAGCCAGGAATGCGAGACGGCAAGCTGCGGCCCACTTGCTTGTGTATGACTCGGATCGCGTTGCCTCGACAGCGCCTTTCCGCCCGGGCCAAGGCCCGCCAATGGGCCGAACGACATCGTCTGCGCAGTGCCGCCCCGAAAGCCGACGACCTCCGAAGTAATCTGCCTGCCGTCGCGCGCCTGCAACGTGATTCGGTCTCCTACCGCCACGTGACCAGACAGGCCGACTATCTCTGCCGACAACCCGGTGAGCCCCGCTACGCGACCCTGCATCGACAAGGCGGCAAGCTGGCGGAGTTCGGCGCGAGCCGATGCACACTGGGCAATGATGTCATTCCGTCTCAATATGAGAGAATTATATCGAAAAAGTTCGTTATCCATCGTCAGATTCGATTTTCCCCACCAATTTGGTGCGTCTCACGCAAAAAGAAGCCGAAAAGGTGAATAAACCTGTAGCAAGACACACGCATAGGTGGTAGATAGGGTCATTCTTGTTGAGGAAAGCAACCCATGCGTGTCCTTCTGATCGAAGATGATCTAACCACCGCCCGGGGCCTCTCGCTCATGCTGAAGTCCGGGGGGGCGGTCGTGGATCAAGCTGATACGGGCGAGGAAGCGCTGGAACTGGTGCGCCATTACGATTACGACGTGGTGATCCTCGATTTGATGCTGCCCGACATGGAAGGCTATGAAGTCGTCCGGCGGATGCGCGCTGCGCGGATCGAGACTCCTGTGCTGATCGTCTCTGGCCTCTCCCGTCCGCAAGCCAAGGTCAAGGGTCTTGGGATGGGTGCTGACGATTTCATTACCAAGCCCTTCGATAAGGCAGAGCTGCTGGCGCGGATGCAGGCCGTGGTGCGGCGGAGCAAGGGGTTCAGTCAACCGACGCTGCGGGTCGGCTCACTCGTGCTCAACCTAGACAGCCGCGACGTGACCGTGGAGGGTCAGCCAGTGCACCTGACCGGCAAGGAATACGCCATCCTCGAACTTCTGGTTCTGCGCAAGGGCATGGTGCTCACCAAGGAGGCCTTCCTGAACCATCTCTACGGAGGGATGGACGAGCCAGAGATGAAGATCATCGACGTCTTCGTCTGCAAGCTGCGCAAGAAGCTGGCCCAGGCGGGTGGGGAGAACCTGATCGGCACGGTTTGGGGCCGCGGCTACATGATCCGCGAGCCCAATGAGCGCGCCGTCATGCCGGCGGCGCACGTCGCTCAGGAGGCGTTGAGCGCCGCCTGAGCGATCTTCTCCAGGACAGGGACGCCGCTTGCGCCGCCGCCGATCGGCCGGTCAGCGCAGCGCGATCAGCCTGCCGGCATTGGTGACGATCAGGATTGTCCCGGATGCCGCAATCGGACCTAGCGCGGCGGCGCCGGACAGCGTCTGCCGCCCGAGGATCTCGCCAGTATAGGGGCTGACAGCTAGCGCCTCTTCGTTGGTGCCGGCGACGATCAGCCGATCGCCGGCCAGAATGGGACCGAACCACAGGATTGGGTCCGACTGCTTCTCCTCGTCTTCCCAGCGCGGGAGATCGCCCACCCAGGCCACGCGTCCGTCTAGGCGCTGGATCGCCGCGACTTGCTGGTCGGACGACACGATGAACAGCCAGTCTCCGGCGACCCAGGGCGAGTCCTCGCCGGAAACCTCCCGCTCCCACAGGCGGCGGCCGGAGCGCAGGTCGAGCGCCAGCAATAATCCGCCGAGCCCAATCGCGTAAACCCGTCCATCGGCGATCACCGGCAGCCCCCGTATCGCCGAAATGTCGGTGAGGCTCGTCCGTCCTCGAGCGGAGGCGAGGCTGTCTGTCCAAACCACGCTTCCCGTCTCGGCGCGCAACGCGGCGAGCTCGCCCGAGCCGAATCCTGCGACGACGAGTCCGTCCGCATAGGCGGGCGCTGGTTGGCCGAGCATGGTAGTGGTCGCGCTTGCCGCCTTGTGGCTCCAGAGCTGCCGCCCGTCATCGGCCGCGAGCGCCACCAGCCGGTCATCAATCGTGACGACGAACAGGCGGCCCTCGGTAACGGTCGGCGCCGAGCGGGCCGGGGCGCCAATGTTCTTGCGCCAGCGTTCATTGCCGTTCGTCGCGTCGAAGGCGACGAGTTCGGCCAATCCGTTCACGGCGTAGAGTGTGCCGCCTTCCACCGCCAGGCCGCCGCCGATATTGGTGCTGTCGTCATCGTCGTTCTTGGTGTCGGCGCGCCAATTGCGTGAGCCGCCGGCCAGTTCAAAGGCGGTGACGACCGCATCCGAATCCATCGTATAGACGACGCCGTCGGCGACCACCGGCTGGGCCAAGATCTTCTCCCGATAGCCGCCGCCGGCGCCGATGCTGACACTCCATGCCTCGGCCAGCCGTTCTCCTGCCGCGAGATGGCCCATCAGATGAGCCGGGTTGCCGCCCGCCTGTGGCCATGCCGCATTGGGGGTGGGTGGGGGGAGTACGACCCGAGTCTTGGCTCCCGCGTCGTCCACTTGCAGGCCACCCTTGCTGGCGAGCACCGGCTCCCGCTTGCCTGGCAGCGGCGGCTTACGTTCGCCGAGCCAATCGTCGAACATGCTGCACCCGGCGAGAGCCAGCGGCAGAACCAGAGCCGCGCGGCGCCCCATCGCGGCCCCGGGAGGGGCCCCGCGCCTCCGTCCATTCATCTGCGCTTATCCTCCCAGCCGGTTCAGCAGACCGTTGGCTCGGCCCCGAACGCCTTCCGGTGCGGTCGTGTCCTGCGCCAGCCGGCGGAAAACTTCTTTGGCCTGTTCGGTCTTTCCGGTCCTCATATCCAGCAACCCTTGGGCCTCCAGGGCCAGCGGACGCCAGGGGTTGTCCGGTGTGATCAATGGCTTCAGCCGTGTCTCCAACAGGGCGGGATCGCCCTTGTCGAGCTGATGCTCGACCCACATCAGGCTGGCCAGATCGCGTAAGAGCGGGTCCGCCGCACCGTCTGCAGCGACATGGTCCCACAGCGCAGCGGCGCCTCGCAAATCGCCGGCGTCCGCCTTGAGCGCGGCGGCGCGTAGCCTTGCCAGCGTCGCATAGCCTTCCGGCGCGGTCGCGCCGACATGCTCGAACGCGGCGATTGCCGCGGCCCGGTCCGCCGTCGCCTCCGGCCCGAGGCGGTCCGCAGCGGACATGGCGGTGAGGTACGCACCCGCCGCACCGAGATCGCGTCGGGCTTCCCACCAACGCCACGCTTGCCAGCCGCCCGCTGCCGCCACGATCAGCAGGACAATCGCGACGATCACCCCGCCATACCGCTTCAGCAGCTGCTGGGCCCGCTCGGCGCGGAGGTCTTCATCAATCTCGTCGAAGATGTCGACCACGATGCCTCTCGTCGTTCAGTGTGCCGCACGCCTTCCCGCGGCGGCCGGACCATAGCGGCGCGGATTGCGCCGGGCAAACGGACAGAACCCGACGGCGGCAGCACGACGGAAACTCGCGATTAATTCCTGTATGGCAGGACAGGGTATGGTTTGGCTCCTCCGCCTCGTGCCGCTGCTGCTCGCTGGCTGTGGCGCCGCGATCCCGGTGGTCCACCGGGACCTGTTTGATGTCGCCTACTCGCTCGCGACTGGGCGAGACTGCTCAGTGGTCCGGCTGGACCGCAACCAGACGTATTGTCGGCCCATCGAACCGCCGCCAGTGCCGCCGCCCTACTGCACGCGCAGCCTAGGAACCGTGGATTGCTGGAGCGACCCGTCGCGTCTGGCCGATCACCCGCCCGATGTCGCGGACGGACCAACCCATCTCACCCCCGCGCAAGAGGCGGACCGTACCGCGCGGTGGCCGCCGATCTAATTGGCCCTATCGTTGCGGGCCCCAGGTTCGCGGAATAGCCTGCTGGCTCGTCATCGAGTGGCGGGGAGAAATTAGCGATGCGGGATCCTTCCGGCTTGGTCATTCGGGGCGGAACCGTCGTAGACGGATCGGGCGCTGATCCCTACGAAGCCGACATAGCAATCGTGGACGGCCGAATTGCCGCGATTGGCCGACCGCTGCCCGCGGGCGCCACGAGTGGGGTGGCGGAAGAGATCGACGCGCGCGGCAAGCTGGTCACGCCGGGATTCGTCGACGTTCATACCCATTACGACGCGCAGGTGACCTGGAGCAGCCAACTCACGCCTTCCACGTGGAATGGCGTCACCACGGTGCTGACCGGTAATTGCGGAGTCGGCTTTGCGCCCTCCGAGCCCGACCTTCGCGATATGCTGGTTCGACTGATGGAAGGTGTGGAGGATATTCCCGAAGTGGTTCTCACCGAGGGGCTACCCTGGAACTGGCGGAGTTTTCCCGACTACCTCGATGCACTTGATGGGCGGACCTACGACGCCGATGTGGCGACGCAGGTGCCGCACGCGGCCTTGCGCGTCCATGTGATGCGCCAGCGCGGGGCCGACCGGGAAGCGGCGACGGAGCAGGACCGCCGTGAAATGGCCCGGCTCGCCGCCGAGGGCATCCGCGCCGGGGCGCTCGGATTCTCGACGTCTCGCACGCTCAACCACCGCAGCATCGATGGTCAGCCGACACCGACGCTCAACGCGGCGGAGGCCGAGTTGGCGGAGATCGCTGGAGCGTTGGCTGAGGCCGGCGCGGGCTGGCTGCAAGTGGTTTCCGACTTCGACGAGCCAGAGGTGGAATTCGCGATGCTGCGCCGCCTCGTCGAGCAGTCCGGCCGGCCGATGAGCATAACATTACTGCAGGCCGACGCGCGGCCGGACGAATGGAGCCGGCTGCTGGGGCGAATCCGCGAGGCCAACGCAGCGGGGCTGCGCATCACGGGCCAGGTCCGTTCCCGCCCCACGAGCGTGCTGCTTGGGTTCGAGCTATCGCAGAACCCGTTCATGGGGCGTCCGAGCTATAAGCGGATCGCGCACTTGCCCTTTGCCGAGCGGGTCGCGGTGTTGCGCCAGCCGGAGTTCCGCGCCCGACTGCTCGCCGAGGCGCAAGATGGCGGTGGCCGAGCCGCCCGGCGCGCCGCGCGCTGGGATCGCATGTTCCCGCGCGGCGACCCTCCGGACTACGAGCCGCCGCCAGATGCAAGTGTCGCCGCCCGCGCCGCGCGCGGCGGGGCGAGCCCGGAGGAAATCGCCTACGATCTGCTGATGCAGGGAGACGGCCGGGGAATCCTCTACTTGCCCGTCACCAACTATGCTGCTGGCAACCTCGACGTGGTACGCGAGATGATCGCCGATCCGAACACGCTGCTCGGCCTTGGCGACGGCGGCGCCCATGTCGGCATCATGTGCGATGCGACCGCGACCAGCTACACGCTGACGCACTGGACGCGCGACCGGCGCCGGGGAGCGCTGTTTCCCATCGCCTGGGCAGTAAAGCGGCTGACCCATGACAACGCCGCCGCGATCGGTCTGCACGATCGCGGGCTGCTGAGGCCGGGCAATAAGGCAGATATCAACGTCCTTGACTACGATCGTCTGCGATTGCGCGCGCCGGAAGTGGTCTATGATCTGCCCGCCGGTGGCCGCCGCCTGGTTCAACGAACCGACGGCTTCACCGCGACCCTAGTCTCTGGTGTACCAGTCTATCGTGACGGCGAGGCCACGGGCAGTCTGCCTGGCCGGCTGATCCGGGGGCCTCGGTTGGCCGGAGCGCAGACGTGGGTTTGAGGTTTAGGGTAGCTTTTTCATGAAGGCGGACAGGGCGGTCGCGAGATCGTCGAGGCCGTACGGCTTGGGCAACCTGGGCAGGTTCTTTGCCCCGGCGGCCCCCTGATCGGCGTAGCCGGTCGCGAGGAGCACGGGGAGCCCTGGCTGTACTTCCCGGGCGGCGTCGGCGAGTTGCTGCCCGGTCATGCCTGGCATTGCCTGGTCTGTGAGCAACAGATCGACGGCGTCTCCTTGGCGCAGGAGAGCCAGCGCCTGCGCGCCGCTCCCTGCTTCCGCGACGACGATGTGGCCAAGTTCCTCGACCATCGCCACTGTGCCCATGCGGACCAGCGAATCGTCGTCCACGACCAGGATACGCAACGGAGCTTGAGGTTGACTATCGTCCACGGCACGGCCTTTCGCGCTGCTGTCATCATCCGAATTGCCAGAGTGGAGCCGCTCGGTCACGTTTCTTGCCCGCCATAGAAGTCATGTGGCTCCCGCGTTCAACATCTGGACAACGGAGCCGCGCTTCCGGTGTTCCGACAAACGCTCTAGACGATAGAGGCCGACCCAGGAATCAGCGATACGAATGAGTGCTCTCGAGCCCGCGCCCCGCAACATCCGACGCGCACGCGGCAGTGGCGTCGGCGTGCTCAGCCCGATCGGCTATCTCGCCCTAGCGGTCGGGATCGTCGTTCTGGTGTTGGTCGCAGGTTCGTCGGTCTGGCTGTCGGTCCGCAACCACGAGGCGCTCGACGCGGCTGCACGGGAGCGCGACGTGCTGTTCACAATCGAGGAGTTGACGGCCAGTGTCGAACGGGCCGAAACCGGACAGCGCGGGTTTCTGCTGACCGGCCGGGATGCTTACCTCGAGCCGTTCCACCGGGCCACTCAGCAGATCCCGGGCCTCATCGCGAAACTGGAGCCGGAGGTCGAAGCCGATCCCGCCGCTTCTCGGCTCCTGGGCGAACTCAAACCGGTCATTGCTGATAAGCTGACCGAGCTTCGCCAGACGATCGATTTCGCCAAGGCAGGGAAGCACGATGCGGCCCTCGCGCTGGTCGGGACCGATCGAGGGCAGAAGGACACGCAAGCCATTCGGTCCATCACGCGGCGGATGGCACAGCGGGAGCAGGCCGTCGTCGCGGCGCAGTTCGAGGCGATCAACGACCGCGGGCGAGTGCTCGTTCTGATGGACACTGCCGGCCTTGCGGGTCTTGTACTCCTGGCCGGTGTCATCGCCTTCGGTATCCGCCGCTACGTGGCCGCGCTGCGGGCAACCCAGGCCGAGCTCGAGGTGGCAAATCGCGGGCTGGAGGCGAACAACGTTGACCTTGAGCGGATCGTGCAGACACGTACTGCCGACCTTGTGGAGGCGAACGAGGAAATTCAACGTTTTGCGTATATCGTGTCGCATGATCTACGAGCGCCGCTGGTCAACATCATGGGATTCACCAGCGAACTGGAGACGGCCGCGAAATCGCTCGGCCGATTCGCTGCGGAGGTCGACACAGGGACGCCCGGTGCACTTTCGGGCGAGGTCGCGGCCGCCGTCGACGAGGACATCCCGGAGGCGATTCGCTTTATCAAGGCGTCCACATCCAAGATGGACCGGCTGATCGGCGCGATCCTGGCATTGTCGCGGGAGGGTCGCCGGGTGCTGACCGATGAACGGCTCGACATGAAGGCCGTTCTGGGCAGCATAGCCGACACCGTCCGCCACCAGGCGACCGATAGCAACACGGAGATCAAGATTGGCGAGCTGCCGGGGCTGGTGATGGACCGGATCGCCGTCGAGCAGATCTTCGGCAACCTGCTGGACAACGCTCTCAAATATCTCAAGCCGGGCCGGCCTGGCGTGGTAAGGATTGATGGCCGGGTGGAAGGCGGGTTCGCGGTGTTCGAGATCGAGGACAACGGGCGCGGCATCGCATCCAGGGATCACGAACGGATCTTCGACTTGTTCCGCCGCGCCGGAGACCAATCAGTGCCCGGAGAAGGCATCGGGCTTGCCCATGTCAGGGCCTTGGTTCGGCGTCTTGGCGGCAAGATCGAGTGCGATTCCGTGCTTGACCAGGGTACTGTCTTCCGGGTCCACCTGCCCGCCCCGGTCCGGCAACCGACCAACCGTAGATCGAGGAATGTTACCGTATGAACGGGGTTCCCGTTACCATCTTGCTGATCGAGGACGATCCCGGCCACGCGAGGCTGATCGAGAAGAATGTGCGCCGTGCGGGTGTCAGCAACCAGATCGTGCATTTTATGGACGGCACCAGCGCGCTCAAGCACATCTTCGGACAGGAGAGCGGCACTGGGTCAGCGGCACACGCGCCCCTCCTGGTCTTGTTGGACCTCAATCTGCCGGACATGACCGGCCTTGATATCCTCGCCCGGATCAAATCAGACGAGCATCTGAAGCGAACGCCGGTCATCGTGCTCACCACGACCGACGACCGCCTCGAGATCCAGAAATGCTACGACCTCGGCTGCAACGTCTATATCACCAAGCCGGTTGACTATGAGGGCTTCGCGACAGCCATCCGGCAACTAGGCTTGTTCCTGTCCGTTATGCAAGTCCCTGAGCCAACGTGACGATGCTTTTGGCCGCCGGCACGGTGCGCGTCCTGTACGTCGATGACGACCCCGGCATCGCGCGCTTGGTGCAGAAACATTTGGAGCGCGCGGGCTATACCGTTTCGGTCGCGGCGGATGGAACCGCGGGGATCGCGCTCGCCGCATCCGAACAGTTCGACGTCGTGGCGCTCGACCACTACATGCCCGGTCGTGACGGCCTCGACGTGCTGCGCGAACTGCGCGAATTGCCGGAGGTGCCGCCCGTCATATTCGTTACCGCGGCGGAAGAGACGCGCATTGCCATTACCGCGTTGCGGGAGGGTGCCGCCGATTATGTGCTCAAGGATGTCCAGGGCGTTTTCCTGGAATCCCTCTCGACCGCAATTCATCGTGCTCTCGATCAAGAGCGGCTGCGGCGGGAGAAGGTAGCGGCGGAGCAGGAACTCCGCGCGTCGCTCGACCGGCTGGAGACGCTCGCCGCTCAACAGGCGATCATGCTGCGCGAGGTCGACCATCGGGTCGGCAATAGCTTGCAATTGATTACATCGCTGCTTGGCCTGCAGGCTGCCAAGCTCACCGACCCGGCGGCGCGCGCGATCCTCAGAACAGCTGCCAAACGGGTCGAGGCAGTCAGCCTCGTGCATCGGCGGCTGTACACCTCGGACGACCTGGAATTCGTGCGGATGGACCAGTACCTGGCCGGTCTGGTCGGCGAGTTGCGCCGCGCTGCGACGGCGGACACCGTCGAGCAATGTGTCGAACTTCGCGCCGCTCCGGTGCGGCTGGAAACCGACAAGGCGGTTCCCATCGGACTGATCGTGAACGAGCTGGTGACCAACGCCCTGAAATATGCCTACCCGCCAGGCGAGCCCGGTACCGTGCGGGTCTGCTTGGAGCAGGATGACGCCGGCATCATCGCCTTGATCGTGGAGGATGACGGTGCCGGGATGTCTGATCAGATCCCCGCCAAAGGCGGGGGCCTGGGTTCGATGATCGTCCGTTCAATGGCAGAAACGTTGCACGCGACGGTGGAGCTCGACCGATCTCACAAGGGCACCCGAACCATCGTCAGGCTGACGAGCTAACGTCGTCGTTCCTTTCCGGCTCGCCTAAGCGGGTTCGTCCAGTCTGGGCCTGGAGCGAGCGGGCAGCGCCGCGAATGCTTCGCGCAGCATGGTTTCGTCGTACGGCTTGGGCAGAGGCACGGTATTCTCGATATTCCACACTTCGCCGCTTCCGGGCGCGACGATCACCGCTATCTCGGGCCGCAGCGTACGAACGCGCGCGACCAACTCGCGGCCGTCCATATCGGGGAGGCCGAGGTCGGCCATCACCACGTCTATCGACGAATCCTGCTGCAGCCAGGCGAGCGCCTCTGCTCCGCTGGTAGCCTCGATCGTCGTGTGCCCAATATCTTCAATCAACGTGATCGTCGTCATGCGGATCAGTATCTCGTCCTCGACCACCAGGACGCGGAGGCGGGTCGGAGAGCTGTCGAACTGCGGCCCTCTAGGCACCGCGCCGGCGCCGCCGCTCCGCAACATGGTGCGAATCTTGCGGGCGAGATCGTCGCGCGCGTAGGGCTTCGACAGCAATTCGACATCGGGATCGAGCCGTCCATGATGCACGATGCTGTTCTCGGTATACCCGGATGTGAACAGGATCGCGATGCGGGGCCGCAACTCGCGGGCGCGGCGTGCCAGTTCCACCGAGCTGATCGAACCCGGCATCACCACGTCGGTGAACACCAGATCCACCTCCACGCCAGCCTGCAATACTGCGAGCGCGGCGCCCGCGTCGGAGGCGCGGAGTGCCTTGTATCCGAGGCTGCCGAGCGTTTCGACCACTGCCTCCTGCACGCGGGGGTCGTCCTCTACCACCAGGATGGTCTCGGTCCCGCCGGCGGCGGCGCCTGCATCTGGCACCACTTGCTCCTCCGCCGACCGACGATCGCGAGGCAGTATAGCCGGATGGTGGTCCCTTGGCCGAGCTCCGAGTAGATCTTGACGTGTCCTCCCGATTGCTTCGCAAAACCATACACTTGCGCCAGTCCTAGGCCGGTGCCGTGGCCCTCCGGCTTGGTCGTGAAGAACGGCTCGAAGGCGTGCGCGATCGTGGCGGCGTCCATGCCCGTTCCGGTGTCACTCATTGCAATGCAGGCGTATTGCCCCGATGTCACTTCCTCATGCGCAGCGGCATAGCGGTCGTCGAGAAAGGCGTTGGAAACCTCGAGCGTAAGCCGCCCGCCATCGGGCATTGCGTCGCGGGCGTTCACCGCGAGGTTGATCAATGCGTTCTCCAACTGCCCCGGGTCGGCGAAAGTGTTCCACAAGCCCCCGTTGGCCACCGCCTCCACCTCGATCCGCTCTCCGAGGGTGCGTCGCAGCAACTCCGCGGTCTCGCGCACCAGGCGGCCAAGATTGAGGACGCGCGGTTCGAGCGCCTGCTTTCGGGCGAACGCAAGAAGCTGGCGCGTGAGCAGCGCACCACGGCGCACCGCCTCTCCGGCGGCGTCATGGCGTGTCTTGGCCTTCGAGCCCGCAGTTTCCACCAAGGGTCGTAGCAATTCGAGATTGGCCGAAATCACCTGCAGCAAGTTGTTGAAATCGTGCGCCACGCCGCCGGTCAGCTTGCCGATCGCCTCCAGCCGTTGCGCTTGAATCAACTGAGCCTGGGCAAGCTCGCGCTTGGCCGACTCCTCGGTCACCCGATTCTCCAGCCGGTGTGTGAGCTGATGCAATGCGGCTTCGGCGTATTTCCGCTCGTTGATGTCCTGCACCACCGCGATCACGTAAAGCGGGCGGCCCGCCCGGTCTCGCACCAGGGAGACGTGGCTGTTGGCCCAGACCGCGGCACCGTCGGGGCGGATGATGCGGTGCTCGATCGCGAAGGGCTCGCCGGTTTCGATCAGGCGCGCGAACCGGGCCACATTCTCGGATTGCTCGTCGGGATGCGCGAAGTCGAACATCCGAGCGGCAAGTACCTCTGGACGCGAGCGGCCCAGGATCGCGCACTGCCTCTCGTTGACAAACAAGAACTGCCCCGTCGTGTCGGTCTGCGCTATGCCGACCGCGGCTTGGGAGATGATGCTACCGAGACGCTCGCGGCTATCGAATAGCTCGGCTTCGTCCTGTCGGTCCTGTGTCACGTCCGTGTGCACGCCCACCCATTCGAGGACGCCGCCGCCCTCGGATTGAATAGGAATTGCGCGGACCGAGAACAGCCTCCACTCGCCGTCGGCGCGGCGCAAGCGATGCTCGAACACGAACGGGCGTTGTTCCCCGACTGCCATCTGCCATGCGTCGAGCGTCAGCTGCGCGTCGTCGGGATGGATCGCGCGGGACCATCCGAAGCCCTGATACTCGGCCAGGCTCTGTCCGGTCAGTGCTGTCCAGCCGGGTTGCTCCCCGACCATCTCGCCAGCCGGGTTGCTTGTCCACAGCACGCCGTCCACTGCTTGCACCGCCGCGCGGAACCGTGCCTCGCTTGCACGCAGCGCCAGAGCGGCCTGCTTCTGCGCGGCGATATCCTCGATGACGCTGATGTAGTGGCGCGGCTTGCCGTCTCCTCCGTGCAGGAGAGCGACGGTCAGCTTCACCCAGACGATCGTGCCGTCCTTTCGCACGTAGCGCTTTTCGATGGAGTACGTGGGGATTTCACCCGCTAGCAGCCGTGCGGCCTGGGCGAGATCCGACTCCAAATCGTCGGGGTGGGTGATGACGCCGAAGGTCAGCCCGAGCAGCTCATCGCGCGAATAGCCGACGATCTCGCAGACCTTGTCGTTGACCCGGAGCCAGGCGCCGTCGAGCCCGACATGCGCCATCCCGACAGCGGCCTGCTCGAATGTCGCTCGGAACAGCCGCTCCGTGTCGCCATTGTCGGCGGATGCTCTGGCACCGTCGCTCACGAGAGCTTGCCCGCTGCTGCCGGTGTGGAGGCACGGGGGACGCCAGCGGTACGGTCGCGGAGCCACGCCATGTAGGCAACCTCGTGTCGGCCCGGCCCGCCTGTGCCTGGGGGTATGCGCCGGGTCAGACGAGTCTACGATCTTGCGGTCCCACTCGCATATGAGCGCGGGTCCCGCTCGTCAAGCTTCGATCCGGTTGTCATCGTCACGACTTGGGAAAGTCGGGCGGAATGAACGGCGGTTTGCGCCAGCCTGCTCCGGACGGCTGACTCCGTCTCGTTCCCGCGGTAGCCTGCCGAGCAACACGGAAAAAGAAACAACCGAGGAGACGCGAGATGGATGGCGATGCGACGTTCGAGCCTTGCCTGGCGGGCGTCAGAATTCTCGACCTGACGCAGTTCGAGGCCGGGCCGTCCTGCACCGAGGCGCTTGCCTGGCTGGGGGCAGAGGTGGTGAAAGTCGAGAACCCCAAGAGCGGCGATCCGGGGCGGGGGCTGGGCGGCCCCGATGGCGGCGACGCCTGGTATTTCCTGCAGTTCAACGCCAACAAGAAGTCGATCACCGTCAATCTGAAATCACCGCGGGGGCTGGAACTCGTCAAGGATATGGCGCGAAAGGCCGATGTGTTCATCGAGAACTTCGCACCCGGTGCGATCGAGCGGCTGGGGCTCGGGCCGGAGGTCATCCGCGCTATCAATCCGGCAATCATCTACGCGCAGGTGAAAGGGTTCGGCGAGGGCAGTCCCTACGAGAAGAACCTCGCCTTCGACATGATCGCGCAGGCGTGTGGTGGCACAATGAGCATCACCGGCGAGAAGGACGGGCGCCCACTGAAGCCCGGCATGTCGCTCGGAGACACGGGCACCGGAATGCTGCTCGCCATCTCCATCCTCGGCGCGCTGTATCGGCGCCGTGGGACCGGCACTGGGGAGCATCTACAAGTCGCGATGCAAGACGCGATGCTGCACTATATCCGCATCGCCTTTGCCGCGCAGGCCCGCAACGGCGAGGCGGCGCCTCGTGCAGGCACCCAGAGCGTGTCCACGGCGAATCCGCCTTGCGGCATCTATCCCTGCAAGGGCGGTGGCCCCAATGATTACGTGTACGTCTACACCAGCCGCGCCAATCCGGAGCACTGGCGCCGTCTGCTGCAAGTCATCGGACGGGAGGATCTGACGGACGATCCGCGCTACGCGACGCCCGCCGCGCGTGCCGAGCGGGAGCCGGAGGTCGACGCGATGATCGCCGACTGGACGCGGCATCACGATAAGCACGAGGCAATGCGCGTCATCGGGGCGGCCGGCATCCCCGCCGGCGCGGTGCTGGATTCCAAGGAACTGCACGACGATCCAAGCTTTGAGCGGCGCCGCATCCTGCAGACGATGCGCCATCCGACCAGCGGCGACTACAAGATGCCCGCCTGGCCCGTGCGGTTTAGCGGCAGCCCGCCGCCGATCGCGCCCTCACCGTTGCTCGGCCAGCACAACACGGAGGTGCTTGGGGACTGGCTCGGTCTCGGTGCGGACGAGGTGGCAGGGCTGAAGCAGAACAACGTGATCTGAACACCAGCAAGAATCTGGAAGGAAACATCCAATGGCTGAGCTGACCGGGTCCGAAATCCTCGCGAAATGCCTCAAGAAGGAGGGCGTCGAGGATCTGTTCTTCATCATGGGTGGGCCGATGCTGCTCGCCGAGTCCTCCTGCGTGAAGGAGGGCATCCGCATGATCGACGTCCGCCACGAACAGGCGGCGGCGTTCATGGGGCAGGCGTACAGCCGGCTGCGGCAGAAGCCGAGCGTCTGCATGGCGGCGAGCGGCCCCGGTGTGACCAATCTCATCACCGGCATCGCCAACGCGCTGATCGATTGCGCGCCGGTGGTCGCGATCGGCGGATCGAGCCCGATCAGCCAGTTCGGCCGGCAGGTGTTCCAGGAGATCGACCAAGTCGAGTTGATGAAGGGTTGCACGAAGTTCGCCGATCGCGTCGTCAACCTCAAGCGCATCCCGCAGCAGGTGAACAACGCTTTCCAGAAGGCGATGACCGGCAAGCCCGGCCCGGTGTACCTCGATTTCCCCGGCGACATTCTCTACGCGAAGATTGATGAGAGCGAGGTGGATTGGAGCTTCGCGGGGCGCCCACTGCTGAATGCTCGTCCGCTCGGCGAGCCGAAGCAGGTGGACGCCTTGGTGGACGCGCTAAGCCGGGCGCAGCAGCCAATCATCGTCTCCGGCAGCGGGGTGATCTGGTCGCAAGCATGGGATGAGATGGCGGCGGTGGTCGAAAAGGCCGGTGTGCCGTTCTACACCACGCCGCAGGGCCGCGGTGTACTACCGGACGATCATCCATACTCGTTTCTGACGATGCGCTCGTCGGCATTTCGTGATGCCGACCTGATCGCCGTCGTGGGGACGCGGATGAACTACATCATCGGCCACGCCGCGCCGCCGCGCTTCGGTGCGAAGGCCACGATCGCACGCATCGACATCGACCCGGAGGAGATCGCGACGGCGGCGCGCCACGTGGACATTCCGATTGTCGGCGACTGCAAGATGGTATTGCAGCAGGTGCTCGATCGGCTCGACAAGGTGAGCTCGGACCGTTTCGCGCCCTGGCGCAAGAAGCTCTCCGACGGCGAGGCGGCAAAGCGCGGCAAGCCGGGCGCGAACCGCCTCGACGACGGCGGCGACGTCCATCCACTGCGGCTCTGCGAGGAAATCTCCAACTTCATGCAGCGCGATGCGATCCTCGTTGTCGACGGGCAGGAGATCCTCAATTATGGCCGCCAGTCGATGCCGACTTTCGCGCCGGGCCACCGGCTGAACTCCGGCCCATTCGGCTGCATGGGCGTGGGACTGCCGTTTGCGCTCGGCGCCAAGGTGGCCAAGCCCGATACGCAGGTGATCTGCGCACACGGGGATGGCTCTTTCGGCCTCAACGCGATGGAGCTTGATACTGCCGTGCGGCACCGCATCCCGGTGCTGGTGGTCATCAGCCTGAACGGCGGCTGGACGGCGGACCCCAATCGCGAAAAGCCGGGCCGCGATCTTGGTTACACGCGATACGATAAGATGGCCGAGGCGCTGGGCTGTTACGGCGAATATGTTGAACGTGCGGAGGACATCCGCCCGGCGCTGGAGCGGGCGCAGCGGCAGGTCGATGAGGGCAGGGTCGCGGTGGTCAACGTCAAGACGGACTACCGGGCGCGTGCTGGCACGGTGGCGTTCTCCGACTATTCCACCTGAACGAATGACAGTCTGGCCGCTCCTGCAGGGGCGGCCGGCATGTCAACGAAAGGCGTAGACCTGCTTCGCGTTGTCGCGAAAGATCATCCGCTCCTGCTCGTCCGTCAGCTTGATGCGGAATGCGAAGCGGGGATCGTCGAAGTCCCAGTGCGGGTAGTCGCTGGAATAGAGGATGCGGTCCCAGCCGATCCACTCGAAGACTTGCCGCAGGTCCTCCGGGTTCTCCGGCTCCTCCACTGGCTGGGTGGCGAACCACAGGTTTGAGCGCATGTACTCCGACGGCGGACGCTTGAGTTGCGGTACCTCTGAACGCATTTTCTTCCAGTGATTGTCGAGCCTCCATGCAAGCGTCGGCCCCCAGGCGAAGCCGCCCTCGATCAGCACGATCTTCAGGTGCGGAAACGCCTCGAACACGCCTTCGAGGATCAGGCTCGCCGCCTGGTTCTGCATCGAGTGGACCAGCACGTGGTGGTCCTCGATGTAGTATTGCGGCCAGCCGCTGGCGGAGGGCGCGCTGCTCTGGGTACCGCCGACATGCAGGCCGATCGACAACCCGTTCGCCTGCGCGGCGGCGAAGATCGGCCAATACCGGCGGCGGCCGAGCGGTTCGCTGGTTTTTGAGCCGAGCTGAATTTGCGCGAACCGCCAATCCCCGGCGCGCTTCTCGATCTCCTTGACCGATGCCTCGGCGTCATCCTGTGGCACCAGGATGGAGGCGCGCAGCCGCGGCTCGATATCGACGAACGCGGCGGCCTGCCAGTCGTTCATCGCCGTAGACAGCGCCGCCGCCGCGTCGAGATTGCGCGCGACGTTGCCGCCGAGCAGGGGCTCCAGCACGCCGTGGCTGATGTTGAAGGCGTCGAGCAGTTGCTCGCGCATGAAAGGGACGTCGGAGCCTGGCAGTCCACCGCCCGGTGGCCACGCGTCGCGGCGCGAGGTGTTCGGCGCGAAGCGCGGATAGGTGCCGCGGTTCGCGTACGGTCCGCAGACGAAATAGGCGTATTCCTGAACATATTGCCGCCAGCGCGCCGAGAGGAATGGATCGAGGTCGCGCGGCGTTTTGAAGTACGGGTGGATGTCGCAGTCGATGATGCCGAGCTTTGCCCCGACATCGGCCGAGGGCTGCAACTCTGGCGCGGTGACGCTCATTGCAGAATCTCCTTCAGGCGGGGGTAGGTTGCCAGTGGATTTTCCATCCGCATCCGGCGGATGAGGTCTGGGTTGAGGCCGGGCGGCAACGGGTCGTCGCCGTCGAACTGCCAGTGCGGGTAGTCGCTGGCGAACAGTAGCATTTGATCGGAGCCGATCTGGTTCATCACGCGGTCGAGCGATCTTGCGTCAGGCGGCGCGTCGATCGGCTGCGCGGTCAAGCGCACGCGGTCGCGGATGATTTCGGCCGGCGACTGCCGCACCCAGGGCACCTCGGCGCGCACGCCGCGCCAAGTCTTGATCGCGCGCCAGAGGAAGCCCGGCAGCCAGGTGACGCCCGATTCGATCAGCACCACGCGCAACTCGGGAAACTTGGCGAAAACGCCGTTGGTGACGAGGCTCAGCAGCTGATCCTCGAAGGTCTGCGACTGTGCCACGTAATCGTGCAGGAAATGCGACGGCCAGCCGCTCGCGGTGGGCGTGTAGCGATACATGCTGCCCGCGTGCAGCCCGATCGGCAGGTGGTGGCGCGTGGCGGCTTCCCAGATCGGCCAGTAATAGCTGCGGCCTAGCATCATCTCGCAGGCGACTGGCATCAGCACTTGCACGAAGCGGCGATCGGAGGCGCGACGCTCGATCTCCTCGGCGGCGAGCAGCGGCGCTTGCGCGGGGACCACGATGGACGCACGCAAGCGGCTATCTTGATCGAGCCAGTGCTCGACGAGCCAGTTGTTGATCGCGGAGCAGATCGCGGCCCCCATCGTCTCGCTCACGGCGACCTGTCCGCCATACAACACGTTGCAGATCGCGGCGCGGGTATTGAGCGGATCGAGCGACTGGCGTTGCATCGCGCCAAGGTCGGTGCCTGGCTTGACGCCAGCCTCGCGCCAGTCCGGCCGGCAAGTGATCGGCGCACCCGGCGGGTAGCTCTGCATTTCCAGCCCATCGATGCCACGAAGCACGAAGGCTTCCTGCCAAACCGGGTCCATGTAGGGCAGCAGCGCCTTGATGCCGGGCACCGAGGGATGGATATCGCAGTCGATCACGCCTAGGTCGCGCGTGGTCATCGCCAACTCCTTGCAGGCCGAGCTGCATTCGACGATAGGCCGCTGATGCGGCCCGCACCAGTCTGGCGGCTCAGGCCTCAATCTTGCGGATATCGTCGATCACCTTGCCGTCGTTCGGCAACGTGCCGGGAGGGACCAGCTCCACCGCTCCGCGCACTTTGCAGAGCGCCTGCACGGTCGCTTCCACGGCGCGGGCGAGTTCGGATGCGGGCCGCGTGGCTTCAGCCTTCACGAGCATCACGTCGGCCTGGTCGACCCAATCCACGACGAACCGCACGCGGCCCAGCTCAGGATGGCGCTTCGCTACCGCCGCGACCTGTGCCGGGTCGACAAACATGCCTCGCACCTTCGTGCGCTGATCGGCGCGGCCCATCCATCCGCGAATACGGATGTTGGTTCGCCCGCACGGGCTTTGCCCCGGCTGGATCGCCGACAAGTCGCCGGTCGCGAAACGCAACAGCGGGTAGGCCCGGTTGAAGGTGGTAACGACCACCTCGCCGACTTCGCCTTCGCCGACGGGCTCGCCGGTGCCGGGCCGCACGATTTCCAGCAAGATGCTCTCGTCGACGATCATGCCTTCGAGCGCATCGCTCTCATAGGCGATGATGCCGAGATCGGCGGTACCGTAGCACTGCAAGACAGATACTCCGCGCGCGCGAAACCCTTCGCGCAGCACGGCGGGCAGGGCCTCGGCGCCGACCAGGGCGCGACGCAGCGACGACACATCTCGTCCTTGCTCCGCCGCGCGATCCAGGAGGATTTTCAGGAACGAGGGTGTGCCGACATAGCCGCTCGGCCGGATCGCCGCGATCGCGTCGAGCTGCAATTCGGTGTTGCCGACGCCGCCCGGCACGACCACGCAGCCGAGCGCGCGCGCACTCGCATCCATCATCATGCCGGCCACGATGTCGCCGGCACGGAAGCCCGCCGCGTACATCGCACGAGCCGCACCCTGATGGTCAGCGGCGGCGGTGTCCACCTCGAAGATCGGGCCCGGCGACATATAGACATGCGCCACCTGCGACAGCTGCGCCGCGAGAAATCCACCGAGTGGCGGGTTGGCTCTCTGAGTTTCCAACAGCTCTGATTTGCGCGTCACCGGCAGCCGGGCGAGAGCGGCGCGGCTGGTGATCGTATCCGGGTCCACGTCCGCGAGGAGTCGTCCGTAAAACGGTGCATTGGCCTTGGCATGAGCCACTTGCGCCGGGAGAGCTACCAGAAGTGCGCGCTCGCGTTCCTCAGGCGAACGGGTCTCGAGTGCGTCGAAGTGTTCGGTCATCGGGTGCTTCTCGCCTGCTCAGGACAGCCAACGCTTGCGGCGCTTGTAGTGTTTGACGTCGCGGTAGGATTTGCGCCCGCCGGCCTCGGTCAATCCGAGATAGAATTCCTTCACGTCGGGATTGGCCCGTAGCGCCGCGGCGGCACCCTCCAGCACGATCCGGCCGTTCTCCATGACATAGCCATGCTCGGCAATGTCCAGCGCGACGGCGGCATTCTGCTCGACCAGCAGCACCGCCAAGTTCTCGCGCTGCACCAGGTCGCGGACAATCCCGAAGATTTCCTCGGCCAGCATCGGCGCCAGCCCGAGCGATGGTTCGTCGAGCAGCATCAGCCGCGGTCTGCCCATCAGCGCTCGACCGATCGCCAGCATCTGCTGCTCGCCGCCCGAAAGGTAGCCCGCGAGCTGGCGGCGGCGCTCCTTGAGGCGGGGGAAGTAGCTGTAGACGCGCTCGATGCCGTCGCGGACGCGTGCCATCTCGCGCTCGATATGGCCGCCGGCGGTCAGGTTCTCCTCGCAGGTCAGATGCTCGAACACGCGGCGGCCCTCGAACACCTGGACGAGTCCGAGACGGGCCACCTCGAAGGCACGGCGGCCGTCGATGCGTGCGCCGGCGAATTCGATGCTGCCCTTCGTGACCTCGCCGCGCTCGCTGCGCAGCACGCCGGAGATCGCCTTCAGCGTCGTGCTCTTGCCCGCGCCATTGGCACCGAGCAGCGTGGTGATCGCGCCCGGCCGCACGTCGAGCGACACCCCCTTCAGCACGAGGATCACGCGGTCATAGACGACCTCGATGTTGTTGAGCGCGAGCACCACCGCCGTCTCGACGGGGGCGGGGCTCGGTGCCCCGCCCAGCATCGCCGGCATCAGGATTTGTTCGCCGACGCCATCACCTGCTTCTTCACCACCTCGGGGAAGGCATGGAACCAATCGGTCTGGCGTACCAACTTGCCGCCCTTGACCTGCCAGATCTGTACAAAACCGCCACCTTCGTGGTCCTCCGGCGTCACCTTGAGCGGCGGCAGCAGGCCGCCCAAAGTGAAATCGTGGATCTGCTCGAAGCCGCGCTTTACGTCATCGCTGCTTGGCACACCGCCATTCTTGGCCTTGATCGCATTCCTGATCGCCTCGACTTCCAGCGCGCCCCAGGCGATGCCGCGATTGTAGTAGACGGTGGACTTCATCTCCTTCGACGGCGGCTTGCCCTCCTTCGCGTACATCGCGACGATTTCCTTGTTCACTGGATAATCGCTGCCGACGCCGGCGAATTGCATCGTGTTGTAGCCCTCCGCCACGCCGAAGCCGCCGGCCGCCTCGATGTCCGCCTCCGCCGACGCCCAGACCAGGCCGACCACCTTGCGCAGCGGGTAGCCGTTGCCCTTCAGCGCCTTGATTGCCACGGCTGGCGAGCGGCCGAACACATGGGCGATGACGAAATCAGCCCGGAAGCGCTGCGCGATATCGAGCGCCTGCGAGGTGACGTCGAGGCCCGGCGGCGGCACCGCGAATACCTTCAGCTCATAGCCCTCGCTGGTGGCAAGATCCTTGAGGACCGGCAGCGGCTCGCGGCCGGCGGGATTGTCGTACATGAGATAGGCGATCTTCTTGCCCTTGAGGCTGCCGCCGAGCTGGTCCTTCGCGTACTGCACCGCGCCGGCGGCTTGCGACCAATAGCTGGCGGCGAGGGGGAAGATATACGGATAGCGCTGTCCGTCCGCCGACGCACCGATGCCGAAGCCGGGCGTGGTGCAGGACATCTTGTCGGTCGTGCATTGCTGCGCCAGCGCCTCGACGATCGGGGTTCCGTAGACACCCATCGTCACGGCGCCGGCCTGCTTCTCGCGCTGATACGCCTCCACGCCGGCTGGCACTTTGTATTGATTGTCGATGTCGATAAGCTTGATCTTGTAGCCCTCGACGCCGCCCTTGCTGTTGACGAGGTCCACGTAGTCGTGGATGCCGGGGCACATGAACACGCCGACGTTCTCGGTGGGACCGGTGCGGTCGCATTGCTGGCCAATCACCAACTCCTTCTGTTGCGCGCTCGCCTGCGGCGCTGCCGCGAGCGCTCCGGCCAGTACTGCCGCCAGCGCGGCGAGGCGGTAGTCGGTTGGATTGTTCATTGTTCCCTCCCGTTCGTTGCAGGCACTGCGCTCAATAGGAGAATGGCCAATAGCGAAAGTAATTGCGCACGTTGCGCCAAAGCCGGTTCAGGCCCTCCGGTTCGGCGACCAGGAAGACGATGATGGCGAGCCCGAAGATCGCCAGACGCAGATGCGGGATCACGTTGTCGAGCACGTCCTGCGAGACAAAGATGCCGCCCGCGCTCTGCATCACGAGACGAATGAGGATCGGCAGCAAGGTGACGAATACCGCGCCGAAGATGGAGCCGAGCACGGAGCCGAGACCGCCAATAATGATCATGGCGAGATAGTCGATCGAGACGTCGATCTGGAACTGCTCGTAATTAGCGATGCCGAGATAGTAGGTGTACAGCACCCCGGTGACACCGGCGTAGAAGGAGGAGATGGCGAAGGCTGTCAGCTTGGCGCGGAAGATGTTGATGCCAGTGATCTCGGCGGCGATGTCCTGATCGCGCACGGCGACGAAGGCGCGGCCCAGGCGACTGCGCGCGAGGTTCAGCGTCGCGACCACCGCGAGAGCGGCGCAGAACAGCATCAGGAAGTAGAGCTGTCGCTGCGTCTCCAGTCGATGCCCGAATATCTCGGGCCGCGGCACCTGGATCGAGCTTTGGATGCCGCCCGAGATCCAGGGGACGTGGTTGATCGTCCACTCGATTATGAGCTGGGCCGCTAGGGTGGCAATCGCGAGGTACAAACCTTTGATGCGCAGGCTCGGCACGCCGACCACGGCGCCGACCAGCGCCGCCATCAGTCCACCTGCCGGCAAGGTCAGCCAGAACGGCAGGCCGAAGCGCACGGCGAGATTGGCGGCGGTGTAAGCGCCGACCGACATGAAGGCGCCGTGGCCGATCGAGATTTGCCCCGTGTACCCCACGAGGATGTTCAGGCCGAGCGCGCCGACCACGGCGATGCAGATGAGATTGAGCTGCGACAGCCAGTATTCGCCGAGCAGCGATGGTGCCACGAAGACCAGCAGCACCACCATCGCGCCGACCGCCTTCTGCGCGACTGGCAGTGGGTAGAGCGCCATGTCGGCGGTGTAGGTGGTCTTGAAGACGCCCGCCTCGCGATGGAACATCGCGCTACACCCGCTCGATCCGGCGCGTGCCGAAGATGCCGTACGGGCGCACCATGAGCACTAGGATCATCAGCACATATGGCGCGAAATCCTTCGTGCCGCCGCCGACATATGGGTCGAGATAGCCGGAGGCGAGGTTCTCGACCACGCCCACGATCAAGCCGCCCACGACGGCGCCGCCAATCGAGTCGAGGCCGCCCAGGATCACCACGGGAAACACCTTCAGCCCGACCAGCGCGAGCTGCACGTCGACACCCAGCATCGCGCCCCACATCACGCCGCCGAGTGCCGAGACGATCCCCGCCATCGCCCAGGCGAGCGCGAAGTAGCGCTCGACATTGATGCCCATTGCCGTCGCGACCTGTTGGTCGTCGGCCATCGCGCGCATCGCGATACCCGTGCGGCTCGCGCGAAAGAACCAGGTGAACACGACAAGGCAGAGCACCGCGACGCAGGCGCCGGCGAGCTGCGCGGGCTGCAGCGACAATGCGCCGATCCGCACCGGCTCGTCGCCGATCGGCAAGGTGAGCGCGCGCGTCTCGGCGCCGAAGATCATCGGCACGAGGCCGCGCAACACTGCCGCGAGACCGATGGTCGCCATGATGACGGCGACCACCGGCCGGCCGAGCAGCGGGCGCAGCACCGCGCGTTCGAGCAGGAAACTGAATGCGATCATAGCGCCCACTGCGACCGCGACCCCGAGCCAGAAACTCTGGGCCGCGCCTGCAACCACGGCGGCGACGATCGCCGGTGCCATGACGAACTCGCCCTGCGCGAAATTGATCGCGTCGGTCGCCTTGTAGACGAGCACGAAGCCGAGCGCGATCAACGCGTACATCAGGCCGATGAGAATGCCGTTGATGACGAGGAGCAGGGTGAAATCGAGGTCCATACCGGCGCCGCCTAGGCGGCCTCGCGCACGAGCTCGGCCGCCGCGTCCTGGATCGCGGTGACGTTGCTCACCTGTGCCTTGCGGCCATCCTCGTAGGTGATTTCCACGATGGTTTCGACGGTCGCCGCCCCGCCGTAGAACGCATCGATCACGGCGGCGTATTTCTCCGCCACGAAGCGGCGGCGGACCTTGCGGGTGCGAGTCATCTCGGCATCGTCGGCATCGAGTTCCTTGGCGAGCAGCAGGAATCGTCGGACCTGCTGCGCCGGCGGCAGGGTCGCGTTGCAGCGTGCGACCTCCTGGCCGATCAGCGCGATCACCTCGTCCTTGCGGGTGAGATCCATGTAGCTGGTGTAGGCGAGGCCGCGGCGCTCAGCCCAATTGCCGACCGTCGCGGGGTCGATCGAGATCATCGCCGCGACAAACGGGCGCCGGTCGCCGAACGCGACCGCCTCGCGGACAAACGGGCTGAATTTCAGCTTGTTCTCGATGAATTGCGGCGCGAACGCCTCGCCCGCCAGCAGCTTGCCGACGTCCCGGGCACGGTCGATGACGACGAGGTGGCCGCGCTTGTCGACGAATCCCGCATCGCCCATGCGCAACCATCCATCGGCGGTAAAGGCGCCCTGCGTCGCGTCGTCCTGCTTGTAGTAGCCGGCGAAGGAGCCCGGCGTGTGGACCTGCACCTCGCCGTCATCGGCGATGCGGATGTCGAGGCCCGGCAGCGCCCGGCCGACGCTGTTCGGATCGGCCTCACCGTCGAGCTGACAGGCCACCAGCGCGGTGGCCTCGGTCGCGCCATAGATCTGCTTGAGATTGACCCCCATGCCGCGAAAGAAGCGGAACGTCTCCGCCCCGAGCGGCGCGCCGCCGTTGTAGCAGGCGCGCGTCCGAGCGAGTCCGAGTTGGTCGCGCACGGGGCGGTAGACCAGGAACTCACCGAGCGCGCAGCCCAGCCGGAGCATGAGGGGTACCGATCTGTTTTCGGATCGCAGTAGCTCGCGTTGTTCGGCGATACGGCGGAACAGGTGGAACGTGTGCAGCTTCAATGCGGAGGCGTCTGCCGCCTTCACCGTCAGGGTGCTGAGCATGTTCTCCCAGATGCGCGGCGGGGCGATCAATCCCGTCGGGCCGAGCTCCCGCAGGTCGCGCTGCACCGTCTCCGGACTTTCGGGGCAACTCGTCGTTACACAGGCGCAGAGATTGAGCCCGAGGCTGAACACGGAGTCGCCGAGCCACGCCATCGGCAGATACGACAAATACTCGTCGCTGGGTCCGACGTGCTCGGCGCGGGCGAATATCTCGGACACCGCCATCATGTTGCGATGTGTGATCATCACACCCTTGGGCGCGCCGGTGGTGCCCGAGGTGTAGGCCATCAGGGCGACATCGGTAGCGGCACCCTGATCGATCTCGCGGTCCACGAAGTCCGCGTCGCGCGCGAGCCGCGCCTGCCCGGCCGCTTCGACCGCGGAGAACGCGACCAGCTGAGAATCCTGGTAGTCGTACATGCCGCGCGGGTCCTCGTAGACGAGCCGCCTGAGATCCGGCAGCCGATCGCGCAGCGAGAGAAGCTTGTCGACCTGCTCCTGGTCCTCGGCCACGACGACGGCGATCTCGGCATGGGCCAGCACGTAGGCGAGCTCGTCGGCGATGGAATCCTGGTAGACCGGCACGGCGACTCCGCCCAACGCCTGCGCCGCGAGTTGTGCCGCATAGAGTCGCGGGCGGTTGTCCCCGATCACCGCGAGCTTGTCGCCGCGGCGGAAGCCTTCGGCGGCGAGGCCCGCGGCGAAGTCGCGCACGTGCTCGAAATACGCGCGCCAACTCCAGGTTTGCCAAATACCGCGATCCTTCTCGCGGATCGCCGGTTGCGCGCCCCGCTCGCGGGCGTTGCGCCGCAGCAGTCCCGGCAGGGTGATCGCTTCCGCGCTCATGGCGGAGCACTCCCCGCCTTGGTGCCGAGATAGGCGGCGATCACCGCCGGGTCGGCCTGCACGACATCCGGACGGCCAGCCGCGATCCGGCGGCCGCGATCGAGCACGATCACCTCGTCGGAGATGTCCATGACCACGCCCATGTCGTGCTCGACGAGCAGCAGCGTGACGCCGCGTTCCTGGTTCACGTCGAGGATGAAGCGGGTCATGTCCTCCTTCTCCTCTTGATTCATTCCGCCCATCGGCTCGTCGAGCAGCAGCAATCTCGGTTCGAGTGCCAGCGCGCGGCCCAGCTCGACACGTTTGCGCAAGCCGTAGGCGAGCGAGCCGCTCGGCTGCTTGCGCAGATCCTGCAATTTCAGAAAGTCGATGATCTCCTCGCAGCGCTCGCGGTGTGCCACCTCCTCGCGCTGTGCGAGACCCCAGTAGATCACGCTCGACAGGACGCCCGAGCGCATGTGGACGTGGCGGCCGAGCATGATGTTGTCGAGCACTGACAAGCCGCTGAACAAAGCGATGTTCTGGAAGGTGCGAGCGATGCCGAGCGAGGCGATCTGGTGCGGTCGCTTCCGGGTGATCTCCCGCCCCTCCAGCGCGATCCGCCCCGTGCTCGGGCGATAGAAGCCCGAGATCATGTTGACCAATGACGTCTTGCCTGCGCCGTTCGGGCCGATGACGGAGACGATGGCGCCCTGCGGTATCGCGAGGGAGACGTCGCGGACCGCCGTCACGCCACCGAATCTCTTCGAGACGCCGGCCACGGTAAGGATCTCCGGAGCTTGCGACAAAGGTACCGAGTCAGCCGGAAGGAACCGCAAGTCCGGCGGGTCGGAGAGCCCGATGCTCATGGGGCGGGCGTCTCGCCGCCCGTCATGGCCTCATGGCCCGTCGACGTTTCCCGTTCGCGCAGCCTTGGACGCGCTGCCCTGTCGGCATACGTCCCGCTCCCTGTGTCGTTTTTTGCTTCTGGTCTTTGTTTTGGCCAACGAACGCTAGCCGCTCGGGTGATCGTTCGCAACTCCGCAATGCGTCTGAGGGGGTTGTGCCGCGGACGGATTCGGTGGTTGGCGGCTCATGGCCAACGTGGCGGATCAGTCCCGAGCGGTACGGCAGGGCGGGTCCAGCGTGGCGGGGTTTCACTGAGCCGTCCCGCATGGCGGATCGCGGTGAGGCGGCCGAAACCGGAGTTGCTCTCCTCCGTCAGATCGCCAATCGCGTCCGCCGGTATGTCGGGCGTCGCAAGCCCGTTCTCGACGCGACCCAGGCTGCGCAGCCAGTGCCCGGTGCGTGCGAGCGAGACGCGGACCAGCCAACTCCCGCCCTCGGTTGCCTGGCGGTGCAGGGCAGCGAGCGCGCCGAAGGCCATGAGGTAGCCCGAGCCGTGGTCCAGTGCCTGCGCCGGAAGAGGCTTCGGTTCGTCGATGCCGGCTGCTTCGGCCTCCGCCGCGTTGATGCCCGTCGCGGTCTGGACCAGGCTGTCGAACCCGCGTCGGGCCGACCAGGGGCCGAGATGCCCATAGGCGGAAAGCGAGACGCAGACGATCCCCGGCCGCAGTGCCGCCGCTTGCTCCGGGCCGAAGCCGAGCGCCTGTACTCCGCCGGGCCGGTAGCCTTGCACGAATATGTCCGCCCCGCGCAGCAATTCGGCGAAGATTTCCTTGGCAGCCGGATCGCGCAGGTCGAGCTGGGCGGACAGTTTACCGCGCGACGTGTCCTCGATGCCGACGGAGGGCAGGTGCGGCGCGGTCATCAGCAGTACGTCCGCTCCATGCGCGGCGAGCGTCCGGCCGCAGACCGGGCCGGCGATCACCCGCGTCATGTCCAACACCCGCAGGCCTTCGAGCGGCCGCGAGGCACCTCGCGATAGCCGGGGTGGGGCGTCGCCAATCCGTTCGATTGCAACCACCGGCTGCACGGCCAGCGCCCGGCTATGCGGGTGTTCGTCCCACTCCGCGAAGCTTCGCATCCGCGAGCCGACCAGCCCGGCTTCGGCAAGCGCGTCCTCAACTGCTTGCGCGGTCCAGCCTTGGAGAGCGTGGGCCACGGCGTTGCGGTCGTAGTCGCACCCCAGCAAGCGCAGCACGCCATCGCGGTGGTGGGGGAAATTGGTGTGGAGCCGAACCCAGCCGCCGTCGCCGCAGCAATAGGTCCCGGCGATCTTGTCCCAGGGATCTCCCAACGGCTTGCCGTCGACCTTGAGGTAGCGTTCGGAGCGGAACTCGACGGCCGCGTGGCGCATATCGATCGCGACGCGCTGACGTGGCCCGCCGCGCAGGAACCCGATCTCCGCCGCAGCGAGTGCCGAGGCCGCGATGCTCGACTGCGCGGCGGTGCCCACGGCAAAGGAGGATGGGAGGATCGGGTCGCGCCCGGTCAACTCGATAGTGTCCAGCGCGCTCGCTGGCATCCCGGCTTCGCGCCACAGGGCGGATAGGACGTCCTTTGCTTGCATCGGCTGGCTCCGCGAACACGGCGTCTTACTCTGCGCCATCGTCGCGAGGCTTCCAACCGCTTAGCCGGCCGGCTTTTGGCCCTCGATCGTCTCGCCGAGGCGCTTGCTCAGAAATGCCGCTACGGCTGTCTCTTCGGCGCTCAGTCCGCTGGCCGGCTGATCCAGCGTCTCGTCGGCCCGCGATTTCAGCCCTTCGAGCAGGCTGCCGTCCAGGTAGCCGTCGAAGATCGCTGGGTGGATGTAGCATTTGCGGCAGATCGCCGGGGTGTTGCCGAGCAGTTTCGCCACCGCCTCGACAGCGTGCACCACGTTCTTCTTGGCTTTGGCCTGGGTGTCGAACGCCTCCAGTTCGGTCAGCGCCAGCGCCGCCAGGTTGGTCGCGGCCCAGGTGCGGAAATCCTTGGCGGTGATCTCCTCGCCGGAGATTTCGCGGAGGTAGTCGTTAACGTCTTCCGAGTCGACCGAATGCGGTTCGCCATCCTCACCCAAATATTGGAACAGATCCTGGCCTGGAATGTCGCGGCAGCGCTTCACGATTCGCGCCAAGCGGCGATCGCGCAGGTCGATGTGGTGCTTGATGCCGTGCTTGCCGCGAAAGTCGAAGGCGAGGCGGTTGCCGTCCACCCGAACGTGCCGGTTGCGCAGCGTGGTCAGGCCGAAGCTGTGGTTGGCCTTGACGTACTCCTCGTTGCCGACACGAGCGAGCGTCATCTCCAGCAGCCGGACGATGGCTGCCAGCACCTTCTCGCGTGGCAACCCCGGATGGGCCAGGTCCTCCGCCACGCGTCGGCGGATTTCCGGCAGGATGCGGCCGAACACCAGCATCCTGCCGAATTTCGTTTCGTCGCGAATCAGCCGCCAGCGCGGGTGATAGCGGTATTGCTTGCGCCCGCGCGCATCCCGGCCGACTGCTTGGAGATGGCCGTTTGGGACGCGGCAGATCCATACGCCCTCGTAGGCCGGCGGGATCGCGAGCTTGCGAATACGGGCGAGCGTGTCCTCGTCGGTGACTTCGGAGCCGTCTGGGTTGAGGTAGGTGAAGCCGTTTGCCGCGCGCCTGCGCTGAATGCCGGGCTGCTTGTCGGAGACATAGCGCAGCTTCGCCGCACGAGCCGCGGCAGCGGGGTCAGCGGGGCTGTCGTGAGCGGGCGGGCTCGTCGGCGCGTGGTACAGGGTTGCGTGCATAACGCGCGAACTCGCCTGCCGGCTATCGGTTCATTCTTCCTCGGCGAGCCCGCGATCAAGCTCCGTCACAAGCTTCTCCACCTTCGTCTCCTCCACCATCTCGTCGGCGAGGAGGGGCGGATCGGTCACGCCGACCCGCCGGGCGATCTCTCCCGTGATTTGTAGCAGCCGGGTGACCTCCCGCTCGGCCAGCAGATTGACCTGGAGATCGAGATGCGCCCGCCGGTCTGAGAGGTAGCTCATACGGTTCTGCTTGATGAGGACGAAGGTGGCGAGGAGGACACCCTCCATCGACACGATCATGCAAAGAAGCTGGAATGGGTAAGGATCGAATGCCGGGACGAACGGGATCAGTCCGGTGTTGATCGACGCCCAGAGGGCAAACCAGACGAGGTGAAGGGCCACGAAGCCGATCGTGCCGACGAAAGCTGCGATCGCATCCGAGGCCCGGTCCGCCGTCGTGCGGCGCCCTAGTGCTTCGGCTTCCAGCCCTGCCACGGCGGCGACGTTCTCCTCGACAGGACCTGGATCGGCGCTCGGGTCGGTTTGGTCTCGCTCCATGTTCGGCCCTCCTTCCCGGAGAAACCCGCGACTGCCCGGCCCGTTCGCCTGTTCCGCAAATCCCTGTATTGTATGCCGCGTTGCAACCTTCTCCCGCACGAGCTGCGGCCAGCGGGTTCGATCAACCGCGAACGGTGCTCGTCATGCGCTTTCTGGCTGTCCTGCCCTTCCTCGGGATTCTCGTCGGGACACCGTTCTTCAATCGCGTCGAACCATTCGTCCTGGGGCTGCCGCTGATCCTGGCGTGGCTGTTGCTTTGGATCCTGCTTACCTCGGCGATCATGGCCATCGTCTATCGTTTTGATCCGGCGAATCGTCGAGAGGACGGCGACGCGTGAGCGCCGCGCTGATCATCATTGCCGCGACCGTCCTGCTCGCGCTGGCGCTCGGTCTGCGGGCGCGGCGCGGCAAGGACATGAACCTCGAGCAATGGACCGTCGGAGGGCGCGGCTTCGGTGCGTTCCTTGTGTTCCTGCTGATGGCCGGCGAGATCTACACGACCTTCACCTTCCTGGGCGGCAGCGGCTACGCCTACGGACGCGGCGGGCCGGCTTTGTACATCCTGGCCTATGGCTGCCTGGCTTTCGTGATGTCCTACTGGCTCTTGCCGCCGATTTGGCGCTATGCGCGCGAACACGGCCTGATCTCGCAGCCGGACTACTTCGTCGCCAGATACGAGAGCCAAGCGCTTGGCGTGCTGGTCTCGATCGTCGGCATCGTCGCGCTGATCCCCTATATGGTGCTGCAGCTCAAGGGGCTCGGCATCATTGTCGGGACGGCTTCGTACGGTGCCATTCCGAACGCGGCGGCGATCTGGGTCGGCGCCGCCGTGGTGACGGCCTATGTCATGGTTTCAGGCGTGCACGGCTCGGCCTGGACGGCGGCGCTCAAGGACGGCGCGATCCTCGCCGTGGTGGTGTTCCTCGGCATCTATCTGCCGCTGCACTACTATGGCGGCTTCGGGGCGATGTTCGCGGCGATCGAGCAGGCGAAGCCCGGCTTCCTGGCGCTCCCCGCGCATGGCGAGAGCGTTGCCTGGTTCATCTCCACGGTCCTGCTTACCGCGCTCGGCTTCTACATGTGGCCGCACACGTTCGGGTCGCTCTACACGGCCCGGCACGAGGGCGTGTTCCGGCAGAACGCGATCATCCTGCCGCTGTATCAGCTGATCTTGCTGTTCGTATTCTTCGTCGGTTTCGCCGCCATTCTGCAAGTGCCGGGACTGAAGGGGCCGGAGATCGACCTGGCGCTGTTCCGCATTTCGATCAAGACGTTCGACCCCTGGGTGATTGGCCTGATCGGCGCGGCGGGCGTGCTGACCGCGCTGGTGCCGGGCTCGATGATCCTGATGGCCGCGGCGACGCTGCTGGCCAACAACATCTACCGCGCGCTGCATCGCAGCGCGGATGATGACCACATCGCCCGGACCGCACGGCTGCTGGTGCCCTTGGTCGCGCTGGTGGCCGTGTGGTTCACCCTGCAGGGAGGCGAGACCATCGTTGCCCTGCTGCTGATGGGCTACGCGTTCGTGACCCAGCTTTTTCCGTCGCTGCTGATGAGTCTCGCGCCACACAATCCAGTCACGCGGTCGGGCGCCTTCGCGGGGATCTGCGTGGGGGTCGCGACGGTCGCCGGCATCACCCTCACGCATAGCACGCTCGGCACGCTATTCCCCGCTTGGCCGAGCGCGATCAAGGACATCAATGTCGGGATTGTCGCCCTGATCTTGAATGTGGTGGCGTTGTGCGTCGTCAGCGGGGCCGACCACGCGCTGTTCCGACGGGCCTCGCCGGCAATGCGAAGCCCGTCGACGACAGCCGGATCAGGCGATCGCGCCGCCCGATAGCGAGGCGACCTTGTTTTGCAGGCTTGCCACCAGGGCCGAGCCGCCGCCGCTCGACAGCAAGCCGCGGAAATCGGACCGCTGGGTGGCAACCCGGCTGATCGAACCGTCGGCCAGCACGTCCACTGCCTTCCAGCCGGAAGGGGTCTGGCGCATCACATAGGCGAGCACCGTCGGCGACCCGCCGGACGACGTGATCCGGGTCGTGACGACCTGATCTCCGTTCGCCAAACTGCGGGTTTGCGGATCAATCTCGATCGTCTCACCTTTGTAGGCGTCGAAATTGGCGACGAAATTGGCGACCGTGTAGCGCTGGAACGCGGTTTGCAGCGCTGCCTTCTGATCCGCCGGGAGGTTCGACCAGTGCGGCCCGACCGAAACGCGCAGGATCGCGTCGAGATCGAACGTGCGATCCACCGCGGGCTCCAGCATGGCATAGCGGCGGGCGAAGGGCGTACGCTCGCCGGCCTTCATGGCGGCCAGCAGCGCGTTGTTGAATGCTTGTACCGGCCCGAGCGCGCCTTCGGCTCCTGCCGCGAAGACCGAACCTGAGCGGCCAAGCAGCGGCAGCGCGGCCATTCCGGCCAGTGCGAGGCGGAGCGCGCCACGGCGATCGATCGGGGACACGGGCATAACGGCACCTCCAGCAAAGAATCACGAACGGCGAAAGCTCACGAGCGGGAGACTGACGCTTGGCGCGCAGTCGCGCTGTGAAGACCTTCACAGTCAGGCAGCCCCATGTGGCGATTTTTTGCCCGCGGACACCCGTTCGGTTCGGGTGTCACCCATGCACGGTAATAAGGGCGGGAGCATCGCTCAGATGCTCCCGCCTGCCGATCGTGGTGGAGACGGAAGAGTCTCTCGTTCGGCGGTGCCCGCTGGGACGGGTTAGCTTATCCCGGAGGGCCTACTCGAAAGTTTAAATTGCACGCCCGATCCGGCCGATGACCCAGCCGATTGCTGCCGCGACGAGCAACGCAACCATAGGCTGCTGGCGCACCTGATCGCTCAGGCTTTCGATGCCGCCGCTCGCCGCGTCGACGGCCGCGCCATAGTTGCGTTGGATTTTTCCCGTCATCTGGTCGAGCTTGCCCTGGGCCTGTGTTTTGGCGTCTCCCGTCAAGCCGCCCACCGCATCCTTGACCTTGCCGCCGAACTCCCTGGCGCCGCCCGCGAGTTGGTCCTGATCCATCGAGTTGTCCTCCTGAGCTTCATGCGATCAACCGCGCGGTGAGCCTTCGGTTGCCAGCCATCGGAGGAAAATCGCAAAGCCGGTTCATTGCACTCCGGCCTTCAACGTCGCGGGGTTCGACAGCGGGGCAGGTGGGAGCTGCCCGCGCTGTCGGTCCGGCTTAAGCGATCAGCTTCAGTAGCCGATCGGCTCGGTGCTGACCGCGACCCAGCGGCCGTTATGCACCTGGGCAAGAAAAGATTCGTTCGAGCCCTGGCGCTTGTGTGGGCCGAAGCTCATCGGCGGCGAGCCAAAGATGTCCTTGTAGTCCTTGATGCTCTCCATGCCAGTGATGAAGCTGTCGAGCGTCAGGTCCTTGCCGGCCTTTTCCAGCCCGACCATCAAGAGCTGCGCGCCGGTGTAGCCGATCTGCGCCGCGAAGTTCGGGTCCTTGCCGTAGAGCGCCTTGTAGTCCTTGACGAACTTCTGCACCGCCGGGCGCGGGTCGTCCGGCGTCGCGAACAGCACCGAGGTCATCGCGTAGAAGCCCTCGCTGGCCCCGCCTGGCACGTCGGCCACCGCCTCGTCATAGGCTGAGACCGGCCCCAGCATGTCCACCTTCCAGCCTGTCTTGCGCACGGCGGCGATGATCTGGTTGGTGTCGCGCACGATCGAGCCAAGCAGCAGAAGGTCGCATTTGGCATCCCTGAGACGCGCCACCGAGGCGGTGAAATCCGTGTCGGTGGGCTTGTGCGTGGTCTCGGCGGCGAGCTTGATGCCCATTGCCTTTGTCTGGTCCCACACGCCGTTCATCACGTCGCGGCCAAAATCGGTGTCCTGATAGGCCGCGCAGAGCGTCTTCTTGCCGCGCTGCTCGACAAAGTATTTCACGCCCGCGCGCATCTGGTCGTAGTACGAGGACGCGAGGCCGAATTTCAGCCGATTGAATGGCTCGTACATGGACCGCGCCGAGGTCAGCGGGAACATGTTCGGGACGCCTTTCTCGATCTGCTCGGGCATGACGGCGTTGTTCATCGGCGTGCCGCCATTCGCTACCATGAGGAACACGTGGTCGCGGTTGATGAGCTTGTTGGCGGCCTGCACCGAGCGCGGCACCTGATATTGGTTGTCCTCGACGATGTATTTGATCTTCCGGCCGTTGATGCCGCCCTTCGCGTTCTGCTCATCGAATGCCATGCGATAGGCGTTGGAGTTGTTCACCCCCCACGAGGCCGTCACGCCGGACAGATCGGTGTATGTGCCGATGACGATTTCGTTGTCCGTCACACCTCGTGTCGCCGCGACCGCGGCGACCGTTCCCAGGCCCACGACGGCAACTGCCGCCGCGAGCATCCAACGTCGAGTTCTCATGTTTCTCCTTCAGTAGCCGATCGGCTCTTTGGTAACGGGCACCCAGCGGCCGTTATGCACGGTCACCATGTATGATTTCTGCGATCCGACGCGGATGCCTGGGCCGAAGCTGACAGGCGGCGCGCCGAACATGTCGTGGTAGTCCTTGATGCTTTCCATCCCGGCGATGAAGCTGTCCAGCGTCAAGTTGTTGCCGGCGCGTTGCAACCCATCCGCCAGCAGATGTGCCGCCGAGTAGCCGAGCTCCGCCGCCCAGTTGGGCTCGTGCCCGAATTGCGACTTGTACGCCTTCATGAAAACCTGGATATCCGGGCGCGGATCGTCGGGATAGACGTAGAGCGCCGGGGTCATGGCGCGGAAGCCCTCGTTGGCGTTGCCCGGCACATCGGCCACGTTCACGTCATAGGTCGCGGCCGATCCCATCATCGGCACCTTCCAGCCGCCCTTGCGCGCCACCGAGATGATCAGGTTGGTGTCGCGCACGATCGAGGCGACGAACACGAAGTCGCATTTGGCGTCGCGCATTCTCGCGACGGATGCGGTGAAGTCCGTGTCGGTCGGCTTGTGCGAGGCTTCGGCGACCAGCTTCACATTCATCGCCTTGAGCTGCGCGTAGACGCCCGCCATGACGTCGCGGCCGAAATCGGTGTCCTGCCACAGCGCGCAGGGCGCCTTCACGTTCTCATGCTCCAGCACCTGCTTCACGCCGGCGCGCATCTGATCGTAGTAGGAGGCGTAGAGGCCGAATTTCAGCCGGTTGTACGGCTCGTACATCGAGCGCGCCGAGGTCAGCGGGAACATGTTCGGCACGCCTTTCTCGAGCTGCTCCGGCAGCACCGCGTTGTTCATCGGCGTGCCGTCATTGGCGAGCAGCAGGAAGACGTTGTCGCGATTGATCAGCTTGTTGGCCGCCTGCACGGAGCGCGGCACGTTGTATTGGTTGTCCTCGACGATGTAGTGGATCTTGCGGCCGTTGATCCCGCCCTTTGCGTTGATCTCGTCGAACACCATGCGGATGGCGTTGGAGTTGTTGACGCCCCACATGGCCGTCACACCGGAAAGGTCGGTGTAGGTGCCGATGGTGATCTCGCTATCGCTGACGCCACGGGTCGCGCCCGCGGCTTGCGCCATCCCGATACTGGCCGCCGCGCTCAGACACGCGGCCGCGACAGCCGCCAGCAAACGATGACGCATTCCGTGCTCCCTTCGTGGATCAGGCTCCAGGCACAATTTCAGGCATCGGCATACATCGTCTCGATCAGGTCGCTGTATTTCTTGTTCACGAAGGCCCGCTTGAGCTTCATCGTGGGTGTCAGTTCGGGGTCTTCGGCCTCGAGCTTCTGCTCGATGAGGCGGAATGCCTTGACCTGCTCGACGCGGGCGAATTTCTGGTTGGCGCGCTCGACCTCCCCCTGGATCAGCCCGACGACCTTTTCGGCGCGGGTCAGGCTGGTGAAATTGCTGAACGGGACGGAGTTGTCCTGCGCCCATTTCTCCACGTTCTCGTGGTCGATCATCACCAGGCAGGAGAGGAATTTGCGCCGGTCGCCGATCACGATGGCATCGGCGATATAGGGGCTGAACTTGAGCTCGTTCTCGATCTCCGAGGGTGTGACGTTCTTGCCGCCGGCGGTGATGATGATGTCCTTCATGCGGTCGGTGACGCGCACGTAGCCGTCATCCGCCCGCCCGACGTCACCGGTATGGAGCCAGCCGTCCCTTATTGTCTCCGCGGTCTTTTCCGGCTGGTTCCAGTAGCCCATGAAGACATGCTCGCCGGCGAGCAGGATCTCGCCCTCCGGGGAGAAGGCGAGGCGCGTGTGCGGCGCCGGCTTGCCGACCCAGCCGGGGCGGATGGCGTCGCGCGGCATCACGGTGGTTACGCCGCCGCATTCCGTCATGCCGTAGACTTCCAGCATGTCGATGCCGAGAGCCAGGTACCAGCGGATCAGGTCGGGGGCGATCGGCGCGGCGCCGACATAGGCGCAGCGCGCGCGGTTGAGCCCCAGCTCGCGCCGGATGTTGCGCACGATCGGCTGCGCCAGCAGGAAGCCGAGCCGGCGCGTGATTGGGACGCCGCGGCCGGACAGCCGCGCATCGACCAGCCGCAGCCCGGCGTTGATCGCCCAGGCGTAGGCGTGCCGCTGCAGGAACGTTGCCTCGCGGGCGCGCAGCGCGATGCCGGATTGCATCTTCTCCCAGATGCGCGGCACCGCCAGCGCGACGGTCGGCTGCACCTCGCGCTGGTTCTCGAACACCGTGTCCGGGCTCTCGACGTAATTCGAGATCATCCCGGCATACAGCGACTGATAGAGGCCGGCCATGCGCTCGGCGACGTGGCACATCGGCAGGAAGGCCAGCCGCTCGTCGCCTTCGCGCAGGCCGAGCTGCGGGTTGAGGTTGACCAGCTGGAAGATGATGTTGCGATGGCTCAGCATCGCGCCCTTCGGCGGGCCGGTGGTGCCGGAGGTGTAGACCAGGATCGCGAGCTGGTCGCCGCGGACTGCCTTGATCCCGTCCTCCCACGCGCCCGGATGCGCGCGATCGAATTCCTCGCCGCGTGCGAGGAAGGCGTCGAAGCTCTCGCATTGCGGGTCGTTGAGCTCCCGCAATCCTTTCATGTCGAAGATCACGATGCGTTGCAGTTTCGGGCAGCGCTCCCGCACTTGCAGCGCCTTGTCGAGCTGCTCCTCGTTCTCCACGAACAGCACGCGCGCACCCGAATCGCGCAGGATATATTCCACCTGTCCGGGTGCGTCGGTGGGATAGATGCCGGACGAAACGCCGCCGACGCCGAGGATGCCGAGATCGGCATAGACCCATTGCGGGTTGGTCTCCGACAGCACGCAAGCCACGTCGCCGGCGTTGAAGCCGAGCGCACGCAGCCCCATGCCGACCTGACGCGCCCGCGCGCCGAGCTGCTCCCATGTCACTTGTTTCCAGACGCCGCGATCCTTCTCGCGCAGGATGGTCCGCGAGCCGCGCGTCCTGACCCGCTGCCACAGCATCGACGCGACGCTCGGCCCGACCTCCTGGTCCTCGCGAATGACGGGGGGCGTGGTGGTGAGCTCGGTCATCGCCACAGCTTCTTCCTCTTCCAGCGCCGTCGACCGCGCACCCCGGCCTCCTTCTGGCCGAGATAGAATTCCTTGATGTCGTCCTTCTCCATCAGCCGGACGCACTCGTCCTCCATGACGATGCGGCCGACCTCGATGACGTAGCCGTAATCGGCGGTCTTGAGGGCGATATGGGCGTTCTGCTCGACCAGCAGGATCGACACGCCGCGCTCGCGGTTGATGCGCTTGACGATGTCGAAGATCTGCGTGACCAGGATGGGCGACAGGCCGAGCGAGGGCTCGTCGAGCAGCAGCAGCTTGGGCTTGCCCATCAATGCGCGACTGATCGCCAGCATCTGCTGCTCGCCGCCCGAGAGCAGGCCCGCGCGCTGATGCGCGCGCTCCTTGAGGCGCGGGAAATAGCCGAAGCAAGCCTCGAGATCGTGCGCCACCTCATCCTTGTCGTGGCGCGAATAGGCGCCCATGACCAGGTTCTCGTGCACGGTGAGGAACGGGAACACCTCGCGACCCTCGGGCGAGTGGCAGATGCCTTCGCGCATCACCCGGTCCGGCTTCATGCCGGCGATGTTCTTGCCCTCGAACACCACCTGGCCGCGCTCGGGGTCCATCACGCCGGAGATGGTCTTGAGGATCGTCGTCTTACCGGCACCGTTGGCGCCCAGCACGGTAACGATCTGGCCCTGGTTGACGTCCAGCGTCACGCCTCGAATCGCCTGGATCGGACCGTAATAGGTCTCGATATTCGCGACCCGCAGCAACGCCTCGGTGGCACTCATGGATCGCCTCCGATATAGGCGCGGATCACTTCGGGGTCGCCTTGCACTTCTGGCGGTGTGCCGAGGGCCAGCACCTTGCCGTAGTTCAGCGCCATCACCCGGTCGGAGACGGCGGATACGAGGCTCATGTCGTGCTCGACCATGATGACGGTGATGCCGAGGTCCTTCTTGATGTCCTCGATCCAGAAACCCATCACCTCGGTCTCCTCGACGTTGAGGCCGGAGGAGGGCTCGTCGAGCAGCAGCAGCTTGGGCTCGGTACAGAGTGCCCGCCCGAGCTCGACGATCTTGCGCACGCCGTAGGGCAGGTTGGCGATCAGCGCGTCGCGGTAGCGTTGCAGCTCGAGGAAGTCGATGACGTCCTCCACCTTCTCGCGATGCGCGATCTCGGCGCGGCGTGCGGAAGGCAGGAAGGCGAGCTGCGACATCCAGCCGACGCGCGAGTGGCAGTGCCGGCCGATCAGCAGGTTCTGCAGCACGCTGGCATTGGCGAACAGCTCGATGTTCTGGAAGGTGCGCGCGATGCCGAGGCCGGCGATGCGGTGTGGCGCGATCGTCGTGATGTCCTCGCCGTCGAACACCAGCTTGCCGGCGGTCGGCGCGTAGATGCGGCTGATAAGGTTGAAGATGGTCGTCTTGCCGGCACCGTTCGGGCCGATGATGGCGAAGACCTCGCCCTGTTGGACATCGAAGGTCACATTGTCGACGGCGCGAATGCCGCCGAACTGGATGGCGATCTCCTGAGCCTGGAAGTAGCTCATCGCAGGCGCTCCGAGCGGGCGTAGCTTTTCTGGCGGCGGAAGCTGACCGCGCGATGCAGCGGCACCTCCTGGAACCACTGCTTCAACTTGAGCCAGCGCCCGTTGATCCCGCCGGGCTCGAACAGGATGACCAGCACGAGGATCAGCCCGAACAGGGATGGCTCGAGACCCGGCATCCGGCCAATTCCGAACGGCAGGTCGTCGCGCACGATGGCGATGGCTTGCGGCAGCAGCCGCACGAACGCGGCGCCGAGGATCGCGCCACGGATCGAGCCGAGGCCGCCCACGAAGACGATGGTGAGAAACTGGATGGACAGCAGGATGTCGAACGCATCCGGCGCGAGAAAGCGGACATAATGGGCGAACAGCGCGCCGGCGAGGCCAGTCATGCCGGCGCTAATGGCGAAGGAGATCGTCTTATAGAGCGCGAGGTTGATCCCCATGCTCTGCGCCGAAATCTCGCTGTCGCGGATGGCCACCATCGCGCGCCCCATCGGCGAGCGGAGGATGTTGAATGTCAGCCACATGACGAAGATCAGGACAGCGAGGGACACATAGTAGATGCCGGTCGCGCCCTCGATCCGGAGGCCGAAGATGGATGGCGTGGGCACCGCGAAACCGTCGAACCCACCCGTCACCGCCGTCCATTTCTGAAACACGTTGGCGAGGATGGCACCGAATGCGAGCGTCGCGATCGCCAGATAGAACCCGGTCATGCGCAGCGTCGGCACGCCGATCGCGACCCCCGCGATCGCGGTCAGCAAACCCGCGCAGGTCAAGCTGACCAGGAACGGCACGCCGTGCGCGAGTAGTACGGCGTTGGTGTAGGCGCCGATACCGAGGAAAGCCGCGTGACCGAGGCTGACCAGGCCGGTGTAGCCGGTCAGTATCATCAGCGCCACGCCGACGATGGCGAAGATGAACAACCCACCGAGCTCGCCGACATAAAACTCGCCCAGCACACCGGGGATGAACAGCAGGACGATGAGCAGCAGCCCGTACCAGAACACGTCGCCCGAATGACGGGCGAGCGCGATGTCCTGCTCGTAGCGGGTCTTGAAGAGGTAGCGCATGTGTTGTCAGACCCGTTTGCGAATATTTTGGGCGAACAGTCCCTCCGGCCGCAGGATCAGCACGGCGAGCAGCACGACGTTCGATGTCACGTCCTGCGAGCCGGGCGGCAGGTAGTAGCCTGCGAGCTGCTCGACGATGCCGACGATCACGCCGCCGACCAGCGCGCCCGGGATGCTGCCGAAGCCGCCGAGCACCGCTGCCGCGAACGCCTTGATGCCGAGGAAGCCCATGTTGACGTCGATCATCGAGACTGGCGAAAGCAGGATGCCGGCGACGGCGGCGACACCGGCGCTGATCGCCCAGATGAGCGAGAAGATGGTGCGGACCGGGATGCCCATGTAATAGGCGGCAAGCTGGTTCTGCGACGAGGCCTGCATCGCGATGCCAAGCCGGGTCCGGTTGAAGAACAGGTATAGAACCAGGCACAGGATCACGGTGCCGACGATGATCGAGACGTTGTCCTGGCCGAGCACCACGCCGCCGAGGCGGACGGTCCTGTTGGTGAACGGCGTCTCGAAGCCGACCGAATCGTAGCCCCAGACGATGCCCGCGAAGGCGCGGAAGATGAAACCGAGCCCGAGTGTCAGCATCACCACGGCGAATTGCGGCTGGCCTATGACACGTCGCAATACGAGAGCATCGAGCGCGAAGCCGAAGGCGGCGGTGATCACCACCGCCAAAAACGCGCCGAGCCAATAGTTCAAGCCCCAGGTGGCGATTAGGGTGAAGGCGACGAAGCCGCCCAGCATGAGAATGTCGCCCTGGGCGAAATTTATCATCTCGGTCGCCTTGTAGATAAGGACGAAACCGAGCGCGATCAGTCCATAGATGCAGCCAGAGGCCGCTCCATTGACGACAAGCTGCAGCAGCCGCGCGGCGTCTTCCAACCGCACCCCTCCCTGTGACGCGGCTGGTTCGCCCGCGCAGTTCTGTTATGCGCGGACGATAGGCTGGCGTTTGCGCGACCGTCAATCCGCTGCGGCGCGGGAATGGCCGGGCGACGACGACGGGACTCGTAGAAACAGGCCTCGGTCGCCATACTCGCGGCGCCACTCCGCTCATAAGGCAAGACGATGAACCTGAATTCTGTCAGGCGTCCCACAAGCGCTCGCCCAGTCCCGCCGAGCGTGACGTAGATGCAGCCGTTTCCCGCCGGCTTCCGTACCCAAGAAATCCCGACGAACGGAGCCACCCTTCACGTCCGGGTCGGTGGCCAGGGGCCGGCGGTCATCCTGCTCCACGGCTACGGCGAGACCGGAGACATGTGGGCGGCCCTGGCGGCGGAACTCGCCCCCGACCACACCGTCATAGTCCCCGACCTTCGCGGGATGGGGCTCTCTTCCCGCCCCGAGGGCGGTTACGACAAGAAGACGCAGGGCCGGGACATCGCCGGCGTGCTCGACGCGTTGCGGATCGAGCAGGCGGACCTCGTCACCCATGATATCGGCAACATGGTCGGCTATGCCTTCGCGGCGCTGTATCCTGCTCGGGTCATCCGCTTCGTCATTATGGACGCCCCGCTGCCTGGCGTCGGGCCGTGGGAGGAGATCATCCGGAGTCGCGCCCTGTGGCATTTCTCCTTCCAGGGCCCAGACGCGGAACGGCTCGTCGCCGGGCGGGAGCGGATCTATCTTGACCGGTTCTGGAACGAATTCTCGGCCGATCCGAGGAGGTTCAGCGAAGACTCCCGCGAGCACTATGCCCGGCTCTATGCCCAGCCCGGCGCCATGCACGCCGGCTTCAACCAGTTCGCCGCGTTCGATCAGGACGCGCGCGACAACCGAGCCTTCGTCGCCACCGGCAAGCTTGCGATGCCGGTTCTCGCGGTCGGCGGAGAGAAGTCGTTCGGCCCGACGATGGCGGTCGTGATGCGCGCCGCCGCCACCGACGTCGAGGAGCTGGTGATCCCGGATGCGGGGCATTGGCTTATGGAGGAGCAGCCGGCTGCCACCATCGCCGCTATACGCGCCTTCCTCGACCGGCCGCGCCGAGACTAGTGCCTGATTTGGTGGGCCGATTCAGCCAACGCTTGGATAGGAGCGTTGGCATCGGACCACGAGCGCGGCCGCCAAGGCGCCGGGATCAGAAGCCGACCCGGTCGCCGCCCTTCAGCTTGAGGATGGCGCGCGCCTCGGCGGGCGTCGCGATCTCCAGGCTCAGTTCCTCGAGGATGCGGCGGATCTTGGCGACCTGCTCGGCATTGGACTTCGCGAGCTGGCCCCGGCCGATATACAGGCTGTCCTCCAGCCCGACCCGCACATTGCCGCCCATGATGCCGGCCATCGTGGTGAACGCCATCTGATGCCGGCCGGCGGCGAGCACGGACCACACATACTGATCGCCGAACAGCCGGTCCGCGGTCTCCTTCATGAAAAGCAGATTGCGTTGATCGGCGCCGATGCCGCCGAGAATGCCGAAGATGGTTTGCACGAAGAGCGGCGGCTCGACGATCTTCTGATCGAGGCAATGCGCCAGATTGTAGAGGTGGCCGACGTCGTAGCACTCGAACTCGAACCGGGTGCCGTGCCCCTTGCCGAGTTTTTCGACGATGCCGGCGATATCGGCGAAGGTGTTCCGGAAGATGAAATTGGTGGTGCCTTCGAGATAGGGCTTCTCCCAGGCGTGCTTCCAGTTCTTCACCCGGTCGCCGGCGCGGGAGATGTTGAAGTTCATCGACCCCATGTTGAGGCTGCACATCTCGGGCTTGGCCTCGAGCGGGGCGGCGAGCCGCTCGTCCAGCGTCATCGTCAGGCCGCCGCCGGTGGTGATGTTCACCACGGCATCGGTGCTCTGCTTGATGACCGGCAGGAAGCGGGCGAACACCGCCGGATCGGGCGTCGGCGCGCCGGTCTCTGGGTCGCGGGCGTGCAGGTGGATGATCGCCGCGCCGGCCTCCGCCGCCTCGATCGAGGAGCGGGCGATCTCCTCCGGCGTGATCGGCAGGTAGTCCGACATGCTGGGCGTATGGATGGCACCCGTCACGGCGCAGCTGATGATGACCTTCCCAGCCATTGCGAAGCCTCCCTGGTTGCCGGCGCAATGTGTACCGGCACGCCGCCCGGAGCCAGAGCCAGGAAATCTCGGCTGACGGTTCGCCGAGGGCACGCTATATGCGGTGGCGGCTGTCCTCGTAGCTCAGCCGGATAGAGCACAGGATTCCTAATCCTGGGGCCGTGGGTTCGAATCCCGCCGAGGACGCCATTTTCCTCTCCAGATCGCCGGTCGCTCACGAAGGCTTATGATGTCACGTTCAGCCTTGATCGGGCGGCGGCGATGAAGGCTGGATTGTCGAGAAGCTGGTCGATCGCCTGGGTCAGCGCCTTTTGCGCGACTGCCTGGAGGTCGCTCGGGCTGGCAAAGACGCCTGTGTCGAGTGCCAGCACGCTTCCCGCCACGAGGTCGACTTCCGCTTGATTATGATAGACGACGCGTCCGGAAGTGCGGTCGAGCAGTTCAATGGCGATCGTCGCCTCGGCTTCGCGGCGTACCATTTGGGTGCTCTGGAATTTCGGGACTGTCACTGAAAGGTCGAAATTGCCCTGGCCGCCTGGCGCCAGCAGACCGCGCGCTGCTAGGGCCTCGCGGAACGCCTTTGTCACCGTCTCCGCAAGTGGAGAGGAGAGATGGAGGACCTTTAGAGGGTTGCCGAACCCGCCCCGAATGGCGCCGATCCAGGTCGGGTCTTGCTCGTTCCTCCGGTCTAGGGTCGATACATTCGCGATGGTCGGCGGGCCATCAACTTTCGCAGGACTCGCGGACGGCGAGTACGCCAGCGATACGCCCTGGGTGCAGCCGCAAACCGACAACGCCGCCATTGCGGCGGCCAGGAGTTTTTGATGTTTCATTGAGAGCCTTTCGCGCGAGCCTCAAAGGCCGCTGTGAGGCCGAGCCTCTGGTTGAAATGTCGACATGAGAATTAACCGCATGTTCCTGGTACTTTCCAGGGCAATGACTACCTGGGTTCAGTCTCCTTTTGCGCGGTGAGCCGTCTCGGCTACTCTCCGTGCTCCTCACCGCCGGAGGCAACCGGCGGCAGGATCAGGGGGAATGTCGGATGATCAAGGTGAGCGTGCTCTATCCGGCCGGGGACGGCAGCAAGTTCGATATGGACTACTACTGCAAGAGCCACATCCCGATGGTTCAGCAGAAGCTCGGCGCGGCGTGCAAGAGCGTGGCGGTCGAGCAGGGGCTGGGCGGGGGGGCGCCGGGGTCGCCGCCGACCTATGCCGCGATGGGCCATCTCTATTTCGACTCGGTCGCCGAATTCCAGGCCGCTTTCGCGCCTCACACGACGGCGATCATGGCCGACGTGCCGAACTACACGAATATCCAGCCGGTGATCCAGGTCAGCGAAGTGAAGATGTAGCCGGCGGCGCGCCGTCGGCGTTTCGCTGCGGGAGGCGGTCGATCAGCGCTTGCGGGTCGCTGCCTTTCGGGAAGGCGAGCAACTCGCCGGGCCGGCTGGCGATGGCGACCGTCACTGCGCCTTTCGGACAGAGCCCGAGACAGCCGATCTCGATGACCCGCACCTCGCGTCGGCGCCCCGCTGCACGGAGCGCGGTCTTGAGCTCGCTGCGTAGCGGCTGCCGCTGCTTCTTGCCGAAGCCGCCATCGAGGCGCCGCGTGCATTTGCGGCAGACCAGGATGATCTCGCGCCAGGGCGTCGGGGTGGTTTCGATGCGAGGCTTGCTCATTCGGGGACAACGGCCAGTGCCGGGGTGTGTTGCGCTCTCGCGGCCGGGCATGAACTTTGCTCCGGCCCGCACGTTCTCGCGCAAGAAGGTTCGGGCGCCGGATCATCGCTGGGTCCGGCGGAGAATGGGGTAGGAAATGCTACAGGGCGCGCAGAGTGTGGACAATGGCTTGTCGGAGTTGAGTGAGGCGCTGAACGCGATTGCGCTGAGGCCCGACGATCCGCCAGCGGCGCCCCGTGCGCTGATCCGATTACTGATGGTCCTGCGGAGCCTCGACGAGCCGGACGAGGTGGCGGGCACCGCCTGAACTCGGTAATCCGGCCGGGTCTTTCCTCGAATTGGGCTTTCGTCCGGGCGCTGCTAGAAGCGCCCCGCAATCGGATTGGACGACCGCTCGGAGATGACCAACCGGATCTGGCTCGATGTCGAGGACATCTTCGAGTACGCCGCGTTCAATTCGCGCCCGACCGGCATCCAGCGCCTGCAATACGAGTTGTGCCGCGCCCTTGTCGCGCTTGACCCGTCGGGCGAGCGAATCGGCTTTCTGCGGCACGATCCGGCCGGCCAGTCCTTCCATGCGATCGAGTGGGCTGGGGTCGCGGCGGTGTTCGAGCGGCTTACCGGTCATGCGGAGCCGGCCGTGCGGCCACCGGCTCGGAGAGAGGACGAGCAGCCGGCCGGCACGCGCTCGGGGCTGCGTCGGCTGGTCCATCGGATGCCGGCCCGGCTGCGTCAGCCTTTGGTGCGGTATCTGGTGCAGCAGCGCGAGGCGACGTCTTCCCTGACCGCATTCCTGCGCGCGTGCGTGACAAGCGGGCGGGTTTCGTCGCCAGGCGGCGGACCGGTCGCGACGCCGGCGCTACGCGGTGCCGCGAACTTCGAGGCGTGTGCCCGACCCGGCGATGTCGTGCTCGTGCTTGGCGCGATGTGGTTTCATCCCGGCCATGCCGAGCTGATCCAGGCGGCTTGCCATGCCAAGGGGCTGCGCTTCGCCGTGCTGATCTACGACATCATCCCGCTGCGCCGGCCCGAGTGGTGCGAGCGGGGCCTCGTGCGGATCTTCGGCGAGTGGTTCGGCTCAGTGATCGGCCTCGCCGACCACATCCTGTCGATCTCGCATTCCAGCGCCAAGGAGATCGAGGACCACGCGAGGCAGCACGGCATCGCGCTGCGCGACACGGTGCGGGTCCTGCCGATCGGTACCGGGTTCGAGAAAGCGGCGGCCCCGCGTTCCGCGCCAGTGCAAGCGCGATCCCTCCCCGAACCCGGCACATACACGTTGATCGTCTCGACGTTGGAAATCCGCAAGAACCATGTGCTGCTGTTCCGCGTCTGGCGTCGGCTGCTCGACGAGCTGCCGCGCGAGCAGGTGCCGACATTGGTTTTCGCCGGGCGCGTGGGCTGGATGGTCGCCGACCTGATGCAGCAGCTGCGCAACTCGGATTTTCTCGGCGGCAAGATCGTGCTGGTGGAAGACCCGAGCGACGCCGAGCTGGAACGGCTCTATCAGGGCTGTTTGTTCACGCTGTTCCCTTCCTTCCACGAGGGTTGGGGGCTGCCGGTGACGGAGAGCCTGTCCTTCGGGCGACCCTGCATCATCTCCAACGCGACCTCGCTGCCGGAAGCGGGCGGGGCGCTGGCGCGCTATTTCGACCCGGACAACGTGACGGAGGCGACGGCGATCATTCGCGACGTGCTGGTGCATCGCGAGGCGATCCCGGCGTGGCAGGAGAGGGTGGCTCGCGAGTTCCGGCCGGTGCCGTGGAGTGACACTGCCGAGACGGTGTTGCGGGCGCTCTGCTCGTCCCGGTAGGCTCGGACTGAAGCGGGTCCCCCCGTCATTTCCCGGCGTCCTTGATCGTCCGCGACATGCCCAGGCTATGGGGCTAGCTTAGCGGCCGGTTCACCCAGGGGGATGCGACCATGCACAAGCCCGAAATCCTGCCCGCGATTGCCGAACGTGCGCTAGCGCGCCGTGGCGGCGTGCGGGTGTTCGACAGGCTCGATCCGGCGCGCACCGCGCATATCGTGGTCGATCTGCAGAACGGGTTCATGGCGGCCGGCGCGGTGTGCGAGATCGGCAACGCGCGGGAGATCGTGTCGAACGTCAATCGCATCAGCGCCGTGCTGCGCAAGGCGGGCGGGCTGGTGGTCTATCTGCAGCACACCTGCGATGAGGAGGCGGTGCGGAGCTGGCCGGTGTTCTTCGAGCATTTCTGCTCGCCCGAGCGCCGCGACCGCATGATCGCGGCATTCACACCGGGTGCATCAGGTCATGAGGTTTGGGACGGGCTGGATGTGCAGCCGCGTGATCTGAAAGTGCGCAAGCGCCGCTTCGGTGCGTTCGCCCCCGGCTCGTCCGAGCTGCACGCGATCTTGCAGGAGCGCGGCATCGATACGCTCATCATCACCGGCACCGCGTCGAACGTGTGCTGCGAGTCGACGGCGCGGGACGCGATGATGCTGAACTACAAGGTGTTCTTTATCGAGGACGGCAACGCCACGCATACCGACGACGAGCACAACGCCACGAGTCTTCAGCACGGGAGCGCCGGTGCCGAGCGTGGCCCAGTCCGGCGAGGCGAAGCGGGCGGCTTGAACGGCCTCAACTCCCTTCATACGCGTTGTCATCATGCTTGCCCGATGACCCTCGACTTTGCTGCCCGCGCGCAAAGTCGTGGATGGCCGGCCTGCGCCGGCCATGACGGGAGTGGACAGGCTCCTACATCAGGAACACGCCCTTGCCCTCGGTCTGGCGGTCGAAGATGCGGTAGGCTTCTTCCGCCTGGTCGAGCTTCCAGCGGTGCGTGAACAGCTTGTCGACATCGACGCCGCGCTCGACGACGAAGCGGGCGCATTCTTCCTGGCCGATGCTCGAGAAGGTCCAGGAGGCGACGATCGTGACCTGGCGACGCAGCATGTCCGGGCTCACGTTGATCGTCACGTCGCCTTGCTCGCCGACGAAGCAGCACGTGCCCCACACCTTGACGCAGCGCACCGCCGCTATGCGGCCGGCCGGGGAGGCGGAGGTGTCGAGCGAGAGGTCGGCGCCGCGTCCGTGCGTGAGATCCTTGATTGCGCCGACAGGATCGTTGGAGCCGGGATTGACGACTTCGTCGGCGCCGAACTCGCGGGCGCGGGCCAGACGCTCCTCGCTGATGTCGAGCGCGATGACCCTGGCACCCATTGCCTTGGCGAGTTGCGTCGCGGATAGGCCGACCGGTCCTTGGCCGAAGATGGCGATGGTGTCGTTGCCGGAAAGATTGATCCGCCGCAGCGCGCCATAAGCCGTTCCCGTGCCGCAGGCGATCGCGGCACCGGCCGCGAAGGTCAGCTCGTCCGGCAACGTGACGAGCGTGTTCGCCGGCACCAGCATGTACGGCGCGTGGCCGCCGTCATTGTTGTTGCCGTAGACCTTCACGGGCACGTTCTGGCAGAGCTGCTGCCAGCCGGCGCGGCAATGCTCGCAGTTCGTGCAGCCTTGGTAATGATGCACCATGACGCGCTGCCCAATTTTCGCCTGCGCTGGATCGACCGCCGAGCCGATCGCCGCGACGACACCGCAGGGCTCGTGGCCGGCGATGACCGGGCGCGTCGGCATCGCCAGCCCGCTGGCCTGCGTGCCGCCTTTGGGACGTCGATATTGATGCAGGTCGCTGCCGCACATGCCGGACGCCTTCATCTCCAGCACGACGTCGTGCGGACCAGGCGTGGGATCGGGGAAATCCAGCAATTGCAGCTCGCGATCGCCGAGAAAGGACACGCCACGCATCGATTTTCTCCCCCTGGCGGCGCGCTTGACGGTGTCGCGCCGGCTCCACTAGCGTCCGATCCCAGCGATAAAACAAGCCATTCCGCGGCACAAGGGAGACAACATGGTCCGGACCACACGACGCGCCCTGCTGGGTGCCGCCGCGGCTTTCTCGATCCTGCCGGCGCGCGCCGAAAGCAAGAACGCGCCCGGCGTGAGCGATAGCGAAATCCTGTTCGGCCAGACCATGCCGTATAGCGGGCCGGCGTCTTCCTACGGCACGATTGGCCGGGCGCAGGGCAACTACTTCAAGATGATCAACGAGCAGGGCGGAGTGAATGGGCGCAAGCTCAATCTCCTCAGCCTGGACGACGGTTACATCCCGCCGCGCACGGTCGAACTCACGCGGCGTTTGGTCGAGCAGGACAAGGTGGCGTTCCTGTTCGGCCCGCTCGGCACGCCGACCAACAATGCGACGCGCAAATACCTCAACCAGCGCAAGGCGCCGACGCTGTTCATCGCCTCGGGCGCCACGCAGTTCGGCGATTACGAGCATTACCCGTGGAGCATCGGCTGGCAGCCGACCTATCAGATCGAGGGCCATATCTACGCCAAGCACATCCTTGCCACGGTGCCGGACGCGAAGGTGGCGGTGCTCTATCAGAACGACGACGCGGGGAAGGATTACTACAAGGGCGTGGCGGATGGGCTCGCCGCTGGCGGGCACAAGGAAGCGCCGCTCGGCAACACTTACGAAGTGACCGATCCGACGATCGATTCGCAGATCGTGGCGCTCAAGGAATCAGGCGCGAACGTGTTCTTCATGCAGGGGATTCCGAAGTTCTGCGCGATGGGCATTCGCAAGGCCTACGACCTCAACTGGCGCCCGAAGCTGTTGTTCATCTCCAGCACCGGTTCTTCCGTGGCCACCGGCATCATCCCGGCGGGCGTGGACAAGGCGGTCGGTGTCATCACCACCGCCTTCGTCAAGGACCCGACGGACACGCAGTGGGAGAGCGACGCCGGCTACAAGGGGTGGCTTGACTGGATGAAGAAATACTACGCGGACGGGGATTTGAAGGACGTCAACAACGTCTACGGCTACTGCACGGCGCAGACGCTGATCCAGGTGCTGAAGCAGTGCGACAAGGACCTCTCGCGCGAGAATATCATGCGCCAGGCGACCAATCTCGACATGGAGCTGCCGATGCTGCAGCCCGGCATCCGCGTGAAGACCACGCCGACGGATTACTATCCGCTGAAACAGATGCGCCTGGTGCGGTTCGACGGCAAGGCGTGGGTGCCGTTCGGCGAGGCGATCACTGGGTAGCTGCCCACGCGTGCAAGCCACTCTCGTCATGGTCGGCGGAGGCCATTAGTGTCCGGCGTGATTTTCCCTGCAATTTCAGCAGTTTGCGTGAACCTTCCTACCAGTACCGTCATGACCGGCGCAGGCCGGTCATCCACGACTTTACTGGCTCGCAAGCGAAGTTGTGGATGGTCGGCCTGTGCCGACCATGACGAATGCTTGGTCGGGCACGTTCTCTACTTCCAGCCAATCCGGACACCAATGGCGCAGGCCGGGCATGACGAGGTAGTACATCGATAGCGCGGGGCTTTGCTGGCTGCTTTGGCTCAGGATCGCGGGAGGGTCGGATGGATCGGGATAGTCTTTGCTGGGAGGATGTGGAGGAAGGCCAGACGCTGCCCTCCTTCACCTACGAGCTCAGCCTTCTGCGCCTCGTCGCCTTCGTGCGCGCGAGCGGACTCTACGATTATGTTCACTTCGATGGGGACTATGCGCGAGCGGCCGGCGCGCGGGACGCCTTCATCTCGACACCGCATGTCGCGGGGCTGTTCGGTCGGCTGCTGACCGATTGGTCCGGGCCCGAGGCGGAGATCAGGTCGCTCACCTTCAGCATGCTGACCCAGAGCTGCACGAACGATGTGCTGACGGTCGGCGGCCGGGTTGGGCGGCGCTATCGCGGCGAGGATGGGGCCTATCTCGTCGACCTCGTCGATCTCAACATCGGCCACGCGCTCGCCCCTCACGCGGCGACGGCGACGGCGACCATGTCGCTCCCCTCCCGCTCGGGGGAGAAGGCGCGACTGCTCGATGCGGGCCGCGCCGGCGAGGCGGAGCCGTCGGTGGCGGACGTGCCGGATTTCGCGCGCCCCTTCCTCGGCAAGTCGCGGCCCGGCGGAAGCCTCCCAGCTAGGCCGCTGACCAAGGAAGACATCCATCTCTGGTGCGAGGCGCTGGAGGACTGGAACCCGCTCTATTGGGACGAGGCCTACGCGGCGTCGAGCCGGCATGGCGGCATCGTCGCTCCGCCGACCGGGATGTTCTTCGGCGCCGGTTCGGCGGTCGGGCTGGGCGTGGGCTATCTGAAGCCCGGCGAGCGCGTACCCGATAGCGTGCGCCAGGGATTGACCGGGCTCCCGCTGCTGCAATCCCTGCGCCAGGGGTTCGCGCAGGCCGGCGCGTTGGTCACTCCGCCTGACTGTTCCGAGATCGCGGTGGTCCAGGCGGTGTCACGTTTTTTCGCGCCGCTCAGACCCGGCGACACCGCGCGCGGCGAACTCCGCATGAAGCGCTGCAGCCAAAGGAAGGCGACGAAGCTCGGCGAGGGGTATTTCATCACCACCGAACGGGCGTTCTACAACCAGCGGAACGAGCTGGTTCGGACGCAGGACTTCACGGTTCTGCACTATCGCGTCTAGCTCGCTCTCCCGCATGGATCGCCATGCCGACGGGCTTGCGATTGTGTTTGACAAATGCACTAACCGAACGCTACATTCTCCCGGTCATGAGCCCCACTCTGTCCTCCTCACCCCCGAGCGGCCTGATGCCGCGCCTGGCGGGGTTCTTCGAGGCGCTGCGGCAGGTGGTGATGACCGAGTGCGGGCGCTGGCAGCTGATGACCCCGCTCATTCCGCTCGGGCCGCTGGTCGGCGCGATGCTGAGCTATATTGGGGAGACCGGGCGGCGGCTCACCGCACTGCACGCGCGCTTCGCCGCGGGCAAGCTGCCCGCGGCACCCCGCCGCAGCCCGGCGCCGCGACCGGCGGGCGAGCCAGCCGGAGCGGTGGACGCGGGAGCGGAGCAGGCGGGCGCGGAGCAGGCGGGAGCGAGCGCGGCGCATCCCGCCGGGGCCACCCGGCCTGGTGTTCCGCGAATACGGTTTTGGGGTCTATGCCGAGGCGTTGCGGGGCTTGCTCGACGATCCCGAGATGCGGGCCTTGCTCGCCGCCTCGCCGCAAGCCGGGCGGCTGCTCCGGCCGCTGTGGCAGCGGCTCACCACGGAAGCATTGCCCGAGGCGCTGCGCCCGCCGCCCAGGC
>JAFKFI010000100.1 GCA_017307285.1 Alphaproteobacteria bacterium | reverse complement strand
GCTGGTGCTCGGCCGGCGGATCGGCCTCGGCCAGGCGAATATGGCGCCGTACAATCTCGCCAACGCGGTGGTCGGCGCCTCGCTGCTATGGGTCGGCTGGATCGGCTTCAACGCGGGCTCGGCCCTCGGTGCCGGCGGACGGGCCGGCATGGCCGTGATCGCGACACAAGCGGCGGCGGCCGGTGCAACGCTCGCCTGGACCGGTGCCGAATGGGCGCTACGCGGCAAGCCGAGCGTGCTCGGCGCGATCTCCGGGGCGGTGGCGGGGCTGGTCGCGATCACACCGGCCGCCGGCTTCGTGCTGCCCGGCCCTGCCCTGCTCATCGGCATCGCGGCGGGCGCGGTGTGCTTCTGGTCGGCGACCACGGTGAAGCACTGGCTGGGCTATGACGACAGCCTCGACGCCTGGGGTGTGCATGGCGTCGGCGGCGTTCTCGGGATGCTGGCGACCGGCTGGTTCGCCTACGGCCCGCTCACGGCGACGCCCGCCCACCCGCAAGGCGTGGCGGTTGGCGGGTTCGGGCTGCTCGGGGTGCAGCTGGTGGCGATCGTGGTCACACTGCTCTACAGCGGGGCTGCGACCTACGCACTGCTGAAGCTGACGGAGGCAATGGTCGGGCTCAGGGTGGAGCGGGACGAGGAGCGCGAGGGGCTCGATATCGTGCTGCACGGCGAGCAGGTGTTCTAGCCAGGTCCGGGTTTTCGGTTCAGCGTGTGCCACTTATAGGCTATAGCGAACCTGCGACCTGAAGGTCGTGTGACCCGATTCGAGACCGGAAGACACCGCATGGCCGCCGCTGCCCAGGCTCGCCGACTTGCCTCGCCCACGTTGCGCTCGCTGGCCCGCCGTCGCCTCGCCGAGTTGGGCGGGCTGGCGCTCGGCCTCGTTGGGCTCGCGCTCCTGGTCGCATTGGCGACCTATCACGCGCGGGACCCGTCGCTGAACACCGCCAGCGGTCATGCCGTGGCGAACCTCGCCGGGCCGGTCGGCGCCATGCTCGCCGACTTGCTGCTGCAGGGATTCGGGCTCGCCGGGGCGCTGCCGGGGCTCGCCATGCTCGCCTGGGCCTGGCGCATCGCCTCGCATCGCGGGTTGGGGAGCCTGGCGGCTCGGATCGCCGCGACCTTGGCCGGGTTGCCGGTGGTTGCCTCCGTGCTTGCCGTGGTGCCGTTGGGTCACGGCCATCTCGCTTGGCCAACGCCCGCCGGTCTCGGCGGAGCGGTTGGCGTGCTGCTCGGCAACGGCGCGCTGACGGCGGGACGCGACGTGCTCGGCCCGGTGGGGACCGGCTTCGTCGCGCTGATCGGCATTGGCCTGGCGATCACACTGGTCCTGCTGGCCCTTGGGTTGACCGCGGGCGAGTGGCGGGCGGCGGGCCGCGGCGCGGCCTCGGTCGCGCGCTATTCTTCCGCGCGGGGCCTTGGCGCGGCGGGCGCCATTGGCCGGCTAGGCTCCGGCGCCGGTGCGACGCTGGCGCCGCTCGGGCAAATTCTCGGCCGCATACCGGGGCTTGGCCGAGCGGACGACGAGACCGACGAGGCGCCAGCCGCCAGCAGCGTCGTTCGATCCGAGCCGCGCGCCGTGATGCCGATGCCCCGCCCCGCGCCGCCCGCCGACGAAAAGCCCCCGGCGATCGCCCGGCTCAAGCCGGCGCCGGTTTCGCGGAAGGCACAGCCTCGGCAGGAGGCGCTGCCGCTGGCCGACGGCGCATGGCGCTTCCCGGCGCTATCGCTGCTGAAGCCGGCCCCGGCCCGCGCCACGACCGGGCCGAGTTCTGAGGCGCTGGAGGCCAACGCCCGCCTGCTCGAGACCGTGCTGTCGGATTACGGCGTGCAGGGCAGCATCGTCGAAATTCGCCCCGGCCCTGTGGTCACGCTCTACGAGTTAGAGCCGGCGCCGGGCATCCGCAGCGCCCGGGTGATCGGGCTCGCCGACGACATCGCCCGCAGCCTCTCCGTCACCGCCGTTCGCATCGCCACCGTGCCGGGCCGCAACGTTATCGGCATCGAGGTGCCGAACGCCAAGCGGGAGACCGTGTTCCTCTCCGAAATCCTCGCCACCGAGGACTGGAACAAGCATTCGGGACGGCTGACACTCGCCCTCGGCAAGGAGATCAGCGGCGCGCCGGTGATCGCCGATTTGGCACGGATGCCGCATCTGATGATCGCGGGCACCACCGGCTCCGGCAAGTCGGTCGGCGTCAACGCGATGATCCTCAGCATCCTCTACCGGATGTCGCCGGATCAGTGCCGCCTCATCCTGATCGACCCGAAGATGCTCGAACTCTCGGTCTACGAGGGCATCCCGCACCTCATGGCGCCCGTGGTGACGGAGCCCGCCAAGGCCGTCACCGCGCTGAAATGGACGGTGCGCGAGATGGAGCGGCGCTATCGCTCGATGAGCCAGCTCGGCGTACGCAACATCGGCGGCTACAACGAGCGGGTGGCCGAGGCGCGCGCCCGCGGCGAGGTTGTGACGCGGCGGGTGCAGACCGGCTTCGACCCCGACACCGGCCGCCCGACCTTCGAGGAACAGCCGCTGGCGCTGGAGACGCTGCCGTTCATCGTCGTGGTGGTTGACGAGATGGCCGACCTGATGATGGTCGCCGGCAAGGAAATCGAGCAGGCCGTGCAGCGCCTGGCGCAGATGGCCCGTGCGGCGGGCATCCACGTCATCATGGCGACGCAGCGCCCGTCGGTCGACGTCATCACCGGCACGATCAAGGCCAACTTTCCGACCCGCATCAGCTTCCAGGTGATCAGCAAGTTCGATAGCCGTACGATCCTCGGCGAGCAGGGTGCAGAACAGCTGCTCGGCCAGGGCGACATGCTGTTCATGGCCGGCGGCGGAAGGATCACGCGCGTCCACGGCCCGTTCGTTTCCGACCGCGAGGTCGAGGAGGTGGTGAGCTTCCTGCGCACTCAGGGCGAACCTGCCTATCTCGAGGAGGTGACGGAGGCCGAGGACGACGACGGGATGACTGGCCTGCCCGGCTTGGCCGGATCGTCGGACGGTGAGCAGGGCCTGTTCGACCAGGCGGTGCAGGTGGTCGCGCGCGAGGGCAAGGCGTCAACGTCGTTCATCCAGCGTCACTTGTCGATCGGCTACAACCGCGCCGCCAAGCTGATCGAGCAGATGGAGAAGGAAGGCATCGTCGGACCGGCGAACCATGTGGGTAAGCGCGAGGTGCTGGTACGGCGAACGGCTGACGATTGATTGGACCGGCACACGGCTTCGCTGAATGGGTCGGCCGGAGAAGCGCCTGCTGAACGGCTGAGGGTGTTTTCGATCAGCCAGCCACGTCCGCGTCGCCGCCGGACAGCATTCCACAAGCCCGCATAGCGTCCCGCGTCATCGCCAATTCGGCCTCCGCCCCCTTTCGCCCCCCATATGTGCGATGCCGAAGGTTGCTCCCCCGCAAGCAAGGATGAACCAGCGCGACAGCTGCGAACCGACGCAGGCCAACCCTGGGCAAGCCGAGGCCTGCGCGCCAGAGCTCACCCGAGTCGAAGCGGGGAAAGGATGACATCCGCGACCAAGGTTCCAAGTCATTAAGGGCTTCACCCAGGAAGCGGGTCGCGGGGCGGCCAAGCGTCAGGATGAGTCGCGGCCGTTGCAGATGAATCGTGGCGCAGAGCAGGCGATGACAACTTTGCCGAAACGCAGGTACCCGGTGTCCACAATGAGGCCCCGTCGCGCCAGTTTTGTCCATAAGACCCATCAGGGCGTTGGTATAGAAGCACGCCTCTGGATCGATCCCACAACTGTGCAGAAACTGCAAAAGCGCACGCCAGGTCGCGTTTCGGTCGATCTCGCCCCCACGCTGCACTGTCTTACAGTAATTGGCCTTATTGTGAAAGTTGTGGCCCAGGATCAGGACACCGCTGCGGGGCAAGGTGCGCCCCGCTGTCATGGTCCGAGGATCATTCCCCACCACCACGCCGGTTCCTCCCGGAAAGAACGCTGCCCCTCGGATGCGGCCGGGCACAACGGGACAAATTCCAATCGGGTGCTCGATGTCCAGCACCAACGATACCAAGTGTTCGATGTCGTCCATGCCGGGCGGGCTAGCAGCGATGTGTTGGTCAGGTCGCGCCGCCGCGCCTCCCGGCTCGGGCACCAAGCCGCAGCCGCAGTGCATTCAGCTTGATGAATCCCTCCGCATCGAACTGGTCGTAGGCGCCCTGGTCGTCCTCGAACGTCACCACTTCCATCGAATAGAGGCTGTTCGGGCTCTCGCGGCCGATCACCGTTGCGTTGCCCTTGTAGAGCTTCAACCGCACCCGGCCGGTGACGGAGTGTTGGCTTTCATCGATCAGCGCCTGCAGCATCCGCCGCTCGGGGCTGAACCAGAAGCCGTTGTAGATCAGCTCGGCGTAGCGCGGCATCAGGCTGTCCTTGAGATGCGCGGCCTCGCGGTCGAGCGTGATGCTTTCGATGCCGCGATGGGCGGCGAGCAGGATCGTGCCGCCCGGCGTCTCGTAGACGCCGCGCGACTTCATGCCGACGAAGCGATTCTCCACCAGATCGAGCCGGCCGATGCCGTTGGCGCGGCCGAGCTCGTTCAATCGGGTCAGCACGGCGGCGGGCGAGAGCGCGGCGCCGTCAATCGCCACCGGGTCGCCGCGCTCGAAATCGATGCTGATGACCGCGGCACGGTCCGGCGCGTCCTCGGGGCGGATGGTGCGCTGATAGACGATCTCGTCGGGCTCGACGGCGGGGTCTTCGAGGATTTTGCCCTCTGACGAGGAGTGCAGCAGGTTGGCGTCGACGCTGAATGGCGCCTCGCCGCGCTTGTCCTTGGCGATGGGGATTTGATGCGCCTCGGCGAACTCGATCAGCTTGGTGCGGCTGGAGAGATCCCACTCGCGCCATGGTGCGATCACCTTCACGTCCGGGTTCAGGGCGTAATAGGCGAGCTCGAAGCGCACCTGGTCGTTGCCCTTGCCGGTAGCTCCGTGCGCCACAGCGTCAGCGCCGACTTGTTCCGCGATCTCAATCTGGTGCTTGGCAATCAGCGGGCGGGCGATCGAGGTGCCGAGCAGGTATTGGCCCTCGTACAGCGTGTTGGCCCGAAACATCGGGAACACGAAATCACGCACGAACTCCTCGCGGAGATCGCGGACGAAGATTTCCTTCACGCCGAACATCTCGGCCTTCTTGCGCGCCGGCTCCAACTCCTCGCCCTGGCCGAGATCCGCGGTGAATGTGACCACCTCGCAGCCATAGGTGGTTTGCAGCCAGCGCAGGATCACGCTCGTGTCGAGGCCGCCGGAATAGGCGAGCACGACTTTCTTGACATCCTTCGCGGGCATGGCGGTCTCCGATGGGGCAATCAGGCGGCCGGGGAGTAGCCCCCGGAAGCCATTCCGCGCAAGCTGGCGCCATGCGACTCCGCACGATCCTCGCCGCTCTGGCGCTCGCCCTCCCCTTCCCCGCCGCCGCGCAGCCGATCCTCGACGTTGCCGCCGTGCCGGGCCTCGACGCGACCGGGCGGGCGGAATACGGCAAGTTCCTTATCGCCAACCTGCCGCGCGCCTTCGCCGTCTCGACAAACGGCCGCGCGGCCTGGGCCGGGCCAGCACCGAGCCTCGACGTCGCGCGCTCGGTGGCCGTGCAGCGTTGCGCGAGCATCGGGGGGGCCAACTGCACGGTCTATGCCGAGAACCTCGACGTGGTCTGGCAGAACCGGCCGCGTCAGGTGGCGTCGCCACCGGGGCCGCTGATCAGCACCGGCAACTACGCCTTCGTGCCGGACGAGCGGTATTTCTGGCACGGGCCGCAGGCGGCCGCGGGCGTCTATGTCTGGTCGCACGGCAAGGGGCCGGCGATCGACACCGACAATCGCGGCCAGCAGCCGCAGGCAAACGTGCGGCCGTTCAATAATGCCGGGTTCGACGTGATCCGCTTCGACCGCTACCCGTTGGCCGACGAGCCCAACCGCGCCGCCGGATGGCTGCGCGACGGGTTGGCGGACCTGCGCCGGATGGGCTACCGGCGCATCGTCGCGGGGGGCGAGTCGCGCGGTGGCTGGACCAGCCTGCAAATGCTCGATGCCGCCGGCGCTGCGGACGTGGTGATCGCATTCTCGCCAGCAGCGCAGGGCACCGCCTCGAGCTCGCTTCATCTGCGACAGGCCGATGACCTGCAACGGATCATCGAGGAGGCCGACGCGCCCCATCTGCGGCTCGCCGTCGCGGAGTTCGGCGGGGATCTGTACTCCGGCGACCTCGACGATCGGGTGCGGGCGCTCGATGCGCTCCGTCCTCACATCGGCGCCTTGCTGCTGATCGACCGGCCGGCCGGGTTTGCCGGCCACGGCGCGGCTGGTAGCCAGGCATTTGCCCAGCGCTATGGCGCCTGCCTGCTCCGTTTCGCCACCAGCCCATCACCGCCATCAGCCTGCTGAGTGGTGCGGCGCATGAAGCGGGCGAGCCAGAGCGTCAGCATCACAATGCCAGCGGCGCAGCCGAGGAACGCCGCTTGATAACCGAAAGCGCCGATCGCGGCGCCCATTGCCAATGCGCCGATCGCCTGCCCAAGAAATAACAGGAACACGAAGGTGGATACCGCCGTCGAGCGCGCGTCCGGCAACAGCTCGGTGGCGCGCGCTTGCATGACGGTGTGCAACGCGAAATAGCCGAGCCCAATTCCGGCCTGCACCAACACGAACACGAGCCAACTCGGGCTCAGCATCCCGAGCACCAGGACGCCGGCGATCACACCGCCGCCTAGAAGAATTTGCCCGCTCTCTCCGAGATGCGCGATCAGGCTGCGCGCATAGAGGGTATAGCCGAACGCACCGATCCCGAAGGCAGCAAGAATCAGCCCGACGACGCCATAGGATAGGCCGAACTGATGGCTCAGATAGGGCGCGATGAACGGGAAGCAGCCCGGCAACAGCGCGCCCTCTATCACCGTCGCCAGCAGAAGCTTGCGCGCGACGGGCGTGAGCGCCATCGCCGCGTAGTTCGCCCGCTCGAAGCTCGCCAGACCCCGCCGATCCGGCAGGGAGCGTATCCGCAACGCGAGGCTTGCCGCGACCACCGCGCCGCAGATTGCCAGCAGGACGAAGACGCCCCGCCAGCCGACGTGATCGCCGAACAGGCCGCCGATCGGCCCCGACAGAGTTTGCGCCAGCACGACGCCGGTGAGGAACCGACTGACCGTGACTTGCCGCATGGCGTAAGGCACGGCGTCGCCGATATAGGCGAGGCAAACCGGGATGAGCCCGGCGCTGGATGCCCCGGCACAAGCTCGCAGCACGGTGAGGGCCGAGAGATTGCCGGCCAGGGAGCAGGCGCCGGTGAACACCGTGTAGCCGACGAGAGCGCCGAGCATCACCCGCAACTTGCCGAAGCGGTCGCTGACGGGGCCGAGGATGATCTGGTTGAGCCCGTAGGGCAGTACAAAGGCGGCAATCAAAATGGAGACCTGCGGCACCGTCGCCTGGAAATCTTTGGCGATCGGCGCCAGCAGCGGATCGACGATGCGGGCACCCGCAGAGGAGAGGAATCCCGCCGCCGCCAGCAGCTTCAGCGGCAGAACGGCTGGGCGATCCTCAGGCAGCCGGCCGGCTCCTTCGACTCTCGCCCTCATCCCGGCTCCGCCGGCTGGCGGTGCGCAGCTGTCCGCACGCCGCCAGGATGTCCTGCCCACGCGGGCTGCGCACCGGGGAAGAGAAACCGGCGTCCATCACGATCCCGGCGAACCGATCGATTGCCGCCTTGGTGCTGACCTCGAAGCGGCTGCCGGGCCAGGGATTGAACGGGATCAAGTTCACCTTGGCGGGAATCCCGGCGATCAGCCGCACCAGCTCCCGCGCGTCCGCTGGGGTGTCGTTGACGCCGCGCAGCATGATGTACTCGAAGGTGATCCGCCGCGCATTGGACGCGGCGGGGTAACGGCGGCACGCCGCGATCAGCTCGGCGATCGGATATTTGCGGTTGAGCGGCACCAACTCGTCGCGCAGCTCGTCGCGCACCGCGTGCAGCGATACGGCAAGATTGACCCCGAGCTCGGAGCCGCACCGCTCGACCATCGGCACCACGCCCGAAGTGGACAGGGTGATGCGCCGGCGCGACAGGGCGATGCCTTCGTTGTCCATGACGATGGTCATGGCCTTGGCCACGTTCTCGTAATTGTAGAGCGGCTCGCCCATGCCCATCAGCACGATGGTCGATAGGAGCCGCGGCGTCTCGCCCTTGGGGCTCGGCCACTCGCCATAGGCGTCGCGCGCCGCCATGAACTGACCGACGATCTCGGCGGCGCCAAGATTGCGCACCAGCGCCTGGGTGCCGGTGTGGCAGAACCGGCAGGAGAGCGTGCAGCCGACCTGCGACGAGATGCAGACCGCGCCGCGATCCTCCTCGCGGTCGGGGATATAGACGGTTTCCGCCTCCTGCCCGTCGCGGAAGCGGAACAGGAACTTCCTGGTCGCATCCTCGCTGGTCTGCACCGTGGCGGCCTCGGGGCGGCCAATGACGAACCGCTCGGCCAGCTTCTCCTGGAGCGGGCGCGCGATCGAGGACATCCGGGAAAAATCGGTGACGCCTTGGTGATAGATCCAGTGCCAGAGCTGCTTCGCCCGGAACGGCTTCTCGCCGATCTCGGCCAGCTCGGCGGCGAGCTCGGCGCGCGACAATCCGACGAGGTCGCGCCTGCCATCCGCGAGCCGCGCCGGCGGCGGGGCGAACAGGACCGACTTCGCCAGAATGCGGTCGCGTTCGACTTCGGTCAGCTCGGCGGTGAGGCTGCCGCTCATTTTGCTGGGCAAGCCTTGGTGATGGCGTCGTAGGCGGCGGAAAAGCCGTTGAGACTAAATGTGTCCGACACCGGGGCGCCGCGCGGCACGGGCGAGCGCATGGTTGCCTCGCGCCCCTTGCGAAACGCCTCGACCGCCGCCGCCCCGTCGCGCGCGAAGGCGAAGCGGCCGGCGGTGTAGAAGGGCAAGCTGGTCTGCTCGACCTGCAGATTGGTCTCGGCGTTGGCGGCGAAAGCGAACCCGGCGCTGAACGCCACCGCGTCGCGGCCGGACGACCGCTCGGTGACCGTAAGGACCGGTTTCCCCCGGCCGGACAGCTTGGGCACAGAGGTCGTCGGGTAGGTGAACGCATAGCAGACGGTCTGACCGCCCTCCTCTCGCGTCACCGCCGTCCAATCATCGAACTTGCCAAGCTGTTTGGCCGTGGAGGGCGCTTCCTTGGCCGGCGCGTGATGCTTGGGGGCGGCCGCGGCGGGCGGTGGCGCCAAGCTGAGGAGGATGGTCGGAGCGAGAATGGCCGGGGCAGACAGACCCAGCCAGCGGACGGCGAGGGACGGACGAAAGGGCATGGCCGCAGAGATACGGCGCCTGCGGCGGCGGAACAAGCGCGCCGTCAGGTTTCCTCCTCGCGGACCGCCCAATCCGGGACATTGCGCCGGAAGCGCGGGGCGCCGTGGCCTAGCCGCGCGGGTGCTGCTCCAGGTTGTCCGGCACTGCTCACGGCCCGCTCGGCGAAGCGGCCGTGCTGCAACAGCCGGTCATAGAGGACCAGCGCACCGGCCACCGACAGGTTGAGCGAGAAGCGGGTCGGCACGCGGACGACATGGCGGCAGCGGGAGAGCATGGCGGGCGACAGCCCGGACCGCTCCGGCCCGAGCACATAGGCGGCACTCAGAGGATGGCGGAAGGAGGGCAGATCCGTGGCGCTGTCCAGCAGCTCGACGCCGACGAGGATGCAGCCTTGGGGCAGTCCGAGTTGCTCGATGCTGGAGAAGCGCCAGAGCGGCACGTGGCCCGGCGTGTCGGCGGTATCTGCGAGGCGCCCTTCTCGGGCGTCCCAACCCGCGCCCACGGTGAAGCAGAACGCCGCCCCGAAGGCATGCGCGGTGCGCAGCAGCGCGCCGACATTGGCGGATTTGGAGACACCCTCCACGCCGATGCCGAAATACCCCCGTGTCTTGGCCTCTGCCATGCGGCCGGTCTATGCCTCCCCGCCATGACCGACGCAACGGACGCGCAGCTGGCGGCCCAGTACGAGGCCTATCCCTACCCGAAGCGCGACCCGCGCGAGGAGGCCAAGCGGCTGATCGTCGGCAGCCCCGGCCACCTGCGCGAGATCGACCATTGGGTGTTCGGGGGCCGCCGGCCGGCGACCCGGCCGCTCAACGCGCTGATCGCGGGCGGCGGCACCGGCGATGCCACCATCATGCTCGCGCAGCAGATGGCGCGCGCCGGGCGGCCCGGCATAGTGACGTGGCTCGACCGCTCGGCCGCCGCTGAGGCCATCGCGCGGGCACGCGCCGAGGCGCGAGGGCTGGAAAACATCGCCTGGGAGCGGCGTTCGTTGCTCGACCTGCCGGGCTCCGGGCTGGGGCCATTCGACTACATCGATTGCTGCGGCGTGCTGCATCACCTGCCCGACCCGGCGGAAGGATTGCAGGCGCTCTTGTCCGTCCTCGCACCCGGCGGCGGGCTCGGGCTGATGGTCTACGCCCCTCACGGGCGCACCGGGGTCTACATGGCGCAGGACGCGCTGCGGTTGCTAGCGGCCCCCGAGGAAGCGCCCCCCGCCCGGCTCGACGTCGCGCGCCGCGTGCTGCGGCATCTGCCCGAGAGTGCCTGGTTGCGGCGTAACGCCTATTTCGCCGACCATATCGACGGCGGTGAGGCGGGAGTCTACGACCTGCTGCTCAACCCACGGGACGTATCCTTCACCGTCCCGGCGCTGCACGCGCTGCTCGACCGGGCCGGGCTCCATGTGACTTGCTGGATGGAACCGATGCGCTACGACCCGGCGACCTGGCTGCCCGACCCCAAGCTGCGCGCCCGCGCCGCGGCACTCGATCCGGTCTCGCGGGCGGCGCTGGCCGAGGCGCTGGTCGGCAACATCAGCACCCATGTCGTCTATTGCCGGCGGGCGGGCGAGAGGGTGGAACCTGCCGACCCGACCCGACCCGAGGCGGTGCCGATCGCACGGGAGATGCCGGGCGAGGAACTGGCCAAGCATATCCGTCCGGATGGCACGCTTCCCTTCCTGTTCGACGGCCTCCGCGCGCCGGTGCCGTTGCCGGGGCTGGCCGCCGCCATTTTGCGGCTGGTGGATGGGAAGCGGACAGTGGCGGAAATCGGCGCGGCGCTGGCTTCGCGGGGAACGACTCCCGATGCTTTCGGGCGCGCTTGGGCGGCGACGTTTTCGGCGTTGGAGCGGGTCAATCGGCTGCTGCTGGCGCCGCAGGAGCGGGCGTGAACCAACCCCTCACCCCGGCCCTCTCCCGCAAGGGGAGAGGGAGAAGAAAGCCCCCTCCCCTTGTGGGAGGGGGTTGGGGGAGGGGTTGCGGCCAGACACGGGGCGAACCGACGCCCGCTTCGTTAAGCGGCTTTGCGCTCCCCAGCCGCCCGATAAACCTCCGCCTCGAACGCATCGTACAACCGCAGCACCGCCGGGTCGGCGAAGGGCAGGCTTTGCGTCAGGATCACCCCGGCCACGTCGCTCGCCGGGTCGATCCAGAAATAGGTATTACCGAGGCCGGCCCAGGTCAGGCTGTTGGCGGCACGGCGGGACGGCACCGCCTCGGTGCTGATCATGAACCCGAGACCCCATTTCTTGACCATGCCGGGGAAGAACTCGGCGTCGTACGAGGCGGTCGAGGCCACCGTGACCAGCTTGGTCACGTTGATGTCGCCCATGTTGTTGCGCCCCATGAGCGCGACCGTCTCGGGCCGCAGCACAGTGGCACCGTTGAGCGTGCCCCGGTTCAGGATCATGCGGCAGAACGTGAGATAGTCGCCCGCCGTCGAGTAGAGGCCGCCGCCGCCCATGTGGAACTCGGGCTCCTGCGGCATCTCGAAAGGAATGGTGGTGAGCTTGCCGTCATCGGGCGAGCGGGCGTGCATGGCTGCGAGACGGGTGCGCTGGTCGGGACGCAGTTTGAAGCCGGTGTCGCGCATCCCGAGCGGGGCGAACATGTGGTCCTGCAGGTAGGCGTCGAGCCGCTGGCCGCTCAGCTTCTCGACAAGCTTGCCAGCGAAATCGATGTTGATGCCGTAATTCCATTGCGTGCCGGGGTCGGCGACCAGCGGCGTGGTCAGCGCCTTGATCTCGCAGGTCGTGATGCTCGGGATGCCGGCATATTGCTGGTAGCGCGCGATATCGGCGTTCCAGATCTCGTAGCAGAGCCCGGCGGTGTGGGTCAGGAGATGCCGCAAGGTGATCGCACCTTTGGCCGGGCGCAGGCGCGGCTTGCCGTCGGCATCCCATCCCTCCAGCACCGGCCGGTTCGCGAGGTCCGGCAGGATGCCGCCGAGATCCTGGTCGAGCCCGACCTTGCCTTGCTCGACCATCTGCATGGCGGCGGCGGAGACGATCGCCTTGGTCATGGAGGCGATCCAGAACACCGTATCGACCGTCATCGGCTCGGGTTTGGACAGGTCGCGCCGGCCGGCGGCGCCCGCGTAGATTTCCCCGCTCGCGGTCCCGGCGACGGCGACGACGCCGGCGATTTCTCCCTTGGCCGTTGCATCGGAAAGAAGGCGGTCGATGGCTGCGCGATCTGACATGGTCGTTCCTCCTCCACGTTTCTTCTCCGCCGAGCGTAGCATGTCGCGCGACACGCCGGCGGGGAAAGCCGCCGCCTACGCTGTCGCGCTGGCCTGCGGCGTCGTGCTGCTGTTCACGCTGATGCCGCTCGACGCGATCACCGGGACGGGCGGACTGTGGCGCTCGCCCGCCGGGGATATGGCGCAGGGCCTCACCGGTCACCTTGCCTTGCAGCAGGACGCATGGCGTTTCCCGCCGCTGTTCGCGGAAAACCTGTTCTGGCCGCACGGCGTCAGCGTCGCGCTGACCGACAGCAACCCGCTGTTCTCGCTGCTGGCGAAGCTCCTCTCACCAAGGCCGGTCAACTTGCTCGGCGCATGGCTCGCCTGCTGCTGGGTGCTGCAGCCGGTCGCGGCGGTGTATGCGCTCCGCGCGCTAAGCCGGTCGCTGGCGGGCGCGGTGACGGTCGCGGTGTTGGCAGGGCTGTTCCCTGCGCTGCTGTTCCGCATCGGCCACGTCAATCTGTGCGGGCATTTCCTGATCCTGCTGGCGCTCGGCCTGTCGCTCCGGCTGCTGCAGGGCGCGACACGTCGACGCTGGGTCGCAGCCGGCGCGGTGCTGACGGTCGCCATTCTGTGTCACCCGTATCTCTTCATGGCGAGTGCGGCGACGCTCGCCGCCGCACCAGTGCAGACGACGATCCGACGCCGCCCGGAGTGGTGGCACGCCTGGCTGCCCTACCTGGTCGCCTGCGTGGTGCCGGTGATCGTGTTCGTCGTCCTCGCCGGCACGTTGGGCGGTGGCGACAAGGGGTTCGTCACCTACTCGATGAACCTGCTGTCGCCGTTCTGGCCGCAGCGATCCGGCCTGTTCGGCCCTGGCCTGCCGGTGATCGACGCGACGGGCGGCCAGTACGAGGGCTTCTGCTATCTCGGCGCCGGCAGCCTGCTGCTGATCCTTGCATCCCTGCCCCAGCTGGGCGGTCTCCGACGCTGGCCGGGACTGGTGGCGGTGCTTGCCGGTCTTACCCTGATCGCCCTGAGCAGCCGGGTCTATGCCGGGCACGTCAAGCTGATCGACCTCGGTGCCAAGCCCTGGGAGGACATCTTTGCGGTGTTCCGCGCCTCCGGCCGGGCGTTCTGGCCGGTTGGCTACGCGCTGATCATTGGTGCCGTCGCTGCCGCGTGCCAGATGCCGGCACCGCTCCGTTTGCCCCTGCTCGCCATCGCGATCGTCTTGCAGGTGATCGACACCACACCACTGCGGCTTGCCGCCGAGGACGCGCTGGCCGGCCGCATCGCCCAGGCCGGCACGCTGCCGGCACTGCCCTCGGGCGGCACGCTGCTCACCGTGCTGCCGACGCCGGGGTGCGGCATCGACCCGACTTCACGAGCGCTGAGCAGCCCGGTGCTGCTCGCCGGGGTGCGCGCCGGGATGCGGCTCGGCGATGTGGGGGTCGGCCGCGCGCCCTCCTGGTTCAACTGCGAGGAGGTGCTGTCGGACGGACTCGAACTGCCGCTGCGCCCAAAAGAGGTGCGGCTGTTCACCGATCCGGCCGTGCAGCAGGTGCTGCGGCCCGCGCTGCTGGGCCCAGGCGCGATCTGCCGGCGCGATGCCGGCGCGGTCTTGTGCGGCCGCGACGTGGCGATGCCCGCCGGCGATGCGGTGGCCGCGACCGGCGCGGCGGCGCGGCTCGATGTGCCGGCAATCGGGCTCTCCGGGCCGAGCCTCGCACCCTATCTCGGCTTCGGCTGGCGCGTGGCGGCCGATGGCGGCGTGTGGTCCGAGGGGCCGCGCGCCAGCCTGCTGCTCGGCGTCGAGCCCGGCCGCGATTTGCGGCTTACGTTGCGGGTCGAGGGCATCGCCACGCGGGCGGGCGGCACGCGCCGCGTGACCGTGAGCGCCGGGCGGCAGCGCCTGGCGGAGCTCGATCTACCCGACCGCGAGGCGCGCGACCTCGCGCTGCGCATTCCGCGCTCCGCCATTGAAGACGGCACGCTGCGCCTGGCGCTCGACTTCTTCCGCCCAGTGGACCCGGAGCGGCGCGGGGTAGTCGCGCCGGTGAACCGGGCGGCGGTTCGGCTGCTGTCGCTTGACCTCGCCGCCGAGCCCCGGCCGTAAGCGCGGGCTTGACAGTGATCCCCGGCCGGGTCTGCCATCCCGCCCAGGCAGTGAGGATCAGATCGAATTTTGCCCCAGCTCTCGCTTCACAGCCCGATCGGCGATCTCACCGTCTCGGAGGAGAACGGGGCGATCGTCGCCGTCGATTGGGGCTGGGGGCGGGATCAGCAAGAGACCCCGCTGCTGCGCCGCGCGGTCGACCAGCTCGACGCCTATTTCGATGGCACGCTCGACAGCTTCGACCTGCCGTTGGCGCCGAGCGGCACCGCCTATCGCCGGCGCGTCTGGCAGGCGCTGTGCGACATCCCGTACGGCCAGACCCGCACCTACGCCGACATCGCCGCGGTGGCCGGCGGGGTGGCGCGCTCGGTCGGGCAGGCGAATGGCTGCAATCCGATCCCGATCTTCATACCCTGTCACCGCGTTGTCGCCAGCGCCGGCCTCGGCGGCTACTCGGGCGGCGACGGGCTCGATACCAAGCGCTACCTGCTTGACCTCGAGGCCACACGAACAGCCGGGTGACGCGCCGGCCAGACGGCGGCCCCGCAACGGAGAACATCATGAGTTCCAAGGCCATCCGCATTCACGCCTATGGCGGCCCCGAGGTGATGCAATGGGAGGACGTACCCACCCCGGAGCCTGGGCCGGGCGAGGCGCTGGTGCATCAGGGGGCGGTCGGCCTCAACTACATTGACGTCTATTTCCGTACGGGCCTCTACAAATCGGCCGCCATGCCGGTGACGCTCGGCATGGAAGGCGCCGGCACCGTCAAGGCGGTCGGCCCCGATGTCAGCGATCTCAAGGTGGGCGACCGGGTGGCCTACGCTGGCGCGATCGGCGCCTACGCCACCGAGCGCGTGATCGCTGCCGACAAGCTGGTGAAGCTGCCCGACGGGATCGACTTCAAGACCGCCGCGGCCATGATGCTGCAAGGCATGACCGCGCAATATCTCTTGCGGCGGACCTATCGGGTGAAGTCCGGCGACACGATCCTGGTGCATGCGGCGGCCGGCGGGGTGGGGCTGATCCTGTGCCAATGGGCCAAGCACCTCGGCGCGACCGTGATCGGCGTGGTGTCCACCGAGCAGAAGGCCGAGCTCGCCCGCGCGCACGGCGCGGCGCACACGATCATCGGCCACGCCAACCTTCCTGCCGAAGTCAAGCGCATCACCGGCGGCGGCATGGTGCCGGTGGTCTATGACAGCGTCGGCCGCGACACCTTCATGCCGAGCCTCGACAGCCTGGCGCCGCTCGGGACGATGGTGAGCTACGGCAATGCCTCGGGCCCGGTGCCGCCAGTTGATATCTCGATCCTGGCCGCCAAGGGCAGCCTGTTCCTGACCCGCCCGTCGCTTGCCACCTACACCGCCAAGCGCGCCGACCTCGAAGCGACCGCGAACGATCTGTTCGACGTAGTGCGCAACGGGGCGGTGAAGATCCAGGTCAACCAGACCTTCCCGCTGAAGGACGCCGGCGCCGCGCATACGGCGCTGGAATCGCGCAAGACCACCGGCAGCACGGTGCTGCTGCCGTAACGCACGGGAGACCGCCCATGCCGACCGGTACGCACGAGTTCACGACCCAGGACGTCGCATATCTGCATCATGGCGAGAAGGCGCTCATGGCGCGGCTGTTCGTGCCGCGCGGCGAGGGTCCGTTTGCCGCGGTGATGGACATACATGGGGGTGCCTGGACCGGCGGCGACCTCGCCGAGTGCAAGGATCGGGACGAGGCGCTGGCACGCAGCGGCCTCGTGGTCGCCGCACTCAATTTCCGCCACGCTGGCGACGGCTATCCGACCTCGCTCGCCGACATCAACTACGGCATCCGCTGGCTGAAGGCGCGAGGCAGCGAGTTCCATGTCGACCCCGACCGGATCGGGCTATGCGGCCAATCGAGCGGCGGGCATCTCGCCATGCTATCGGCGATGCGGCCGAACGACCCGCGCTACGCCGCGATCCCGCTGCACGAGGCGGCTGCCGCGACGCAGGATGCGAGCGTGCGCTGTGTCGCGATGGCTTGGCCGGTGATTAATCCCCTCTCGCGCTACCGTCATGCGCGCCGGCTGCGCGAGCAGACGGAACCGCCGGCTTGGGCCGTGCCGATGCCAGAGAAGCACGAGCTCTATTGGGGCTCGGAGGCCAAGATGGCCGAGGGCAACCCGATGCTCGCCCTGGAGCGCGCCGAAGCCGTGCTCACCCCGCCCGCGCTCTGGGTACAGGGCCGGCCTGACAACATCCACGACTACCGCGACCCCGAGGCGCCGATCTCGGGCAACGAGCCGGAGCGGTTCGTGACGAACTACCGGAAAGCTGGCGGCGAGATCGAGCTGGTCGTGGTGGAACAGGCGGCGCGCGCCACGGCGTCGATCGAGCCGATCGTGGCGTTTTTCCGCGAGCATCTAGGCCGATAAGCGGGCCCTATGCGGCTGCCTGGGTGATTTCGATACGGACGATGAGACCCGCGCGCGCGGCAAGCAGGCTCAAAGCGTCGAGGCTGAACTTAGCGATACGGCCGCGCAGCAGATCGTTGAGGCGCGGCTGAGTGACATCGAGGCGCTTCGCTGCTTCGGCTTGGGTGATCCCCCAGGATGCAACCGCCTGCTGCACGGCAATCATCAGCTCCGAACGTAGCCGCATGTTGGCAGCCTCGGTCGGCGAGTCCTCCAGGGCATCCCACACGCTGGCGAACGAGGCCGGTGATTTGTCATGGCTCATTCTGGCGCCCTCCGTACCAACCCGCGAAGCCGGTCTTCTGCCAAATCCAGGTCACGTCTGGCGGCTTGCTGGCTCTTCTTCTGGAATGCGTGCAGCACGTATACCGCCTCCGGCCGACTGACCGTGTAGATCACCCGGAATGCGCCGGCCGCATCCCGGATACGAATCTCACGCACACCAGGCCCGACTGCCGGCATCGGCTTCCAGTCAGTCGGGTCGAAGCCACGCTGCACCCGATCGAGCTGATGGCCGGCATCCCGCCGTGCCGATCCCGGAAAACCTCGGAGGTCGTCCAAGGAGCTTCCCAGGAATGCAATCGGCTTCATCGCCAATTCTATACAGGTATTGATATAAGGACTGCAAGACACCGGCAATCCTGATCTGTCCCTGCGAGATCTTTCCGCCCGCCTCGGGCGGCGCGACAATGGGGGGAATGATCCGCCCCGCCCCCCAGAGAATCGCCCGGCAGAAGACCTCCCGCCATACCCGCCTGACCGCGCTGATCGTCGCCTGCGCGCTGCTCATGCAGAATCTCGACTCGACGATCATCGCCACCGCCCTGCCGACGATGGCCCGCGCGTTCGACGCCGCGCCGGTGCAGATGAACGTCACCCTCACCTCTTACCTGCTGAGCCTCGCGGTGTTCATCCCGGCCAGCGGCTGGATGGCCGATCGGTTCGGCACGCGCACCGTGTTCCGTGCCGCCATCGCGGTGTTCACCGTGGGCTCGGTGCTGTGCGGACGGGCCGACAGCCTGGGCTTCCTGGTCGCCGCCCGCGTGCTGCAGGGTTTGGGTGGGGCGATGATGGTGCCGGTCGGGCGGCTGGTGCTGCTGCGCACCGCGCCGAAGAACGAGCTGGTCGCGGCGATGGCGTGGCTCTCCATGCCGGCGATGATCGGCCCGGTACTCGGGCCGCCGATCGGCGGCCTGATCGTGACCTATATCTCGTGGCGCTGGATCTTCGACATCAACGTGCCGATCGGGCTGCTCGGCATCGTGCTCGTCAGCCTGTTCGTCGAGGACGTGCGCGAGCCGGGCGCGGGCAAGCTCGATTTCCGCGGGTTGGTGCTGAGCGGCGTCGGGCTCTCGGCGCTGCTGTTCGGCCTCGAGACCGTCGGCCGTGGCGTGGTGGCGCCGGCGCTCAGCTTCGGCATGATCGGGGCAGGCGTGCTGTCCTGGGTGCTCTATTGGCTGCACGCGCGCCGCCACCCGCGCCCGCTGCTCGACTTCACCCTGGCGCGGGAGCCGACCTTCGCGGTCGGGGCGTTCGCCGGGTCGCTGTTCCGCATCGGCATCGGCGCTATCCCGTTCCTGCTGCCGATGATGCTCCAGCTCGGCTTCGGCTACTCGGCGGCACAAAGCGGCGCCGTGACCTTCGCCAGCTCCGCCGGAGCGCTGGTGATGAAGCCGGTGGCGCAGCGCGCGCTCCGCTGGTTCGGTTTCCGCGACACGCTGATCTGGAACGGCGTGCTGAGCGCGATCCTCCTCGCCGTCTGCGCCAGCTTCCGCCCGACCTGGCCGGCAGCGGCGATCTACGCCGTGCTGCTGGTCAGCGGCTTCTTCCGCTCGCTGCAATTCACCGCCTACAACACGCTGGCCTATTCCGAGATCCCGCGCGCGCGGATGAGCGCCGCGACCAGCCTCTACAGCACCACGCAGCAGCTTTGCCAGGTCGTCGGCATCTCGATCGGGGCCGCCACCCTCGGGATTGCGATGCATCTGAACGGCCACGAATCGCCGGAACTCGGCGATTTCAGCGTGGCGTTCGTGGCGGTCGCGGTGGTCGCGCTATTCGCCGCCCCGCTCTCCACGATGATGCCGCGCGGCGCGGGCGACGAGGTGGCCGGACGGATCGCGCCGCAGCGCTCCCAGAGCTAGGACTCCGTCGCCTGGGTCGGCCGCTCCAGCGCCCGCACGACGGCGGCGGTCTCGCCGAGGCTGTTCGCCATGTCGGTCGGGATCAGCACCGTGGTGCCGCGATCCTTGTTCATTTCGTAAAGCAGGTTCATCTGCCGCAGCTTCAGCGCCATCGGGTGTTGGGCGTAGAGCGCGGCGGCCTCCAGCACCTGCTGGGCGATGGCCTGCTCGGCGGAGGCGAGTGTCACCCGCGCGGTCTTCTCGCGTTCGGCCTGGGCCTGGCGGCTCATGGCATCCTGCAATTCACGCGGGATCACCACGTCCTTGATCTCGACCGACACGACGCCGACGCCCCATGTCGCAGTCTTCTCAGCGATCGTGTTGCGCAACTGCTCGTCGGCGGCGTGGCGGTCCGACAGAATGCGCGAGAGGTCCGAGGCGCCGATCATCTCGCGCAAGCTGGTCTGCGACACACGCTCGATCGCCTCGCGGTAATCGGCGATGCGCACGGCCGCCTGCTCGGCGTCGCGCACCTGCCAGAAGACGATGGCATCGACGCCGACCGCCACCGTGTCGCGGGTGAGCGCCTGCTCGGCGGTGATCGTGGTGGTCAGGATCCGCATGTCGATCACGGCGGCAACCGAGTCGATCACCGGGAAGACGAGGTATAGTCCTGGGCCTTTCGCCTTGTGAAATCGGCCGAGCCGCAGGACCACGGCGCGCTGCCACTCCGAGGCGATGCGGATGCTGCGTGCCAGGATCAGCAGCACGGCGACGATGGCGACGATGATCGCTATGTTCATGGAGGCGCTCTCGGACAGGGTTGCCGAACCGGGAACCGGCTAGGCCGTTCCCTCGCAGGAGGAACCGCGATGGCCCAGATCCGCAAGCTTGCGCCGCATGATCCGCTTCCGACCGGCGGCCGCAACGTGGTGCTGTTGCGCCGCTTCGAGGAGGACGACCCGCGCCGCGTCGTGCTCGAGTTCGTCATCTCGCGGGGCGGCCACCGGGAAGAGACGCGCCAGGCGCTGCACGCGGATGGCCGCCCGATGAGCGTTTCGGAGGCCCTGCAATCCGCCCGGGCGCTGGCGGAGGCGGAAAAGCTCGACCCCATCTACATCATCGACCGCCTCGCCGGCCCGCGCGAGCGCGACATCCTGCGCCATCACGGCGACCATTCGGTGCATATGGGCCAGCTCGACGATTTCGACTTGGAGGAAGGCGAGCGCGGGTCGGATATGCGGGATCGCCATCCGTAGGCGCGGAAGCCGCCGAAGGAGGCGGAATAAATTCCGGCCTACGAGATCGAGTCCTAGCGGCGTAGGGCAGAACTTTATTCCGCCTCTGGCTGGCGAACAGTGCAAGGGGGAGAACAAGAATGCGCGGACTATCAGGCAAGCGGGTGATCTTGACCGGCGGGGCCAGCGGGATCGGCCGGGCGAGCGCGCTTCGGCTGGCCGAAGAGGGCTGCATCGTCGGCATTTTTGATCTCAACGAGGCGGGCGCGCGGGACACCGCGGCGGGCTGCGGCGGGCGGGGCCATGCGTATGCGGTGGACATCACCGACCGGGACCAGGTGGAGCGCGCGGTGGCGGCGTTCGAGCGCGAACTCGGCCCGGCCGAGGGGTTGGCCAACATCGCCGGCTGGGACGTGCCGGTGAACTTCCTCGATACCGACCAGGCGCTGTGGGACCGGATAATCCAGATCAACTTGTATGGTCCGATGAACATGCACCACGTCGTGCTGCGCGGCATGGCCGAGCGAAGCGCTGGGCGGGTGGTGAACGTCGCGTCGGATGCGGGACGGGTCGGCTCCTCCGGCGAGGCGGTGTATGCCGCCTGTAAGGGCGGCATTATCGCCTTCACCAAGACGCTGGCCCGCGAACTGGCGCGCAAGGGGATCACGCTCAATGCCGTCTGCCCCGGCCCCACCGACACGCCGCTGTTCGACGGCTTCAAGGCCGCCTCGCCCGCCGGGGCCAAGATCGGCGACGCGATGGCACGGGCCATCCCGCTAAGGCGCATCGGTGTCCCGGAGGACTACCCAGGGCTGATCGCGTTCCTGCTTTCTGACGATGCCAGCTACATGACGGGGCAAACAATCAGCGTCTCGGGCGGGCTGACGATGGCGTAATTTCCATTACGGTTGTATCCGAAAGATGCTTGCAACCGCATACAAGCTCACGTATCGTTGATCTCACGGTTTTGTGAGGCCGATGTCGTGAGCAGGTGCGTGATGCCCAGCCAAGCCAACGAAGACGATGCGACAATCCTGCCCTTTCCTGCCAATCGCTGGACCTCGAGACGGCTGACCACGAGCGATCGCGCCGAGGCGCTGGAGTGGGAAGGCTCCGAGCAGCGGCGGGGACATACCCGGGTGAGCTTCCACAAGGGGCCAGGCGGCGTCAGCGAAGACATGCTGATGGCCTCCTGCCAGGGGGAGAACTGGACCGTGCGCGGGATCGCCTCCCCCGAGCGGCGCTTCGGCCTCTGGCACGGCGGCAGCGCCCACGCCTTTGGCGTGTTCGCCTCAGTTCGCGAGGCGCTGGAGGCGATCCCGCGCTGCGCTAGCCTCACGGTCGACCTGCTGGACGCCGGCTGGGATCGGGAGCTGTTCCGCAACTAAATTCACCGAAACCGTTGACGGCGGCACCGCGCGCAAGACATGCAGGCGGTGCTGCCGGGGGACGGTCAGGTGGTACGGTTCAGGATGGGTGGCACGGCGGTCGGCCCGCTGCGGCTGCTGCTGGTCGGCTCAATCGCCGTACCGGTGGCGCTGTTCGTCATCGTCTCCTGGTTTAATTATCGCTCCGTTTTCACTGAGGCGGAGCGAGACATCATCCGCACCGCCGAAGTCGCCCGCGAACACGCGGCCAGCGTGTTCGATAGCCAGAATCTGGTCGCGCAGCGTGTCGACGACGTGCTGATCGACATGGACGACGATGCCATCCGTCGCGACGAGTCGGCGCTGCACACGAGTTTCAGGCGGATGATCGCCGGCCTGCCGCAGGTGCACTCGTTCCTTGTGCTCGACAACACCGGACACGCGCTGGTCGCGACGGGCGCCGATCCGGTCGACCAAGCCATCGACTACAGCGACCGCGACTACTTTGTCGCCCTGCGGGACGGCCAGACAAGGACCTTCATCAGCAAGGTCCAGGTCAGCCGCGTGGACGGCCAGCTCTTCTTCGGCGTGGCCCACCGCCGCGAAGCACCGGATGGCGGGTTCGACGGTGTGGTCGCCATCGCCGTCGCCCCCTCGCTGTTCCAGACGTTCTGGAAGGCCGTGGTCGGCGAGGAGGGCGGAGACGATTCGGGGCGAACTGTCACCTTGGTGAAGGCGGACGGGCAGATCCTCGCTCGCTACCCGCCGATCGAGGGGGTTCCGCCGAGACTCGCCCGGCCCGGCCCGCTATTCGATGCGGTCGCGCGCAGCCCGGAAAGCGGCACCTATGTCAGCCCCTCGACGATCGAGGAGGGCCGGCCGGAACGACACTACGCTTACAAGAAGGTCCGGGGCTATCCGGTCTACACCGTGGTCGGCCGCTCCACTGCCGCGATCGTGTCGGGGTGGCGACGCACGGCTCTGATCCACCTGCTATTCGGCGTTCCGGCGACCATCGCTCTGTTCCTCGTCACATTGACGGCGCTGCGCCGCACCCGGCACGCCCACGCGGCGCTGGCGCAGGCACAAGACGAGATGCGTCGGCGGCGCGTTGTCGAGGCCGCCGCGCTCCAGGCGCAGCGTATGGAGGCAATCGGTCAGCTCACTAGCGGCGTGGCGCATGATTTCAACAACCTGCTGACCATCATCATGGGCAATTTCGATATCATCGAGCGAGCGCCGGAGCGGGCGGAGCGAGTACGGCGGCTGGCCCAGAGCGGCCTGACCGCGGCCCGGCGGGGGGCCGAGCTGATCGCCAAGCTACTTGCCTTCTCGCGCCGCCAGATGGCCCGGCCAGAGGTGCTCGACGTCAATCGCCTGCTGCGGGACTTCCTGCCCGTCCTGCGCGGCGCGGCGACGGAGATGGTGACGATCGATCTCGCGGTCGCGGCCACGCCGGTCCACGCGTTGCTCGACCCCGGACAGCTCGAATCAGCGGTGCTCAACCTCGTCGCCAACGCGCGGGACGCCATGCCGGCCGGCGGCACCATCACCGTCGCGACGGGCAAGCGCGTGCTGTCCGCAGCCGAGACCGCCACCATGCCGGGCGCGCTGCCGGGGCGATATATCCGGATCGCGGTGAGCGACGCCGGCACCGGCATGGACCCGGCCGTCGCGTCCCGCGCCTTCGAGCCGTTCTTCACGACCAAGGAGGTGGGCCAGGGCACCGGACTCGGACTCTCGCAGGTCTATGGCTTCTGCAAGCAGGCGGGCGGGTACGTTCACATCGACAGCGTGCCGGGCCGCGGCACCACGGTCGAGCTGTTGCTGCCCGAGAGCGCCAAACAACCGGCTTCGGCCGAACGGCGCGGCACGGAAACCGGCCCGCCGCCTTGCGCGGAGCCCGGCGAGACGGTCCTCGTCGTGGAGGACGAGCCGGACGTGATGGCGATGGCGGTGGAGAGCCTGACCGAGCTCGGCTACACCACGCTGACTGCCTCCGACGCCGCTTCTGCCCTGCGGCGGCTCGCGGGCGATGGCCGCATCGACATTCTGTTCTCCGACGTGGTGATGCCGGGCGGGATGAGCGGCGTGGAGCTGGTCGTGGAGGCGCGGCGGCTGCGCCCCGGCCTGCGGGTGCTGCTCACCTCAGGCTACACCGCTTCGGTGAACGAGCGGCAGGTACCGCGGGACGTGCCACTGCTGGCCAAGCCTTACCGGCGGGACGACCTCGCGGCGAAGCTCCGGCTGCTCACCGTCGCGGGATGAGTTGCCGATGCGCTGGATATGAACGTTCTGGTTGAAGTATCATGGCACGATTATCGGTTCCGTGGCCCGCCGCCCACCCGGGCCACTCACCGCGTCGGAGGACGGATCTTGCCCGGACATTTCGTGATGTGGAGAATATCGCGCGACATTTGGACCGCCTATCAAGCGTTGCCTGGCGTCACCATCCAGCCGCCGCTGGCAATGCCGCCCGCCCATGCCCAGGGGGTCGCGAATGGCGCCGGTGGGGTGTTCCCTGGCTGGACCGTCCAGTCCAGCGCCGAGCTCGGCAATGCGCGCGCGGGCCATCAGCTGGGCAACCGCAACAACTTGCCGCCGCACCGGTATCTGTCCCTTCCCGCCGGCGCTCCCGCCGGCGCCTTGGGGCCTCAGCTCCTGGCCGACAAGTACGGCTGGATCACGGAACTGGAGAGGCCGAGAGGCTTCGGGCTGACCAATCTGGCGGGCGCGCCCAACGCCGCTCAGGCATCCTGGAATAGCGGCGCGTCGGGCTACAAATACGACGCCCTGCTGGCGCAGATGCTGTTCGGTCCGGTCTCGATCGAGGTGTACTATCTCGGCAGCAAGCAGATGACCTGATCGTCTCGCTCCCGATCCGCGCTCGCGGCCGACTTTCGACACCCCGCACATGGTGGGTTAGCCTCCTCACGAGGCGAGGAGGAGCGGCCGATGGCTAGGACGATGGCGATTGCGGGGGTCGATCTGGAACTGGAGGAGCGCGGCGAGGGACCGCCGCTGCTGTTCCTGCACGCCGGCGAGGGCCTCGCACCCGAGCGCCCGTGGCTCGATCTGCTCGCCCGCCGCCATCGCGTCATCGCGCCGTCGCATCCCGGATACGGCCGGTCCTCGCTGCCGGACTGGCTCATGACGGTGGACGATCTCGCCTATCTCTATCTCGATCTCGCCGACCGTCTGGCCCTGCGCGACGCGACGCTCATGGGTGCCTGCTTCGGCGGCTGGATCGCGGCCGAGATGGCGGTGCGAAACACGCGCCGGTTCGGCCGTCTCGTGCTGGTCGACGCGCTCGGCGTGAAGCATGGCGGCGTCACCGACCGCGACATCGCCGACATGCACGCCATCCCGCGCGAGAAATTCATCGAGCTGGCCTGGGCCGATCCAGCGAAGGCCGCCGTCGACTACACGCAAATGCCGGAGAGCGAGCTCGCCGCGATCGTGCGCGGCCAGCAGGCTTTCGCGCAGTTCGGCTGGAAGCCCTACATGCACAACCCGCGCCTCAAGCACTGGCTGCACCGCATCGACATCCCGACATTTTTACTCTGGGGCGAGCAGGACCGCATCGTCACGCCGGAATACGGCGAGGGCTTCCGGGCGGCGATCTCAGATGCCAGGATGCGGGTGATCCCGAACGCTGGCCATTTTCCCCATTGGGAGCAGCCGGAAGCGTTCGACGACGCCGTCGCGTCCCTGGCCAACTGACCGAGCGGAGAACCGAACCATGCGCGTCTGGTACTTCTCGGAGATGGCGTTTCACCCGGCCTGGGAGGAAGGCCTCAAGCGCGGCTCGCTGCGCGTCGTGCTGCCCAATTCCAACTTCGACCCGGCAACCGGGCACACACTGCTAAACCGCTACCTCGACGAGTTCGCGCTGTGCGACGAGGTGGGGCTCGACATCATGGTCAACGAGCACCACAGCACCGCGACCTGCCTCACCATCTCGGTGCCGATGGCGCTGGCGATCATTGCGCGCGAAACCAAGAAGGCGCGGCTGCTGTCGCTCGGTACGCCGATCGCCAACCGGCCCGACCCGGTGCGCGTCGCGGAGGAGATGGCGTGGCTCGACGTGCTCTCCGGCGGGCGGCTGGAGATGGGGCTGGTGAAGGGCGCGCCATACGAGATCGCGCCCGCCAACAGCAACCCGGCGACCCTGATGCGCCGCTACTGGGAAGCGCACGACCTCATCATTAAGGCGATGAGCACGACCAGCGGCCCGTTCAACTGGGAGGGCGAGTTCTTCCACTACAGGAACGTCAACATCTGGCCACGCCCGATCCAGCAGCCGACGCCCCCCGTTTGGATGACCGGCCTCTCCACCGGCACCGGCACGCTGGCGGCGGAGCGCGGCCACGTGGTCGGCACCTTGCTGTCGGGCGGCATCGCCAAACCGATGTTCGACGCCTACCGCAAGCGCGCGCAGGAACTCGGCTGGACGGCGGGCCCCGATCGCCTCGCCTACGCCGCCATCATCGGCGTCGGCCACACCCGCGAGGAAGGCCGCCGCCGCGCCAATCTGGTCGCCGACTATGTGCGGACCTCGCCGGTGGTCGCCGAGCCGTTCACCAATCCGCCGGGCTACAACGCGGTTCCGGCCAACGTGGCGCTGATGAAGGCGGGCAGCGTGAAGAACCGCTTCGTCGGCGACGATGGCAGTAAGGACCGCACCAAGGCGTCGCTCGACGATTTCATGGCGAGCGACACGGTGTTTGCCGGCACGCCGGACGACGTCTACTCCCAGATCAAGGATTTCAACGAGCGCATGGGCGGCATTGGCCATATCCTCTTCTTCGGCCAGGGCGGCTATCTCGACCACAAGGACACGGTGGAGAACATCACCCTCTTCGCTCGCGAGGTACTGCCGCGTCTGCGCACGCTGACGCCGGATACGATCACCCGGCCGGCGGCGATCGCGGCGGAGTAGCCGGACGAAACTATAGCGTCTTGAGAAACTCGATCAGCGCCATCCGGTCTTCTTCGGAGAGGTCGGTGCCGTAGCGAGGCCCCTCGTGCCCGGTGTTCCAATTGCCAGGCTTGGTGACGTCGAACGGGAAGCCGTTCTCGACCGGCATGGTCGATTCGAAGCCGACATTCACCGGATCGAACTCGTAGCTGCCGACCCAGAAGGTTTTCGGCCGATCCTTCGCCGGCAGCAGCAATGCGTGCAGGTTCGGCACCGAGCCGTTGTGCAGGTAGGGCGCGATGGCCCAAACCCCGTTGAGCGGCCGTGCGCGGTAGACGAATTTGCCGCGAATGTCGTTCGCCCGGCCCGCGTTGATCTCCTCCGCGGCCCGACGATTATCGATAGACTTCGCCATCCATTGTTCGACGATACCACTCGTCACCTTCTTGACCGCCTCGGTATAGAGGATGGCACGTGGTGCCGCGGGATTGATCGACTCGAGCGACACGGTACGGGTCGCCAGCGTCGCCGCCTGGCGCGGATCGGTGCCGATATCGTCTAGAGGCACCTTGGTGACGTCGATCCGAACGATATCGTTTGTGGTGACGCCGTCAGGCGTGTGCGACTCGCGAGTGATAAGCGCGTGGCAGCTGCTGCATTTGGCCTCATAGAGCTCCTTGCCGTGCGCCACCTTGCCTTGATCAATGGCAGGAAGCACGTGTTCCGGCCACAGCGGCGATTCGAGCTTGGTCAGCGCGCGGTGGACCTTGACGACGTTGTTCATCAGCACGTCATGAACAATCGGCTTGGATAGCAGCGTGGTCGGGTCGAACGGCGCACCGACCCCCAGCGCCTCGACGATGTGACGGGCAAGCGGCTGGCGGATGGAGGTGTCGTACAGCACCCAGTCGAAATAGGGCGTATCCCACAGCGCGGGATAGCGGACCGGAGCGGTATTGGACTCATAGTTTTTGGATTGCAGCAGCGGCCCGGCCAGAATCAGATTGCCGCCGCGCTGGACGGCGTCCAGCCGCCCAAGGCCGGAGGCGGGCGGGTCCGCCGAGGCGGCCTGCGCGGCTGTGAACAGCGCGTCGCGCTTCGCAAAGGCGATGAGGAAGCCCGTCAGATCGTCCTTGAGCTTCTGCAAGCTCTGCGGCGACCCGTCGGTCTCGGCCGCGATCCGGCGGAAGAATCGTTCCGCCTTGTCCGGGTCGGTCTTGAGCTTTGTCAGCGCATCCTTCAGGTCATTGCCGAATGCCTCAAGATCGATATGCGCCGGTCCGCCATCGATGCGAATCTGAGCGCCCTTGTAGCGGACCTGTCCGGTGTGGCAGGCGGCGCAGGCGAAGCCGACCCATTGACCATTGTAAAACTTGAAGGGCTCGGTCGACGAGAAAGCGAGGTCTCGCTTGGCGAAACCGACCGGAAGCTGATCGGCGTTGCTGGGGCTTGGATCGGCGAGAAAACCGAGCCGCGCCAGATGGTCGGGTGCCACAAACAGCGCGGTCCCCGATGCCTGCTCAAGCGCCATGAACCACGCATAAGGCATGATCGCTGTGCCCTGGCTGACATGGTACCACCATTCCGCCTTGCCGGCGCTCCAGCCTTGGCAGAGATAGGTGATGCCTTGCCGCGGCGGCGCTGCTTGATCGCAGGGCGCATCCGCCGCGCGGGCGGCCGGCCCGGCCGACAGCGCCAGCAGCGCAAACGCGAGTGCGGCAACGGTCCGGCGGCGAGCATAGTCTCGCGCGCGCATGTCTAGCTTCCCGAACGAGAGCAAGTCCCCCGAATACCAAC